>JAGAGL010000114.1:0-35219 GCA_017627595.1 Oribacterium sp. | reverse complement strand
GCAAGCGAGAACCGTCCCTGGTGGATCAAAATACAAGAAGGAGGGGATTTCCCCTCCTTCCAGGTTTACAGCACTATCAAAGTGAGAACTTATGAACTTCGTCAGAAAGGACATTGGCCTGTCTGGTAAGCTCCTGGCTTGCTGCGGCACTTTCCTCAGCGGTAGCAGCATTGGTCTGAACAACGCTGGAAATCTGATCGATGCCCTGCTTGATATCATTGAGGGAGCGCTTCTGGTGATCCGTTGCGCCGGTGATCTCTGCAATGAGCTCAACAGCCTTCTTGGTAGATTCCTGAGTACTCTTGAGATACTCTGCAGTCTGGATGGTGAGCTTGTCACCGGTCTGGACTGCAGCGATAGTCTCTGTGATGAGGTTGGAGGTATCAAGGGCAGCAGTTGATGACTTACCCGCAAGGTTACGAACCTCGTCAGCAACAACCGCAAAGCCTTTGCCTGCCGCACCTGCTCTTGCAGCCTCTACAGCGGCGTTAAGTGCAAGGATATTGGTCTGGAAGGCGATATCATCTATGGTCTTGATGATGGTTGAAATACGCTGTGACTTATCTGTGATATCTTCCATTGCCTTACGGAGATCGATCATCTGGGTATTGCTTGTATTGATCTGTTCCTCGGCGCTATGAATCTGCTGCTGTGCAATACGGGCATTGTCTGCCATGTGCATGGTCTCATCATTGATCTGTGAAATCTCGGCTGACAGCTCTTCAATAGAGCTTGCCTGCTCTGTAGCACCCTGGGCAAGACCCTGGGCACCATCGGAAATCTGAACAGCTCCGCTGTCCACCTGTTTTGTGGAATCCATAATGGAGCCTACGATGGTTCTGAGATTTGAAACAAGCTTATCCATGTTGGTCTTGAGCTTAGCAAACTGACCAACGTATTCGCGCTTTAATTCAATAGTAAGATTGCCTTCGGAGACTTCTGAAAGGGCTCCGGAGATTTCATCGATGTAGCCCTGATAATTCTTAAGCTGTTCTGTTGTCTTGCTGAAAGCAACGGCAAGCTGACCGATCTCATTCTGAGACTCTGTAGGAAGGTCAACGTCGAAGTCACCCTCGGAAATCTTAACTGCCGCAGTCGTAACCTTACGAAGAGGAACAGTGATAACAGTGCTTATAACTGTCAGAAGAACAAAGATGATGACAGCTATGATGATAACCATGATAATGATGCAGACTCTCTGGAATCCTCTGAGTGATGCAAGAACATCTGCCTCAGGAACTGCTGAATAGAGAACCCAGTTTGTATTTGGAACTTCGGAAGCCGCTACGTAGTATACACTCTTGCCGTTTTTAAGTGAAATCGGCTGATTAGGCTTAACCTTCTCTACTGCCTGAGCAAGAAGAGCATCTCCGGATTCGGAAACAAGCTTGCCGTTAACGGAAGGATCCGGATTACCGAGAATCATGCCATCAGCAATGATTGCAGATATTCCGGTCTGCATAGGCTTCATAGCTGCAGTTTCAGATGCAAGCTCGTCAAGGAAAATGTCTATTCCGGCAACACCGGTCTCACCGCTCTTTAAGTTCATCTTTCTTATGAAGGATACACAGAGAGCGTTGGTCATGGCATCAACATAAGGTGCAGTAATAGTGAAAGAAGTCATGTTTTGACTGAGAGCATCCTGATACCAGCCTCTGGACCTCGGATCGTAATCAGCCGGAACCTCTGAATAATCTGCATAGAACATACCACCGTCTTCAAATCCGGTGTAGATGCCCTGATTCTTGAGGTCACCCATATTGTTTGAGTTGCTCATGAAATCCTGATATTCTTTCTTATTTGCGAAATCTGTGGATTCTGCAGATTTGGCGAAGGCTTCGCCTCTGGCAACAACGTTCTGCACTCTTGCACCAAACTTCTCTGCGTTGTAGTTAGATTCTGCCTGGAGCACGTTTGCCGAGAGTGATTTTATCTGGCTTTCTGCCTGATTACTCAGGAACATAATGATAAACACGATACTCACAATGATGATGGGTACCAGGATAAAAAGAAGTGTTGAACTGATGCGCTTCTTTGGTCCCTGACCGGGGTCTCTTTGAAATCTTTCTGTAAATGCCTTCATGTTACTCTCCAATTCATAAAAAATTTGCCAAATAATTACACGTTCATTTGTAGACTAAAGATAACTTCGGCAAATTTTACGATTTTATAACGAAATTTCTTTTTTGATATAATATTTGTCGTATATTAAATATAGTAGTTGTGATAAAGGAGGGAGTTATGAGGAAAATACTTGTTGTTGTAGATATGCAGAAGGATTTTGTAGATGGGGCGTTGGGTTCGAAGGAGGCTGTGGCTATAGTTCCTGCGGTTGTGGAAAAGATTAAGTCCTATTCCATCAAGGATGTTTTTGTTACACGCGACACTCATCAGTCGAACTATATGGAGACTCAGGAGGGGAAAAACCTTCCGGTGGTGCATTGTGTGGAAGGTACTAACGGATGGCAGCTAGATGAAAGAGTCTCACAGGTGGTTGAGGGCGCAACTTTTATCAACAAGCCTACCTTCGGTTCTACAGTTCTAGCAGACACTATCAAGGCAATCAGTGAAAAGGAAGACATCGAGATCGAGCTTATCGGGCTTTGCACGGATATCTGCGTGGTTTCCAATGCTTTGCTCCTGAAAGCTTCAATGCCGGAGGTTCCTATCTCGGTAGACCCTCTGTGCTGTGCCGGAGTCACTCCCGAAAAGCATGAAGCCGCCCTTGAAACCATGCGTTCATGCCAGATTTATGTGAAATCTTAGTAAAATTAATTGTCAAGGAGGAATTCATGAAAGCATCGTTCAACACACTTATTCCTGAACGGTTAAAATCTGCCAGAGAACAACTTCACCTTACTAAAGCAGAAGCAGCAAGGCGGATTGGGTTAACGGCTGCTTCCTATGTCAGATATGAGTCCGGAGATCGTGGTCCTTCCTCACAGGTTATTCAGTCGATAGCAGAAAGTTTGGGAACTTCAGTTGCGTATCTTACCGGTGGGACGGATGATAGAGCACCTGATGTGATTAGTGTTTTCAAAAATGATGCTCCACTCCTGTTTGAACTCTTAAATGGCGTACAGAGCGCTGATGAGGAAACGATACAGAGATTACTCAGCTATTATGATCAGATCAAGAATAAGGAATAGCAAAAATTAGTAATCGATATTTAAAGCGACCCCCAAAAGATAGACTTATAATCTAACCTTTGGGGGTCGCTTCGAATTAAAAACCAGTTTTGTAAATAATAATCATATAGGTTTCATCATAGAAATTTCTCTAACCTTATCTATGTTCATTTCCATTGTGTCTGCTATTTCTTCCAAGGTGAGTTTTCTGAGTTTTAACAGCTTCTTAACACGTTCGATTTTATCTTTTTCTATTGCATCTTCGCGCATATCTTCCATCACTTTACACACGGCTTCCACTACGTCCTCTGTTTCTTTAAAATATCTTGTTCTGTCTGCTAGTTCTTTATTTATCATATCATCGGGATCTGAGCAAGAAAAATCGTGCATCGGATTTCCGATTTCGTCATCACCGCGGTATGCACCATTTATGTACAGAATATATGATCCATCATCAAAGATTTCTCCGGTCGCCATATTCATACGTTCTATGTCATTTACTGCTCTGATGAACTGTTATTTTCTTTTTCAGGAGTTTTTTTATCTTTCTTCTCTTTCTTCTTCACCGGAGCAAAGAGCGCGAAGCCCAGGATTAGTACTGCGCATACTGCGAAGGCTATCGGAACCCAGTCGGGGATAGCTCTGCCCTGATCCATGGTGTTGGTATCGGAGGTTACAGCGGAGGCAGCAGCTGAGGCTTTCTCGTATTTAGCCTTGTACTCCTCTTCTGTTATTGTCTCGGTGTGCTCGCCTCTTACCAGCATACGGTGGGTATTGACTCCGTAAGGGGTACAGGTGATCAGCGTGCAGTAGTCTTTTCCCTCCACGATGTCTATCATGTTGGCTTCTTCAGGAAGGACGATGTTAATGTTATCGACCTGATACACAAGCACTTTATCCAGAATATGCAGGAAGAAGCAGTCTCCTTCACCCACTTCGTCAAGTCTTGTGAAGAGCTTTGCGGAGGGAAGTCCCCTGTGTCCGGAAAGAACCGCATGAGTGCTTTCTCCACCCACCGGAAGTGATGTACCCGGGATATGACCTACACCAATCTGAAGAACTGCTTCATCTGTTGTGTGATAGATCGGAAGTTCTACATCGATCTTTGGAATGGTGATGTAGCCCATAATTCCTGTGCCTGTTGCATCAAGAGTTGACATATACTCTTCCATTTCTTCATCACTAAGCTTGTAGCGATCAGGCTTTGATAGAAGCTCTTCATTGTACTTGATGGCTGCATCACGGATTTTTTTAAGTTCTCCCACGTCGCTTGTTTTTATCTGATCAGTGTAGCCGGAAATGGCTCGTGACTGATGCAGAGCATTCCACTTTTCACTGATGGTGGGGTAAAGAAGGAGTCCGATTCCGGCAAGCATGATGATAACTATCACTACCGTAATTATGTTAGATGTTAGTGAGGATTTCTTCTTTTTGGCTCCATTGGACTTAGCAGAGTCTTTCAGATTTTTGTTTTCAGTAGATTCTGATTCAGCCTTAGAACCTGCCTCTGTATCAGTTTGACCGGAAGAAAGAATATCAGTATCCTGTGGAGTCAGATTCTTGTTCTCTGTAGTATCGTTCATATATCTTACACCTGTTTAAATGCGAAAGTAGATTAAATTTAGAAAAAGAAGGCGAAGGACATGTCCCCCGCCTTCAATATATGATTCGTCAAAAGTTAAGTTATGATAACTTATTCAGCATCCTTTTTTCTCTTGATGAAGATCGCTGCTCCACCACCGATCACGAGGATACCACCGATTACATAAAGGATTGTTGTACCCATACCACCGGTTGAAGGAAGGATGGCGCCCTGCTTGTTAACAATCTCAGCTGTCAAACTTCCATCTGGCAATTTTTTATCTGTTACACTTGCAGTCAGAGTAAATTCTTTACCGTCTGTTCCGCTGAGACTTGTAAGTTTCGGTGAGTCAGCTTTAAGTTCATGCTCTGCTGTGATAGTAAAGATGATCGGATCGATCGTGTTGTATCCGGCAGGTGTTGTGGTCTCAGTCAGTCTGTAGACACCAGCATCTAGTCCTGAGAATGTAAACTTAGCATTATCAGCAGTACCTTTATCGTTTGTATAGCTCTCGATATTTTTGGCAGGATGAGCATCAGTGCCAAGTGTTATTACATCTGTCCATGTTCCCTTAATAGCAGCTTCACCATCGCCATAGGTATCAGTGCCTTCTTCGTCAGCAATAAACTTATCAAGTCTGAAATCAGCGCCGGTCAGAGGTTTGCTGTTTGCATCTACCTTGTTAAACACAGTCTTATAGGTAAATACGATGTTGGTATCCCAAGGAGTTTCATTAGTCTCAGGGGTGCCATCAGCTTCCTGATTCGGGTTTGAGCTGTAGTCAATCCTGTATCTGTTAGGGTTTCCGGCAGAACCGATAACAGCTTTGCTGTTCAAGGTGGCTGTATACTTAATGGTAATAACTGAACCAGCGGTAAGAGCCTTCTGCTCTGCAGTTGCATCATCAGCCTTCAGATTCTGGATGGTAGCCCTGTACACAATACCATCAGTATAAGCAGATGTCATAGAAGCATCAGATATGAATGAAATATCATAACCGGATTCATCATCATCATCACCATAATAAATCTTAGCATCGTTATTGTATGTAAGGCCGGCAGACATATCATCCACGAAGCTTACATAATACTGCTTGTAGTTTGCATAGTCAGCAGGAAGCTTCATTGTCAGAGTGTAAGGAATGGAATCGCCGATATCGTAGTCAGCAGAATCCTTTAATTCGCTGTAATCTGAAGAATCAGAATCATTCTGATCATCTACATGCTTCTCAGACTCAACAGTTCCCTTCTTTGCTGTGATTGTGATGTCGTTAAACACAGCTACTATATTAAGAGACTTAGCATCGCCTTCGTGAACAGGCTTACCATCTTTATCAACTTCATCAAGGTCAGTTATATCCTCAATAAGGTAGTAACCGGGAACAACATTAAGACTATCATCCTTTGTCACAGTGCCTTGACCTGATGCACCGTCAGCGAGCTGTGCTTTCACAAGATCGTTGATTTGTACATTGGTAAGATCTTTCCCAGTAGAAGAGTCTTTTTCAGTGATAGATTTGATGAAATTATCAACGGTGGTAGTGCCATCGTTCTTCGCATCTGCGCCCCATGTAGGATTACCAAGCTTCTCTTCACCAGCAATCAAAGTACCGGTCAGGATCTGATAAACCTTATAGGTATGGGTATCAGATTTTCCGACAGAGATTGTATACTTTCCTGTTGTAGCATCTGCAGCACTATTTTTATCAATAGTCTGACTTGTAGGTACAGTCGCAGCAAATGTAACTACTCCGGTTGCTGCTACATTGCAAAATGTCATTCCTGCAGCGAGTGCTAAAGCAATAAATTTGTTTTTTTTCATTATTCTATACTCCTCATTATATATTCAGTTTTTTTGGTCCCTCAACGATTGTTAATATTACTCATTGATGCGTATAAAAAAACTTAAAAACAAAATAATTTTTGAAAAGTTAATTTGGATATTAAAAGTTTGCAGAGTGCGCAAACTTTTAATAAATCAAATCATAAATCTATCCTTTTTCTCATGATAATTAATATGAAGCCACCAAGGGTTATCATAAGTGAACCAATAAGGTAAATGAGATTTACTCCTATGCCGCCGGTGATGGGAAGGTTGGTTCCGGCATTTGATGAGTTTGTGATCGTAAGGTTGTAACCGTTATGGTAAATAGGGTATTTATGCTCAGTATCACCGGCCTCATACGTTACGCTACCGGAACTGTTTTTAACGAGCTTGAAATAGTACTCATTATTTGCCTCATCAAAGGAATATCCCTTAGGTGCTTTTTCTTCAACCAGACAATAAAGCGTGTTAAAATCCAGTGTTGTTTTATCTTTTTCCTGGTCAAGGATAATGGTAGCAACTCCATTTTTATCAGTTGTGAATGATTTAATGTAAGTTTTTTGATCCCCGTCTACTTTATAGAGTCCGAAAACTGCGCCTTCCAAAACCTTATCAGGATCATTTTCATCACGTTTAACGATATATAATCTGGCTCTGGTACTTAATCCCTTGGCTTCGCCATTGAAGTATGCTTCGAACTCTGTTTCATCGGAATAATCCAAAAGAGTTGCCTTGTTAAAAAGTGTCGCCTCAGAACTTCCTGTACCAAATACAGGATATGCATTGTAGGTAAGCACAATTTCGGTTTTATCAGGTAAATCCTTTATGGTCAGCTTGTTATCTACAAGAGAATAACTAAACTCTTTTTTTTCTTTGCCATCCAGTTTAAGGACGATGGTTGAAATATCAATATACTGATTCCAGAATACATCCTCCAGATCCATAGACTTTCCACCATTTAGCTCCAGCTTTTCACTATTTATGGTGATGGTGTAAGTGGCGAGACCGGTGTTCCAATCGTAGCTGCCTTTTTTTCCGACAGGACTATGCTTATAAACGACATCAGCTTCTGATTTCATTCCATCCCACCAGGCAGTGTTCTTTAAGGTGATGTAACCTTGGTTTTTTAATGCTTCGGCATTTGCCTTGTCTAAAGGCAACAGCAGGTAGTAGCTGATCTTATAATATGTATAGTTAGACATGCTGCCTTTTGCATACTCACGGATATTGTTGATGTTAAAAGTAATCTTATGATTTTCGTCATCTACCTGAACTTCGTTTCCTACTGTCAGGCGACGTATCAGGTTTTCCTGACTTCCTTCATTACCGCCATAGATACTCATACCGTTATAGTTGGTTTCCCAATCTCTTGGGTCGTTGTGATAAAATGTAAGTCTTTCATCAAAAGTATCTTCAATGTATGTAGTGGTATCATATATTGAAGTTCCGCTGAGTATGAGGTTGTATCTCAGAATAGCATATTTGCCATCCTTGCTGGTTACGGTTTCATTGGTACCGTTTCTTTGAACTGATATAACTTCTCCTGTTTTTTCAAAGTTATTTTTGGTTATAACTGCTGTTGCTGTGGTTTCATTGGAATCATTTACTTTTACTGTATTAACATGCTTCTGTCTCCAGGAATATTTCTCATTCTTCGGATCAGATTCCTGCCACTCTAACCATTTTTGATTGTTCTTCGACTTATATTCAATTGTTATTGTGCGTTCATAGTCTTTGCTATTAAGACCCGGTGTTTTGGCATCAGCATCTTTATAAAAAATGATTGATAATTCAGGAGGATTAACCTGATAATATTCATAGGTACCGGTAGTTGTGTGCACTTCTCGTTCCGGAGACTCAAGACCGTATACAACAAGTGATCCGTCAACATATGTATCATAAAACATCGTGCCTTCATCGTTTATCGCAGGTAATCTGTCTTTGACCTCTAATTTATCAAATCCGCTTTTGGGCACCTTGATATTGATTGTCCAAGTTGTTTCTTCTTCTGTGACATTTGATGCAACCTTGTAAACATCAATTGTTTTGCCTTCATTTTTTGCGATATGCTCGTAACCCGTAGTCTTGTTGTGGTCAGTCTCAACATTGTTTTTGAGAGTTGTAGATGAATAAATATCTTTCAGGTAAATACGTGTTGTGTAGGTTACCTCATAGGAAGCTTTTCCATAGGACTCAAGGCCTGACCATGTCCAGCTGGATGAAGCATCACTTAACATAAGGTTATCACTGCCCCACTTTATGGTTTTTATTTCAGGAGTAGTTGAACCTTCCTTTGTTATTTTTACAGTTATTCCTTCTCCGGAATATTTCATATAAGTTCTGGAAGCACTATCGATGCTGTCAGTAATGTGTGTGAGATTTTTATATTTCTCATCATTTGCAGTAATCTTCCAGGTTACTTCCTTGTAGTCTCCGATTTCATCTTT
Source organism: Oribacterium sp. (assembly GCA_017627595.1). Taxonomy (GTDB): domain Bacteria; phylum Bacillota; class Clostridia; order Lachnospirales; family Lachnospiraceae; genus Oribacterium. Next base: position 26,238 of record JAGAGL010000114.1, on the reverse strand, counting down.
TCCTGTTGTCTCTTTATCTGCATGTTTGCTCAGTGAAGAAAAAGAGATATGTTTATAAGGAAACTTCTCAGTATCTTCTTTGTTATCCTTATCTTTAACGGTTACAGTATTACCGGTTTCGTCAAATGTTGCTTCCTGGTCTGTTTTGATCTTGCCTAAATCAACCTTTGCAACGTAGTTAATCGTCGAATACTCGTCATCCTGCATTTTGTTTATCTTTAATTCAAAGCTTTTATCGGAGGCAGATACGATAGTAGGTTTTTCTCCGTTTTTGCTACTGCCAAAGGTAAAAGATGAACGATCAAGAGTCAGAGCTCCGCCCATGGTATCAGTTATGACAACATCCTCTGAAACACCTTCTGAATGCACGGTGATGGTGTAATGCATTTCCCTATTGGCTTTGTCATAGGAGCCGGATTTTGAAACTGTCAGACGATGCCCATCATAAACCTCTACGTTTTGAGAGAAGTCCTTTGAAAATAGAATCTTGGAACTACCCATTTTGACAGATCCTTCAATTTCAGCCTCTATTTCAGTTTCACCGTTTATCAATTCATTGAAATTCTCTTTATCAGCTGTATTCCATTGAAATTTAATCAGATTGTTTTTCTGGTCAACTACAAATTTATTGTTTGCAAGAACTTTTCCTTTATCGAGTTTTACAGAAAATACGCCGGATTTATCTTCTATATATAATCCTTCAGGGATTTTGTAGCACATCCACTGAGAATCATTAGGGAAACTTATATTTTTTTTACTGTCTTCACTGAAAGTGAAAGTCAGTTTATAGGTTTCTCCGTCTTTGACTATCCACTTACCTTCATCAGAAATGGTAGCACCCGATATGGTGACGTTGGTAAGACTTGGTTTTAGATCATAAACGGTTTCAGTTGCGCTAAGCAAAGAGAAAGAATCAGTAACCAATGCAACATTGGAAACCTTGCCCTCGGAAGTAGAATTAATCACAGTGTCATCCATGGGGGTAAGGTCTTCGATTTCATTTAAATCATTGTTTTTTACGTGATAAACTTTTAAATTTTCACCATTGTTGTCTGAAATCGGATTGTTGAAGGTCATTTTTACGGAAACATGTCCGTCCGGTTCGATCTTCTCTCCTTCTTCATCCAGGAAGTAAACATCATAGGTGTACATATTAGTCACCATGAGGCTTTCTTCCTCGAGTTTTTCGTTAAATGCCTCCTCAACTTCGGTTTTTGTTTCTTTATCGATGGAGTCAGCATGAAGAGTTACATTACTGCTAAATGTAGAAGTGCTGAAGGTAGCAGTGATCGTTACCATTCCATCATCGGAATCTACAGTCTTTGTAATCTCCTTATATACATCGAGGCTGCCGGCTGTGCCGCCAAGGTCGATGGTGAGGCAGTCTTCTTCTGTCTTGTTTTCAACACGGCCTTTGAAGAAAAGTGCACCCTCAATGGATTTTCCGGACTTAACAAAGGCGTTATCAAAGGTGATTTCTATTTCATTCTTCTTAAGCTTGTAAGTGCCTACTGTTTCATCACCGGAAATGACTTTGCCTTTTCCTTCAAATTGTGATGAAAGCCCTTCAGGCATAGTATATGAAGCAACTCGTGTATCCTTGTCGTACATTACGTCTTCAGGGATGGAGAAGTATAATGTAAGACCAATCTTGTTTCCTGAGTCAAAGCTCTCAGACTCAATCCACTCGTCATGGAACTTCTTTACAGCTGAGGAAACGGTCATATACTCAGAAAGGTCAATGACATCGTAATCCTTTTCTTCTTCAGGAACCTCTTTAGCTAATTCATCGGAAGCAGCATCTGCAGTTTCTTCTGTTTGTGCTGTTGCGGTCTTCTCAGAATGAGCTAAAATACCGATTGCCTTTGCTGCTTTGGTTTCGGTTTCAGCTTCAATTTCAGCATCAGCATCGACTTCAGCTTCAGCATCCTCCGCTGTCTGAGCTATTGCATTCTTATCGGAGTGAGCCATAATACCGATTGCCTTTGCTGCTTCGGTTTCAGCCTCAGTTGTTTCTTCCTCGGAGTTCTCGGAGTCAGAATCCTCATTCTCTACGTAAGAGTCGATTTCAAAAAATTTGTCAACTTTTATAAGATTGGAATTCTCTTCCTTCTCCTCATCCTCAGATTCGTTTTCGTCAGCTTCAGCTGTTTCAACTGAATCGGAATTCTCTTCTTCTTTCACATCTTCTTCGTCCTGAGAGTCATTTCCCAAAACTTCGTCTTCCTCCACAGAATCGGAATCCTCTTTCTCATCCTCTTCATCCTGAGAGTCATCCTCAGAAACCTCGTCTTCCTCTACAGAATCTGAAACCTCGGTCTCCTCATTCTGAAATTGATTCATGAAGAATTCATAAGGGTTTACAGATTCAGAAACCTCAGCCTCTTCATCCTGAGAGTTATTCTCAAAACCTTCGTTTTCCTCTACGGACTCGAAAGTTTCGTTCTCATCGTCCTGAGAGTCATTCTCAGAAACTTCATCTTCTTCTGCAGAATCAAAATCTTCAGATTCATTATCCTGAGAGTCATTCTCGAAAACTTCATCCTCATCTACAGAATTGGAATCTTCGTTTTCCTCATCCAGAGAGTCATCTTCCATCATTTCCTCTGAAGCCTGATTCTCGTCGGATACTTCGCCTTCTGAAACACTTTCTTCGTCTACAGCTGCGTCATCCTCGTTATCAACAGCTTCTTCGATATTCTCTGACTCGGTCTCTGAATCAGCGTTTTCAGAAGACTTGTTTGTCTTGTTGAACTTGTCATAGTAGATACCGACGCTCTTCTTTGATGCCTGATTGTCGTCAGCTTCTGATTTCTTGAGCTCGCTTTTTGTAGCAACATCGAGCTCATCCATGATGGAATCTACGTCTTCGTGATGCCATGCGAAAACAACGCTGGTGTCGTCATCACGATTGTCCTCGATGATCTTTCTGATCGTTTCATCGATAAGACGATCCTTCTCACCAAGCTTTTTTACGAGGTCACTGTCGGTTGCAAGCTCATTTCCGTCTTCATCTTCGTTTAAATCAATGATAGGGGAATTGGTCACACCGTTTCTTATGAGCGCTCTTTTGGCTTCATCCCTGCTGATGTCTCCGTTCTCATACTGTTCGATGATCCGGTTGATCACATCATCCTTCTTGTCAGCAAAGGCTACAGTTGTGTTTCCAAGGACTGTTACCGTTGAGATAACTATGGACATCATAAGGCTGGTCAGCTGTCTGTAGAGCTTAGTGCTGACGAAAGCCTTGATATGAAAAATGGGAATTAAACCGATTTTATTTCTGTTTCTTATTTCCTTCATAACTATTTCTATTCTCTATAACTCCAAAAAAATGTTTTCAAAGTTTATAATGCTCAGCTTCTGTTTCTCTTTACATATATGATGATCCAGGCAAAAAGGATGGATGCGGAGAAGCCTGCAATGCTGAGATAAAGCATCATGCGGCTGTTATCACCGGTCTGTGGTGTTCTTTTGGCACCGAGGACGATTTTATCTTCGGGACCCTCAACGTCAGGTACTTCCCTCTCACGGTCTTCACCAAGAACGCTTCCGGGTTCAGGATTCTGACCATTGTCATCATCATCGTCGTCGTTTCCTCCACCGTGAGGAGAATTACCGCCGCCTCCTGTTGAACCACCGCTTGACTTATCCTCTATCTTTGCTTCAAGGGTTACGGCTGAGTTATTGTCATAATCGGGAACCGCTATGAAGCTGGGTGATGAATCAAATTTTGAATTTGTGCTGTAGCAGATGATATAAAGACCATCCTCGAGATTTTCGAAGGAAGCATTACCGTTTGCATCTGACTTCACAGTGCCCTGTGCTATAATGCCTTTTTGAGAGATGGCACTTTCGAGTTCATCGGCTTTTTCAGCGATCTCATTTGCAGTCTTTTCTTCATTAATAAAGGAAAGATCGATGTACTCACGGAAATCGTCTGTTATTAAATAGGAATAGGTTGAGGTGTCAAATCTGGCCACCTCATAGATCGACAGTTCCCAGTCCGGGACGGGTACATTATTTTTGTCGTGAATTTTTGTGATCTTTATAGAATTGTTTCCGGCAGCGCTGGCTGTGAATACCGTAAGCACTGTCATTAATAATGCCAATGCCCCCAGCACCGGCTTTCTCACTCTACTCTTTTTCTCCATAAACCCTATACTCGCAATCTTTAAATAAGAAACTGTTACTAAACAGTTTGGTTATGAGCCTGAATGGCCCGGATAAGCTACGAACATGATTGCCGTAAAAACCAATGATTTTTTGAGATTTGCGACAATATGCATGGTAATACTATTATACTTATAAATCGGCTTAAAACTTCAAAACATTTTCGATATTTCATAATTTGTACAAGAATGATATAAATCATTACGTTTTTTGGTCAAATTTTATAAATAATATAAGAATTTTGTAAAACCGTACAATCAAATTCTTTTATAAATTCTATAAAAAATGTTTATTTCTTTCTGTAGAAAAGCTCAAAATTAAGTTGACATAGACTATTTTTCTGATAATCTAAACTCTGATAGAAAGGTAATCCGTTTCTATACAGGCCTGTTGCAGGAACCACGGGTTCACTGTGAAAAGCTCATCGGACAGGGCCGGCCATTGCCGAAGTGGCATTATGCCACATATTGATCGAGTTAAAAGCTCAATTTTATAAGTTGGTTACTTCATAACCAGTGCTTGAAAGCACACTACTTGTGAAACGTTCAATAGGCAATCTGACAGAGACGGATCTGAAATGATTAAAGGTTGATTACAAGGCAGTGCTGCGAAAAAGCGGCGCTGCTTTTTTAGTGCATAAGCATTGTGAGGATTTGTGCCGGGATTTAGTAGAAAATCCGGTATGTAGCGTCAGCGGAGCAATGCGTAAGACTTATATGTATTTATAGGAAGGAAAAAAATGAATCCGGAAAGACAGAAAAATGCACCTATATATGATGCCCTGGAAAGGTTTAGAAAGCTCCACGTGGTACCCTTCGATGTCCCCGGACATAAAAGGGGAAGGGGAAATCCGGAGCTGGTCCGTTTCTTAGGTCAGCAATGTGTAGGTATAGACGTAAATTCCATGAAGCCCCTGGATAATCTCTGCCATCCTGTTTCTATTATCAAGGAAGCGGAAGAACTTGCGGCAGATGCATTCGGCGCAGCAAACTCTTTTCTTATGGTGGGAGGAACAACCTCCGCTGTACAGGCAATGGTGCTCAGTGCCTGCAAAGCCGGTGACAAGATCATCCTGCCCAGAAATGTACATAAGAGTGCCATCAATGCTCTCGTGCTCTGCGGCGCAACGCCTGTTTATATCGATCCAAAGGTGGATGTGGAGCTGGGAATACCTCTCGGTATGGAGGTTCAGGATGTAAAGAAGGCCATGGAGGAGAATCCCGATGCCAAGGCTGTACTGGTAAACAACCCGACCTACTATGGCATCTGCTCGGATTTGAGAACCATCGTAAAGCTGGCTCATGAGCACAACATGCTTGCCCTGGTGGACGAGGCTCACGGAACCCACTTCTACTTCAGTGAGGAGCTGCCCTGTTCCGCTATGGAAGCAGGTGCCGATATGGCTTCTGTTTCAATGCATAAGTCGGGAGGAAGTCTCACCCAGAGCTCTCTCCTGCTGCTGGGACCCAATATGAACCCGGGTTATGTCGGACAGATCATTAACCTGACCCAGACCACCAGTGCTTCTTACCTTTTGATGGCAAGCCTTGATCTTTCGAGAAGGAATCTTGCATTGAGAGGAAAGGAATCCTTCGGGAAGGTGGCCCGCATGGCACAGTATGCCCGTGATGAGATCAATGAGATCGGCGGGTACTATGCTTACGGCAAGGAGCTCATTAATGGCGGAAGTGTTTATGATTTTGACGTAACAAAGCTTGCGGTCCTCACAAACAAGATCGGTCTTGCGGGAATCGAGGTCTACGATCTTCTGAGAGACGAGTACGACATACAGATGGAATTCGGAGATATCAGCAATATCCTTGCCTACATTTCCATCGGAGATTCCCTTCTCGACATAGAGCGGCTTGTGGGAGCCCTTTCCGATATCAGAAGGCTTTATGCAAAACCGAAAAAGGATCTTTTTACGGCAGAATACATTTCCCCTGTGGTGGCTACAACGCCGCAGCAGGCATTTTATGCGGAAAAGACCAGGGTGCCTATCAATGAGTGCGCCGGACATATCTGCGGAGAATCGGTAATGTGCTATCCGCCAGGAATACCGATCCTTGCGCCCGGGGAAGTTATCACGAAGGATATCATCGATTATATTCAGTATGCAAAGGAAAAGGGATGTTCCATGCAGGGACCGGAAAGTGATGATATTTCCTACCTTAATGTACTGAAGAAGGGGTCGTTCTAAAAAAATTTTCAGTACTGTTTGAACCGCCGGACAAGAGCGACGGAATGGAGATTAAGATAAAATGGAATTTTGGTTTGAAGAATTACATACAGACAATGTGAAGCTGTCTATACGTGTAGATGCACAGCTGTTTTCCGGGGAAAGCGAGTATCAGAGAATTGATGTTTTCAGGTCGCCGGAGTTCGGGAAATTTCTCTGCTCCAACGGCAGCGTGATCTTTTCCGAGGCGGACGAGTTTGTCTATGACGAGATGATAGTCCATGTACCCATGTCTGTTCATCCCGGTGTCAAAAAGGTGCTGGTAATCGGAGGAGGTGACGGAGGCGTTGCCAGAGAGCTTACCCATTATGATGAGATCGAGGAAATCGATGTGGTTGAGGAGGATCAGCTTTTTATCGATGTCTGCAAGGAATGGTTTCCCGATAATGCCTGCGGTCTCGATGATCCACGGGTAAAGATCTACAACGAAAACGGTTTAAGATTCCTGAGATCCCGTCATGATCAGTACGACCTTATCATTAACGACTGTACGGATCCACTGGGACATACAGCGGGAATGTTCACCAAGGAGTTTTACGGCAACTGCTTCGGAGCCCTTCATGAAGACGGAATCATGGTATATCAGCATGGAAGTCCCTTCTTTGACGAGGACGAGGAATCCTGTCGTGCCATGCACAGGAAGGCTTTCAGAAGCTTTCCCATCAACAGAGTTTACCAGGCTCATATCCCCACCTGTCCGGCAGGATACTGGCTCTTCGGTTTTGCCAGCAAAAAATATCATCCGTTAAAGGATTTCAACGGAAAAAGATGGAATGAGCGAAACATCAAAACCTGGTACTATACAACGCATTTGCATCGCGGTTCATTTATGTTGCCGCGTTATGTAGAGGATCTTTTAAGCGAGGAGGAAAATAAGATATGAGTAGAGTTCTTGTAATCGGCTGCGGCGGTGTTGCACAGGTGGCTATCCAGAAATGCTGCCGGAACAGTGAGGTTTTCGCTGAGCTTTGTATCGCAAGCCGTACAAAATCAAAATGTGATGCCCTTAAGGAAAAGCTTGAAGGAAAGACAGAGACAAAGGTGACCACCGCTCAGGTGGATGCGGATAATGTTTCCGAAGTGATCTCTCTCATTAAGTCCTATCAGCCTGATGTTGTTCTCAATGTTGCACTCCCCTATCAGGATCTCACAATCATGGATGCGTGCCTTGCCTGTGGTGTACATTATGTGGATACCGCAAACTATGAGCCGGAAAACACCGAGGATCCGGAGTGGAGAAAGATCTATGAAAAGCGCTGCAAGGAGCTTGGCTTCTCTGCTTACTTTGATTACTCCTGGCAGTGGGCTTACGATCAGAAATTCAAGGATGCGGGACTTACTGCTCTTCTGGGAACCGGCTTTGATCCGGGGGTTACCAGCGTGTTCTCGGCTTATGCATTAAAACACTATTTTGACGAGATCCATACCATAGATATCCTTGACTGTAACGGTGGTGATCATGGATATCCCTTCGCTACAAACTTTAACCCGGAGGTGAATCTCCGTGAGGTAAGCGCACCGGGAAGCTACTGGGAGGACGGTCACTGGGTAGAGGTTCCCGCCATGTCCATAAAGAGAGAATACGATTTCCCCCAGGTAGGAAAAAAGGATATGTATCTTCTCCATCATGAGGAGATCGAGGCGCTTGCAAAGAATATTCCGGGAGTAAAGAGAATCCGTTTCTTCATGACCTTCGGGCAGAGCTATCTTACACATATGAAGTGTCTTGAGAATGTGGGCATGCTTTCCACTACTCCTGTCAATTTTAACGGTCAGGAAATCGTGCCTATTCAGTTCCTGAAGGCGCTTCTTCCGGATCCGGCATCTCTCGGACCGAGAACTGTGGGAAAGACCAATATCGGCTGTATCTTCACCGGAGTTAAGGATGGAAAGGAAAAGACCATCTTTATCTATAATGTCTGCGACCATCAGGAGTGCTATAAGGAGCTTGGCAGCCAGGCCATCAGCTACACAACCGGTGTTCCGGCCATGATAGGTACTGCCCTTGTTGCAACCGGAGTATGGAACAAGAGGGGAACCCTTACGACAGATGAGTTTGATCCGGATCCATACATGGAGATGCTCACAAAGTTCGGTCTCCCATGGGTGGTTGATGAGAATCCGGTAACTGTTGAGTGATGGTTTAACTACCGAATAGAAAAATGCAGGTTTCGTGCCCGGCACCCATTCCCTGCATTTTCTTCTGATAAAGCATTTGATAATCAGCCGGAATATATAATTCAGAAGTCCTGAAACAACGTGAATTCTTTAGTTCAGACAAATGAAGACGCTGTAGCTGTGTTAGTGTTTAGGTGTATGAAGTGGAAATCAAGGAATTGAAAACACCGGTATATCTGGTGGACGAAAAAAGAATAGAGGATAATCTCCGTATCCTGAAGGGTGTGGAGGAACGTACGGGATGCCATATACTGCTGGCACAGAAGGCATTTTCCATGTTCAGGATATATCCCCTTATAAGAAAATATATCTCGGGAGCCACTGCCAGCGGTCTTTTTGAGGCAAGGCTTGCCCATGAGGAAATGGGCGGGGAGAACCACGTGTTCTCTCCTGCCTTTACTCATGATGAGATGGTGGAGCTTTGTGAGATCTGTGATCATATCAGCTTTAATTCTCTGAGGCAGCTGGAACTGCACAGGCCTGTATGGGCACAGCATCCTCACAGAGTCAGCGTCGGGATCCGCATCAATCCTGAGTTTTCTACCCAGGAGGGGCATGCCATCTATGATCCCTGCGCTCCCGGATCACGTCTCGGAGTGCGCAGGTCTGATATGCCGGAGCACTTGCCTGAGGGAGTTGAAGGTATACATTTCCATACCCTCTGCGAGCAGGGGGCCGAGCCTCTGGCTGCTACTGTCAGGGCTGTGGAGGAAAGCTTCGGAACATATCTCAGGGAAGCAAAATGGGTGAACCTCGGGGGCGGGCACCATATCACTAAGCCGGGATACAATCTTCCGCTTCTGGAAAAGACCATATGTCATCTCAGAGATACCTACGATGTTCAGGTTTATCTGGAGCCGGGGGAGGCTATCGCCCTTGATGCAGGTTATCTTTACACGAGGGTAATGGATATAGTTGATAATACTCTCCCCATCCTCATTCTGGATGCCTCCGCTGCCTGCCATATGCCGGATGTGCTGGAGATGCCATACCGTCCGCCTCTTCGTGACGGTGGTATGCCCGGGGAAAAGTCTTTTACATGCAGACTTTCCTCAAGAACCTGTCTCGCAGGGGATGTCATCGGGGATTACAGCTTTGACAGAATGCCGGAAATCGGAGACACCCTGGTTTTTGAAGACATGGCCATCTATTCCATGGTGAAGAACAATACCTTTAACGGAATGCCTCTTCCTGATATCGGACTCCTGCATGAGGATGGTTCCTGTGAGATCGTGAAGAGCTTCGGATATGAGGATTTTAAATGCCGGCTTTCGTAGTACATATGGTTTTCCTGTTTGATTATTACATATGACAGAAAAAAGATCGGAATATATATAGTCGATTAGATTGACATCTGTGTGTCAGAAATAAACGGCGGAAAACATGCATTTATAGATGAGGAGCTTATTGGCTCTTCATCTGTGTTTCGGAGAAAAAAACTGAAACCGGACGTTTATAGGAGAAAGGTTTATGCTGATCAAAGACAGAATCCCGTCAGAGGACGGATTTTATATGCCGGCTGAGTTTAAGGAGCATGAAGGTACTCTTCTCATCTGGCCAACGAGACCCGGAAGCTGGGGTGTGGATCCGTCAAAGGCTCAGGCGGCCTTTTGCGAGATCGCAAGGGTACTGTCCCGTAATGAAAAGGTATGGTTCCTTTGTGACAGCGAGCATAAAGAAGAAGCCTCGGCTGCGCTCTCAGACTGTGCTGAGATCCTGGAGATACCTACGGATGATGCCTGGGCAAGGGATGTGGGACCTACCTTTGTTACTGACGGAAAAGAGATAAGAGGCATTAACTGGAAATTCAACGCCTGGGGCGGGGATTACGATGGTCTCTATGCCCACTGGGATAAGGATAATGCTGCCGCAGTCGGCTTCTGCAAGGCACTGAATAAAGATATCTATGACTTCGGGGACTTCGTTCTGGAAGGCGGTTCCATCCATACTGACGGAGAAGGAACACTTCTTGTAACGGAAACCTGTCTTCTCAGTAAGGGAAGAAATCCGGAGCTCAGTAAAGAGGAAATAGAAAAAAGGTTGTGTGATGCCCTGGGTGTTAAAAAGGTTTTATGGCTGCCATATGGCATTTACAATGATGAAACCAACGAACACGTGGATAATGTCTGTGCCTTTATACGTCCCGGGGAAGTGGTGCTTGCCTGGACCGATGACGAAGCGGATCTCCAGTTTGCCATGTCAAAGGCTGACTATGACTACCTTTCCGGGATTACGGATGCAAATGGAAGGAAGCTCATCCTTCATAAGCTTCCTGTGCCGGAGCACCCCATACTTATCGGTGATGAAGACGTAGATAAGTATGAGTTTGAGGAGGGCGAAGACATTCGCACCGAAGGGGAAAGGCTTGCGGCAAGCTATGTGAATTTCTATTTCGGAAATAAAACGGTGCTGGTGCCTCAGTTCGGAGGAGAAAACGCTGAAAGCGATGAAAGGGCTCTTAAGCTTTTCAGAGAGCTCTGCCCTGACAGAGAGGTTGTGGGGATATATTCCATGGACATACTGCTGGGTGGCGGGAACATTCACTGCATAACGCAGCAGGTGCCGATGGCGTGAGCTTTGGAATGAGGAGTTGCTGCACGTCCGGTGGATCCGGTATGCAGTGCCGGATTTTGTTAAGTGGTTTTAAATGGGATGACCTTCATGCCGTCATTGAGAGTAAGAACATCAGATGCCGGATCCTATTGTAGAGAAGATTCAGAGAGGATTATTTTATGAGTTCTGTTAAAGCAGCAGCCATTCAGATGAGCTGCACTGAAAGACCCGAGGATAATATAGCTCATGCTGAGGAGCTTGTAAGAAAGGCTTATGAGCTGGGGGCAAGGATCATACTGCTTCCTGAGCTTTTTGAGAGACCTTATTTCTGCCAGGAAAGAAGGTACGAGTATTACGATTATGCTCTTCCTACGGAAGAAAACCCTGCGGTCCTTCGTTTCAGGAAGCTTACGGAGGAGCTTTCTCTGGCAATGCCTGTGAGCTTTTACGAAAAAGCCGGAAACGTTCTTTACAATTCCATCGCGATGCTGGATTCGGGAACTCTTATGGGGGTATACAGAAAGACCCATATTCCGGATGACCACTACTATCAGGAGAAGTTTTATTTTACCCCGGGGGATACAGGCTTTAAGGTCTGGAATACCCGCTATGGTAATGTTGGTGTCGGGATATGCTGGGATCAGTGGTTTCCCGAGACCGCAAGATGCATGGCTCTCATGGGGGCGGACATACTGCTCTATCCTACCGCAATAGGAAGCGAACCTATACTTGAGGTTGACAGTTCGGGACATTGGCAGAGAACCATGCAGGGACATGCAGCTGCCAACATCGTTCCGGTAATGGCCGCAAACCGTTACGGTCTCGAGAAGGTTGAACCCTGTGAAGAAAACGGAGGTCAGTCCTCTTCTCTTACCTTCTACGGCAGCAGTTTCATCACGGATGAAACCGGAGCAATACTTCAGCAGGCCGACCGTGACAAGGATGAGATCCTTATATCCGAATTCGATTTTGACAGAATAAGAAAAGACCGCCTGTCCTGGGGCTTATTCAGGGACAGACGGCCGACGTGCTATAGTAAAATCTGTGAATAGTCATACATATTCAAATAGAATTGTATATGTATGACAGAAATCAAGGCTCAAAAACAACGTTGATAGATTTGGCTATAGGGTGAGCTTTATATTGAAAACTCATCCTCCAAAACACCACAGGGGACGGTTCCCGCCGGCGAGAACCGTCCTCTGTGGTGTATTTTAATCCCTGAAAACTATCTCACCGCCGCAGATGGTGGTCTTTACTTTTCCGTAAAGCTCCCAACCGATGAAGGGGGAGTTTGAAGCTTTTGAACGGAAGTTGTCTGTTACTGTCCATTTTTCACCGGGATCAAAGATCACGAGGTCGGCGTTTACTCCCTCCGAAAGGGTGCCGGCCGAAAGCTTATAAAGCCTTGCGGGATTTACGGTCAGGGCTTCTATGACCCTGTTCAGGGGTACCTTGCCTGTGCGGACGACACTTGTCAAAACGAGACCGAGAGCGGTTTCCAGTCCGATCATGCCGCTTGGTGCCGATTCGAGGGGTTTCGACTTCTCTTCCTTGCTGTGAGGCGCGTGATCCGTGGCTATCATGTCTATGGTGCCGTCACGGAGACCTTCTATTAGCGCCTGACGATCCTTTTCTGTCCTTAGCGGGGGATTTACTCTTGCCAGGGAGCCCTTTTCAAGAACCAGTTCTTCGGTGGCAGCAAGATGCTGAGGGGTTACTTCGCCAAATACTCTTATTCCCATTTTTTTTGCGGCACGGAGTATGTCGACTGTGACACCGCTTGAGATATGCTGTATGTCCAGCTTTGCCCCGATCCTTCTGTTCAGCATTACGTCCCTTGCCACAAGCACATACTCTGCTTCATCAGGTGCTCCGCCCAGTCCGAGCTTATCTGAAACTGCTCCTTTGTTGACTCCCGCACTGAACATAAGTGCAGGATCCTCTTCGTGAAGAGAGATGGGTACGTCAAGCTCCCTGCATTTTTTCAGTGCCTTTAACAGCAGCTTTTCGTCTGCGATGGGGACTCCGTCATCTGTAAATCCCACAGCTCCGGCAGAAAGCAGTGCTTCCATATCAGTGAGGTCTTTTCCCTGCATCCCGACGGTAACATTGGCAGCCTGAAGGATATGGATGGGAAGCTGTTTTTCCCTTGAGCAAAGCTCTGCCAATGTTTCTACCGAATCAACAGGCGGTTTGGTGTTTGCCATGCAGATGACTGTGGTGTAGCCCCCGGCAGCAGCCGCAGCAGCGCCGGTCACGATGTCCTCCTTGTAGGTTAGTCCGGGATCACGGAAATGTACATGAACGTCTATGAAGCCGGGAGCCACTACCAGGTTTTCTGCATCGATCACAGTGTCATAGTTAAGTGACGGATCTCCGGCACCTACAAGCTTTATCTTTCCGTTGTCGTCTATCACCACATCTGTTATGGTATCAAGGTTGTTTGCGGGATCTATAACTCTTCCGTTTTTGATCAGTATCATGTTGTCCTCCGGATGCATAAGTACTATGTATTGCGCTTTTAGAACATATTTTATCCGTTTTTTGCGCAACAAAAAAGAGGTAAGCCATTGTATTGGTCACTTACCTCTATATTGTTGTAGGTTTCATTGATCCCTACCTCCTACTTTTCGTAGAATCTTTGTATGAATTTAGTATAGATTATCGTAGGTTCTTTTGCAAGGATTTCGTAAGATTTACGTCACAAAAAATATACATATAAGTTATGACGGCTTCCCTGTAAAGTTATAACAAAAAAACGGTATCCCAAAGCAGAAAATGCTGTTTGGGATACCGTTTTTTACATTTCGAAAGCTATACGATTCAGCTGTCAGGATCCGTCAGGGAATCATCGAACACAGCGGTCTCATCACCACTATTGACAGTGCCGTCATCATCGCAGGTAACCTCATCTTTACCGTCAACGGCTTCTTCATTTACGACGTCATCATTAACGGCAATACCGGAATCCTTTTCATCGCTGTCAGCGGCTTCATCCCTGACATCATTGATCATGTCATCATTTCCGGCATTTTCCACACTACTGTCAACTGTAGTATCTCCAACAGCGCCATCATTGACATCAGAAACAACATCATCACCGGAGTCAGCAATATCGGTATCATCATTAACATTACTTTCGGCAATTGTCGTCTCTCCAACAGCATTCTCATTGACATCAGAAACATCATCATCACCGGAGTCAACAATATCGGTATCATCATTAACTTCACTTACGGCAATAGTTGTTTCTCCAACAGTATTCGTATTAACATCACTGCTATCGTCAACTACCACTTCACTATCAGCAGCCTCAGCATCACCCTCAGTCACGGCAGCCTTCGACCTTTCTACGGAGACATTTGCCTTGGCTGCCAAAGCACTGCCTGTATTATGATCCGGCTCTGCCGGGTTTTGCACGTTCTCAACATTATCAGTATCTGAAAATTCCAAAGTCACATAAACCCCTGATGCCTTTGTTTCATCCGCTTTCAATGTGATTTTGGCATTGCTTTTATCTCTGATATCCGCCGTATCGATAGAGCCTACTATGACTTTTTGGTTTTCATAGTTATATTTGCATAATTCGTACCTTGAATCACTGCGCAGCTTTAGAGGCGTATGGTTATCATATGCTTTTAAGGGAATATAGATTGGAACATAATCCTTATTCTCATCATCAACCCGGTAAATATAGTAATCACAGTAGTCATCGGGTAACAGGTCAAGGTCATAATCCAGCTCCGACAACCCATCAACTGAGTACTCCAGCACGCACATACTGTTTAATGCCGATATGACATCCTTTGAGTCGATACGCACCTGACTGTCAGTTGGTACTTTAAATGGATATGAATAGATATTTTCATTGTAATAAATATTCAGACGGTCATATTGAGGCAGGCTGCTTCCTTTCTCAAGAATAGCTCCAAGGTTTCCGTACTTATCTACACTAGCCTCCGTACCGTTTTCCACACCGGCTAAGGATAGGTATATGTTATTGTAGGTAGATTTAAAATAGTCACCGAATATATCCCCATAATCATCTATGATGACAGGAATGTCAGTTACATAATCGTCAGCTGCCTTAAGCTCTGTCCACTTATCACTGTATCCGTCTGCATTGGAATCATCAAAAAGCTTTGATACATCATCAGCAAGCTCTTCATATCCATGGAGCCTGGTTGAATAAGCCACAAAGCCCTGTATATCCTTGTAGGTACTGCTGCTGGTGACATTGGGCAGCGCATCATACCAGATCCTTAAAAGATCATCAAGAGGGATGTCCAGCTCCTTGTTCATCCTGTAGCAGATATTTCCGTAAATAGTGGCATGGGCATGACAGTTCTCACTATCCCGGTGGGTTACCAGATAGTTTTTTCCTCCCACCTTGGAGGCACCGTTCTTGCTTTCAGGGTCACCCATGGATCGTATTGTCATACCAACGCTTTCTTCGATGCTCCATTTATCGAGATCAACAGTCTGTCCCGTGGTGGGATCCCCCGCAAGGTACAAAAGCATCTCAAGGATATTGCCGCTTATATCAGCGTAACCCTCATGGAAGGAATTGTCTTTAAAATAATCGCTTACCGGAGCCATCCCAGATAGTATACCGTGCCCAAGCTCATGTGATACGCCATCAAATGCTGCATTTCCCTTATTGTTGTTGATGCCTACCTCAATATAGTCCCCATAATTGATGCAGAATGCGTTATCTGTAGTATCAGCCTCATCGAAGCGCATTATGATAGGTGTTACTTTATCGTCACCAAAAAATCCCAGTTTTTTATAGTAATCATAGGATTTCTGTATGGTAACAAAGCTTTGGACATAATGGCTATGGATATCATCGAGGCTGTGAAAGCCCTTGGTGAGATCGTCGCTTTCATGGGCTTCCTTGAGATTAGCCGCTATCCTTCTGTCTTTATCCACAAGATAGTAGTAAGTCTTTCCTCCTTTCTTTATGGTGGCCACAGAAAGCGTCACATCATTGTTAAAATAGTCCTTAAATCTGATCGCTTCTGTCTCAACAGCATCGGCGAAGAGATAATCATAGGCGTACAAACCATTTTCTTCAGTAGGGATGTCCGAGTATTTTCCTATGTTTTCTATGTCGTTCCAGCCCGGGTTTATTATATATTTAGACACATGCCCGTTCTTGTCTTTACCGTAAAAAACCTTACAGTAAGCATTCTTATAAGGGATAAAAACGGTTTCGAATTCGGTCGTGAGCAGAGTTTCATTGTTCTTTTTCAGTTCCTTAAGGATATCATCCATGATAACCTTAGCTTCAGCTTTATCCTCTTCCGAAAGCTTTGCATTGCAGTTGCTGCTTAAGCTTATGACCTTGCCGCTGTCATCTGTTCCGAGGGAGATCACACTTAAGTAGTTATTCCGGGTGCCGCCCCGATCTGCTTCCGTAAACTGATAATAAACGTGGCCCATGCTGTTGGTTACGGATCTGCTGAATTTCAGTATCTGTCCCTCAGGGAATCCGATGAGCTTCAGCATACACTCTATAGCCTTCTCTGAGTCGTGGTCATCGGAGACCTTAACATCGGTAAAGTGACCGCCAACGAAGGTCACATAGCCCTCTGCATCTGTAACCAGTATGAGGCTGTCACCGCACCTTTCCCTCAATTCATCGAGAGTAAGGTAGTGACCGATCTCAGATACAGGTATGAGGACATTACCGTTGCCGTCTGAGATACTGTTACTGTCAGAGGAATCGTAGCCACGGGCTTCGGTTAATGCCTTAAGCTCATCATTTCTCTTGTAATCCGGCTTTCCTCCCCCGGTAAGCCCTGTTGTATAAAAGCCTCTCAGCCAGGCTTCCCAATCATTTCCGTAGATGCTCCCAAATGCCGGATGTGCGGCACGATATTTATAAAGGTTAAAGTAGGCATTACCCGCATAACCCATATTTAGACCGAAGGTGATGTAATGATGGTACAGCGCTTCAGGATCATTTCCGCACTGCAGCGCGGCATCAGGATATGCTGCAGCATAAAACACCGGGTCAAAGGATGCCCTGAGACTGCCAGGCGCATTCTGTCCCATAAAGAAATAAGCCACCCACATATCCCAGTCATCTCCAAGGTATGAGGCAAGCTCAGGATGGTCATCCCGGTATTTTTTTATATCGAAATAGGAATTACACCGGTATCCGTTATAGATACCCTTCGTCAGAAAATGCTGATATAAGCTTTCAGCATCTGTTCCTGCTTCAAGCGCCGCATCGGGATACTGAAGAGCATAAAAGAAAGGATTGAAAAGATCCTTGAGGGTCTGAGGAACAGCTGCGTTTTCAGAAGCAGCCTGTGCCAGCCTCTGTTCATATGCGAGATTTGCCTGAGCTGCCGAGGCTGCACTGACACTATCAGGAGCCGCCAGAGCCTCCACAGGTACTAAAGCCGAAAGCATAGCTGCAGCCATAGAGGCCGCTGTAATGCGCCTCCTGAAAGTCTTTAGCTTCATCAGTTTATAGTTGTCCCTGTTTGTGATTCTCATTGCCGCTCCTTTGATAAGTAATTATATCTCTTTTGCCTTGATAAATCATCTATCGTAACCTGCTTTTAAACAATTCCGCTGTCAAGATCCGCCAGAGAATCCCTTACCTTCACACTGTTGGTCCCTGCCATATAGGCGGCATAGGGAATGAGCAGATAATCATCAGTTCCGTAGAGATCATTGGCAGAAGTATCTACCACATAGTCTTCTCCGCCGATGTTTACGATATTGTAGGTATGGCTGCCGGTGCTGTTGTGTGCACATTCTGCCTTAACATTAAGACCGCAGTTCATGCCGATGATGTAGAAGCTTGCTGTGTATCCCCTGCAGTTGGTGATGCCGCTTTTAAAGCCCTCCACCGCACTGGAGGATGAACCGGTATGGCGCCGGAAGGAAAAGCTGTCACAGATGTAGTTATTGATGAACACGGATTTTTCTCTGTCGCTCATGCCGGAGGTCATTGCCTTTACGTTATTTATGTGATAAAGGAGAAGCTCAAGATCCTGACCTCTTTCTGCATAGTACATGGCATCATAACTTCCTGCTTTTCCGAGACGCAGAACGAATGACCGATCTGTAAGATCAGCTACGGACTGCCTGTTGACATTCACCAGTGAAGTCATGGTTATAAAGTCATTGTTGCTTCTTGAAAAGGTTCCGATGGTACGAGCATCACTGCCGGCATCGAGACCGAGCTCTTTCTTCAGCATCATGACGCCCATATTCCGAACATTTGCATCAGCTTCACCTGCATAGATAGCTTCGATATCGGCTGTTGAAAAGCCATAGGCACAGAGAGACCCCGCAAACAGATGAAGTACAACCAGAATAAATAAAAAGCTCCTTTTATACATGATTTACACCCCCAAAAGTAAATACCCCCATATTTACCCTCACATATTAATTTCGGATGAAATGTCCGGAAAAATAATACTTTTGGAATGTATATCTAAAAAAATTTTTTAAAATGCGGTTGTTGCTGTTTGCAGGCAATGCATGCCTACTCGGCCGCGGAAAACTCTATGGCTTCCTCCGGATCCAGAGGCTTTGAGAAATAGTAGCCCTGGATGGCATCGGCATTAAACTCCCGAAGCCTTTCGTACTGCCACTTCTCTTCTACGCCCTCAATGGTGATGAGCTTACCCATATCATGAACAAGCTGTATTACATCCTTTATAAAGGCATCTTTGCCCTCCACCAGGTAGGTATCAACCAGAGATTTATCAAGCTTGACGATATCAACCGGCACATAGGTGAGATATGCAAGCGACGAGTAACCGGTTCCGAAATCATCCAGAAGAAGCTTTATGCCAAGCTTACCAAAGTCATCAAACAGCTTTCCTGATACTGCGGACTCCTCCATCAAAAGACTTTCCGTGATCTCAATCTCGATATATTTTGGATCAACCTCGTATAATTCAAGAAGTGACTTTAAAAACTCAACATAACCTGTATCATTCAGCTGCCTGCTGGAGTAATTGACGGATACGGGATAAATGGTCTTTCCGGCTTTTTTCCACTCCGCCAGCTGCTTTACCACAAGTTCCGTGGTGGCACGACCAAGCTTTGCGGCCCAGCCGTTTTTTTCTGCTACAGGAATGAACTGTCCGGGTCCGTAAGGAGAGTCCTTAAGACGTACCAGTGCCTCATAGCCAATAACCTCCTTTGTAATGGCGTGAACCTTTGGCTGGTATTTCATGTACAGGCCATCATTCTCCAGTGCATGGAGAAATGCCTGTTTTACGGTGGTTTCCTCAGCAAATTTCTGCTTCATCGCATCGGTATAAATGCATACCATATTTTTTCCATTCTCTTTGGCTTCAAACAGCGCCATCTCAGCATTAAGTATATGATCCTGCGGTTTTGTAATACCATCCGAATTGGAGATGCCGGCACTTGTGGAAAGAAGTAAAGCTACTTTACCGGGCAAAAAAGGCTTACTGAAGATATTCACTATAGCCTTTACTATTTGGGAATCCTTGTCCAGCCAACTGCCTAAATTGATGACGATAAACTCGTCGCCGCCGTATCTGCCTACTATGAGGTTAAAAGAATCCGCGACACTTTTCAGGCTATCAGCTATATCATTAAGAATCAGATCCCCAATGCTATGACCGTAGTTCTCATTTACATCCTTGAAACCGTCAATGTCAAACAGCAAAACGGAGTACCTATGGTCAGCCTTTAGATTTTTATGCATATAATCCAATATGCTTCTTCTGTTCAGGATATCCAGGAGCTCATCATGCTCAGCCTGGTACTGAAGCATGAATCTGGAGCTTTCTATCTCGGCTTTGGATCTTTCGAGATCCTGTACGTGGATTTTTTCATTGATGAAAGCGAAGCCTATGGCTGAAACAAGACACAGCATGGAAACCATCATGAGGGCAACGATGGGGATCATTTCCCTGTAGGTCTCGCTGAAGGACAGCGGTTTGTTTACATAGACGGTATCGGGCGGAAGCATTTTTTCACTTATACCGTAGTGCTTCATGAGATCATAGTTAAAGCAGGTAATGCTGGCGGCATCGGTATAGAGACCGAAATCGGAAACATTGGCACCGTTTATAAGTATGTCGGTCATTATGGCAGCAGCCTGCTTTGCCTGATCGAAGGCATTCATATAGGTACCTCCAAGGATGCCTACCTCTCTTCCTCCCACATAATTTCTCATGATGGGAGCATCCGTGCACTCCTGAATGATATTTGTGATGTCAAGGAGGGAATATTTATGTCCGGTGGCATCATTGTAACAGGCCATGAAAAATACGACGGAATCCTCGGGTAATGCCTTAAGCTCATCCGCTATCTCTGCCATGGTGAGTTTGGCCGCGTTAAGCTCTATCACAGTGTAATCCGGGAAGTCCTTCATATATTCATTGAATTCATCAATATCCACAAGGCCTGCTTCGGACTCATCATGGAGAGCCACAAAAGTCTTTCTGCCGGGCATGGAGGTCATGGCGGTTTTAATGGTATCCGTTATGTAGTCCGGCTCGAAAACACCGGTCATATAGGGGTTGGACACTGCTTTCTCAGCCCTTTCCCTATTGTTGATGGCAAAGAACACGATGGGCAGACCCCGGAAGAACTTCTCCTGATGATCCATGGCAAACTGGAGAGCATTATCATCGCTTACCATGATGCCGGTGTAATCTGCGGAGTTGTTATTGAACCTTTCCTCGAAAAAATTGTAAAAGCTTGAAACATCCGTGTCGCCCTTGAAGCTTTTTACATCCATAAAGGAAATGTCAAATTCTATCCCATTGTCCAGAAAGACACTCTCAAGACCGTCCTTCTTTTCGTCATAATTTGCATGCATGGAGTCAAAGGAGCTTAAAAAAAGCAGATTATGGGTGATGGGAACGGGAGCTTTGGGTTCCTCGGGCTTTTTGTTTAATGCGTAGTAGGTGAGCTGGGACAGTGCCAGCAAAAGACAGAGTATACCCGTAGCGGCAATGATGAATCTTATATTAGTAAAGTTTTTCTTTTTCGACATACGGGCATATTCCTTGGAAGTATGTAAAAAATACAATCTCAGATTGACTGTTTTGACACTATCTATATCGTCGGTTAATGTACATTTATTAATATTTTATACAGAAAATGCAAAGACACCTCTTAGGGATAAGTGGTCCTGAGCTGGAGAGAAAAGGTTCTAAAAGGATGCCCTACGGCTGCCTGTTTACGATATCTTGTATATTCTTCCATTTTTATGATGTGTTGTGATACAATCTATTGAGTGGACGACGGAAACGTCCCCGGAGGTTATTGATGAACTTATTGAAGAAAAAATCTGTCTGGTTTGGTGCGCTTCTCCTTCTGGTACTCGGAGGAGCAACAATTTATATCATATACAAGGAGCTGGACGGAAACGATATAGCAGGTACTTTAAGGCATGCGGATCCACGCTGGGTGACGGCTGCAGTGGCAGCAATGATACTCTATTCCATTGCTGACGGTCTTAACATCAGAAGGTGTTTAAGGCTTACGGGATATGAGGTAAGCATACCTCAGATGATGAAATATGCCTTCGCAGGCTTCTTCTTCAGCTCCATCACCCCTTCTTCCTCGGGAGGACAGCCCGGGCAGTTGTATTTCATGTACAAGGACAGGATCAAGCTATCCCACGGTACCTTTTCTCTTCTGTGCGCTTTTCTGAGTTATCAGATAATGGCAGTTGTGTGGGGGATCATCGGATTGACATTTGCATCTAAGGGGATATTTAGTCTGGGAGGGAAGTTTTCCTATGTATTTCCCATAGGCTTTGCCATAAACCTCGTGACTATAGCCATCCTTATCTCCATCCTTTTTTCCAGAAGGATGACCATAATGTTTGCGTATATAGCCTTAAGGTTTAACCGTAAAAACAAAAACCCCGGCAGCAAGAACGAAATAATGCGTTTTTTCGCAAGATATCGTAAAGCTGCCGGTTTAATGAACAGTAACAAGAGAGTATTCGTGAAGATACTTCTGACCTCGTTTGTTCAGATGTCACTCTTCCATTCCGTGCCGTATCTCTGTGCCAGGGCTTTGGGCTGTGACAGCTTCAGCTGGTTCACCGGAGTCTGTACCCAGGGAGCTCTGTTTCTTTCGGTATCCTCCCTTCCTCTTCCGGGAGCAGCAGGAGTTACAGAGTATGGCTTTGCACTGTTTTTTGCGGATCTCATACCTAAGCATCTTATGGGAAGCACCATGCTCCTGTCACGTTTCTGCAGCTTCCTGTTCCCACTTATCTTAAGCGGATCCCAGCTTCTGCTCCTTCAGTTGAACACGAAGTGGCGACGGGCTATCAGGTAGGAAATGCGATAGGTCGGATAGCTTATAAAACGGGGAAGGATGCGGATGGGACGAATGGGATGCCTGTAAAAGGGCTTCTGCATTATCCAATCATAAACATCAGGCTTCTTCTCTTTTATTTCATCGAGGAACGATTCCATCAGTTCCTCGTTTTCTTTTGTTCCGGAACGGAGAAGTATGGTTATGGTAATGAGTGAGAGGATTTCCACATAGTAGTAGAGGTACTCTTTTTTGGATTTATTGTCAATGCTTCCGAGATCCAGATCATAGAGCATGCGGCGGTTCACTTCAAGCTGCATGTTGATCCTTTGCAGCATGACATTCTCATTAACAGACTGGTCAGCCCTTCCTATGAAGTAGCGGTAAAGATCTATATCCAGATAAAACATGCTTTCCACGTGCATCAGGGGATATGACACGAACAGGTGATCCACGTAGAAGGTGTGTTTCGGAAGCTCCATATTGCAGCTAAGAAGAAGGTCTGTCCGGAAAGTGGTGGCATGCATGAGAAGGTAGGAACCCATCTCAAATTCCTTCACTTCATCCCAGGAGAAGCGGCGGTTTATGGGCAGATTTTTATGGTAGTTGATGCTGCAGCTCCGTTTTGCAATTACATTCTCGTGAACATAGTTCGTGAGAATGAGATCCACAGGGTTACTGCTGTCCCGCATCTTTTGGAGAGTTCCCAGAAATATGTAAAGTGATGCTTCGTCCAGCCAGTCATCGGAGTCCAGAACCCTGAAATAAAGACCGGTAGCCTGACTGAGACCTGCCATCACCGCATCTCCGTGTCCTCCGTTTTCCTTGTTCACAACCTTGACTGTGCCGGGATATCTTCCGGCGTATTCTTCTGCTATTTTTTGTGTATCATCCGTTGAACCGTCATTGACAACGATTATTTCTGTTTTATCTTTGCCGGGCAGCAGACTTTCTATGGCATGCCGGACATATTCCTGAGAATTGTAGCAAGGGATTGCTACGGAAAGAAGCTTTTGCATCGTATAACCTTTTCATTTATCCGAAATTACCATAAACGCTAAAAGCAATTATCTAAAGTGGTTTATCCGTAAGTGTGCTTTAAGCGTATTGCTATGGCTCGAATGATTGTACCATAAATTCTGGATGTACGGAACTTTTTCATAAGCTAAATGTCCTGACCGTTAAATGTCTTGACTTTGATATTTTCCAAACATAGAATTGAGTCAAGGATCATTTTTGATTGCAGGTTGTGACTGCGTGACGTGCGCTGCTTCAGGTTTTGCAGGCAGCAAAACTATCAGGCGCATGGTGCACAAAATCACCCGCTTTACGGGTGGGTGTTCTGTTTTTTGATTCTTTTGAAGGGTGGTGGTCATATGTCAAGTGACAGTCGAAGTTCAGATACTGTTCCCCGAAGTACAAATGATATGACCACGGCAATCCTCTGCTGCAACACCCGGAATTCCCTGTAAAGAGTATTTTCCTGTGTGCGGCTTCTTTTGCCGTATATAAGGAGATATGATATGGAAGAAAAGAATAATGTTTTTGACGGGCTTCTCACCATGTTTGAAAACAAGGAATACCTGAAGCTCCGTGAGGCCTTGTCCGAGCATAATGATGCGGATATCGCAGCATGGATAGAGGAACTCGATGAAGAGCGAATGCTTAAGATATTCCGTATCCTGACGAAGAATCAGGCTGCGGACGTTTTTGCGTATCTTGATGTGGATCTTCAGCAAAAGATCATCAGCGCCATGTCCGAAAAGGAAGCGGCGAGTATCATTGATAATCTGATGGCGGATGATGCTGCGGACCTGATGGATGAGATGCCTGCTAACATCGTTACAAGGATACTTGCCAATGCCAATGCCGATACGAGGCGTGAGATAAATCAGCTTCTTCGCTATCCGGATGACAGTGCCGGAAGCATAATGACGGTGGAGTTTGTGGATCTTAAGGAAAGCTCTACCGTAAGGGAAGCCATCGAGCGTATCCGCAAGGTGGGCATTGATTCGGAGACCATCGATGTGTGTTATGTTCTGGACAGCGGCAGACATTTGCTTGGAACCGTTGCCCTGAGATATCTCCTTCTCTCAAAGGATGATGAGATAATCGGGGACATAATGCATGAAAATGTCATTGCCCTTAACACCATGATGGATCAGGAGGAGGTTGCGAGACAATTCAAGAAGTACGACTTTACCACCATGCCGGTAGTAGACAATGAAAACAGGCTTGTGGGTATCGTTACGGTCGATGATATCGTGGATATCCTGGAAGAAGAGGCTACGGAGGATATGGAAAAGATGGCAGCTATCCTTCCTTCCGACAAGACCTACATGAAGACCAGCGTGATGGAAACCTATAAAAAGAGGATCCCCTGGTTACTTCTTCTCATGGTGAGTGCTACCTTTACCGGTGCCATCATTAAATCCTTTGAGGACGCCTTGAGTGTCTGTGCAGTGCTTGTGGCATACATTCCAATGCTTATGGATACGGGCGGTAATGCCGGAGGTCAGGCATCTGTTACGGTAATCCGTGGATTGTCTCTCGGTGAGATTGAATATTCCGATGTTCCGGTGGTTATCTGGAAGGAAGTAAGAGTTGCCGTTTTCTGCGGTCTGACTTTGGCGGCAGCCAATTTTTTAAAGCTCCTGGTTTTTGATCATGTTGCAGTGGCTGTAGCCATGACAGTATGTCTGACCCTTATTGCGTCAGTCCTGATGGCCATGCTCATAGGCTGTGTGCTTCCTGTAGGTGCTAAGCGCCTGGGCTTCGATCCCGCGGTTATGGCAAGTCCTTTCATTACCACCATCGTTGATGCTCTCTCGCTGCTGGCATACTTCAGGATCGCGACTATGATATTGAAGCTGTGAAACAAAGTGCTGTTTTTGCACTTAACTAAATCAGTAACTAGGGGCCTGATGTACTAGTGTAGTTCCCTTTTTTGTGTTCGCCCACCCCTTTTTTCTCTTTGGTATTTGTTAGCTTACGATCCAACCCCAGCTCACACAAAAAAGCTGCTTTTTCACAATGGTAGTTTCTCGAAGTTTGAGGGATTTTTTTATGGATAAAGGGGACGGTGTTAGTGGACCGTTTCAAAAAAGAAGCCACAAGCTGGCGGAAATCGTCAACTTGTGGCCTTAAACATATTGGAATGACAAAAATAAAAAAAGCTGGTAACCGGAATCGGACCGGTGACCTCCGCACTACCAATGCGACGCACTACCGACTGTGCTATACCAGCATTTGCTCTCTCAAGTGAGAACCTACTAAATTTATCATATAGATATATCAATGTCAATATACAGTTGAAAAATTGATAAAATTCAGCCGGTGGACCGAAACAGTTCAGCCGGTATGCCTTATTTTCGCAGTGAACAAGGCCCATATTCCGGTTACCAGCATTTGAGTCATCCTGACTGGCAGGTTATAATGACTCAAATTCAGGTAATCAGGATTTGGGTCATCCTGAATGGCAAGTTATAATGACTCAAATTCAGGTAATCAGGATTTGGGTCATCCTGAATAGCAGGTTATAATGACTCAAATTCAGGTAATCAGGATTTGGGTCATCCTGAATAGCAGGTTATAATGACTCAAATTCAGGTAATCAGGATTTGGGTCATCCTGAATAGCAGGTTACATTGACTCAAATTCAGGTAATCAGGATTTGGGTCATTCTGAATGGCAGGTTACATTGACTTATATTCTGAATTCTGAGTTTTAAGGTCAATTAGTGGTTCCAATAACTCCGGATGGTGGGGAAAAGAGCCGACCACGGTCTTCGCGAACCATTGCCG
>JAGAGL010000113.1:0-19892 GCA_017627595.1 Oribacterium sp. | reverse complement strand
GTCAGAGCTCATTCAGTATCCACCGGGGCCGGTTCGCGCCGGCGAGAACCGTCCCCGGTGGATGTGACTGTAAAGCATCTTGGTTTATTATCCTGACAACCAAGGAAGGGGTTAATAAATGAGTAACGAAAAAATCAAGATCGGCGAAGAAGGTATCTATGATGCCAGAAAGCTTGGAACAGGAAAGGTATTGATCCTTGGATTTCAGCACATGTTTGCAATGTTTGGATCAACTGTTCTGGTACCACTGCTCACAGGACTCAGCGTTTCCGCAACATTACTCTGGGCAGGTCTCGGTACACTTTTGTTCCACCTTATCAGTAAGAAAAGAGTACCTGCATTTTTGGGATCATCCTTTGCATTCCTTGCAGGATATGCAGCAATTGCTCCTAACGGTGAGCCCGATCTCCTGAGATATGCGTGCTTCGGTGTAGCTTGTGCCGGTCTTGTTTATCTGGTACTTGCCACAGCCTTCAAGGCATTTGGTGAGTCAAAGGTAATGAAATATTTCCCGCCTGTAGTAACCGGGCCTATCATCATCGCAATCGGTCTCAACCTTTCAAAGTCAGCTATCGAGAACTGTGCTTCAAACTGGCCCATCGCTCTTGTAGCTATCTTCATAGTTGTTATCTGTAATATCTGGGGACGCGGAATGGTGAAGATCATCCCTATCCTTCTCGGTGTTATAGGTTCATATCTTGTTGCTGCAGTTGCCGGAGCTATCGATTTCTCGCCTGTATCGGAAGCTGCATGGTTTGGACTTCCTTTAAATTACAGCCGTACAGTATTCTCACTTTTCACTGACGGAACCATGAACACTTCACTGCTCATCACTTCAGTGATAACCATCGTGCCTATAGCATTCGCAACCATGATGGAGCATATCGGTGATATCTCAGCTATCTCTTCAACAGTCGGAGAGAACTTCATCAAGGAGCCGGGTCTCCACAGAACACTTACAGGAGACGGTCTGGCAACAGCTCTTGCATCTCTTTTCGGAGCACCTGCCAATACAACCTACGGCGAGAACACAGGTGTGCTTACACTTACAAAGGTTTATGATCCTATGGTTATCCGCCTGGCTGCATGCATTGCCATCATCCTCAGCTTCTGCCCTAAGTTTGCAGCTCTTATCGAGGTAATGCCGGCGGCTACAGTCGGTGGTATCTCACTGGTTCTTTACGGTATGATCTCTGCTGTCGGAATCAGAAACATCGTTGAAACTAAGGTTGATTTTTCAAAGACAAGAAATGTCATCATCGCAGCACTTATCATGGTGCTTGCTATCGGTGTCAACTACTCCAGTGCCAGCGCCATCATCATCCCGATTGGCGCTATAACGATCAACTTCTCAGGTATCGCAACAGGTTCACTTGTAGGTATCATTTTGAATGCCATCCTTCCGGGTAAGGACTATGCCTTTAAGGACAGTGAGCCTAATGCTACAGGCGTTGACCTTGAGATCGCCCAGGGTGAATCCCTTGTCTGGCAGCTTGCCAAGAAGGCAGGTGCAAAGAACATGGTTGAGGATGGTTCCGAGAAGTCAAAGAACTAAGACGATAACCAAAGAATTGAAGTACTCACGGTTCATTCATAGTCGGATGCTGCTTTCATAGCAGCAATTCGGATATGAATGGAGCTCGACATTTACACTTCAGATTAAAAAATCTTTAAAGATTTATGAGGACCGGTTTTATACCGGTCCTTTTTTAGTATAATGAAGCGAGGGTATAATCAGATGGGGACAGGATTGGATAAGATAAAAACCGTTCCCAATGGATAATGGGGGAGATCATTGGATAAGGATAACGAAACTAAAAAAGAAAATCTCAAGAATGATCATAAAAATACTGTTAAAAAGCCCAAAAGGAAAAGGGTCCAGGTAGATCCGGAGTACCAGTGGGAGAGTCTTCAGCATAAATCCATCAGGATGAATGAAAGGAATGTAAATCAAAATCTCCATGATGAGCATGAAAAATCCCATAAAAAAAGACGGCTTACAGAACATAAGATGATGGTACAGTTTGCCATCGGATGTATCATTTTCTTTGTTTTTCTGCTTTTCTGCATTTTCCTGGGGAAGAGAATCAGATCCGGGATCAATGAGACACAGGAGGTCTCGGAAAGCAGCAGTACAGAGGCAGATGAGAACACTCCGACAGGAGATGAATCCGAAGAAGAAACCACGGCTTCAAAATATCTGATCGAAGAGAATGTGGCGCCGCCCAATGACATTGAAAACCTCGATATCATCGGAGGAAACGGAGAGCTTATTGGCTTCTCCTTCCCGGATCAGCAATGTGAAAAGTGGATGCTTATGGAAAAGCAGATTGATAAGGTGCTTCATGCTTCCGGATATAATGCAGACTTTAAATATGCTGTGGAGCAGCCTCTGGAGGAAGGTCCTTCAGTGGAGGGATTCCATAAGGATAAGCTGGTTAAAAAGCAGATCGAGGATATAGAAGAACTGGTAAAAGAAGGAGCGGGGATCATATTCGTGGCCCCCGGGGATGTTTCGTCGGAAGCCCTTGCAGCGGAGCTTATACAGGTGAAAAACTCGGGTATCTATGTTATCGCCATCGATCATGTACCCATGGGCACAGACGGTGTAAATTTCCTTTTCGGCTGCGATGACTATCACGTGGGTGAAACCATGGGTAATTACATCGTTGATGCGCTGGATCTCAAGCATGCAACAGCTGAGGAGCCAAAGACCGCGGAAATTTTCACGGGAGACATGTCGGATGAGACCCTGTACTTCAGGTTCCCGGGTCTGATGG
This sequence comes from Oribacterium sp., assembly GCA_017627595.1. Classification (GTDB taxonomy): domain Bacteria; phylum Bacillota; class Clostridia; order Lachnospirales; family Lachnospiraceae; genus Oribacterium. The sequence goes on along the minus strand of JAGAGL010000113.1, from coordinate 17,112 downwards.
AAGCATTATTCCCGTATATCGATGCCGGAGCCCTTGTTATACCTTCCGGGCAGATGGAGCTTGAGCAGGTGAGTACATTGGACAACAGTGAGTCTGAGGCCTATGAACGTATGAAGGAGCTTCTTGCCGAGGTTTACACCTCCGGAAATCTTGATGCCGTTATATGTACTGACGATGTGCTTGCGGGAGGCGTATCCAGAGCGATGGCTGAGGCCGTTATGGACGGCACATATGGAGGAAGCATGCCGGTCATAACCGGAGACGGTTCAAGTGAAGAGGCTCTGGACAGGATACTTCAGGGAAAGCAGTCAATGTCTGTGTTTTACGATCCTGCACAGTATGCTTTCAGTATAACAGAGCTTGTGGATGACATATATCACGGAACGGAGATGGAGATCACGGATTCGGAAATGTACCAGAACGGTATGGTTGTGGTACCTGCCGTAGAGCTGATTCCTGCGGTTGTGACGGCGGAGAATTATGAAGATATGATAGTGGATACCGGGTATCTTCATGCGAAGGCGTTGTTGGATTGATTACATATCCGAAATAATGTCTTTGAGTCAACTATCAATTGATGATCAATTGACTTATAACTCGAAAAGCGGAGGATGGGTCAAGCAGGAGCAGGATTCTATATGACTTAAATCGCGAGAAATGAAGAATGGGTCAAGCAAGAGCAGGGTTCTGTATGACTTAAAACACGAAAATCGAAGTATGGGTCAAGTTTGGCTGAATTTTTCTCAGCAGGAACCAAAGGGTGATGTTATAGAGAAATAAAATATCCTATGTTATACTTTTTGGAGAAAAAGCAAATTTAAATGTTTCGGTTCATCCGTCACCAGGGTTCCGGATGAGCTGCTACATTAAAATAGAATTTATAGAATGGAGATCAGTTATGAAATTAGTAATCGGAAATGATCACTCATCGGTAGATATGAAGAAGGAGATCATGCAGTATCTCGAGGAGAAGGGAATTGAGATGATCGATGTTGGAACCAATTCAACAGACAGCTTCAATTATCCGATTTCAGGATACCGCGTAGGAAAGATGGTTGCAGAGGGAAAGGTTGACGGCGGTATCGCCATCTGCGGAACCGGCGTAGGCATCAGCCTTGCATGTAACAAGGTTGACGGTGTGCGTGCATGCTGCTGCAGCGAGCCTTATTCCGCTGAGATGAGCAAGCGTCATAATAACGCAAATGTTATATGTTTCGGTGCAAGAGTTATCGGTATCGAGACAGCAAAGCAGATCGTTGATGCCTGGATCAATGCAAAGTTCGAGGGTGGACGCCATGAGACCCGCGTTAATATGATCATGGAGATTCAGGATACACAGAAGCTTCAGGCAGCGGAGGAATAAGAATTATAGAAGCAGAGGTAAGAAACTTTATATCTCTGATTAGGAACAAAAGTCCTATGACATTTGCAAATCAAATTGCAAATGTCATAGGACTTTTGCAATGGGCATTAAAACGTAAGAGAGATTAAGGCTTGAAGCTGACATCATAAAATAAGATCATCTAACCACGCATTGCGCGTAATCGGATAATATGTTATAATGAGAAAAACGCATTGCGAGGATTAAGTTATGGATGTTTCAAAGTATATTAAAGAATTACGTGAGAGTGTGAATATGACCCGAAAAGAATTCTCAGAGCATACAGGAATTCCTGTCCGTACACTTGAGGATTGGGAGGCAGGACGGCGTACTCCGCCTGAGTATATACCGAGGCTTATTTCATATCAGCTGAAATACGAAGAATTACTAAGGAATTAAAGTATGCGCTATTTATGTACCTGACTTAAGATGAGATTTATGAATCCCCAGGTTTAAAAATTTGAATGTGTAGCGGAGTAGAAAAAATAGTTATGGATAATAGTAATATAAAATTTTTTGAAGATCAGCCTATAAGAACAGCATGGGTAGAAGATGAAGAGGAGTGGTATTTCTCGATAGTTGATGTTGTACAAGCTCTTACTGAAAGTGTTGATGGAAGAAAATATTGGAATAAACTTAAACAACGATTAAAAGAAGAAGGAAGTCAGTTGGTGACAAAATGTCACCAACTGAGAATGAAATCACCCAAAGATGGAAAAAAATACAACACAGATGTTGCAAACGTAGAACAACTTCTTCGTATTATCCAGTCAATTCCCTCAAAAAAAGCCGAACCATTTAAATTATGGCTCGCTGAGGTGGGACGTGAGAGGATAGAGGAAGTAATCGATCCGGAGCTGTCAATTGAGAGGGCACTTGAAACCTATGCCAAAAAGGGCTATTCAAGGGAGTGGATTAATCAGCGCCTGCAGGCAATCCAGGTAAGAAAAGAGCTTACAGACGAGTGGGATAAGCGTGGTGTAAAGAAAGGTGTAGAATACGCAATCCCTTACAGATGATATCACGAAAGCCTGGTCCGGAATGACAACGAGACAGTACAAAAAACTTAAAGGGCTAAAGAAAGAGAATCTTAGGGATAACATGTCTACATTGGAACTGGTTCTAAATATGCTTGCGGAAGCAACAACAGCTGAGATATCCAAGCAGAAACAACCTGAAACATTCGAAGAAAACAGGCTTGTAGCAACCGAGGGTGGAGCAGCTGCAGGTGAAGCAAGAATTGCCGTTGAAAAAAGAACGGGAAAACCTGTGATAACAAATAAAAATGCCGCACAGCTACAGAATTTAGTTACCGATATGATTGAGGATATCGGAAAATCCGATGATCAGATAGTAATTGAAAGTGATTCATAAATTGAATTTGCAACGATTGCTTGTGAGAACGGCGGTCATATTGTATCGAACGATTTTCCTGAGGTCAGGAAAATCGTTGAAGTAGGAGCAACAACAAAACCAAACAAAGATTATGAACTAACGAGATATGCATGTTATTGGGATAGATTAAAGATATTAAAGCATTAGTAAAATTTAATATTTTGATCATTGCGGTGTAAATTATAAAAAAGCGGGCTTAGAAAGGGAGCAATCTAAGCCTGATTTTTTAACTCCAAAAAACCACGCAAAATCGAGGCTTTACTGCATATGGCACACTTGTGACCTATCATTTTTTGGCCGAGTTTTATAAAATTTTTCTTACATTGTTTGAACGTGTTTACTCAGGAGGAGGATTTAAGTGAAGAGAAGAAATTTATGTAATACAAAGAAACTTTTGGCGGTGATTCTTGCGGCATCGATGAGTATGAATTCGGGGATGGTTACCTTGGCCGATAATAACTATATTAATAAGCAAGGTCAAGGCGATAATGGTAAGGTAGAACAACATGATGCATCTCTTTCAAATAACGAGCATGTTAGTAGTGTTGTGTCTGCACAGAATATCATTGCTAACGAAAAAATAGAAGTAACAATTGAAGAAGATGTAAAAACCGAAGATGGTTATGCAGAGGAGACGGTTGAAGGAGTAAGGGCAGAAGCAAGTGATAACTCAACAGTAGAAGTTTATGTAGGAAATGACGTAGAGGTGGCTTCGAGTTATTCTGATTATTCAGATAACACATCTTATGGTATAGAGGCAGGGTCTTCTAGTTCGGGAACTACAAAAGTAGATGTAGAGCATGATGTATCTATAGAAACACATAAAGATGCAGAAGGTATTTTAGCGTCATCAACTCATGATTCGTCCACAACTGTAAATGTTGGACATGAAGTAGACGTTAAATCAGATAGCAAAGCAATCGGTATTGAAGCTAATTCTGAATCACGTGGTAAAACAGAAGTGAATGTTGGAAAATCTGGATCTGAAGGCTCTGGTGTAACCGTAAAGAGTAATGGAGAATCTGCTACAGGTGTAGAAGTTAGTTCGCACGGAAATGCTAAGTCTGATGTTAAAGTCGAGGGGACTATAGATGTTACCTCGAATGCAGATGCTTCAGGTATAGTTATTGAACGTGTAACTGAGGGTGGTAATGTTTCTGTTTCCTCAGGAGATGTTGTTGTTAAATCAGGATCAACCGGAAAAGGTATTGAACTTGGATCGGGCGATGAAAATTTATCTTCAGGTATTGGTATCGTTAATGGTTCTGCAACGGTTAATACAGGCTCTATCTCTGTTACGACAGAGAGCAGTGGTGAATGGCCTTTGGCTGTAGGTATCAGAGGTGGTGTTGGCGAAGAGGGGAGTGTTGATATCACTGTAAATGGTGATATTTTAGCAACAAATGGAAGCGGCGACGCAGAAGGAATACAAACCGAAGGCGTAAAAGGTGAACTTACAATACACGTGGCAGGCAGTGTTGAACAAAATGGAGCTAAAGGTTTCGCCATAGGTCTAAATGATGCAGGGGAGGACTCATCAAAAACTGACATAAACATTACTGTTAAAAATGATGTGACTGCATATAACAACGATGCGGTTAAGATTAGCAAAATGGATGATGACAGTAAATTATCTCTTGAAGTAGATGGTACCATTTCCGGTAAGGATCACAATATCGTTCTTATGGGTGAAAGCACTACCGAGAAACTTGACATTACAGTTTGGAAGGTAGATACTTCAAACAACAAAAACGTTGTGGATACTTACGATTCGAATACAGGAAAATATTCCAAAGGCGATGAAAGTGTCGTAAATTATATTATCAAAGCTGATTCTACCGAGGCCAAGATTGCAATGAGTGGTCAAGGTGAGCAGCGATCTGATGGTACTTACGTTGCAAAGGAAGGTAAAGAGGTTTATTTCAGCGTAGACATTCCGAGCGGATATACAGCAGAATTCTATGATGTAAATGACAATACAGCATATCAGATCATTCCTAACGGAACCGGCGGAGCATATATCTCTGTTCCTCGAGGCGGTGGAGTTTATGTCGGAGTAAGATTGACTAAAACTTCAAATTCAGGGTCAGATTCCGGAAACACTTCCGGCAACAACACTTCCGGCAACAACACTTCCGGCAACAACACCTCCTACAGCACTTCCTCCGGCAGCAGTTCTTCTGACCGTGCTGAATGGACAGTAAGCCAAAATGATAACAGTAGTAATGCCGGTGGTTTGTTCGTAGGTTTTGAGGCAGTTCAGGGACTTCAGATTCACTCTATGAATATTGGCGGAGTGGATGTGGCAATGAATGTAGGCGATGTTCTGAAACCGGTTGATACATTAACAGCTATCAACAACTTTATGGCAACAAATACACCTACACTTGGTTCAAACAACGTAATGGGATCCGGAGTTGTGAGCTTCAACAACATGTTCCTGAATTCCGTTTCCGATACAGTTGAAGTTCCCGTTGCAGCAAGCGTTACTGCAGGTCAGACATACACTGTAATGTTCAGTGACGGAACAAGCATGACTGTTCCTTGTGCTATTAATGGCGTCCTCACCATTCCTTTCAACAAGGCTGCGGAAGGACTTACCTATATCATTTACGGACTTCAGATGGATCCTTCAATGTTTATAGGAATGCCGCTGGATAACGGCTGGACACCTTGATCCGAGCCGAAGCATGGTTACAGCAATTCTTAGAAGCATATCTTATCTAAGCCGATCTTAGTTATAGCGAATGCTTAGAAGCCTAAACATTGGCAATGGACTCTAGAGCTTAGATATCTCAAAATACTCTTTTCTGAAGAAGGGCGGTTTCTCAGGAGACCGTCCTTTTTCGTTGCAAATATTAACATCAGGAAAAGATTTCAGATACCTGTTATATAGTCAGTTGTTCAATCCGATTATTAAGGTGAAGACTTGAGAAATCAGATCTACATCTGTATGTCAGATATTGAGGCCGGTAAATGACGTTAATAGATGAGGAGCATTCATGGACAATATAAAGAGGCAGATCATCCGTAAGGAAAGTGCCTTTTCGATGATTTTTGCGATTTATTTATTCATATATACATCCATAGCTACCATGACCAATAAGAATTCTATGGGGTACATAAGCGGGGATATGCATCTCATCATGTATTACGTAGATCAGCTTATTTTTGTTGTGGGCATCTTGTTCAATGCCTATTTCTGGAGAAGGCTCGGAAAGGATGAGCATAAGTCCATGTATCTCAAGGTTTCAGTGGTGCTTTTCTATCTGGGTAGCTTTATAATCATTCTTTACCCAAGCGCCTTTGCCTTTCTCGTGCTTGCGCCCATAGTACATTTTTTCCTCGGTATACTGGGTGGAGCGGTTCACTATTTTGTTGCGTCTGCTCTTTTGGAAACGGGTCTATTGGGCAGAACCATTGCCATAGGGGCAGCAGTCGCTTATCTGCTCCAATATTTCGTGCAGATACTTGCAGACAGCAATCTTCTTTTACTCATTCTTATCATCATAGGCGGTATCACTCTGATTCCGATCTTCAAAAACTCCTGGCAGTGGATCATTCTCGAGTGCCTGCCTACAGAAGAAACTGTTGAAAAGAAGACTCTTTCCGGAAAAAGGAACCGGCTAAGGACCGCCATCATACTTTCTATTGCAGCGGTGGTGCTTCTTTCGTATTGCGACAGCTGGCTCATTCACAGGATGGTGGAAACTGAATTTCAGGCGGTAAGTGCCTACACATGGCCCAGGCTTTTTACAATCCTTGGGTATATTCTTGTGGGTGCGACCGGTGACTACGGGAAAGGACGTTTCGTAAACATTACCCTTTTTGTGGCTGTGCTGTGGCTTATCATGTGTCCGGTGCTGCTTTCGGATAATGACTCCATCATGCTTATCATGGTGATATTCTACATTGCTGTGGGGGTTTACATGGGGTATATGTACTTCATGTTTTTCACCTTGTCACCCTATCTTGGGAAGCGCGGGATTCTTTATGCCAGCGGCGGAAGGATCATTGAGGGCACGGCAGGGGTGCTGTTTTCACTGCTTCCCTGGGGCGGGATGAAAACATGGCATATTATCGCAATAGGTATCATGTCTGTTACCGTAATGGCAGCAGCCATTGTGCGGGACTTTGTTTTGGCGAAGGAGTCTGAGAAGACGATGGATGTAGGTGAAGGGGCTGATGCTGATGACATTGGCATCAGTCTTGAAATTGGTGGTGCAGAAAATTTGGATGACACTGAAATCGTTTACGATCCTCAGAGCAACCGGGATAATACAGATGAAACTGTTCAGGATACTCCGGCAGCTACAGATGTCATTGAAGTCGCGGGGGCAGCAGATTCAGGCGCCGGGGAAGTTGTCGAAGCAACAGTTAATGGCATCCCGGAATCTGCAGAGGTAACAGCGCAAAGATTTACGGAAATAGAGGATGATGAAGAGTCACTGAAACAGATCCTTGCCAGAATCGCAGAAGAAAATCATCTTACAGACCGGGAGCAGGAAGTATTTGAAAAGCTTATTTTCACTGAGGATTCGAGGCAGGAGATTGCCGATGCACTGTTCATTTCAAGGCGGGTTTTGCAGCGGCATGTTGCAGCTATCTACGAAAAAACCGGAACGAAGAGTCGAGTAGGGCTATACAGGCTGTATCACAAGGCGTCGATGGGCGATTGATTTATACTGTTATTACTACTACAAATCGTGATACCTTCACAGATTTTGCGAAATAAAAAGAATTTGTTATGAAAAAAATGATTTCCTGGAATGTTAACGGTCTTCGAGCTATTATGGGCAAGAACTTTATGGAAGACTTTACAAAACTGGATGCCGATATCTTTTGTCTTCAGGAGACGAAGCTTCAGGAAGGGCAGATAGAACTGGACCTCCCGGGGTATCATCAGTACTGGAACTATGCGGAGAAAAAAGGGTATTCCGGCACAGCTCTTTTCACTAAAGATGAGCCTCTGAATGTGACCTATGGAATGGGGATTCCTGAGCATGATATGGAAGGTCGTGTTATAACAGCGGAATTTCCGGACTATTATATTCTCACTGTTTATGTTCCCAATTCCCAGGGAGAGCTTAAGAATAAAAGACGCATGCATTCACCAGGAGATCATGGGATCGGATCACTGCCCGATAGAGCTCTGCATTGAATGATGGTTTATTCCGAATTACCGGATGAGTTAAATGATTAAATGAAAAGCCGCCGCGCTTTTGGATTACTTCCATTAGCACGACGGCTTATTTACTTTGGATTTTTGGTTTAGCTGCATACTCATTCATTATGAGGATGAATTTTTATTATTTCACCTTAGGCAGCATCTCTTCCTGTACTTCTTTGATTAAATCCATGGGATATGCACAGAAATCCGCAATCTCTTCGGGAGTTTTTCCCCTGCGAAGCATATCTGTGATCTTATCTCGGTCACGCTGCTTTGCACCTTCTTTAAACCATATATCCTGTCGTAGTTCAATTATTTGTCCGCCCAAGAGTGTCACCAACCTTTCGTTTAAATCTGAATCAAGTTTTCGTGTTACATAATTGAGTATGATTCTTGAAAGCTCTGCAAGATTACGGGTGTCGTCTTCTGACAGTGCCCCTGTCTCACATGCTTTCAAAAATCTGTCATAGCAGTCCTTAAGTTCTGTATATATTCTATCATACTCGGCTTTGTTGGAAGCTTTAATTTTTTCGATTCGTTTTTTTGAGAATTTTTTAGATGGTTTTCTGGATATTCTTTTAAGACGGTTTTCAAATCGTATTGAATAGAATGGGATAAGGAAGAAAAGACCATTGCTAAAGATTTCATCGGCTGAGAAAGCCTGGATGTTCATTACCGGAACCGGCTACCATTAAATGTCCGGCTTTTTGAGTCGCTGTCTTAAAGACTGAATCAAAGAGCATACCGGGTGAATTATCGTTTTCTTCATTTGGCATGTATTATTTTGATACCTCCATGATTTTTGATCAAGCATGTAGATGATAACAGATAAATCACAGATTGCATATGCTCTAAAAAACGACCATATGATACTTGCGCATCTGTCATTCTTTAACTGACCAATCAGTGCAAGCTGCCTTGTAAAGAATAAACCAGCTCGCGCAGGTGGAGATTATCCATTTACGTGAGCCGGTATTTTTATACGATCCGTCCTTTTATCCCGGACTCTTTCAATGCCTTCAGGAATGACTCTTTGTTCAGGCCGGCGATGAGTTCCTCCGGGAAATGAACCTCTTCAAGAAGTATCTTTGTTTTTTCGAAGTGACCGATGAGGTTTGAGATATGGGCATCGGTCGCGATGGAAACCTTGCAGCCTTCTTCGGCGCAGATTTCAAGAAGTGCTTTGCAGCGGCTTCTGGTTATGCTGTCTTCAGCTTCTCCGCCAAACTCGAAGCTGTGCTCATTGACCTCCAGAAGCTTGTGAAGGCTTTTGGCAGCTTTCACGATTGCTCTGAAATCCACATCAAGACCGCTTCTTCCCAGGTGCCCGAGTATGAATACCTTTTCATCTTGAAGAGCTTTTATGTACATATCCGTAAGCCGGGTTCTGTTGGCTCCCTTTGTAAATGCCTTTCCGTGAATGCTTGCGATCACGTAATCCATTTTTCTGGTGACCTGCTCATAGAGTGTTGCGGGTCTTATGGGGTCGCCGACGATGTTTTTGTCTATGTTAATGTCTTGTCCGAAAAGTTCTCCCGAAAGACCGACGATGTCTGCCTCGCAGCCGCAGAGAAGGGTCACTCCAAGCCATTCCTTCGGCCAGATCGTAGGTGCAGTGGCAAGATACTGATAGTTTTTGAGATCCTTATACTCCGGCCAGAGCATATCTGAAAAATGATCTGTGGATGCAAGAAGCTCCAGTCCGTTTTCCGAAGCCTCGATGACATTTTCCTTTATAGTTGAGTAGGCATGTCTGCTGTATAGAGTATGTGTATGTGTATCACATTTTATGTCGTACATAGTTGACCTCCCGAAATACCAAAATCCAATAAGCGTGTCATTAAGCTCGTGCCCTGCCTCCCGGCGAGGGAGTTTTCATGGAGCCGTACAAGATATAACAAACATATAACACGGAGGGGTAAATACCTCTGATTTTGTTTTACTATTCTGACTTTGTGGTAAAAGCCGTCTGTTATTGGTAGAATATGGTTGAAATCATAACACAGATATAATATTTTTTTAAGGCGCATAAGGACGAATTTCTGATACTGAAATATACGAAATGGAGATCAATATGACAGAATCTTTGGTTTCAAACGGAAAAATCATTTTAAAAAAGGGTGAAGGCCGCACCATCAAAGCAGGCGGAGCATGGATCTTTGATAATGAAATAGACCGGTACGATGGTGAATATGAAAACGGAGATATAGTCACCGTTTCAGACTTCGACGGCTTCTTCATGGGTTACGGTTTTATAAATCACAATTCCAAAATAAGAGTTCGAATGCTTTCAAGATGGAGAAAGGAACCTATCGACAGAGAATTTCTCCGGGAGAGAGTGAAGAATGCCTGGGAGTATCGAAAGACCGTTGTGGATACAAGCTCCTGCAGAGTCATCTTCGGAGAGGCTGACTGGCTTCCGGGACTCACAGTTGATAAATACGAAGATGTGCTGGTGGTTGAGTCATTGGCACTTGGAATCGACAGACTTAAGGAGATGATACTTGAGGATCTGGTTGAGATTTTGAAGGAAGACGGCATTAACATAAGAGGAATCTATGAGAGGTCAGATGCCCCGGTCAGAATGAAAGAGGGCATGGAGCCGCACAAGGGGTTCATCGGGGCTGAGTTCGATACTGATGTTCTCATCACAGAGAATGGCGTTAAGTATATGGTGGACGTTGTAAACGGTCAGAAAACCGGATTTTTTCTCGACCAGAAGTACAACCGTCTCTCTATCCACAAGCTCTGCAAGGGCAAGAAGGTGCTGGACTGCTTCACCCACATGGGAACCTTCGCGCTCAACGCCGGAATCGCAGGAGCAGCTTCCGTTGAGGGCCTCGACATCTCTGAGCTTGCGGTGCAGCAGGCTACTGCCAATGCTGAGAGAAACGGTCTTTCTGATACGGTTCACTTCCGTGTGGCTGACGTGCTGGATGAACTTCCGAAGCTTAACAAAGCCGGGGAGAAGTACGACGTGGTGATCCTCGACCCGCCGGCATTTACAAAATCAAGAGAAGCTACAAAGGCAGCTATCCGTGGCTACCGCGAGATAAACATGCAGGGCATCAAGCTTGTTAAAGACGGTGGTTACATCGCAACCTGCAGCTGCAGCCACTTCATGACTCCGGAGCTTTTCACCAAGACAATCGCGGAGGCAGCCAACTCAGTTCACCGCCGCCTCCGCCAGGTAGAGTACCGTACCCAGTGCTCAGACCACCCGATCCTTTGGGCGAAGGATGAAAACAGCTACTATTTGAAGTTCTATATTTTCCAGGTTTGTGATGAGAAGTAATTTAAAAAGGTTACACAGAAACCAGTGGGGACGGTTCTCTCCGGAGAGAACCGTCCCCACTGGTTTACCCAAGAAATTGCAAAAGAAATCGCCCAAGAAATTACCCAAATAAAACCTGTTAAATACAAGAAATAACAGATACAAGCGCTTTCTCCGATTCAACTGATGCTACAAACCTAATATCTCTCAGATCGAAAAGCTCACATTTCTCCGATTCAAAACCTGATATTTCTCCGATCGAAAGTCTCACATTTCTCCGATTTGAAATTGTTTTATCCTTAGATTTAAAGTAAAATTCTGAGAAAAGCTAAGTTTCTAACGGAGTTCACGTAGTGATTTTGTGCTGTTGGAATTACTGATTACGTGGACTCGAAAGGATAGTGAAAATATGAGAAAAGAGGCTACTATAAAAGAGTGGAAGAAGCTGTATGATCTTGCGGAAAAGTATGTCGAGATGAAACCATGGGAAGTGCTGGATAATGAAGAAATGGTGTGTGTAAGCTTTTTCGAGGAAGACCGCGGATATTTTACCGTTATGGGAAACGGCGGGATGGAATATGGTTTTGGACTTTATTTCGGAGACATTGCCTTTAGGGAAATGCAACTACAGATACATGGTCATAGTGGAGACGATTACATGATGTATATGCAAAACTGCATTGTGATGTTCATGGATCGTAAGGAAGTTATTCCTCCGGAGCAAATGGAAGTCATCAAAAAACTTGGACGAAATTATGGTAAAGGAAGAAAATGGATTTATTTTGAGAACCACGCCAGAGGATACTGCCCATACATACCTGATCAGCAGGATGTTATAAATACAACCAGGTATCTGGAAAAACTGATCGAAGCATTACCACAGATTGAAGCTTTAAAACCTCGGGGGATGCATTTGATGGGACATGGATTTGTGCATAAATCAGAAAAGTCAGAATGGAAGACTGATATGATTGTGTGGAACCAGAATGAACTTCGTAAATTACCTGTTGTTGTACAAAATGATGCTCTGAAGAATGAAGCCGCAAAATGGAAGAAGCTGAAAAGTTTATGGGAAGTGGATATTACACACATGGATTCTGTGGTAGAGGATAAGAACTTCGACAGACCGTTATTTCCACACCTTTTATTTGTTTTGGATCATAGTACCGGTATGGTGATCTATCAGCAAATGCTTGAACCATCAGATGATCATTTAGCAGTATGCAGTTATCTTACCAATTTGATGAATGAGCACGGAATACCTAAGAAGATTCTTGTATCCGGAGATATCATGGAAGAGATACTGTCTGTTCTCGAGAGTGCAGTGGGAGTACCGGTTGAAATCGCCAAAAAGAGTCATATAAATGATTTCAAAAGGGGATTACAAAGGGATATGGGTAGAATGGGTCCAGAGGCGGATGGAAGTATGCTTAGAGCAATAGGCCTCAAGGATGAAGAAATATCTGCACTTATGAAAATGGCCGGAGTGAAAACGGAAGAAGAATTGGTAGATATTCTGGGTGAAAATTTAAGGAATGAATACGGTAATGATTTCGGAGGCATGTATCTAGGTGATCCTGAAGATGACGATCTGCCTGATTTTGATGATTATGATGAAGATGATTTTGAAGCCGTATGGCAGGAGCCTAAAAATATGCGGGAAAGAATCAAATTGATCAATGAGTTCTTTGAAATCACAGAAAAATACTACGAAGATGATTATATGGACGAAGATGGATTTGATGATGACTTTGACGATAATCTGGCGCCGGGTATGATAGATGCGGAATGGTGCGAGGACTGGACGAAAGCATTAGGACAATGCACCAAAGAGAAGCTGACTGAAATGGCAAAGAAACTGGGAGTTTCTTCCGGAAAGAATAAATCAGAGAGTACAGCCCTGGTGTCTCAGGCACTTTTAGAAAAGCCCTCAAGGGTAAAGGAACTGCTTTCTGATGAAGAAACAGCCTTGATCAAGCGGATGCGCCAGATGATAAGCAAGAAGGAATGCGTAATGTCAGATGAGTTCCCGTTTTCCAAAGAAACACTGATTTCACTGGCTGAGAAAGGAATTGCAGATATCAAATACGGACATGATTTCATGGAAATCTATCTGACGGTAAGGATTCCGAAACAGCTTAAAGGACAGAGGCTGTAGAATCAGTGGCGAAAAACCTACGTTTATAGCCAATTAGATTTGCATCTATCAAATCAAAAAACATTAAAAAACCAGCTCACGTAAATGGATTAAAATCCACTCACGCGGGCTGGTTTATTCTTTCGGATAAGACTTCCGAATATTACTGACACCTGAAATGTAGTCCATGGAAACATCATAAAATTGGGCGAGCAGAATCAATCGCTCGACCGGAATTCTGGAACGATAATCTTTTTCATATTCATTGTAAGTTTGCTGGCTGATGCCAAGCTCATGGGCAATAGCCTTCATAGGGAGATTTTTTTCTTCCCTGAGTTCTCTGATTCGCTCGTAATATTTCATAAATGTTTCATGGAATTCTCCTCGGAACATCATATAAACATTTTAAACCCGCGGTTGATTTTACTGGAATATCCAGTAAAATATATATCATATTCGTTTATTATCGTGTTTGTTTTACCGTATTTTAGGAAGCTGAACTTGTGGCATGTGAATGTCTGAGATAAATGGCAAAAGCAAGAGTATACAGTAGGAGCCGATCAGATCTGCATCTGTATGTCTTAGATAAATGACGAAAGCAAAAGTGTATAGTAGGAGAATAGGATAATGGGGACAAATGGCGACGATGAGGTTGTGATCGATCTGCTGGACATGCTGGCATATTTTTTTCAAAAATGGAAATATCTGTTGGCAGGTCTTGTTTTGGGTGTCCTTTTGATAGGAGTACCGCTTACATACAGGCAGTACAGGCAGATTCAGAGCAAATATGCTGATACAACGCTGGATGCCATACAGGAAGACATGACCAAGGGAGAAATCGAAACAGTCAACCAGCTATATAATCGTTATAAGACTTTTAGAAAACGAATTACAAATAATCAGTATTATATGGATCATTCTATTCTCATGAATATGGATCCCAACAATGTTTCAAATTACTATGTAAGCTATGTATTTGAGGCAGATCAGCGGACTGCGGTGGATTATTTTAATGATTTTTCACTAAATCTTGATGATTATAAAGACATTGCTTTGATTCTTGGAAATGAGGCTGACCCCAGATTTGCATATGAAGTACTGAGTATTCGGTGTACCGCAGCAGCTGATGACAAGATCATTGATGCGGATATGCCGGATAAGATAATTGTCAATGGAGATATTTCAAATAAATACCGTGGCCTGGTAAAACTCAGAATCAAGGCAAGTAACAGAGAACAGTGTGAAAAAATTGCCGGGATTGTTGACAAGGCACTATCAAAAGCCGTGACAGAGTTAACGGATATCGGTGTTACAGTAAAGCTGACCCAGTCAGGAGTGAACTATACAGAGAGCGTAGACACGGGACTGGTGGAGCAGCAGCAATCAAGGATGGCGATGGGAAGTGAACTTGTTGCCAGCTATAATGCATTTGAAAAAGATAATAAGTCTTCACTCAACAGTCAGGAGCAGAAGCTGTTTGAATACATGATCCATCATGATGATTTCGTTACACAGAGACTTAGCTGGAAGAAATATGTTGCTGTCGGTGGATTTGCCGGAGCATTTGCTGTAGCAGTTATTTTATGTCTCATGTATTTGTTTGCAGGCGAATTTAAGACAGTTAATGATATTTCAAGATTTACCGGAATAAAGATGATCGGATGCATTTACCGGAAAGAAAAACCTTTTAAAGGATTAGATAAGTTGTTTCTGGGAATTGCAAACAGTATCAAATTAAGAGGTCTTACTGAGCAGCAGGATGAAGAGGCTGCGGCGGTAACTGTAACAAGGATATCAGAGTACTGTAAGCAAAAGAACATTGATCACATTTTTATTGCCAGAGATGATTCATCCGATTATTCAAAAACCATAACTGATCAGATGGTTAATGACTTAAAATCTCAGATTTCAGTTGTTGAAGCAGGTGACCCATTAAAATCATCTGAAGATCTAAAGAAATTACATTCATCCAAGATGGTTGTGAGGATTATCACATTAGATAAGGCACGTAAGATTGCACTGAAAGAACTTAAGGAAATGTGTGCAGAAGTAAGCATTCCTATATTTGGAGATGTAGTGATCATCAATTCATAAAATCAAAAAGCTCGTGTAGGCATATTATATCCTACACGGGCTTTTTTACTTCGGCAAAATAAACACTTCTCCGACTGAAACCATCACATATCTCCGATTCAAACTCTCATAATTCTCCGATTCATAACCTAATAGTTCTCCGATTTGACACTGGATTCTATCCTACAGCCTTGCCTCTTCTCCATCCTGCTTCGGCAGCTTGAAGTACACTGTCATAAGCATCGTTGTGAATGCAGCTGTTCCGCCGATTATGTTTGAAATCGGCTCAGCGGCAAAGACACCGTCGACACCCATGTAAAGCGGAAGAATCAGAGTCAGCGGCAGGATAATGATGATCTTCCTGAGAGTTGAGAAGAAGATAGCCTTCTTCGACTGTCCAAGGGCTGAGAAAACCGACTGTCCACAGAACTGTCCCATCTGGAAGATGAAGGCCAGAAGGTAAAGCCTGAGACAATGAGTTCCTACTGTGATGGTCTCAATATCCGGCGTAAAAATGCGGATAAAGAAGGTCGGGAAGATAAGTATGAGTATCCAGACAAGTCCACCGTAACTGCTTGCGGCAGCAGACGCAAAGACGATGCCCTGCTTTAAACGCTTGTATTTTCTCGCTCCGAAATTGTAGCCAAGCACAGGCTGTGAGGCGTGAGTGATGGCAGTTCCCGGAAGCGAGATAAAGTCTCTTATGGAATTAATGATGGCAAAGATGCCAATGTATAAATCTCCGCCGTAGTCACGAAGCATGATGTTACAGGCTGCCTGAGTGACGGTATTGGTGGATTTCATCAAGAAATTTGCAAAACCCAGGGTGGCGATCTCACGGGCTATTCCGCTGTTGAAACGTATCTCTGAAATCTTAAGCCTGAACAAAGCCTTATCCGAAAGCAGGAATCTTATAACCCAAACAGCACTTACTATCTGGGAAATGACAGTGGCAATGGCAGCTCCAACCACACCCCAGTTTAAAACAAACATTAAAATCGGATCCAGAATAATGTTCAGTATGGCGCCGATGGCAGTGGTTATCATACCGATTCTCGGGAAGCCCTGAGCACTGATGTAGTAATTAAGACCGGAGCCCGTCATGAAAAATACTGTTCCCAGGATGTAGATCGTAAAGTAGCTTTTTGCATATGTATAGGTGGCATCACTGGCTCCCAGGGCATAAAGCATTGGCTTCATAAAGATAAGTGTCAGTACAGTCATGACTACTGAGGTTACGATAAGAAGAAATGCACTTTCACTCATGATGCTGTGAGCCCGGTTTTCATCACCTTTTCCTCTGGCTATGGAAAAGAGAGGGGTTCCGCCGATGCCGAACCAGTCTGTAAATGCGGTGATCAGTGTTATGATCGGGAAGCAGACACCGACTCCCGTCAGGGCAAGGCCGTTTGATCCCGGAAGGTGCCCGATGTATATACGGTCGACTATGTTATAAAGGAGCTGTATGATCTGCGCCACCAAAAGCGGGATGGACTGAGCCATGATGGCTTTTATGACAGACCCTTTTGAAAAATCCGTAGCGGTTGATGCCAAGGTGAAACCTCCTGAAGATGTGGTAAATATTAGGCAGCAAATAACATCCGCAGATACGTATGCTTTGCGTCATATATGGTGGACCATGGGGACGGGGTTAGTGGTTCATTTTGTGAAAATGAACCACT
>JAGAGL010000112.1:0-20763 GCA_017627595.1 Oribacterium sp. | reverse complement strand
ACAATACTAATTATACTATAAATTATTTAAATTTCAATAACTTTAGTTAAAATTAATAAATTAATTTCGTCTTTTAATTTGTTTATATGTATTCAAATTTTAATATTCATGTTTCTCAGCTGCCATTTCTGCATTAATCGTATCTTCACTTGCGGCCATTGCTTTCAGCGTCATATCAAGGAGTTTATCAAGCTCCCATCCAAGCTGTTCGGCACCACGTTCTATCACTTCCCTGGAACAACCGGCGGCAAAGCCCTTGATCTTATACTTCTTTTTCAGGGACTTTAATTCCATGTCCTTTGTGCTCTTGGATGGTCTCATAAGTGCCGCAGCCCATATAAGTCCTGTAAGTTCATCTGCAGCAAACAGAACCTTTTCCATCTCATGTATAGGTTCCACGTCTATTGTCACACCGCATGGTACAGTTATCCCATACCCATGTGAGCAGACAGAATGGATGATACCCTCATCTACCCCTCCTTCCCTTAGTAAGGATACCGCTTTAAGGCAGTGTTCCTCCGGGTACAGCTCAAAATCAATGTCGTGGAGAAGTCCTACAATGCCCCAGCGATCTTCTTCATCCTCATATCCTAGTTCTTTTGCATACCACTTCATAACTGCTTCCACTGTCAGTGAGTGCTGGATATGGAACGGATCCTTATTGTATTTTTTCAGCAAATTAAAAGCTTCTTCTCTCGTTATCATTTTTCTACCATCCTTTCCAGTGCCCATGAAAACGCCTTTGCAGTTCTTATATCAGCATCCTTAAAGTGATTGCCCTTATTCCATTCAAGGAAAACATCGAGGCCTTTCTCTTTTAAATATTTATATGCCCCGTTTATGCAGTCTCCTACTGTTGCCATGACCGGATTACGGGTATTCATTTCCTTGTCACCGAGACTTAAATAAACAGCATCTGTTTTGATCTCATTATCTTTCATATAAGCGATGAATCCCGGGAACCACATAGACGGAGATGCTGATGCTACAGCCTTAAATGTGTCTGTCTGATAAGAAGCCCATAAGGAGAATAACCCTGCAAGAGAATATCCTCCGAAGATATATTGCTTATCCTTGTCAGTACAGAGCTTCAATATCCGGTCAAGAGTTCCCTTTGCACCATCGCCAAAATCTTCTTTTCCAAAAACAGCTTTGGCTTTCCATGGAGAAAGATCCCTGTTCCAGTTTTCAATCTTAACAGCAATAAAATGGAAGTCCTTATTTGAAAGCCGGATTATCTCATTTACCTCGTTTTCAATGGATGACAGTTCGTATTCATCTACAGGCTGTATAAGAACTATATCTGCATCCGGGCTTCCATATTCAAATGTATCCACCATACTGCCTCCGTTCTTTTTATAGCATCTAAATCCACAAACTATTCAGGCTTTATCATCATTCAATAGAGTATTCCAGCATCTCATATTTAAGCAGGCTTCCCTCTTTGATATCCTCCGGGAGCAATGCCCTTGCAACGAGCATAAGATCATCAGACTCAATATCTATCCTTCTAAGATTTGCATAATCACCGTCGATGCTTACCACAACGTAATGTCTTGTTTCCATGGTTCAATACTCCTTCTTAATATCCTTAAGACTAAAGGCATTTTTGAATTCTGCAATATCCTTTTCGCCACGAATAACCATTAACTCATGAAACGCCCCTGTCTTTTTATCCTTAAATCCTGCAACCTGTTCACCATTGCATATTGAAGCACGGATCACAGGTATCTCTTTTTCGGGATCGTAGTCATATGCCGGGATATTTGGTTTTCTCTTTGGAAAAATGCTAAACATAGTAACTCCAAAAAACGTAAAATCATTTTCTTCTTTCAAATACCAGTTCATCACTGTTAGATAGCTCATCCATGAAAACATATCCAAGACGGTCAAAGGTCTTTATCTCATTTGGATCTTCTATCATGTTTTCTGCCATAAACCTTACCATCTCGCCACGTGCCATCTTTGCATATGTTCCCTTTGTCACAAGCTTTCCATTTGCAGTCTCGCCAAAAGTTACAGTTATAAATGTATCATCCGGTCTCAGATACTTTTCTATACATTTTGAATATTCCTTAGACGCAAGATTAATGATAATTCCGGTTTCATCTCTTACTTCATTATAAAGCCTCTTCCCCCAAAGTTCATATAAATCTTTGTGGCTATTTATAGCAGCCTTTGCCTGCATCTCAAGCCTATAAGGTGTCACTCCATCTAAAGGCTTCAGTACTCCATAGAATCCCGATAGTATCCTCAAATGTTCCTGAACATAATCTATGGAACTCCTCTCAAACACTGCCGGTGCCATATATTGATATGCAAGACCTTCATATGATATGATCGCTGGGGTTAAACTACTGCGTAAATCCATATTCCTGATACGTTCATAATTCTGCTTTGCTATTTTTTCATTACAGCCCCACAATTTTTGAAGTTCTGATAGTGAATGATCACGGAGCCAGGACAGGATATATTCTGTCTGTTCAAGGAATACGGGAATATCCTTATAGTCCAGTTTATCAGTATCCATATTCATTTTTTTAGCAGGTGATATAATAATTTTCATAGTTTTAAACTAAAATCCTTTGCATCTAAAAACTGCCAACACATGTAAATCATACCACATAGATGATCTGACAAACATTATAAAGCATCCTTGAGATAATATTTCTGTAATGATTATTTTATCCCCCGGCCGGTTCGATAATTTGTACGTGACAAAGTGATATAAATAAGTTCATTCACTTCTAAATTATTTATAGATATGGAGGTCCCTTCCATATGGTCAAGTGATGAATTCAAATTTCGACAGAAAAATACCCCCTTCATCCGGGATCTAAGTTCCAAACAAAGAGGGTATGTGTTTATTCTGAGATCTCGCCCACGAAGTTGTAACGGATCGTGACTTCCTGAACTTTCTCACCGTCCACGACCTGCGTCTGCGACAGACAGATGACAGCCGATATAAATCATGATCTGATCCTCCCGGCAATCTTCTTTGCGAGCGCCATAATCGTCAGGATCGGCGGATTGCCCATCGATCGCGGCAGGATCGTCGCGTCCGCGACGTAGAGGTTGTCAGGCAGCACCGGAGAATGGAGCGAGTCCTTCTCCCGGGCGGTCAGCGGAAGCATGCCGCCGGGATGGCCGGCGTTAAGCGTCCCCAGGAACTGCCGGTCGTCGGGCACGCCCATATGCCTCAAAATCTCCCGGCAAATAAGGACAGCCTCCTCCATCCGCCTTTGATCGGAGGCCGTCATCTGCTTGTCGATCGCCCTGGCGCTGATACTGCCTGTCTCGTCATCCGCGAGCTTGATCATGATGCTGGCGATATCCTGCATCGGCATTCTCCAGTCGCGGTTAAAAAAGAAGCTCAGATAGTCCATATAGGGAGAGAGAATGCAGCCGTCCTGCTGGCTTATAAAGGGCATCAGAATCTGTCTGTCCTGCCTGATTCCCGGCAGGGGCCCTGCCACGCAGAGCACAGGATCCACAAACAGAGTCCGGCTGACAGGTATGCCGGCATTCTCAAGAATCACCGGCGTGCCGAACCCGCCAGCCGCAAGGACAATGAGGTCTGCCCGGTATGTCTCCTTTTTTCCGCGGTGTCTGGCCTCAACGCCTGTCACGACTCCGCCTGCGATGTCAAGCCCGGTCACTCGGCACCCCGTGATCAGCTCGGCCCCTGCCGCGACAGCTTGATCGACCAGTTCCCGGGTATCCCACTTTACCCCGACCGGACAGCCGATGGCGCAGTGGCCGCACTCGATACAGCCGGCGGCATGCCGCAGAAGCTTCGGCGTAACCTGCGGTTCCAGGCCCATTCTCTCAAACAGACCGAACATCTTCTCGGTCGCCTTCGACCAGTGCTGCCGGTGTTCCGTCGTGATCGGAAGAGAGGCATAGAGTTCCTCAAACGGCTCGTCGAGATCGATGCCGAGCTCCTTCAGTGCGCCGTCACAGCGCACGGCGTTGCCGGTCGCCAGTGTCGTCGTTCCCCCGAGCCCGATGCCGCGGACCATTACCATATCCTGGGACTTCTCGACGAGCATATTCGGAAGCAGCATCCGGATCATCCGCTCGTCAAAGTAGAGGCCGCTTTTTCTGAGTTTCGCCAGATTATTTACGTTGAACGAAAAAGGCCTGAAGCTGCCGCCCGCCTCGAGAATCGTCACCTTATAGGGCCCCTGCAGCTCCTTCGCCATCATCGCGCCGCCGGCGCCGGTTCCGATCACAATGGCCGTCTTTTGCGTACTGGTATGATTCATATTCTCTCCTCCCTAAGCGGTCAGAATCATCGACCGCAATGACCACTCATCTGAGTAAAGCAGGCGCGGCAGCGTCCGCACCCCTCCGTGAGCCTCTCCGAAAAGACGAGCCGGCCGCCCCCGCAGATGCCCGCGATGACGCCCTCATCCATAAGTGACATCACGGCGCAGTCACTGGGCGTATAGCAATGGCTGAAAAAGCACCGGCTCACCGTGATGTCTCCCGGCAGCTCTCCGCTCATGCGTATGCCGATCGTCTTGTACAGGTAAAAAATCAGCCGCGTCAGATCCTCTTTTTTTCTGAATCCGGTCATGCGCCGGATCGCACTTCCTAGCTTTCGGGCCTCACGCCTGAGTGCCTCGCGCTTTACTGTCTGCAGCCGACTATCTGCCTGCGGCCGAACGCCACTGTCGTGAAGACAGGCGGTCGTAAAGGCCGCGTACAGGCTCAGCGCCCTGCGCGACGTCCGAAACCACACCGCCGGCCCTCTGCGGCCGAAGGCCCGCTCCGTCGCAGACATAAGGATCTGAATCTCTATGGCCGCTATCCTGTCCGGCGTGTGCTTTTCGAGAATGGTCAGCAGGCCCCTGAAAACTGTCGCCCTCACCGATACATCGCCTCAATTTCTTCCGCCAGATGAGCCGCGACATTGGCCCTCTTGACCTTGAGATTCGGGGTCAGCTCCCCGGCCTGAATACTCAGCGGCTTATCAATGACGCTCCACTTTCGAATCTGTTCCGGGTGCGACAGGCTCTCATTCATCGCCTCGATCTGGCCTGCGAGATCCGGAATGTCACCCTCCAGCCAAAGAAGCGCCGTGCAGTAGGGCCGGTTTTCGCCGATCAGCACGGCCTCCGCCACGCCCGGAATATTCTTCAGCCGCTCTTCGATCTTCGGAATACTGATATTTTTGCCGTAGGACGTGATGACCATGTCCTTCTTTCTGCCGTAAAGCGTGATATGGCCGGCCTCATCGACGCTGCCCAGATCTCCGGTCCGCAGCACGCCTCCGCCTATCGTCTCGCTCTCAAGTCCGTAGTAGCCCGCGGCGACCTGCGGGCCCGTCACGATCAGCTCGCCGTCCTCCGCGACCTCGACCGTCGTGTCGAGCAGCGGCGTTCCGATGGTCGGAATCACATTGTCTCCCAGCCGGTTGATCGTGATGAGCGGGGCCTCCGTCTGCCCGTACGCGTTATAGATCTCGATACCCAGTTTTCTGTAATTCAAAAGCAGCTGCTCACTGACAGGGGCCGACCCGACGATCAGCTGGCGGCAGCGATCGAGTCCGGCCTTTGAAAGGACCGCTCTTTTTAGCACCGCTCCCATCGCCTGCTTTGCCGGGCCCTCCCCGGCCTCAAGCCAGGCCTTTCCGAGCCGGTTTGACACCGCCTGATCCCAGACCTTCTCGTAAAAGCGAGGCACCGAGAAGAAGACATTCGGCCGCACCTTCGGCAGCGCCTCCGTGAGCTTTCCGAAATCATTCAGATAGTAATATTCCACATCCGCGAGGACAAAATACGGCGCGTACGATGCCAGAATGCCCTCCACCACGTGACTAAGCGGCAGGAATGACAGATAGCACATCTTATCGTTGCGGTCTTTAAACGACAGGAGATTTGTCAGAACCTCTCCCATCCATTTCAGCTGCCAGAAGCGGAACATGACGCCCTTGGGTTCCCCGGTCGTGCCGGACGTGTAGCGGATCGTAGCCAGAGCCTCCGGGTCCGGGTGCTGCCTTGGGGCGCGCTCCTTTGCCATGCCAAGGAACGCCTCGAAGCGCATGACGCGCTCGGTCTTGACACGCTGTCCCGCTGAGAATGAGACGATTTTTACATCGGTCTCGATCGTCTCAAGCTGCTCCATCATTCTCACATCACCGACGAAAAACCAGCCGGCGCCGCTCTTTTTAAGGAGCATCGCCGTCTCATCAGCCGGAGTCGTGTAGTAGATCGGGACGCTCACCGCGCCGAGAAGACCGATGGCCTGCTCCAGCACGAGATAGCTGACCGAGTTGATGCCGGTGAGCGCGACGCGGTCGCCGCTGCGGATCCCGCAGGCCCACAGAGCGTCATATACCTTCTCAATGCGCTCGTTGGCTTCCGCTCCGGAATAGCAGCGCATGCCCTTTTCCGCCACATCATAGTAGTGAATGGGATAGCGCGTGCTGCTCCGCCTCACCATCGCCTGCTCAAACACCGACAGCTCCGTCTGCCGCATAAAATTTTTCCGGCACGCAAAAACCAGCAGGCCTTCAATATAGTCCTGCCATTTGTAAGAATACGGCCCGCAGACACGGTCCGTGTTGGCGCGGTCAAAGATCTGCTCACTGTAAAAGTAGGGCAGCAGCGTCAGCAAGTTCGTGACCGTCCCCTTTTTCCTTTCGGACACCGTTTTCGCGGCCTTCTGCCCCGTCTTTTTAAGCACGTCGGTCGGCACAAAGAGAGGCATGGGCAGTTTGATGTCCAACTGCCTCTCCGCGAAGCGGCAGGTATAGGCCGCCAGCTCACCGGCCGTCGGCGCCATTCGGTCCGGGCATGTCAGGTGGAACACCTTTCCTTCCGCCGCCTCGTGAAAACAGATCCGGGTCACACTGTCGGCCACATAGTCCCCGGGCACAAGGTTAAGGGGCCTGTCCTTTTTAACCGGCAGGACGCGGATTTTCCCGAGAAGCATCAGCTTCAGCAGATAATAGACAGTGTTGAAGGTCTTTGCCCATCCCGTCCGGGAGTCCCCGACGACCATGCCGGGGCGGCAGACCGACCAGGGGAGATCGGATGTCCTGACCAGGTTTTCAGCTGCAGCCTTGCTCTCCTCGTAATAGTTTGAGAATACCGTGCCGGGGAGATCCTCCTCCTTCACGACGCCGCTTTTCGGACCGGCAGTGTAGGCTGTCGAGATATAAACAAAGCGCCGCAGATTCGGCAGCGTCTTTGAAAAAGCGATCATGTTTGCCGTGCCTCGGACGTTGGTGATCCCATACGCTTCTTTGGCCTTTTGAAAACTGATCTCGGCGCCCGCGTGAATGACGTGCGTAATCCGCTCCCGCAGTTCTTCCGCCGTCTCGTCACTCAGGCCGAGACCGGCTTCAGTAAAATCTCCGGCGACCGGCAGGATCCTCACTCCGACAGCTTTATAAAGAACCGCCTCGTGATGCCACGTCGCTTTGAGCCGCCGGCAAGCCTCCTCATTATCCGCGGCGCGGACGACGGCTGATATCCGGATCTCCGGCATCTCCATCAGGCGCCTGGCGATCTCGGTGCCGAGAAATCCGGTCGCCCCGGTTAAAAGAATCATATCTGTCAAAGCTGCCTCCTCACATCTTAAGCGATTGCTGAATATATCTCTTCAGGAAATCGCCCATGTCTTGAAGTGTCTGTTTGTATGCGGCCGTACTGGCCTTAATATGGCTCCGGATCCTCTGTTGATCCGCCGCAGCCTTCGACAGTGCGCCGTAAAGTCTGTTGCCAAGATTCTCATCGTCGACACGCAGCAGATACGTCCGGTCAAGGTCAAGTTCGCGCATGATCCCGTCAAGCCGCTCGTCCATTGAGACCGCGACACAGGGACAGCCTTCCTCCATGCTGAGGACCGCCGCGTGGTACCGGGAAGTCACAAGCACGGAGAGTTCTCTCAAAACGCCGGTCATAACGGCCGCCGGCGTCTCTCCGGACAGAAAGACCGCGCCGGGCACGTCGAGCTGTTCCCGCAAAGCACCGCACGCTTTGGCGTCCAGCCTCTCCATGCCGAGTATCACCGGGAAACAGTCATTCTCCTTTAAAAAGGTGTTGACCCCGGCAGCGACCTCCCTGATATATGTTTTGTAAGCTTCCCGTCTTTCGGGAGAATCGCTGAAGAAATACCACCTGTCATACTGCCCCTGCAGATTTCCGGTGAGATGGCCCCAGATCCATTTTGTAAGAGACGCCCTCACCGGCCAGCAGAACGGATTGATCACGGCAATGCCAAGGAGCGGCTTTTTGCCGTCCAATCCCTGAGCGCAAAGCAACTGCCTGGCCTGCTTAGGAGCGATAGCGCGGTCGTAGCACCAGGCGGCATCTGTCCCCGCATGTCCCTTGAGGCCGAGCTTCTTAAGGCCCGCAAGCGACGCCTCAGTCCTTGTGATGAAATAGGTGCCGCGGCACAGCCGCTTTGCGGCCGCCGCCAGAAACGGCTCCATTTCCCCGATCTCCGAGCCGTAGGCCAGACATGGTTTCTTCTGCCTTGTCATAATGCCCGCCGCCTCGCACATGAACAGAGTCAGCGCGTTGGCAAATGTGCTTTTCAGCGTGGAGCCCTCGCAGAGAATGGCCGCATGATGCGTACAGCACGCGCGGTAAAGATCAAACGGAAAAAAGGAGCTGAATGGAAGGAGCTCAACGTCTTCATCAAAGTAGCCTGACAAAGACGACACATCCATAG
Organism: Oribacterium sp.; assembly: GCA_017627595.1. Classification (GTDB taxonomy): domain Bacteria; phylum Bacillota; class Clostridia; order Lachnospirales; family Lachnospiraceae; genus Oribacterium. Next base: position 12,075 of record JAGAGL010000112.1, on the reverse strand, counting down.
TCAACACCGTGATGTGCACATTCTCTTTTCCAAACAGCTCTGCCGCCTGGCGCGCAATGGCGGCGACACGGACATCAGAGCCCGTATTGCGGGCACCGTTATACCCGACAAGAAGGATCTTCAGCCGGCCGCCTTGTCTGTATTCTTCATAACGCCCCGCTGCCGTTTTCCCGAAAAGTTTTGATAATCCTGAAAAAGCCGTAATGAAGTAAATCAGGAAACACAGAACGCGGTCCATAGTTTATCAGTTTCTCCTGTTCTCTTTTTTTACCCAGAAGTGCCACGCCAGAGCTTTCGGCATCGGTCCTTTTCCGAGCAGCGCCTTGATGACACGGGGGGTGCGTATAAGCACAGCACACAACAAGAATGCAAATGACAATTAAAACGATTGTACCGGTTTTCATGTGGTTACCTCTTTACCTCTTCGTCGGGTTTTTCCCCTCTTGCCCAGTGTCCCAGTAAGTGAATGATCGGCCAGAGATCTCGTCCTCTTTCTGTCAGGCTGTACTCGACACGCGGAGGAATCATCTCATACTGTTTCCTTACGATCAGGCCTCCGCTCTCGAGATCCTTGAGCGAGGAAGACAGCATGGCATTCGTGATCCCCCTCGTCTTTCTGACCAGGTCGTTGTACCGCTGCGTGCCGTCGACATACAGGGAACAGAGAATCCTTATTTTCCACTTGCCGCCGATCAGTGCCAGAGCCTCGCCCAGCGGACACTGCTCGTCACACGGGCAGATATCGCGGCATGCGTTTATATCTTCCATTCTTTTGTTTTACCTTTCCGATTATGTTTCATGCAGTACACCTTGACTTTACTACGTATTAAAAACAGAGTCAATATGAAATTCATATCTTCAGTTGGCCTTCTGAAGCCTTATCCTCAGCCATTTCTTATCGCTATTAAGAAAGCTTTAAAATGGCTATAGAAAAAATCCCGTATGATTCGTCCTCACGGTGAGGATGGATCGTACGGGACTTGTTTGTTCCAAAATCATTGAACTCTTCTTTGCGAGATACATCAAGAACAATCGTTTGTACAATCAGCTTGTAAGGGGTTATAGACCGTACCCTGAGGTTTATTATCTACCAATCACCTAACGTTAATGGGCAGTTTGATAATCGAATCATTCAAACACCGGCTTCAAATTGATATGGTTGTATGTATCTTCCGGTCCAAGCGCCCAGAAAATCACATACCATGCAGTGGCAGTTTTGGTTGTAAGGTTCGCATCCAACTTATAAGCTTCAGTCCAATCGGCATAGTCAATTGTATAGATATATTCTGAAGCATTAGCTTCATAGGGATTAAAGCTCGTACACATAGCAGTTCTTAAATCATATTTATATAGTTTTGGATAGACCCCTAAATCTTCGGAAATAAACTTTGCGCTTGCAGCTGCGTAGGCGGTCCTTGCATTGGCTTCATTTGTCGCAAGTCTTGCTTTTTTAAGCTGATTCATAAAAACAGGGATGCTAATTGATACCAACACACCGATTATAGCTACAACAATCAGAAGTTCGCCCAATGTAAAACCTTTTTTTGATGACCAATTTTTCATAAGTAAAAACCTTTCGTTGCCATACACATAAACCCACTTGCTTTTAGCAGGTGTAAAGAGTCTTGTCTATTATTCAGCCTTCTTCAACTCATACATCATTCTGATACCTATCTTCATCTATTGGATATTCCGGTAATGTATGACACAAAGCAGGCAAAATCGCCTATACGCTTCCTGTGATCTCCTAGCTTTAACCTCCATGAAGCATCCCCACCCTCACGCTCTACTATTCTTGCGAGAGTATTTAGAGCAGTGATCACAACATTATGGGCCTGGGTCCGGCCATCATCCGCTGCCATCTTTTCTTCTGTACTCATGGTTTCCCACTGATTCCTTATGTAAGTATATCTGGCTGCACGATCAATGAATTCATTCCAGAATTCATCCTTGTCTTCCAACGTGCATAAAGAAATGCTTTCTACTAATTGAGAGTATATCTCCATACACTCTTCTATTGTAATAATGTTTCCCGCTTCATGTTTTAAATATGATTCATACGTATTCATGATAATTTCACTTTTGCCTATTCCCATACTTGCACTTAAGTACCGAGTACCCATTCTCAGGATTCTGATATGTTATTCTCTCTACTACGCACCTGATTTTCTGCATTGTTGATTTCCAGCCTGTAATTGTTTTGCTGTCGTGATATAGGCTGATAATCAACAACGGCTGTGTTCTATTATAAGTATCAAATGACCGATTTGTGTCCTCCCGTAGGAAAAGCCCTTACTTATAATCCTTTCAGATATTTCATTATAAGTTCTAAGCCTTCCATCGGCACGCAAAATGTACCACCCCTGTGAACGCACCCCTCATAAACCTCATCTACATCAAACCACTTAACATTTTCAACTTCGTTGTCCTGAAGCACAAGCTTAGTTTCATCAACCGGTTCATCATAGATATAGACAAAGGCCACTTCGTTATCACGAAACATCTTTCCGTGAAATTCTTTCTCGTATTTTATCCGGAATTTACCGATCAGTTTGAACTCGCAATCCTGTTTTATTTCTATCCCTAGCTCTTCTTTTAATTCTCTGGCTGCAGTCTCTAATGGTGTATCTCCTGCCAGTATATGACCGGCAGATGAAGTATCGTACATAGATGGAAATGAATCCTTATCAGCACTTCTCTTCTGTAATAACACCTGATATGAATCACCATTTTTTCTTACGATCCAGGTATGTGCGGTCCTGTGGAGAATTCCTTTTTCATGCGCCTTGGATCTAGAAACAGTCTTTCCTGTAGGAAATCCTCTTTCATCTGTGATGTCAAATTGTTCTTCATTTGTTGTACTGCTACCGTCTATTCCTGTTAGCTTTCTATCATTTAAATCGGTTTTCTCCGGAATAGGATACATCAAAGCAACATTAATGATATGTCCGATGTTCTGATCTCCCGCAAAGCGGGTTCTATCCGTAAAATCATGATAGAGACTAAGCCATTCAAGGGGATTTGTTTCTTCTTGAAGTTCAATGTCCTTTTCAAGAACCCCCACGTATATTTCCAGGATAAACTGCTGGTGATAATACGTGAAATCCATCAATCGATACAAATCTATATCCTTTGAACTGATACCGGTCTCTTCCTGAAGCTCACGGTATGCAGCTTTATCGGAAGACTCTCCGGGTTCAACCTTTCCGCCAACGAAGTTGTAAAGACCCTTATAAGGATCTTTTCTTCGCTTGCAAAAAAGAACTGAATCTTTTTCTTTATTGAATACCACTATGCAGTTAAAGTGTTTAAAATCCATATATTCGTTTACCTTTGAATAATTTGGTGTAAATGCCTGAAACAGCATTTATATAATTCGCCATCCTAAATCAAATAGGACGACTGATCATTTTCTAAAAGAATAAGTCCTGATATGGTTCTTTGCCTCAGCCCCTGACTCGAAATATCTGAGTAGAATCTCTGCACATGCCCGGGAATCGCTGTCGGCCTGATGGTGATTAAGGCATATCCCATAATGATCACACAGGACATTAAGCTTATGACTAATGCCGGGAAGCAGCCTTCTTCCCATCTGAACGGTACACATATATCTGACGTATGGTTTCCATTCAATTCCATATCCCTCAAGGCAGTGCTTTAAAACTCCAAGGTCAAACACTGCATTATGAGCCACAAGCATTCCGCTATTCATAATAGGTTCTATCCTGTCCCAAACCATTGGAAAATTAGGCGAATCTTTAACTGACTGTTCACTGATTCCGGTCAGTTGCACATTAAAATAGTCAAATGACTGCTCGGGATTTACAAGAGTATAGTATTCTTCAGTAATCCTTCCATCCTCAATAACAGAAATACCTATTGCGCTCATCCTATTATTCAGATGATTCGGTGTCTCAACATCAAAAACTACGTATCTTGACATATAGCTTCCTCTAAAACATATCCTGTTCTATCACATCAGCTTCATAGTAACCCGGAAAATGCCTACGGAAGGTGACCGGACCTTCAATTTCCTTCCAGACATCGTACCAGGCATAAGGAACTGCATCATCAAGTTCGCCAGGACCGGCAAATTCACAAAGCACGCCATCTTCCTTAAAAAACTTCTTTAACAGAGTATTTGCTTTCCTCTTATGGTCCAGTATCTTATCGGCTTCTTTGGCTGTTAGAGCTGCTTTATACAGCATGTAATAGCAGTCATATTCATATTCCTTATAATCAACAGGTCTTTCCTTAAGGAAAACCAACGGATATTCCTCTGTGTCCGCTCTGACAATAACAAACCTTGAGTGTTTATTGTTTGCCACAATAATACCGTAACGGACATGTATTATCCGTGAATCATCTTCATCTTCATCATCGTCTCTATTTATAATCATATATATCCTCTGTCCTTTGTTACCTAAGGATCTTTTCAATCTGTTTTTGTTCTGCGTCCGGTAATATCTTTTTAAGTTGCTTTAATACGCGGACGTAGGATTCCTCCGGTGTCCGCTTATAGACCGAATTCATGAACTTCTTTCCAAGGAACTTTTCGGGAGTTGAATACTCCGCTATTCCCCAGCCATACTTATTACCAAATTTATCTGAAGAATAGCAAAAATCGCTTGTGATCACATAGCATTGTTTTTGAAGTCTTGTAACGATTGTATCAAAGCCTTTTTTGCCATTCTTACCGTAGCCACCGTCCTTCTTGAGATCCTTAGATAAGACCGGAGACTTGATATCCAGAAGCTCAAATAGCTCTTTGTCATAGAAAGAAGCAAGCCCATCATCGTACCTTGCATCAAAATCATAGCCCTGCCTACGAAAGTTAGCGAAATCGGGGAACCACTTTGCGCTTATGTACATGGCCTTATTTCTAAGGAATTTTCCATAAGCACACTTCATTTCCCTTATCACAGGGCCCTTCCATTCCCAGGCAGGCCAGAATTCACCATCAGCATCGTCATACCAGCATCCCGGCGTAATATGCTCTTCCAATGAAAAGCCTTTTATCCCATTCGAAAAGAACGGGACAAAGCCTGCCTCATCTATAAGTTCTATAAGCTCCTCCATGGAACTTATCCGAAAATCATCTGAAAAAGTCATAATCCCTCTTAACGATAATCATTATTCATATTCTATGTCATTTTCCTCGCACCATCTTGCAGCAATCCGCTTATATGCGTCAGCTTGATAAGCATACCACTGCTGATCAATTCCGAGATCGAACGCCGTATCCTTAAAACGTCTGAATGCACCTCTCCCTTGAATAGCTCGTACCAGTTTCTCATATGCCGGCCCCGACAGCGTATCCACAAAAGACTCCATTATATCGTTTTCATGTATATCATAAGATGTCGGAAGCCTGTAAAACCCGTGCTCATCCAAACGGTCGCAGATTTCGTCTTTTTCTTTCTGTGTCATTGTCATATCATCAATCCACTCGATCTCACCTGTCTCCATATCCAGGAAACACTCCGAGTATTCGTTCATCATTTCTATTGCATTGATTATTTCCGATAATTTCACTTTCATCGTGCTTCTCACATTGTCTCAACTTCGTTTCTTAGCTTTAGGTGAAGGCAATTCGTCATACATCACTTCCACCAATTCCCTGAGAAACTCCTTATTATCAACTTCCTCTACAAGTATCATTTCTTTGGCACCTTCATACGGGATTTCCTTAGATGTATCTGGCATCATTTTGACAGAAGATTCTGTCAGTTTCACAAGAAATCGATTATCATATATGCCACCGAACACTTTACCACGATAATAAAGGATGTATTCACCCATCATTGCCCGATAAGAGATTTCATCTAATCCCGAAAGCTGTTCTAATATGAATTCCAAATAATCTTTACTAGATGCCATAAACTTTCCTCTAAACTAATAAAGCTTCAAAATATTTATCACAGGTTCCTCATATGGATGGGCTTTTCTTATAGCTTCCACAGTCCTGTCTACATTTGAATCTTCAACATTAAATTCAACTTTAAATTCAGGCTCTTCGCTCCATTCACCCTGTTGTCCAATCGTAGGATTTGCCCCTTCATCGGAATACCAGACACCTGTGACAAGATAATATGAAAGACATCCACGATAGTTGCCAATATGCCCTGCATCCACATTAAGCAGAGCGTGTCTGATATCCTGAAGCGAATCTTTAGGTATAAAGGTTTCTATTTTATACATTTGAACCCCCCTTAGCTGTTGTCTGCTTCTTCTGATCTAATAAGTTTTGTACTTATTCTTTCATCCTATCCAATATCCCACTAACATCTATCCCCGGATGTGTGGTATAAATCTGCAGTATTTCTTCCGTCAGTTTCTTCTCAACCCGGTTCCGCTTGGAAATCTCATCAACCGATCGGTTAGATTCCATATCCTTTATCATGCTCTTTATGAGCTTATCCATCTCCTTTTCCGACGGGTACTTCGTTCCCTTCTTAAGGATTGGTGAGATGTCGACTTTCTCTATACTGTATAAACCATCATCTATGGTCATAATCATAAAAGTCACAGGCTGTGTAAATCTCCTCGGGCCACAGCTACCTGGATTTAGATAAGTTATTCCGTCTTTCTGCCGGTTCTCATACTTGTGGGAATGACCATATACCACAAAATCAATGCCGGACAGATCTTCTCTTATATGCTTTATGTTGTGGACCATATAGAAGCGGTATCCTTCTAGCTCTATCTCCTGCTCAACAGGAATATCCTTTGCCCAGTCCTTATCAGCATTTCCCCTTACAAAATATGCCGGAGCTATTTCCTTTATTCTTTCAAAGGTATCCTTAGAAGCGATGTCTCCACCATGGAGGATATAATCACAGTCCCTGATCTTATTCTCTACTTCAGGTCTCAAAAGGGAATGTGTATCAGAAATGATTGCAATCTTCATGGTATATTCCTCTCAGTCACGCAACCTTCGTATACCCAATTTCCGTATAAATCATCCCATATTTTCCCTGTTCTGATTTCATAAGTGATATCCTGTTTACTTTCATTGTTTCACCAATAACTTTGCCATTATCTACTTGAATGTCTTTAGCTACTCTGGCTCGTCTTACAAGCGTTATATGGGGCATGAAACTCTTTCTGTCAAAATCAATATCATTATCAGAGAGAGCCTGTCTTAGTTTCTTAACATAGTCATTTAGTTCAGGATTATCCTCTACATTGGCAAATATCATATCCTTGAACCGTCTAAATCCTGATATCCTGATTGGAAAAGCCTTAAAAGATATATTCCGCATTATTTTCTCAATCTTCCCGGGATCATCATTCTCACCAATGAATACCAGTGTCATATGAAGGTTCTCTTCTCGAGTGAAGCTGCCTTTTATCCCGCATCTCTTCAAATCGTTGTGCATCTTTAAAAGAGCATACTTCATGTTTTCATTAAAGTTTATTGCAATAAACAGGCGCATCGAGTTTCTCCCTATTGTTGATCATCATTAACTTCAACGCAGAACTGGAATTCTATCTTTCCATTAGGAGCTTCAACTTTTTTCATACATCTTAGATTCTATCGTACGAAGCCATTATTTAACCGGAACACAATGCTTATCGTTGATATCACATACTTTCTGTACTCTTCTGCGATATTTTTCTTCCATAAGAGGTTCAGTGGTAAGCCATTTCTTGACTACTTCCATCGCCATAAGACCACCAATTATCTTCGCACCAAGACAAAGTATGTTTGAGTCCGTATGCTCCCTTGCAAGAGTTGCGCAGAGCGGATCCTGGCATACTGCAGCATAACAGCCGTTTATCTTGTTTGCTATAAGTGCGCTTCCATAGCCTACACCGTCACAGAAGATTCCCCTGTCACATTCTCCTTTTGCGACCGCAAGAGCTGCCGGATAAACAAAATCTGACAAGTCACAGGACTCTTTATCATATGTCCCAAAGTCCTTTACTTCATGTCCCTGTGATATGAGATAAGCCTTTATCTCTTCCTTCATCTCTGTTCCCGCATGATCGTTTGCCATTGCTATTATCATAGTAAGCCTCCTTTGTCCGTTTTAATTTAAAACACTATATGCTCCTTTTCGGTTTTCCTACTGTCGTTCAATAGTCAGTTCTATCGATCCTTCTTCGAGAGAATTATAGACATCATAGTGGATATGATCACCCGGAACACCTTCAGCTAATGCTGTAAGCTGCTTCGCAAGCGATAGCATTCCTTCCCTGTTTGCAGATATTACGATTCCACCGTTTTCAACAGCGGTTTTGATTCCAAAACCATCAACCCATTCAATCTTCATGATTTTTTCCTGATAGACTCTATTCTATACCTTTCTCAAACCTGATAACCTGATTATCAACATCTACTGTTGCATTAACCCCGAACGGAATTATGCACCTTGGTGTTGCGTGGCCAACATTAATGTTTGCAACTATAGGAAGAGCTGGATCATCATATCTATGGAATCATCAGATAAAGCTGCAAGTAAATCTTCTGCTCTTTCCTTTGGGTGATTCTTCACGTAATCTATTCCTTTATCAGCATGAGGCATTATCTTTACTTTAAGTCCATAGTCCCGGAGCCTTTTTATGCCTATTTCAACCTCATGTCTTGCAGAGTCTTCTCCCATGATACCGTATGATAGACTGACAATAGCAACTTTTTTAACCATATACGCACCTAAAACTATTACTCACTCCCACTTCTTCCATACATCCGGCTGATATCCAAGCGTAGAAAGCTTACCGTTTCTCACAATAGGAGTCTTTATCACCTGTTGATTCTCAAGTATCTTTTCCAGCTTGTCTTCTTCTGCGATGTACTTTATAAGTGCCAGGGTATCTTTATCCTTGGCATCAGAGTTTATCATGTTCTCAATGCCACCGTTAGCCTGTGCTACGGAAGTAAATTCCCCTTTGCTAAGACCTTTTTCATTTATGTCAACAAACTGAAACTTTATGCCTCGTTCTTTAAAGAAACGCTGTGCTTTCTTCGTATCGTTGCACTTTTTCGTTCCAAATATCTGTATCATGTCATCACCTTCTCAAACCTGAACATTCCATCAGGAAACTGCTCATCGAGATCCATATTCTCATTATCCGGGTCATTCGGATCAGGATGGAAATTATTAAAGAACTCAACAATATGAAAACCACATCTGTTCACATAGAAATGTATGTTTCTGGTCTCGAAATAAGAAATGCGAATCCTGTTTCTATTGCATACCAAAGATAGCTGACATCATGATTACCGTAGCACCAATATGTTTCCGGGTGCTCTTTTACTTTAATAACCCATTCTTCGCCAGGATATCTTTCATGTGTGCTGTGTATGCCTGTAGCACCTCTTCTGCAGGTCCTTTTCTTTCCTTTTCGGCGCTGAGCACCCGGCTGGTCTGCCACAGGTTAAAGATGGCGCCTTTTACAGGGAAATATTCTGCGATTGCCTGACGAGCGCTTTCCGGAGTATCCGCCGTGGAGAGAACAACCTTGTTTTCTTTGTTAAAGAACCCACCGGCAGCCTTCGGGTAAACGATCACAAGGTATCTGTGTGTTGCAGGAAGAAGAATGTATTCACCGATTGATGCTGCTGTCGGTTTTCCGACCTTGAATTTACTGAACTGCTCTGTATCCCAGTTTTCCTCCATAAACTTTGCCAGTTCTTCAAGTGTAAATGGTTTGTTTATTTTGATAACCTGTCTTCCGATCATTGCCATACCTCCGTTTTTACTTGTTTTATTTTCCGATTCTATTCTGACCTAATTCGTCTTCATTAATGATATCACAAAATCCGAAGCCTTTTCCGAATATACAGAAAGACCTTACCGGAGCAATTCCGGCAAGGCCGTCTATATCTTTAAACAACCTAAAGCCTGATACCCTGATTGTAAAAGCTTTAAATGACACATTACGCATTATTTTCTCAATAATCCTGGGATCATCATTCTCACCGATGAACACCATTGTCATGTGAAGGTTTTCCTCACGGGTAAAACTGCCTTTTACTCCGGTTCTTTTTAAACCATTCTGCATCTTTAAAAGAGCATAATTCATGTTTTCATTAAAGTTTATCGCAATGAACAGGCGCATATTGCATCTCCTTGTGACATACGAAGTCACTCTATCTTCGGCAGGCTCCACCTATAATGTGCTGCCATGTTGCGAAGAACGATAATGATTACTGCACCAAGCAGCATGGATGAAATAGAGTCGAGATATGACCAGCAAAGCGAACAGATTACTGCCCCGATCAGTGAGGCACAGGCATAAAAATGCTTAGTGAAAATGTATGGCATATTTCCCGCCAGTACATCACGCATAACTCCTCCGCCGACACCTGTAATTACTCCTACAAAGACGGCAAGATAGACATTTGTCTCCGCAACATATGTATACGCCGTTTCAATGCCAAGAACTGTAAAAAGTCCAAGACCTAAAGAATCCATGTTACGGAGCAGGACCTCATAGAATATTTGATTACGTACCTGAAAATGTTTTTTTGCAGAAAAGAATACAACTATACCAACAACTATCCCTATGATCGTAAATACCGGCTCTCTAAAAGCTGCGGGAGGCGTTATGTTGAGGATTATGTCACGTATAATTCCGCCGCCGACTGCAGTGGTCATTGCAAGGATAGCGACTCCAAAAATATCCATTTTCTTTTGAATTCCGACTATAGCTCCAGAAATAGCAAAAGCAATGGTTCCAATCAACTCAAGAACAAAAAGCATACTTACCCTCTCTGATCTGATTATGAGATACTTTCCAGTCACATCATATCTTCTACAAGCTTTGCCGCATAAAAGAAATCCATATCTGTCCTGCCGCTGTCCAAAAACGCTGCCAGAACCTTGCAGAATCCCTCTTCATCATATTCACGCCCAAAATCATTTACTGTTTTACCCTCAGTAAACGCTTCTTTCAATTGATAGGTCGTAAAGGCGTTATGCAGAACATAGATAATATCATCACCTATGCAAATATAAAGGCATGGCTCATATGGATGAAAAGCTAATCTGTATTCGGTGCCATTATAAGTATAGGTTACCTCATCATCATTAAATGCAAGCTTCCCGTATTTCTGCATATGTAATATCTCCCATCTCTGATATATTACCAATTATTATCCGGATTTAACAGATAAAGTGCTGTCGGTCTAAACTCTTCCGGTACTTTTATGCAAAAAGGGCTTGCAAAAAACAACTTAGGTTTCTCCAAATCATTCTCATCAATATTTCTATGATTCATCATACCATAACTTCTACACTATAATTAAACATTGCCTCTCATTTTATTCTTCACAAGTTAAATGCCTATTCTCAGCCTCCAATCCTCGGAAATTTTACACTTTCTGCTTTTACTCCCTCAGAAAGACCTGATCTGTTCGGTCCGAAATAGAGATTTTTCCTTCTATCTTTCTAAGGGGATTTGATGAGAAGAATTCCGGGAATTTATGAAATTTCCTTCTGATAGAAGCCGAAAATAACAACCGCACAAAAAAAGACCCGGAGCTTATAATGCTCCGGGCCACCTCTTATTATTAAAATTTAGATAAGCAACAAAGGCACTGTTGGATACAAAGAAATATCTTTCAGCAAGGCTTAATGCTACAAGGATAACGGCAACTACAAGGCCCTTAACTTGTGTGAGATTCATCACACCTCCAAGCTTTTCTGCAAGCCATGTATAGAAACCTGCATCTGCAAGAGCATTTGCAAGGCCATAAAATGCACCGTACCAGATGAAGATATTCCATGCACCCTTTGCTCCGGCAACATCATTCCAATCAAGCACACCGAAAAACAAAATTCCATGACATCAGAGTTGAGTACAAACCATGAGTATCTCCTGCAATATAGAGCTTAGTTTGTCCTTTCTTTAAGCATCCTTTCAAACTCCTGTTCAAATTCGATTTCTTTATCAGAACCAATGACAGGTATATTTATCATCTTTTTCTCCCATGAAGACAAATATATGGCATTTGAAATCAACAGGCTCTTACGGCCCTCGCTTCCATTGGCTATGCTTTTTCCTGCACCGTTACATTCATTGGAAAAACTTTGAAGTACTTTCTCGTATGGAGCTTCTTCCTTT
>JAGAGL010000111.1:0-28374 GCA_017627595.1 Oribacterium sp. | reverse complement strand
TTTGCAAAGCTTGGCGTGATTGCAAATTTCACGCCTTGGTGGAATGCCGAAGACATCCGGATATCGACCGGCCTCCTTGGAACCGAGCGCGGCTCAAAGAAGTATCGCTGCAAGACGCTCTGGGATACCGGCGCACTTGTGACATGGTCCAGCGATAACATAAGCTACGATGATTTTATGGTCTGGAATCCCTTACTTGGCATGGAAGTCGGAATGACACGCAATATTACCGAAAAAACCCAGTCATACGACTACACAAGATCATCTGCGGAATTTCCACCTGCAGAAGAGAAAATGAGCATCGAGGAAATGATGCTTGGATATACCATCAACGGAGCAAAACAGCTTGGCATCGAGGCCAGAAAAGGTTCCATTGAAGTCGGCAAAGATGCGGATTTCCTTGTGTTCGATAACGACCTGCTTACGGCAGAGCATGAGGGCTTCAGCCACAACAAGCCGAAGGATGTGTATATCTGTGGAAAGAGAGCAAATTAAGCAGAGTGCTCTGGTATGAGCGAGAACAAAAAGATCACCGATGGAAATTATGATAATTCCCTGGCGGTCAAGTGCATAAACTACGACAAGTCACTGGCAGTAAGGTGTGTCAATGGCACCTTTGTCGACAGGAGGGAGGGGAATATCATCTCCTATATGAGACCATACCGGCTTCAGTATATCCGTCTTGGTTTTGCGGATATTGTTCTTCCGTATCGTAGACGTCTGGATAGGGTTGATGACAATATCTGAATGTATTGTACCTGGTTGTTTATCAAAAAGAAAGGAAATAAGAAAATGAAAGTAGACACAATCATCAAAAACGCAAAGATTTTTACAGCGGATAAAGACAATCAGCAGGCAACAGCGCTTGCTGTGAAGGACGGCAAATTTATCTATGTGGGCGACGAAGCGGGGCTCTCGGCGTATGAGGGAGAAATTACAGACCTTGGTGGGAAATTCATCATGCCAGGCATCCTGGACACCCATGTCCATGTGACGACAAGCATAGGCTTCGAGTACGCAGACCTTGGGGTGCGCTTTGAGTGCGACGGCAAGCAGGGCGCTCTGGATTTCATGTCGGACTATATCGCAAAGAACCCGGGCCTGGATCGCTACAGGTTTATGATGGAGCAAAAGTACCTGAAAGGAGAAGAACTTAGAAAAGAGGATCTCGACTCGATCTGCCCGGATACAGAGTTGATTATTCTGGAAGATGAGTGCCACAGCGTCTGGGTGAATTCCAGGATTCTTGAAAACTATGGGATCACAGATGACACACCGGACCCTGTGCCGGGCTTAGGTTATTTTGTGCGCAAGGATGGACATGTGACCGGAAATGCCTTTGAAGGCGCGGCTTGGCCGTTCCTATTTGATGTGAATAGCCTGACGGATGAGCAGATCGAAGATCCTCTTATGCGACTGGTGGATTATTGCAAAAATACTGGTGTGATTGCGCTCTTTGATGCGGGTTTCCCAGAGTATGAAGAATTCCATGAGAGAGTCTATAAGATCCTGCGCAAGATGGATGAAGAGGGAAAGCTGCCCATGTATATAGACGGCTGCTATATGCTTACAAGACCCGCCAAAAAGGAGGAAGCGTTGGAAGGAGTGAAACGCTTCAACCGCGAGTTTACCACGGAGCACCTGAAGGTTCATACCTTAAAGATCCTGATGGACGGCACGCAGAAAATCCATACCGCCGCCATGGTCACGCCTTATGCGGACACCGGTGAGACCGGCGCTACCTGTTTCAATGCACGGGAATTTGCGGATATTCTTAAAGAACTGAATGCTGCGGGACTGGATATCCATGTGCACACGGTTGGCGAGCGCGCGTCCCGTACCTTGCTGGACGGCGTAGAGCTTGCAAAAAAAGAGCTGGGAGACAACTTCCGCATGAGAGTCACAAGCTGCCATTTGGAAGTTCAGGACGATGCGGATATGGATCGTTTCGCAAAGCTGGGCGTTATCGCAAACTTCACTCCGTATTGGCACGCCGGAGACCCGAAAGTCGCGAGTTCCTGGCTCGGTGAGGAACGCGCCGCAAAGCAATTCCGCTGCAAAACGATCTGGGACAGTGGCGCGCTTGTGACCTGGTCCAGCGACGACGTCGCCTTTAGCGACTTTGTGACCTGGAGTCCTTTCCTTGGCATGGAGGTCGGAATGACGCGCAAAATCACAGATAAGTCCAGGGCACCCGAGCACCTTAGAAGCAATGAAGTATTTCCTCCTGCAGATGAGAGGATGAGCATTGAAGAAATGCTCCTTGGCTATACGATCAACGGCGCCAAACAGCTTGGCATTGAGGAAAAAAAGGGCTCAATTAAAGCCGGTAAGGATGCGGACTTTTTGGTGTTTGACAAGGACTTACTTACGGCAGAGCAGGAAGGTTTCAGCCACAACAAGCCGAGTGAAGTGTATTTTGGCGGAAAGAAGATGAAATGACGCCGTTTTCAGGACAGCCTAAAGATACTTAGGCTGTCCTTTTGGGATAGAAACTACTTGACTGAAAGGTTGTGATGAAATGAAAAAACTGTTTACTGTTGATGATTTCATGGTTGCCTTTATATCTGCCCTGGGTTATGGCTTTGGAGAAACCATAGCCAGGCTATCAGGCTGGTCGATGTTTATGTGTACGGTGGCGAGCACGGTTCTTGGAATCGTGCTGGAGGAGTTCATCAGCAATATCGTTTTTAGCAAGGCTATACAGAAAAGCAAGGAAAGAAGAATTGTGACATTTGCCGCCATTTTTCTTTTTTTTCTGGGGGCTCAGTGGGTTTCTATCCGTTGGATGGGCTTGTCCTTGATTGAGTATGTGCATGAGGAGTTTATATACGTCATTATTAATCCTGTTTTTGGCTTCATTGTGAACATACTTATCCGTTTTTACCGCCTCTGGAAGATCAGAAGGCTTTACGGGGACGGGAGCGAAGGCTATGTATTCAATTTAAAAAAAGGGGATATCGAAGAGCTAAATAAACAGAATCATCCAATTTTAGGCAGCTACGATACCGATCTTGCTGTAAAGACAAGAACAGGCATATACGTAGGAGAAAAATACAAGGATACTATTTCCTATCTGGGCATTCCATACGCGCAGCCTCCTGTCGGGAGTATGCGATGGAAGGCACCAAATCCGCTTCCTCCATCGGAAGATGTATATGAGGCGAAGCATCTTGGCGCTTCGGCCATACAGGTCGAGCTAAAAGGAGCGATTTTGAAGAACCACAGGCAGAGTGAGGACTGCCTGTATTTAAATATCTGTGTCGGAATCGAAAAGGATGAAAAACCAAAGAAAAAGAACAAAAAGCCGGTTCTTGTGCTGTTTCACAATGGTGATTTTACATATGGAGGTTCTGCTGATCCTTTGTTATACGGCGCCAATTTTGTAGAAAATAATCCGGACATCGTGTTCGTAAGTTTCAATTACCGCCTCGGCATCTTTGGCTTTATTGATTTTTCAGAGGTTGACGGAGGGAAGGCTTATACTGACGCCCCAAATCTTGGGCTTCTTGACCAGATTGCGGCGCTTCAGTGGATTAAAGAAAACATCGCTGCCTTCAGTGGCGATCCGGAGAAAATCACGGCGCTTGGTTTTGAGGCCGGAGCGACCAGTATCAGTCTGCTGGCAGCCAGTGGGGCTGCAAAGGGACTATTTCAGAAGGCCTTCGTATTCAATGGGAATCCTATGACTGTACATGATACGCCGGTGGGTTCCAGAAACCTGGCGAAGGATCTTTTAAAAGAAACGGAAGCCCGGACAATGGAGGAGCTCTTGCAGCTCGATACAGAAGCCTTAAAAGACGTGGCTCAGGTGCTTTGGAAGGATATGTGCGCACCGACTGCAGACGGAAAAATGATTCCTGAGGATGTGTACCATGCTTATCAGGAAGGCGCTGCTTCCGAAATCGAGTTTATCATTGGCATTCCGAGCAGAGAAAGCAGGATCATCCGGGACTTTCTCAGCGAAGCGGAATACGAGATGCTGACAGAAACCGTCATGACCGATATATCAGGCAGTTTGGATAAATCCCTTGCAACTGCGGTGCAGGAGTATGTCAGGGCCCAGACAGCTATATCCTCCGAGCTTGATGCGAGATCAAAGGTGATCGATCAGTGGATTGCTCTTTGCATCTACCGTTGCGCATGGAAACTGTCGGAGGGTGGAAACAAAGTGCATGTTATGTATTGGGATGAAAAGCCGCTGATCGAGAATTTAGGATCCGGTACGGTCGATGTGGCAGCAATGCTTCTTGGAAATGGCGAAGCCTTGCAGCTGTATGGCAACGTATTGGACAAGGATCTGTCAGTGACACTACAGGAATTTTTGCATAAGTTCGTAAAGGGAGATGCCTTACAGTTATATCGAAATGAGATCAAGGGAATTGGTGATATCGATTGGGAGCCATTCCATAAGGCGCTCATTGTTTCAGATAAAAAGTTTTCGTGTGATACTATTGAGAACAGGCTGAAAGAGATAGAAGGACTATTCGTTTTTGCTGTGTCTTGATGAAAGGGTTATATGTTGAACTGGAAAAAGCATAATATTCGAGAAGAGTTTTATTTTAAAAAATCCTATATGGAACACAGGCTCCAGAAAGATGTGATGGAGGATGGGATTGCCTATATACCGTGCAGGGTTGAGGGGATTAACGACATCATAAGCAAATTCAGTATTAAAGGATGCGAGTCTCTGGATGGAGAGTTTAAGGATTATCTATTGGATTTTATCGACTGCATTCCGGACGAATATCCTATTGTACTTGAGATACACGGGCCGAAATTTACGGATGAGGAAAAAAACTTAATCACTGATACCATAGAGTCTGATGCAGACTATCTGCTCGGTAAAACAGAAGCTGAGAACAGGTATCACAGAAAAGTATTCTGGTGGATGGCAGTGGGAACCATAGGATCAGGGATCTTACTTGCCTTGATCAGAAAAATCATATCTGATGATATCCCGATCGAGTTTTTCTATGTGTTATTCTGGCTCTTTGCGGATGCCTTCGTCAGGTATCTATTTATAGAAAACTCTGATTATCAAAACGAAAAAATCCGAGCTGGCAGGACTGCCAGTATGAAAGTGGAATTTGTGGAAGAGTGATTTTGTCAGGCAAAAAATTCTGACAATTTTCCTGATAATTACACAGACCATAAATAATAGAATCCAGTCATATTAGAAATATAAAGGGGAAGAAATGAGGAACTCTAAAGAAAGCAAAAATGTGAAATCTTTGGAAGAGGCGAAGTCGGTCAAGTGCAACAACGGTACCTTCGTCGGTAAGGAGACAGAAGATCTGATCATCTGGAAGGGCATCCCCTACGCAACTCAACCCGTGGGGAAGCTTCGTTGGCAGAAGGCACTTCCTGCCGCTGACAATGATGGTGTGTACGACGCAACAAAGCCGGGCCACGTCCCTATCGGACCCTTGAACGACTCTGAGGGAACGGCTGAATTCGGCGAGGACTGCCTCGTGCTGAATATATATCGAAATACAAGCTGCAACGACAATAAGAAGCCGGTCATGGTGTGGATCCACGGAGGCGGGTTCTGCGCCGAATCCCAGGCGTCACCCCTCTACGACCTTACCAACATATCAAAACAGTGCCCCGACATCCTGTTCGTGTCCATCGACTACCGTCTTGGCTTCATGGGATTCATGAACTTCGAACGCGTTCCTGGCGGAGAGAACTTCAAGGAGGCAGGTAACCTCGGTCTGCTTGACCAGCTCGAGGCCCTCAGATGGGTACAGAAAAATATCGCAGGGTTCGGCGGAGATCCTGATAACGTGACGATTTTCGGCGAATCCGCAGGATCGGCAAGCGTCACATTCCTCCCGCTTATCGATGGAAGCGAAGGACTCTTCAGGAGATGTATTGCACAGAGCGCCAACATCGCCTACTGCGACACCATGGAGCATGGCATCCACGTCACTCAGAACTTCCTGATCGCAACGGGCTGCCAGACCATGGACGAGCTGATGGAACTTACCACCGAGCAGCTTGTAGAAGCCTATCAGAAAGCAGCTGTTATTGACAAGAACTGCCTTCTCGGAACTGCCAACTTCCCGCTCCTGGACGGCATCACGCTGCCTGAGGACCGAATGGAAATGTACGGGATGTGGGGAGACGAGAAGAGAGCAAAGCTTGATCTGATGATTGGGTCTACCCACGATGAGATCAGATACTTTGTTCCGACCGAGGGTGGTGAGGAAGGCTTCGCAAATACGCTTAGTTGGATTGCGAAGAGGGACCGCGCGTTGCTTAACAATCAGGAGAAAGCCATGTATGACGAGTTTATGGCCACACTCTCTAGCGAAAGTGAGGAGAAAAGGCTAGAGCAATACTGCAATGACATAAACTTCCGCGCCGGTAATACCAATATGGCTATCAGGCATTCTGCCGCCGGCGGCAAAACCTACATGTACTTTATGAAGAAGCCGGTAACAACCCAGGAGCTTGGCGTTATACACGCGGCTGAGCTACCGTACCTGTTTGATACTCCCCTGGAGGACCCTATGGGGAGCGGAAAGATCGTCAGCAACGAGGATTGCGAGTTCCGTCACGTAATAAAGGAGATGTGGACCAACTTCGCCCACACAGGAAACCCCTCAACTAACAAATATGAGTGGAATAAGTTCTCGGGGGATGACCGCCAGACAATGGTCTTCGACGATGCCATCAGCATGCAAAAAAATCTGTTTGGAAGACGTGAGGACCTGATGATGTCCTGGGCAGAGCGCCTTGGAAACGGTTCGTCCAAGAGGGTCTGCTAATCGCGGCTTATAGCCTGCAAGGCATAGTTTAGAGCATATTCCTGATCTGATGAACATAAAATGTGGATCATGTTTCTGTAATAATGAAAAATAGACTACAGATAATGAAAGGAGCAGAAAATGGAATGGGAAGCAAGCTTGATTAAATGGTTGCAGACAAGCTTAAGCAGTGCAGCGGACTTTGCGAAGTGTTTTGATTTTTTTGGAGCTGAGACAGGATTGCTGTTACTTATATTGATCGTGATGTTCTGTTGGAAAAAGGAAGCCGGACAGAAGCTGGCACTTATTGTATCCTGCGTGAATCTGTGGCTTCCTATGATTAAGTCGGTCGTCTTAAGACCTAGGCCTTATATGGAGTATCCTGACAGTGTGAAACCGTTGGCATTGTCAGATAAGGGTGCGGCAGCCATGGACGTGGCGGCGCAGGGATATTCTTTCCCCAGCATGCATAGCGCATCTGTACCGGCAGTGTACTTTTGGCTGGCAAATGAGGCTAAAAAGAACTGGCTTTGGATTGCAGCCGGAGTCTTGACTATACTGGTAGGCGTTTCAAGGGTTGTGGCAGGCATGCACTATCCGACAGATGTGCTTGTAGGATGGGTACTGGGGTTTGCGGTGATTGGAGTGTTTATGCTGCTTGATCGTTACGTACATAAGGAGTGGCTATATTATATGATACTTCTGATACCAGCGCTTCCGGGATTATTCTATGTTCGCACTACCGATTACTTTACTGCTCTTGGATGCCTGATCGGTGCCACCGCGGCATTCCCTTTTGAACGTAAATATGTAAATTTTGAGAATACACGGAAGATCTCTGCGATGCTCCTGCGCTTGTTCGGTGCCATATTAATATATGTTGTGGTAAATTCGCTTTTAAAACTTCCTTTTGACAAGCAATTTCTTGCAGGCACAAGCCTTGCTGCCTTTTTGATCAGAACCGTAAGGTATGCGGTCATCATGTTCCTGATCTTTGGCGTATACCCGATGGTGTTTCCCCGATTTGAGCATATAATGAAAACAAAGGAATCTACTTGATTAAAAGGGTTAGGAATATTGAGGTATAAGACTTAAAAAAAACACAGAGGTCTTCAAGATGAATGTATATGATTTTGACGGAACGATTTTCTATTCAGACTGTTCTATAGGTTTTGCAATCTGGTGCATGATGAGGCATCCTAATCTGTGGTTTACTTTTTTACCCGGTATGGTCAAAAGTCTGATTATGCACAAAATGGGGAAACTGCCTAATTATCTGCTACAACGGAAGATGTTCAGCTATCTGACCATGATAGATGATTTTGATATACAGATCGAGCGTTACTGGGATAAATATGAGAACAGGATATCCGCATGGTATCTGGCGCAGAAAAGATCGGACGATCTCATTATCAGCGCATCTCCGGACTGTATCATAGGCCCGATCGCGAGAAGGCTCGGTGTAAACTTCATAGCTACGGAATATGACAGGGAATACGGTGTTTTTCTTAACAATCTGATGTATGCAAAGGAAAAGGCGAAATATATTTTTGATCACGGTTTTCCAATAATAGAGAATTTCTACTCCGATTCACTTGCTGATACACCCCTTGCCTTGTGCGCAGAAAAAGCTCATCTTGTAATCAACAAAGCCACTACCGTGACAGACTGGCCTGACCTTGATGAAGAAACCATGAAAACTGTAAAGGCAAAGATTGACACGGGATGGAGCATTCATCTGAAAGAGGAAAATTAAGTGTACGTTATTATTTATGACTTCGGAACCAGTAGCGTAAAAACCTGCCTGTTTAAGATCGATTCAGAAATACACCTTGTATCGAATTCTACCGCCGGATATGGGCTTTACATTTCTGACGATGGAGGTGCACAGCAGGATACTGAGGAATGGTGGGAAGCACTGTGTTCGACCACCCGGGAACTGTTTAGGAAGTCGGAGGTAAAACCTGAAGAGATAAACGGAATTGCATTCTGCTCCCAAATGCAGGGAACCGTTTTGATTGATAAGAATGGGAATGCCTTAAGAAGTCCGATGAATTATCTGGATCAGAAGGGTGTCAAAGAGTATCAGGCATGTATGGGCAGGGGTATCATCAAAGTTTCAGGCTGCAGCCTGTATAAGCTTGTACGGAATCTGATCGTTAATTATGCCGCCTCAACAAGCGCCAAAGATCCGGTCTGGAAATACAAGTGGGTGGAAGACAACGAGCCAGAGATTTTTGAGAAAGTATATAAATGGTTGGACATTGGCGACTATCTCGTGGCACGCTGCACGGACAGGATCATAAGGACTGCCGATTCCGCCTTCGCGACGTTTCTTTATGATACCCGAGTGGGAAAAGAAGGTTGGAATAAGGGTCTTTTGAAAATGTACGGGGTAAACCCCGACCACATGCCGGATATCATTCAATGTTCTGACATGGTAGGTGGATTGACGGAAAAAGCGGCAGAAGATCTCGGACTTGTGAAAGGAATCCCGGTATTTGGAGGCGGCGGAGACACGACCTTTGTGAATATAGGAGCCGGCTGTACCAGACCGGGGGATACTCATATATATGTCGGGACATCGGGATGGGTATCAACGTTTCTGAATCATCAGACGGTTGATATTGATGCTATGATCACCGGTGTTCTGTCCGCAAAATATGGGTATTTCAACTATTACGCAGAACTTGAAACAGCAGGGAAGTGTTTTGAGTGGGTCATGGATCACCTGACTCTCGATGAGATAGGTGTGTATCTCGAGAAAACAAAAATAACAGATGTTGAGAGCAAATATATAAGCCTTTATGATTATCTGTCAGAAGAGGTAAGTAAAGTTCCGCCCGGAGCCAACGGTGTGATATTTACTCCCTGGCTCCACGGCAACCGCTGTCCATTTGAAGATTCCCGTGCCGGTGGGATATTCTTCAACATCAGAACAAATAATGGGAAAAGAGATATGATTCGTGCGGTTCTTGAGGGTATCTGTTATCACTTGCGTTGGCTGCTGGAATGCGAGATGAAGAAGGTAAAAACATCTGACACGATCAGGTTTGTAGGAGGCGGAGCGTTATCGCCCGTTACCTGCCAGATGCTTGCGGATATTACCGGACACACTATCGAGACAGTTGAAAACCCTCAGGAGGTTGGAGGAGTAGGAACCGCACTTGTTATTGCGGCAGGTATTAAAGGAGAAGATGTACTGGAGCTTTCGCGTCGACTTGTAAAGGTTGACCGCACCTATATTCCTGACACTGTAAATAAGGAAGTATATGAGCGGAATTACAGGGTATTTAAAAGACTCTATAAAACGAATTCCCGAAGCTTTAAGATATTAAATGCCTGAGTATATGCAATTTCTAAAACCAGATGCATCAAGTGTATAATCACTCCGAAAGGAACTGCAAAGATGAAGGTACTTGCTGTAGAGGATGAGGTCATCCTGTTAAAACATTTGACTAATCGCATACATGATGCCCAGCTCGAGGCTCTCAGATGGGTACAGAAAAATATCGCAGGATTCGGCGGAGATCCTGATAACAAGACCGGTGATATCTATATGGTCGCAGATGTTCTTGGACACAAAGGCATCCTTTTACTTGTATCGCATATCTTTCTATTAAATGCGCGTTTTGTATAAGAATAGGAGGGATATATAGCTTGGATTTTCAAGATTTGACGTATATAGCAAATAATGCTATTATTTAAGTAAGAAAATCTTACTACAAGGAGGATATAAAATGAGTATGATAACTGAAGTAACATCAGTTTCCTCTAAAGGACAGGTTGTTTTACCCAAAACAATCAGGGACGCACTTTCTTTGGATACCGGTAGTAAGCTCATAGTTGTGACTGATGGAGACAATATATTACTAAAGCCCATCGTGACACCTGATATCAGCGAATTTGATGCTCTTATGAAAGAATCTCAGAAGTGGGCGAAGAGTGTAGGTATGACAGAAGATGATATAGATGATGCTATTAAAGCAGTCAGGAAAAGGAGAAAGGCCTGATGCGTGTTGTTATAGATACAAATGCCGTAGCGTCAGCAATATTCTTTGGCGGTAAACCAAAGGAAGTAATAGACAGTGTTATGAAAAATCAGATAGATGCGTATGCATCAGCTGAAATTCTTGAAGAATACACTGAGACTGTAGAATATCTTAAAGAAAAGTTTCCGGGAAAGAAGCCAAAAGTTCCTCTCATTGATATTGAAGCAAAATGCCGCGTTATAAATGTTTCAACTAGAATTGATGTTTGTAGGGATCCCGATGACAATAAATTCATTGAGTGTGCGGTTGATTCAAAGTGCTATTATATTATCAGTGGAGATAAGGATCTTTTGACAGTAAAGGAATATGACGGTATTGAGATAGTTACAGTTGCGGAATTTCTCGAGATACTAAGAAACAATATCGACTAATAATGTATCATATTATACGAGCTCTGAAACAATGTTGTTTTGGGGCTTTATTTTTATGTTTTAATTTCTCTAAAGTAATCCGTCAACAAATTCAGCTTTTTACAGACTTTTGGTTAAACCGAATCTACATTACGACAATTGAAGAGGTTAACGAGACCTTTTGAGCTATAATAAAATCAAAAAGTCGCGTTAACTTCTTCAGTTTAGGGGTATGCACACAGTATACAGTATACATTATTTCGCAAAACTGCTGTTTAACGAAAAGATAATCGGCAATAATTAAATGTTGCCGACATAAACTGAAAAATCGGGTTAACCAAAACTTGTAAAAAGCCGAACCGGAAATCATTCCAGGTCATAGAAAGGTTCGGCTTGCGAGTTATTATTGATTGGCCTTATATGACTTAATGCGCTTTGCTACATTGTCCTTGATGTTGTTGTAAAAGATCGAGTAGTCATCCTGATGGAAGCTCTGAGGTCCTGAGAATTCTACCATTTCGTTGGCTACTGCAGCGGCATTCGTTACAACCGTACCACGAGAAGTGTCCAACTGTGCATCAGCTCCGATGTCACAAATCTCTGTCTCACCTGTCTTGGGATCCATCACAAGAGAACCTAAGTTCTCACTTGCCGGAGCATATGTTTCGTCACGTTTCCAGTTCAGCGGATTGATTGCGACTCCGTTTGGAAGCATTGCAGCATTAATGGTTTTAGCTTCTCTGTTCTTAGGACCTTCAGCATGCCAGCTAATGATAACGCCTGTGTCATCCTCGCCGATCGCAAATTTCATATGCGGGTTTTCTTCCAGGTCTTCTCTCGTGATGGAATAACCGATTGCGTATGCTGCTACCATGCGATCATAATATTCGGGATGTTTTTTAAAGTAGTTCTTTAAAAAAAGCCTTACCAAAGCAGATCCCTGACTATGTCCTGCAAAGATGAAAGGACGGCCTTCGTTGTAATTCTTGAAGTAATAATCGAGCGCATCTGAAAGGTCATCGTAGGGAGTACCGGAAATAGCTTTATCGACGCTTCCACCCTCCTGCCAGACTTTACCCATAAGTTTCATGCTGGCCTGACGGTAGTATGGTATGAACACGTTCGTGGATTCTTCAAATACACTCGACTTAATCGCATGCTCGATTTTAACGCCTTCCAGCATCTCAGCATTATCGAGTGTCGCATAATCGGGGTCGCCCTCATTCGCACTCATGGTCACTGTAGAGTAGATATAGAAAGTGTCAATATCCTTTGTGATTTCTGGAATCTTGTACCAGCTGGCATTCTGAGAATAATCAATTGAATTCATTATTTTCCTCCAAATAAAATGTCCTTGATGCATCTTACTGCAGTACTGTTACGTACATGATGAAGGGCAGTCCGAAACCTGCCAGACTGCCCATGATTCTTTATATTAAGCAGATCAGAATTATGCTACTTTCGTCAGTTTACTTTCTTTCCGCCAAAATACACTTCCTTTGGCTTGTTATAGCTGAATCCTTCTTTTTCAGCTGTAAGAAGGTCTTTGTCGAATACCAGGAAGTCTGCATCCTTGCCCGCAGTTATGGAACCCTTTTTATCCTCAATACCAAGCTGTTTTGCTCCATTTATAGTAAATCCCAGCAGCATTTCTTCGATGTTCATTCTTTCATCTTCAGGAGGGAATACCTTAGGGAATCTGGTGAATTCATAATTCTTGGTCTTTTCGGTAATTAAACGTGTCATACCGACTTCCATACCAAGGTATGGATTCCATGTCGTAAAGTCCATGAAAGTGATATTGTCGCTTGACCATGCTACCAGAGCGCCGGTGTCCCATATTGTCTTGCAGCGGAACTGCTTTCTGGAGCGTTCCTCACCGAGCCAGGTAGCACTGAAAGCAGTATCCCCGGCGTGCCAGTGCGGTGTGAAATTCGCGATTACGCCAAGCTTCGCGAAACGGTCAAGATCTGCGTCATCCTGAATCTCCAGGTGAGCGCAGGTTACTCTCACCTTTAAGCTGTCTCCCATCTCTTTTCTGGCCATCTCCACACCATCCAGCACCGTACGTGAAGCACGCTCTCCCACCGTGTGAAGATGAAGATCCAGACCCGCCTCATTGAGATTCTTCAAAAGTTCGCACATTCCCTCTGCGGAAAAAGCAGTAGTTCCAAGTGTATGGACATCCACATAAGGCGTAACCATAGCTGCGGTATGGATCTTCTGGGTACCATCCATGAAGATCTTCATGGTATGAACCTTTAAATGCTCTGTATTGTACTCATCCCGGAAGCGCTTCACCTCCAGAAGACCCTCCTCTGCATCCTTCTCGGCATTGATAACAAGACTGCCGTCAATATATACGGGGAGTTTTCCCTGTTCATCAAGAGCACGAAGACGTTTATAGACCTTCTCATGGAATTTCATATCCCCCGGAAGGCCGGCATCAAATACTGCACACACGCCATATTCGACTGAAAAATCGATCCAGCGTTGGAGTGCTGCATCAACCTGCTCATCGGTAAGCTCCATCGAGCTGTCGAGGATGATAGGTATTTCCGCTGCGCCTTCAATACAATTTCCGGTTACATGTCCGTCCTTACGCACATAAATAGCAAGTCCAGGTATGGGATCCGGCGTATCATCTGTAATGCCATGCCGCTCAAGGATCTTTGAATTCACCCAGATACTATGTCCCTCTCCTTCCTGGATCTGAAGCTCGGCATCAGGACAGATCGCATCGAGATCCTCCTTTACTATATCCTCACCTTTCAGAAATTTTTTCTCCATAAGGAATCTGTAGCGCTTCTGTCCGGGATTCTCTTTGATACGTTTGGCCATAATGTCCAATGCTTCCTGTTTGCCATCTGGCTCAAGGCGTTCTCCCATATCGGCATACTCGAATCCGACCGGTATTGTAATATGCACGTGGCTGTCAATGATTCCCGGCATGATGAACTTTCCACCGAGATCGGTAACATCTCCTTCATAATCCGTAAGTCCTGATTCATCGCCCACATAGACAAATTTGCCGTCCTTTACCACAAGAGCTGTTGCCTGTGGCTTGTCCTTGTCCGATGTGAAGATTTTCGCGTTCTTGATGATCTTGTCTGCTTTCATATCAATTTCCTTTCGCTATTGAATTTTTGTATGATATAACCAAGTTATTTTCTATTCGATAAAATACGCATCTCCTCGTTTGGTCATGCTGTCAAAATGTCAAAAAACTCTACTTGCGTGCGGCGATGATATCTGTAAGGTAACAGGGGGTAAAGTACTTGTCCATGAACTGGTAGTAGCCGAGCAAAGGGAGCACGGCCTTGTACTGGTCGGCAAGAAGACCCTTCTTGATACGTATGTCACCCGGCCCGGCGATATCAAGGACGTTCTGATCATCCGCCGAGTATGCCTTCCATTCGATCCGGTCGGTCGACGGGTTGCCGCAGCGTGCGAAATTGGTCCACGTCTGCAGAACCGCCGTGTAGATCTCATCGGAGATGTTTGTGCCGTTAAAGGCGCTGCTTGTCCCGATGTCACGAAGATTGAACACAAATATGAGCTCTACGGAATGTGCTGCACCTATATCTGGATTGCTGCCAGGGTACGACCAATAGTAGCAGAACGTTTTGTTGAATGCGCTCTGCACGTCTAGCTGCTGGAGCATCGGAATCCTGAACATGAGCTCATCTATGAACTCCGTCTCGATAAGTCCCGGTTCATGGAACCTGCAGACACGCTGGAACTCCTCGTAATACTTCTTGTCCTCTTCCTTCAGGTAGGGAACTGCGTCGCCCACGGCGCGCTGGGCGAATAGCTTTTGCTCTTCCATGCTAAGCATTGCGCCCTCTCCCATGAACAGCCTGGCCTCGTCGGCCGTACTGCCTGCCATGATGGAAATGTGTTTTGCATAGCCCTTCCGGTACAGCTCGATGGGTGCCTCAGGGAGCACCTCGGTTCCATAGTACGGACAGGACGTGAACTTTCCGACCGCATCGACATACGCCTTTTGGAGCTCCTCTTCGGTCAGCGCCATGATGTCGTCCATGGTCTTGCAGCCGGTGTACTCGAGCAGCGCCTTAGTCTTGCCCTGGGCGGATTCGCAGTTGACCGGGAAGGCCAGGCCGGTGGAGCCGCTCTGTGCGATAACCTTCTGGAAATACTGATTCGCTTCCTTCATGACTGGAAGAATGGATACTGAACCGCCGCCGGCGCTTTGTCCGAAGATGGTCACGTTGTCGGGATCGCCACCAAAAGCGGCTATATTCTCATGCACCCACCTGAGTGCCATTGCCTGATCCAGCAAACCGTTGCAGGGCGCCGTCTTGAAGTTTTCGCCGCCGGGTACCGACGAGAAGTCCATGAAGCCGTACATATTAAGACGATAGTTGATGTTCACCATGATGATGTCACTTTGCGCCTGGACAAGGTTAGCTCCGGTGTAGGAGATCTGCGAGCCCGAGCCAATGACGTACGCACCGCCATGGATCCAGACCATTACCGGCTTCTTTTCGGTCTTATCGTCGGCGTTGACCCAGATGTTAAGGTACAGGCAGTCCTCGGACATTAGCTTCTGTATGCAATCCTCATAGCCGAGTGAGCCGAAAGCACCCTTACCATAGTACCTTGCTTCAAATACCCGGTCGCTCGCTTCCACATATTCCGGTGCCTTGAAGCGTCGCCCGCCCACGGGCGGCTTCGCATAGGGGATGCCCAGCCACGACGTTACTCCGTGATTCTCGGTTCCAACGAAGGTGCCGTTGACGCATTTCACGGCATGGGACTTTTCGTAGTCTCCAGTGATTTCGCTGTTTAAGTACTCGTACGGTTCGAAAATGGCCAGATCCTTAAATTCCCTTTTCTTGTCAATCATTGTTTTGTTCTCCTTTTCAATGAATACCCATTACTGCTGTTTGCTGTCGGTAATCAGCCTTCCACAAATTCCACCTTCATACTGGCAATCCTGCCAGCTCGGATTTTTTCGTTTTGATAATCGAAGTTTTCTATAAAAAGATATCTGACGAAGGCATCCGCAAAGAGCCAGAATAACACATAGAAAAACTCGATCGGGATATCATCAGATATGATTTTTCTGATCAAGGCAAGTAATATCCCCGATCCTATGGTTCCCACTGCCATCCACCAGAATACTTTTCTGTGATGTCTGTTCTCGGATTCTGTTTTACCGAGCAGGTAGTTTGCATCCGAATCTATGGTCTCAATGATTAAGTTTTTTTCCTCATCCGTAAATTTCGGTCCGTGTATCTCAAATACAACAGGATATTCGTCCGGAATGCATTCGATAAATTCCAATAGATAATCCTTAAACTCTCCATCCAGAGACTCGCATCCTTTAATACTGAATTTGCTTATAATGTCGTCAATTCCCTCAACCCTGCAGGGTATATGGGCGATTCCATCCACCATCACATCTTTCTGCAGCCTATGTTCCAGATAGGATTTTTTATAATAAAACTCTTCTCGTTTATTATGTTTTTGACTGTTCAACACGTAACCCTTTCATCTGTGTAATACTATTCCCGGCAGGATCGTGAAAATATGTCAGGAGTATGTTTGCTTTCCTTCTTTGTTTAGTGAACTCTTCTTCATTAGGGACTTCCATATACGCTCATTAGCTCATTTTTTATATTGAAAAAACTTTTTTCCCTTCGAAGTATGTTGCTTCAGGCTTTGCAGTATGTATCTCGTTTACCGGGCATGACAGTACATCCTTGTCAACGAGGAGGAAGTCTGCATATTTACCTTCCTTGATGCTGCCTCTTTCATCCTCTATAAACATCTGCTTTGCACAGTTTATGGTCAGTGCTGTTATGGCCTGTTCACGGGTTATGAGTTCTTCGGTCCACCAGGGGGACTCTTTTTCCGGATCCATCACTCCGGTAACTGATATTTCCATGATGCCGAAGGGGTCATCAGGACTTCCGCTAAGTGCAGGATAGTCAGAATGGAAAGATACGTTAATGCCGTAATCAAAGTATGACTTCATGGGGTAGGATTTGTCCTCCATACCTGCGGGAACCAGAGTTTTAAGAATTTCAGCTGCCCCTGTAGGGTAATGATGCCATATCATACCTGAGGTGGAGTAAATGTTGTGGTCAGCCATTCTCTGCCAATCCGGATCATTAACATTACGCACGTGAACAATCGTATTTCGCAGTTCATCCTTTCCACCATTAACGAAAGCGTTTATACAACGATTTACAGCCTTGTTGCCCATGGTATGAATGTGCATGGCCATGCCTTTTGCATTAGCCTTACGGGTAATGTCTGTGACTTCATCTTCTTCCCAGTTTGCAAGACCCTGATGGCCATCAGGATATAAAGGATCCACAAAGCCTGTACTGCCTTCTACAGTACCGTCCATGAAGAGCTTAACCCAGTTTGGAAGTACATGGGTAGTCCTGTATTTTTGGGCTTCGTCAGCCTTGGCAAGAGCCTCGTCCACATTCATCCAGCTCTCGATCTCATAGCTTAAGCCCAATATTATATGCATATCTCCGGCTTCATCCACCTGTTTGGCTGCCTGATATAAATGATCATTATAGAAATACGGAGACCAGCCATCCATATACATGGTGTAACCTTCTGACAGCATCTGTTCCTGAATCTTAGCCATGTTTTCTTTTGCAATGTCAACAGGGAAGAGTTTCTTATTGTCCAGGAAGGAACGCACATAGGTTCCGGCCTGTTCTTTCAGGAAACCGGTAGGTGTACCGTCGTCTCCCATGACAATCTCGCCTCCCCTGACTTCGGTTTTCAGCACATTTCCGTCTTTATCCATGATGCCGGCATTTACAAGACATATAGTGTTTACTATACCCTTGTGACCTTCCTCATCTGCAAAGTAAATAGGGATATCATCACATATGTCATCCAGCTGCTGACGGGTTGGCATATTTTCAGTGAAGAGCATAATGCTCCAGCCGAAACCGAATATGGATGTCGCTCCGGTTTCTCTTGCTTTTTTTACTGCGTTGGGGACGATTTCCGTGAGAAACTTATCTACATCATCATGTCCACCAACTATAGTTCCGACTGAATGTGTGGCATAGCCCATGGAATAATGTGCGTGACCGTTTCCGCAGGAAGGCATAACGAGACCCTTTCCGGTATGGTCCAGAATCTGAGTCTGCCCTTCTTTAATAAATTTTTCGGCACCTTTTCGATCACCTACATAAACATATTTTCCGTCCTTTACGGCAAATGCTTCAACAATCCTGTCGTTTTCGGAAGTGAAAATCTTTCCACAGACCACGAGATCAGCTGCTGTTGCTATTCCATTTTTTTGTGAGCCATCGTTAGTTTTCATAACTACATTCTCCTTGCCTTAAAAGCTGCGACACGTTTTGCCACGTTGTCCTTGATGTTGTTGTAGAAGAACAGATAGTCTTCGTTATGACGTCCATCCGGTCCAAAGAACTCGGCGGCGGCTTTGGCAGTTTCCTCGTCCATTGGTTCGCCTTTGGCGTTTGTTATGACCACGCCGCGGGCAAGGTTGATCTGCGCATCCGCACCGACATCTTTGATTTCCGGCTCGCCGGTTTCTTCATTCGCCATGAGTGAACCAAGATTCATGCTGGCCGGGGCATAGGTTTCATCAAGCTTCCAATTGAGGGGGTTAATGCTTCTCGTGTTAGGCAGCACCACCAGGTTATGAGCATTAGTCTCAAGGTTCTTTGGACCCTCGGTATTCCATGCGATTATGACACCCGTGTCTGTTTCGCCGGTGGCAAACTTAAGGTGCGGGTTGGCCGCCAGATATTCGTCTGTAACGGAATAGCCGATGGGATAGGCTGCGACCATGCGTGAATAGTATTCCGGATGATCCTTAAAGTATGTACGAAGCAATACCAGAACCATGGCAGATCCCTGGCTGTGACCCGCAATGATGAACGGACGACCACCGTTGCAGTTTTCAAAATAATAGTCCAGGGCCGCAGTTATATCGTTAATGGGCATGCCTTCAAAAGCTGCATCCGCAGTTCCGGTTTTCCTAGCCATCTCTCCGGCATACTTTAAGCCGGACTGGCGGTAGTACGGCATGAACAGGTTGGTGGAATCCACGTAAGCACTCGCATGTAAATTGTACTCTGCTTCCGCACCCTGCAGCATCTCGGTATTGTCGAGGCTGGCAAAATCGGGTGCACCTTCTGCAAAGCTTCCCATGATGTATTCAGTTGCATAGATGTAGAAGGTATCAACATCCTTGGAGATTTCCGGAAGCTTGCACCAGCATTCTTTCTTGGAATAGTCGGGTGCCACACCTACAGTTTCTGATGACAGGTTGTTGCTCATTTCTTCTCCTTTCTAAAAATGAAATCTCTTTTTCTTAAAATATATTTTTAGGTTATGAATATGTTGTTTTTTTCTGATTTGTCGCCGTAAAGCCCCTTTGCTTTAGCCATGGGGATATAAGGCGACTATTGGAGTGTCAAAGATACTTCCTAATACGACACTAACCAGAATGTATAGCGGGCTATTAGCTTTTAATGGTTAGCCTTATATGACTCTATACGCTTTGCTACGTTTTCTTTGATGTTGTTGTAATAGAGTGCGTAATCGCCGTTATGGTAGCTTTGGGGACCAAAGGCGTCACCTCCAATAGGCTCGAAATGTGCGTTCGTTAGGATAGAGCCGCGACTAAGAACCAACTTTGCATCCGCTCCAACGTCTTTAATCTCATATTCAACGGTTTTTTCATTTAGAATGCGTGAGCCAAGGTTTTTGCTTGCAGGTGCATATGTCTCGTCGAGTTTCCAGTTAAGGGGATTGATGCTGATCGCATTTGGAAGAATCACAACATTGTTGACATTCTGTTCTACATTCTTTGGTCCCTCTGTATTCCAGCTAATGATGACGCCCGTGTCACACTCACCGTTAGTGAACTTCAGGTGGGGGTTCTCCTCGAGATAGTCCTTTGTGATAGAGAAACCTATGACGTATGCTGCGATCATACGCTCGTAATAATCAGTATGTTTTTTAAAGTAATCCTTCAGCACAAGACTTACGATTCCCGACCCCTGGCTGTGACCTGCAATGATGAACGGACGTCCGTTGTTGTAATTCTCGAAGTAGTAGTCAAGTGCGGCGGTGACATCGGCATAGGGTATTGTGGAAAATGCTGTGCGCGGGTCGCCGGATTTCTCTGCTTCTTTTGCTGCGTATGTCATACCTGCCTGGCGGTAGTACGGCATAAACACATTAGTGGAGTCCTCGAATACGTTAGCCAATATTGGATAATTTGCTTTCACGCCTTCCAGCATCTCGGCGTTGTCGAGGGTCGCAAAATCGGGATCTCCATCATTTTCAGCCATATACTCCGTTGGGTAGACAAAAAACGTGTCAACATCCTTTGTGATTTCCGGAATCTTGTACCAGCTGGACTTCTGAGAATAATCAATTGAAATCATTTTTTCCTCCAAAAAAATCCTTAATAATGCAATATAGTTATTTACATGTGACTCGTCAGTTTACTTTCTTTCCGCCCAAATACACAGTCTTTTGCTTGTTTAAGCTAAATCCCTCGTGCTCTGCTTATACGATATCTTATTTTTGAAATGCTGAAGGTTTCCGGTAAATCATTAGAGCATATAGTATTTGGTCAGGAAATAAGTCCTGTCCCAATCAACTATCTTAACCTCGGATTCCTTTGCCGGATGGATGTCGTACTCATCGAGAACCATCACCTGCTTGTTCGTGAGGTCATAGAGTGGCCACTCCTTCGCCTTTCCGTCAGGAGATATATCTGCACTAAGGGACGGATTGCCGGTCTTTGCGAACTGAACCCACA
The DNA here is from genome assembly GCA_017627595.1 of Oribacterium sp. GTDB lineage: Bacteria > Bacillota > Clostridia > Lachnospirales > Lachnospiraceae > Oribacterium. Next base: position 7,409 of record JAGAGL010000111.1, on the reverse strand, counting down.
TCCTGCGTACGGTTTTTGAAAATACTGCGTCAAATGTTCTTCCCGCGTCTTCGGACATTTCAGGATGATTGAAAACTATCGGAAGCTCTATTGCATGTCCACATTTCATGATTGGATCGGCAGCCTCCGGGGTGAAGTAATAAGTGTACACCTTTCCCCCTGCTTTAGCCTGACATTCTGACAGCCTTATCGTCGGAGCGATAAACCAAACCTGGCTTAGCAGGCGGCTGCTCGGCTGGTAACTGTCTCCTTTTACATCTTTGCAGAAGCTTTCAACCAGAATCTTCTCTTCATCCGGTATAATGGAAAACAGTCTGGCCATACGTCCTTCAGCCCATGCATTCCAATACTCAACTCCGAAGCTTTTTACAAAAAAGTCCATTTCGTCCTTGTTGCACCCCACAAGAAACTCTATATCTTTTGCTGCACCATTTTCATAAACATCAAAGGTTTCATCAGGCAGGTATTTTCCGTCTCTTTCCGGAACCTGGCGCATAAATAGCTTAGAGGAAGCAGCTTCCAGAAGCTTTTCGCCTTCGACCCTCAGGAGATCGGCAACAGTTTTGCAACCGAGCGCTTCCATCAGTTCATTCGTACATTCGATGCCTTCCTCTGGTGATCTTGTCAGGTTGACGGAGCCGCTCTCAGCAATGACCCGGTGAAAAAATTTATGGGAGCCTTCGACAAGAGGAAGAAGAGTACAGCTTGAGGCACCTGCTGATTCACCAAAGATGGTCATATTGTCCGGATCGCCGCCAAAGCCCTCAATGTTTTCATGAATCCATTTGAGCGCCATTTTCTGATCAAGAAGTCCCAGATTCTGCGAATCCGTATAATCCTTGCCATCCGGCAGGTGGGAAAGATGGAGGAAGCCAAAGACGCCAAGCCTGTATGCTATGGTGACAACGATGACATCTGGATTCTCTTTTACCAGATTGTGGCAGTCAAACATCGGATCCACCGTTCCCCCTGCTTCAAAAGCACCACCGTGGATCCATACCATGACCGGTTTTTTTTCGGCAGTTGCATCATCTGATTTCCATATGTTCAGATACAGGCAGTCTTCACTCAGATCATAAAAGGAGCCTGTTTCCAATGCCGCATTTCCGAAGGCGCTTTTCGCATTATAATACGCCTCATATACGCCATCATCCGGGACAGGATCCACCGGAGCTTTCCATCGCAGATCACCGACAGGCTGCTTTCCGACAAAGGGAATACCCCTATATATGATGATATTCTCTGTCCTTCTGCCAACGAAGGTCCCGTTTTTGCACCTGACCGCAAGTGACTTGTCGAAATCTTCGTCTGCGATCCTTTTATTCTCGCCTCCGTACATAGACCTCAGCAGCTCTTTCACTTCCATTGTTTCAGTCATTTACCTATCCTCCTTCATTGTTGATCTATCTTACACTTTTCGTCCATGGTGATGATGTTGCCGAGAATGAGTGCCATTTCATTCATAAAATCAACCATCTTTAAAGATTTGTTGTTTTTTCTGATTTTTCTTAATAAGTCGGCTACAATAGATGTAACTTGACACACAGAAATATTATATTGGAAATAACGTTAAAAAACCGTAAAAAATCAATTTACGAAAATATATTTTAATCGAAATCATTTTTTATCAAGCTTATATTTCCAAATTTTAGGAGGATTATAGTTGGATATTCAGACTTCTTTATCCGATAGGAAATTCGGAACTTTTCAGAAGATTTGTTTTGGAATCATGTCTTTCCTGACCCTGTTTTGTATCCTGATGTCGGTAATACATAATGTTTTTCGCGACAGCTATATATTGCTTATCAATAGTATATGCATTATTAGTCTTGTATTTATGACAGTGTTAACCGGATTTTTGGCATCAAAAAAAGAAGAAACTACATTACCCAGGCGGTATTTCATGCTGTTTCTTCTTAATCTTTATGCCGGAGCCTTTTTCCTGACACTTGTGTCCTGTTTATATCAAATCCCAAAATATGCTCAAATCATCAGAATACTATATACCCTGTGTTACTTTTTTGTAATGCTGGTCTTTTGGACTCTGTGGCTTTATCAGAAACAATTTATCAGAGAATCTGTTGTGACTCATGCCGTTACTGTTTTGATAGCTTCAGTAGTTATCATTTACACATTTATACTCGTCATTAATCTGTTTAAGCCTGTTATTTTCAGCATAACGGATCAGGGCGGTTATTCGTATATGATTAAGGATTATTTCAGTGTTGCTGCATCATGTTTCTGCCTCTTGCTTTTATGTGTAGCCACCTTTACATCCAATCTCAGCAGAAACCGGAAATTCTCATTTTTTTGCTGTGTTTTTTTCCCCTGTCTTTTTTCAACAATTGCCATAAATCATGAACTTTTTAAGTTGGGGATTTATATCTTGGGGTTAGTCAGCTTTACAGTAATACTGCCGCTGTATCTTATTTTCTTTAATGCCCATGATGAGCTTGAAAATGACATTCTGCGACATGAAAAAGAACAGACTCAGCTTAGGGTTTCTGCCATGATGTCTCAGATGCAGCCACATTTTTTGTATAATTCCCTTGCTGTTATAGAGGCCCTTTGTGAAGAGGATCCAAAGCTTGCCGCTGAGGCCACCAATGCCTTCTCTAAGTATCTCAGGGAAAATATGAATTTTGCAGATAAGAGTAAACCTATCTCGTTCTCAGAAGAACTGAATCACATAAAGACCTATGTCTGGCTCGAGGAACTGCGATTCCCAAACAAATTAAGGGTAGAATACGATATAGAATGTGATGCCTTTCCTGTTCCTGCACTGTCGGTACAGCCCATGGTTGAAAACGCAATTAAGCATGGTATCTGTAAGACCAAATCCGGCGGAACGGTAAGGATTCGCTCTTCTGAAACAGATGCATTTTACTGTATCTCAGTTTCAGATGATGGAGCCGGGTTTGATGTACAAAAAACCATCGACGACACAAAGCTTCACCTGGGCATAAATAATACCCGGTCCCGCCTCCATGACATGGTAGGAGGCAGCCTGGATATAGAAAGTGTTCCCGGAAAAGGAACCGAGGTGACGATAAAGATTCCGAAGAATTGATGGCACCAGGAGACAGAGTTACTGTTTCATGGATTTGTAGCTTTGTCCCTATAACGCATTCAGTCAGAAATATTATTAGCCCGAGCCTGCAATGATTGTTCGCTGGCTCGGGCTTGTTTTATTCTGACATATGTTTTCTAAGTTTCAAATCGTAAGCGTGTCGCTTCGGCCCAAGGGTACTGTTGCATATATGCACCTTTATATCGATTTAGAGCCATAGGTTTTCCGTCAAGATAATCAAAATAATCGCATCTGACCTTTGATTTGTTTATTCCAAGGTTTCCCCAGCCCTTTATCAGAATGTCTTCTTCTCCGATATCCGAGAGAACTTTGATAAGGTCTTTTTTTACAACCCTGATATAAGAGTCGGCACTGCCGCGGAAAATGCTGTCGCATATATCTGAGGAGGAACAAACTGCCCCTGCCTTATCAATAAGATAAGCCAGAAGTTCTTTAGAACGTTTTGTAAATGAAATGATGGGTTCACCATCATAGAACACCTCAAATTCACCAAAGCAGCGGATATACAGCCCCTGCCCAGTGATCTTGCTAAGGTTGGTCTGACGGAGCAGAGACAGAGCGTGTTCAATCTTCTCTTTCGTGATGGGTTTCATGAGATAATCGCTGGCTCCTAGTTCAAATGCCTGGGTGGCATAGTCACTGTAACCCGTGCAGAAAACAATGTCACAGCAGGGATGAACAGCTTTGATGCGTTTAGCCAGGTCAACACCGTTCATTTCACCGATAGCAATGTCGAGGAATGCGATATCAGCTTCTGTCTCAGGTAAGATATCAAGCACATCGTCAGTATTATCAAAAGCCAGAATTTCAGCTTCAGGCAGAGCATCATGTATGCGATTAGTCAAATGTTTTAACAGGATGACCTCATCCTCTACTGCAAGTACCTTCATTTTTGCATTTCCTTTCCCACTTAATGCATCTGATTTTTAAAATTGCATATCTGGATTCGTCTTTTTACAGATACATTTTAATCCGACAATGGTGTTGGTGTAGGATTAATCACACCATCTATTGTAAATATTTTTTTCATAAGCCTCTCCTAATCGTATAGAATGATTTTATCACTGATCAACCACATAATAAAAGAGGGGCGTCCGAATCGACAGCGGTTCATTCAATGATAGGCTCGAGTTCTGTGTACAGTTGTCTATATTCCTGCTGACGGGCTAATTTATTTATATCTCAATGAAACGCGTCCACATTCCACCCAAGATACAGAGGGATGCTGAAGGTCTTTGTGTTTTCACACATGCCTTCTGCGATTTTTTTCTGTGAAAGCTTAAAGCCACGCATGACGCCATATTTTTTGCAGAACTGTTTGTAGCTTTTTGCCTGTGTATTGTCTGCCGCTTTTACTTCAACAGGAATTATCTCTCCTTCTTCCTCGTAAATAAAGTCTATCTCTGCCGTATTGCCCGATCTCCAGAAATACAGCTCCTTTCCAGATGATTTAAGCTCGTTCAGTACGTAATTTTCTGTGAAAGCACCTTTATATCTGACAAACAGTTCCGTTTCTTCAAGGATGGTTTTGGCTGCCACACCGGATTTGGCCCGCAGTAGCCCCACGTCTGACATATATACCTTAAAATATGTCCTGTCAGCGAATCCTGAAATGGGACTTTCCGGCTTTTCGACTAGATGCACTTGCGTGATCAGTCCGGCATCAGAAAGCCACTGGAGGGCATCTTCCAATTCGGCGGATCTTTTTCCTTCCTTAACATGGGAGAACACAAACTTGTTATTCTCTTTTGCCAACTGGACGGGGACGGAATCCCATATCCATCTTATTTTAGGGACCTCATTTATTGGTGCGTGTTTTGAGAAATCATCGGCATAGTCACTGAGTATTTCCTGCTGGACCTCTTCCACTTCCTTTATGTCATGAGTTGCTACCCATGTCTTTACTGCTTCGGGCATTCCGCCCACTATGTAGTATTCCTTAAGAAGCTTAGTCATCGGTACAGAATATAATTCAGGGATAATCCTATCTGTAGGCCAGTTCTCAAAAACTTCTATGAGATCACGCCGGTCATTTGCTATGACAAATTCCTTAAAACTCATAGGATAAAGCTGTATCCGGTTTACCTTTCCGACGGGAAAGGATATATTCTCACTTTTTATTGCAACACCCAGCAACGAACCTGCACATATCAGATGAAGCCCCCTCATGTTCTCACAGAAATATTTTAGAGAAGTGATTGCTCTGGGGCATTCCTGTATCTCATCGAAGAATAGGAGTGTTTTCCCCTCAGTGACTTTTGTCTGATACTTGCGCTCAAGTTCGGTGAGTATCCTATCAACATCAAAATCATAATCAAAAATTGCAGAAATACCGGACTCTTTTTCAAAGTTTACATATATGTAATTTTCAAAAGATTCCCTGGCAAATTTATCAACTATATATGTCTTTCCGCACTGCCTTACTCCTGTGAGCAGCAAAGGCTTCCTGCGGCTTTTATCCTTCCATTTTTTCAGGTCATTGATAATTTCTCTATACATGGGACCTCCAAAAGTCATATCTCTTTTGTAGTTATTATACCAAAAGTCCTATGACAAATGCAATTATACTTGCAAAAGTCATAGGACTTTCTGTGAAAGATGATTATGCTTTTTAAAACCTCTGTCACAATATGCTAACAAGACTTTTTACCGCAACAAAGAGCCAGCTAATCAGACCTATTGGTCAAGAGTAGCCGGCTTTCCTGATAATTGAGATGTTAATTTGTGTATGCTCAAGAACTAAAATGCCTTGAAATTGCTGACTTTTTTGCCTATACGTGAGATAATTGATGCAAGGAATTACATCATAGTTTCTCAAAAACCTTGCACTTTTCGCGGAGAATCCCATGTATAAGAAAAATCAAAATCATCAGTTTAGTCTCGGAGATTTCAATCAGCCAATGGGTCTAAAACTTGATCCAGAGAATAAATGGATTAAAAAAGCTGCCATGATTCCCTGGGATGAAATAGAAGCTGTGTATGCAGATCTGTTTCCTTCTGATTGTGGAATGCCTGCAAAACCACTACGTATGGCACTGGGGGCTCTCCTGATTCAAAAAAAGTTTGGCTTTTCTGACAGAGAACTCGTCGAGCAGATCCAAGAGAATCCGTATTACCAGTATTTTATTGGATTGCCTGGATTTCAATTGGACAAACCATTTGCACCATCTTTGATGGTGGAATTTCGCAAAAGGATCACTGATGAAAAGCTTGCAGAGATCAATGAATTAATCATCGATTACAACAAAAATGATGAAGATGAAGACGAAAATGATCATAGCGATGATTCATCAAGTGGTGATTCTGAAAATAAAGGCACGCTGATAATTGATGCAACATGTGCTCCGCAGAACATTGCATTTCCTCAGGACATAAACTTGTTAAATGAAGCAAGAGAAAACCTTGAAGCAATTATTTCATCTGTCTGTTACGAGTACAACCTTTTAAAACCTCGCATGTACAAAAATAATGCGAGAAAAGATTACCTAGCCCTGGCTAAATGTAAAAAACGATCTGCCAAGAAAATACGTAAGGCAATCAAGAAACAACTCCAATACATCAGGCGTGACAGGAATTACATTGACTGGTTCATGAGTTATGGATACTATCCTGACAAGCACCAGATGGAAAGAATAGCGGTCATTGATAAAGTGTATGAACAGCAGGAATACATGTATAAAAACAATGTTCACACTGTTCAGGACCGGATTGTAAGCATATCCCAGCCTTATGTGAGACCTATAGTCAGGGGCAAGAGCAAAGCTCCTGTAGAATTCGGTGCCAAGATTGATCTTAGTATCGAAAATGGTCTAGGCAGGTTAGAAAAAATATCATTCGACGCATACAATGAGTGCGAGGTTTTGATATCCGCCATCGAAAGATTCTTCAAGCGCAATGGTCATTATCCCAAGCGTGTACTTGCAGATAAGATTTACCGAAATAGGGAAAACCTTTCGTATTGTAAGTCTCGAGGCATAAGACTTGCAGGCCCGGCTTTAGGCAGACCCGGGAAAAATGTTTCAATCGATAAACGTACAGAGTGTAACGCGTCGAATTAATCTTCCCACCTACCGCAGGTTTGCCGCAGATTAATTTCGGCTCCTCCTATATATTGTCTATCTTAACGTGCAGTTTTATACCGCACGTTTTTTTCTGTGCTTATTGACCATTTCCCATTGTTACTCTATATTCATAAAGTTGCATAAAAATAAGGAAGAACAGCCCCTACCACAGTTCGTTCTTCCTCATCCACATTTAAGAGCTGCATACAGGTCCGGTGCAGGGTCTATGCCCTAATTATGGTTGCCTGTTTATAAGC
>JAGAGL010000110.1:0-79327 GCA_017627595.1 Oribacterium sp. | reverse complement strand
TTTGTTTCCGGAATTCAACTGATTTACTTTTCAGCAAAAAACCTGTTGTCTTAATCTGTAATAGTTCCTTTCCGGAGCCTATACAGGACCTGATCATTTCTCCAATTCTGACAGTCTTTTAAACACTTCTCCTATGCTGTCATTGATCATCAAGACTTCCTGATTTCTTGATCTGACATTAAGCTCGTCACGGTTAATGATCACGAGGTACTTCCCTTCAAAGTAGTTGATGTAGGAAGCAGCCGGATACACCGTGAGCGAGGTTCCTCCGATTATAAGCATATCTGCATTGGCGATGGCATTAACAGACTTCCTAACTGCAGTCTCAGGCAGACTCTCTTCGTAAAGAGTGATGTCCGGGCGGATAATTCCTCCGCACTCGCAATGAGGGATAGGCTCTGTGGAATCAAAAACATAGTCCACAGGGTAGGTCTTGCCGCAATGCATGCAGTAGTTCCTGAGGGCGCTTCCGTGGATCTCGTAGACCTCCTTGCTTCCGGCCTTTTGATGAAGTCCGTCAATATTCTGGGTCACCACAGCCTTCAGCTTCCCTTTCTTCTCCAGCTCCGCAAGATACTTGTGAGCGAAGTTCGGCTCGATCTTTCTCGTATCCATCTTCTGCCTGTGGAACTCATAATAAACCTTCGGTTCATTCACAAGACAGCTGTGGCTGAGAAGATACTCAGGATGATACTTCTCGAACTGGACATCATGCTGATTATAAAGCCCGTCCTTACTTCTGAAATCCGGAACACCGCTTTCCGTTGACACTCCCGCGCCTCCGAAGAAAACGATATACTTTGAATCGTCCATCATTTCTTTGAGTCTATTGATTTTTTGCTCGTCCATTGAACCCTCCTTCAAAAAAATAGTATTAGAAAATAGATTGGCAAAGTAAATTTTACACGCAGTTAGCTTTTATCTGCTTACCTGCCATTCTTCCATGGAAACAGACTTTTCAGGATCTCTGTCAGTCCGCTTTTCACAGCATCCCTTTTTATCTCCCCCAGAGTGTCCTCGCTCTGAACCCTCGGATTATAAATCTTATCCTCTGTAAAAACACGATCCATCTTAATGTCATTCTGCTCCATGGGAACTCTCTCCGAAAGCAATTCTTCAAAGCACAGGCAGTACTTGTAGATATCGAGTCCGTGAAGCCATCTGTCATAGTATCCCGCTCCATGCCCCAGTCTGCCGCCCCATCTGTCGGCAGAAATGCAGGGAACGACAGCCAACGCTATCTTGTACCCGTCTATGACCGGAAGCCCTTCTTTCGGCTCAAGGATGCCCATAGTTCCCGGCTCCAGATCATCAAAGCTCTGAATCTGAACCGCCTCCATGATATGCTCCGGTCCCGGCTTACATCTCGGCACCGTCACCATCTTTCCCATCTGAAATGCGGTCTCAATGATGGCTCTCGTATCAGGTTCATCCGGTGTATTCACATAGCAGAAAATCGAATCCACCTGCTGAAATACCGGGTAGAGCAGAAACCTTGTGGCGATCTCAGCATTGGCTCTGTCCTTATAGTCTGTTGTAAGATTTTTTCTTTTTTCGCGGATCATCGTCCGCAGCTCTTTTTTGTCCATAATTTACACATTCCCATCATGTAAGCACTCAACTGTCAAAACTGTGCTCGGGCAGCACTATTCCTATAAATCTAATAATGATATTTCTTCCTCAAAGCCACCATAAAGATGCCGCCAGTTACAGCAGCCATCAGCTCAGCAAACAAAGTGGAGCACCATATACCGTCCACTCCGAGCAGCAAAGGCAGCATGAGAATCGCTCCAAGCTCGAACACAAACGTCCTTAGAAAGGATATCAATGCCGATATCTGTCCGTTATTCAGGGCAGTAAAGAAAGCCGATCCGAAAACAGCAATTCCCGTGAAAAGGTATGCAACGGAGAAGATCCTGAAAGCATGCAAGGCTTCCGGCAGCAGCTCCTCCGAACCCTGCAGAAATAATACTGAAAATGGATATGCAATCAATTCCGAAAGAATAAACATCAGAACAGATGTAAGGCCGATGATCAAAAGACTTCTTTTCAACAGGTTTTTTAGTTCTACGTGATTCTGAGCGCCGTAATGATAGCCGAAAACAGGTCCTACTCCATTGGAGTAGCCCACAAACATGGCGGTAAAGATCAGGCTTACATACATCAGGATGCCGTAAATCACAACTCCGCCCTCACCTGCATACTTAAGAAGCTGAACATTGTAAATGATCCCCACTAAAGATGCTGCGGCTTCCGCCATAAATTCCGAAGAGCCGTTTGTGCAGCATTTAAAAACCGCCCTGCCATTCCATTCAGGTTTAACAAGTCTCAGCAGGCTGTTGTTTTTCCGCGCAAAGTAGATAAGCGGGAATACACCCCCTACTACCTGCGTTAATGCTGAGGCCGCAGCAGCACCGGCCAGTCCCCGGCGGAAACCTATTATAAACAGAGCATCCAGGGCAATATTACTAAATCCCGCACATACTGTAACGGCAAGTCCCAGTCCCGGTTTTTCAGCAGTCACAAAGAACAGCTGGAACTCATACACCCATATCCATGCAGGCAGAGCCAGGATAAATATCCGTCCGTAAAGTATGCTGTCTTCAAGAAGCTTCCCTTCAGCACCTAGCATCGCAGTGATACGGGGCATAAATATAAAGCCCACCACAAGCAGAAAAAAGCCAAGACAGGAAGATACCATCACAATCAGAGAAAACAGACGGTTAGCCCGTTCTTTTTTCTGTTCCCCAAGGGTCTTTGCGATCAAAGCACTGCCTCCGACACCGAACATATAACCGATGGTTCCCAATATATTCAGTACCGGCATGATAAGGTTTACAGCAGCAAATTCTGTCTTACCAACATAATTGGCAACAAAATATCCGTCTGCAATGATATACAGCGAGGCAAATATATTCATGGCAATGGATGGCAATGTAAACCTCAGCAGCTTACCATATGTAAAATGCTCTGATAAATGAATACGTGATCTCATACTCCGTTTTCTATATGACGCCATTCATCCCACGACCTGAAGGTCATGGAGTTTCCGGCTGAATATATATCTGTTTTAATAATCGCCCGGATGGTCATAAAGTCTTAAATTCTTGCACAAACGCATGATTTGGTTCATTTGACCCTTACTTACACCATTTTATAATATTCTGTCTTCCCGGAGAACATGATTCCACCGGAGACTCGATATAGTGTCCCCGATGGAATCTTCAGTGTAACTATTCAACTTTCCAGCTATCTATCTGCCTTGTATTTGAATCAAAACCTACACCTATCTTATACAGCACCCTTTCATCGGCCGCATAGATATCAGCGTAATGCTTATCATTGATCTGCCGTAATGCTTCGTCTGCATCTGAATCCCTCTTGAATTCAAAGACATAGACATATTTCTTCGTTTCTACAACACAGTCTATCCTGCCTTCACTTGTATGAAGCTCACAAGTTACATATTTTCCAAGTAAGGTGAACACTATATGTATAACTGTCTGAAAATAATGTTCAAATGGTGCTTCATTGGCTGAATAAGTAATACTGGCAAACAGTGCCAGAAGCACTTTATGTATCCCTTCAGTATCTCCTTCCTCCACATATCGTTTTAAAACAAAAATGTCCTTCCCTGTACCCGGACCGCATTCATCCACGTATTCCGGCATCAAGCTTTGCAGGAAAGCATATCTCACCTCATCATTCGGAAAACCAAGTGTGAAAAGATCATCATCGGAAGAATCCTTGATAGTAAGATACCCGGTCTGATAAAGCAAAGGAATCGGATCGGGATTATCGCCTCTATAATCAGAAAGCAGGCTTTCTGTTGACTGAAGTGTACGTTCTGAAAACTGTCTTACATCAAACTCCATTTCCTTAAGACGATGCATCAAAAATGTCGGAGTGCCTGTCTCATACCAAAACGAACCAAATCTTCTCTTTTTTAAAGCACTTAACAAACTGTATGGATTATATACACCCTCACCATCAGCGGAAAATCGATATCCATCATACATAGCCTTAAGACGAGTGATACAATCCTCTGTTGTCATCCCCCGTTCTTTTGCTGTAACCTCTATCTCCGGTATCAGATTCTGTTTGAGTTCTTCCTCTGTTATTCCGCAAATGCCTGAATAATCAAAGTCAAAAGAAATGTCTTCCAGTTGATTCAAATCGCTGAATATACTGATTTTGCTGAATTTTGTAACGCCTGTAATAAAAATGAACTTAATGTGAGCATCTTCACTTTTCAGGTTACTGAAAACTCCTTTAAAAAGTGCTTTATTACGTTCCACCAGTTCAATGTTTTCAACACATTCCAAGAGTGGTTTATCATATTCATCAACCAGAATAACGCATCTCTTACCTGTTTGACTGTGTGCTTCTCTTATAACGCTTTTAAATCTCAAAGCCAGTGATTTATTATGATCTGATGAAATATCATATCTCTTTTCCCATTCACTTATATTGTATTCCAAAATACCTTCAAGTGCCGTATTCTCAGTATAGTCATCACCGTTGAAGTCAAGATACAAAACCGGATACTGCTGCCAGGCATCAGGATCATCCTTTTCAAGCCTTTCTATTTCAAGTCCTTTAAACAGCTCTTTTTTTCCTTCCCAATATGCTTTAAAGGTGGAAAGCAGGAGACTTTTTCCAAAACGTCTTGGACGACTCAAAAAATAAGGCACATCAGTATGTACCAGTTTATAAATAAATGAAGTCTTATCTATATAGAGATTATTACTTTCCCTGACTTTCTCAAAGCTCTGGATTCCCACAGGTAATTTTCTGTCAGTCATCACTACGTTCTTCCTCCTTCGCTTCCTTCATTCATAAATCTCCATTCCATCTTATCAGCATAACCAAGCCGGAACTGTATCTGAAAAAGAGACGCACTTATACGAATAAAGTATATCAAAATGCTCGCAAGATTGTAAATATTGCTTAATGAAACGGAAATACAGTACCAAAACAGTAAAAAAAAATACGTCCGGCGCGAGGCCCCTGTTGACTCAAAGTCCGTTCCAACAAAAACTTACAAAATCGGTGAAATCTTACAAAATAAAAATATTTTTCTTACTTTTTGATATTTACAAAATCACTTCCACATGTTAACATTAAATCAAGATAAAGAACGAGTTAACACATCACCTGACGAGAAAGGGTGATCGAGGTTAACAAAAGCGATGATGATCCGTCGAGATCATATAAAACATCACTTCAGAAAACTGTAGAAATGAGAGGTATGAAAACGATGACGCCAGCACAGTTATCGGATGATATCCTCGGACTTCAGGTAAGGTAATGTAGAGATTATGATAACAGCACGTCAAGTGGTCATGTTATTCAGCTGAGGAGTGTTTCTCCTATGATTTAACCTTCTTGAAACGTGGAAATCATCTTCGGAACATATTAAAAAGTTAACGATTGGTCTTACAAATCTATTTATTACCGGGTATAGAAGCAGACATAGCACAAAGCTTTGTCGAAGTAAGCTATCATACCTAATACAATGAAAGGAGAATACTCCGTTGTATTAGTTAGCCGAAAATAGAATATTGATTAAGAAACTTGTTAAATTTTAATATTAAAAGGGTCCTTGAAGCGAGGACCCTTTTGTATTGCATATAAAAACCGGCCTTTTAGTTCTTTTTTCCAACCATATCCGTTGCCAGATTAATGAGTACCTCCACCATCTTCCTCATGGAATTGATATTGAGATACTCATAAATTCCGTGGTAGTTCTCGCCGCCGGTTGAAAGGTTCGGACAAGGCAGTCCCATAAAGCTGAGTCTCGCTCCGTCTGTACCTCCGCGGATAGGCTTTGTCACAGGCTCAACTCCTGCTTTTCTGAATGCTTCTTCCGCTGCGCTGATGAGATACATATTGTCCGGCTCGATCTTTTCACGCATGTTGTAGTACTGATCTTTAAGAACCACCTCTACATGCGCCGCTGTATCCTTGTACTTCTCATTGAGCCTGTCGGCAACACTTTGGAAAAGTTTCTTCTTCTCCTCAAACTTCACCTTGTCATGATCTCTGATGATATAGCTCATCTTTGTCAGAACTTCATCACCCTCGATACCTGTGAGATGAAAGAAACCTTCGTAGCCCTCTGTAGTAGAGGGGCGCTGGTCCTCGGGGAGCAATGCATTGAACTCCATAGCTACAAGCGCCGCATTGATCATCTTGTCCTTTGCATCGCCGGGATGAACATTAACACCTGTGATCTCAACCTTGCCGGATGCAGCATTGAAATTCTCATACTCGATCTCACCGAGTGTTCCGCCATCAACAGTGAATGCAGCCTCTGCACCGAAGTCTGCCACATCAAAAAAATCCGCACCTTCTCCGATTTCCTCATCCGGTGTGAAGCCGAGCAGAATCTCGCCGTGCTTTACTTCAGGATGAGTAAGGAGGTACTCTGCCATGGCCATGATCTCGGCATCTCCCGCCTTGTCATCCGCACCGAGAAGCGTGGTACCGTCGGTCACCAAAAGGTCTGCGCCGATCATGGTGTTAAGCTTCGGAAATGTCTTTGGTGACAGGACAATCTTCTTCTCTTCATTAAGAACGATATCTCCGCCCTGATAATTCTTTATTTCGCGGGGATTAACACCGGTATCACTTGCCGCCGGGGATGTATCCATATGTGCTATAAATCCAAGCTTCGGAGTTGTCTCGGCCTCTTCCCCGCTAAGGTTTGACGGGATCCTTCCGAACACATAACATTTGTCGCTCAGACGGACATCATGAACTCCAATCTCCTGCATCTCTTTAACGAGAAGTCTCGCAAGATCGAACTGTTTCTCTGTGGATGGGTGAGTTCCGCTTGTCTCACTTGACTGTGTATCTATCTTTGCATATCCGATAAATCTTTCTAAAACGTCCACTAAATTTCACCTTTCTGGTTTAGTTTTTATACCATTGATTTTTCATATGCCCATGGAATCATATCTATTTTTTTCAGCGCTGGTACAGCACATGGAATCACATCTATGTTTTTACCCGTACTGGTACAGCACATGGAATCCGGGGCCGAACATTGGCATTTCTTCATATTCCGAATGCTCAGCTATCCAGTAAATCCTCTTCCTTTTTAAATGTAAGGGTAGTGTCCCTCTCACTGAAGTGATTGCCAACAGCAACATAGCTGTCGCATTTAACAGGCTTAAGCTCGGTAAGATCATAAGGTGTCTCCTGATAAACGAAATTAAGCCAGTTTGTGTAGGTACAGTTTGAGGTGGATCTCCAGCTGAGGATCGGCTCCTGTGCGGGGTCATCATTCTTATAGTAGTTAATCGGGATATCGGGATTCAGCCCCTTTGCAACATCTCTCTTGTACTCTTTATCAAGGTCGTACTTGTCGTACTCGGAATGTCCGGTGATAAAAATCTGTCTGCTGGAGCAGGCAAGAACCATGTAAATGCCGCCTTCCTCGGGATCCACAGAATCAGCCACCACATAGAGCTCCGGATTTTTATGAACTGCATCCTCGTCTATACCTGTGTATCTGGAAATGGGGACATAGAAGTAGTCATCCATTCCTCTCATGATCATCTTCTTGCGGTGAAGAACCTTCTGACGGTAAATGCCGGAAAGCTTCTTCGGAAGCATTACCTTCTCAATGCCGTAATGGTAGTAAAGACCTGCCTGAGCAGCCCAGCATATATGGAATGTAGAGAATACATGGGTGAGGGACCATTCCATGATCTCCTTAAGCTCATCCCAGTACTCAACCTCCTCGAAAGGCATCTTCTCCACCGGCGCTCCCGTAATGATGAGACCGTCAAAGTATTCATCCCTGATCTGTTCCAGTGTTATATAGAATTTGTTAAGGTGGGAAGCATCCGTATGCTTTGACTCATGGGTTGCCACCTTCATAAAAGTAATTTCCGTCTGTATGGGAAAATTGGAAAGTACTCTCAGAATATCAAGTTCTGTATCCTCTTTCAACGGCATCAGATTCAGGATACATATACGAAGTGGTCGTATCTCCTGAGACTGTGCACGCTTTTCGTCCATAACGAAAATGTTTTCGCTTTCCAGTATATGTTTAGCCGGTAAATCATTTTGTACTTTGATCGGCATATGAACATCCCCCTTTGATAAAGTTTCTGACGCACCGAATATAAGTATACAATATTTTTGATATAAATTTACATTAATCTCATATTAATTTGGTCAATGTTTTAGATGAGACAACAGCCCCCAGGATCCATAGACTGAACTGTTGCCAGATGAGTCCGGACTAAAAACAGATAATCATAGCATAAACATTTATAAAAATCAGACAAATGCCGATAAATATAATAAGGTAAACCGTGCGGCTATATGTTTTTTACATAATGGTTGACAAACCAGATTTTATTGCATACAATATGCCGTACAAATGAATACTTATTCAGAGTCGGTGGAGCTACATAGGAGCTATGAAACCGCAGCAACCCCGGGAAAACCGGAAGGTGCTAACCTGAGCGAACTATTTTTTGTTTCGAACAATAAGAGGATGCTTATTACAAGCCAGTCGATTGTTCGACCGGCTTTTTTTGTATCATAATGCGTCCGGTTGTACCTTGTGCTTTAACCGGCATACATCCGGCCTTTATATACATCAAGCAGAAGGAGTTTTCTCCAACCTGATTTCAGGTATTTCGAAACACCAGGACGCCATGCGTCAGAAAGGAATTATTTATATGTTATTTTCATCAGAACAGGTATCAAACGGACACCCCGACAAGATCTGCGATCAGATTTCAGATGCCATCGTAACAGATATCTTACAGCATGATAAGGCAGGCCGTATTGCAGCCGAGACAACCATTAAGGACTGGGAGGTATCCGTCCTTGGAGAAGTTACCACAAATTACGAGCCGGACTACGAGAAGCTTGCCAGAAACGTTCTCAGGAATATCGGTCTCACAGATGTTGATAAATACACCATCCGCATCCTTATCTCAAAGCAGTCACCTGATATCGCTATGGGCGTTGATAATGACGGCGCCGGTGATCAGGGTATGATGTTCGGCTATGCCACAAACGAGACTGAAGAGCTTCTTCCTATCCCTTATGTTCTTTCAAACAGAGCACTTCTGAAGCTCAGAGAGTTCAATATCAAGGACGGCTTCAAGAAGTTACGTCCTGATGCCAAGGCTCAGGTATCATTTGACTATGATACGCACCGCATCGATACCTTCCTTATTTCAACCCAGCATGCTGAGGAGACAACTCTTGATGAGGTTCGTGAGATAGTTTCCGGTATCATGAAGGAGACTGCAGAGGAAATGGGTCTCAATACCGATTTCCGTATTCTGGTTAATCCTACAGGACGTTTTGTAATGGGTTCTTCATTCGCAGATTCAGGTCTTACAGGACGTAAGATCATCGCCGACACCTACGGCGGAGCTGCTCACCACGGAGGCGGAGCCTTCTCCGGAAAGGATCCAAGTAAGGTTGACCGTTCAGCCGCTTACATGGCTCGAAAGATTGCAAGAGATATCGTAAAGGCAGGAAAGGCT
Source organism: Oribacterium sp. (assembly GCA_017627595.1). Lineage (GTDB taxonomy): Bacteria > Bacillota > Clostridia > Lachnospirales > Lachnospiraceae > Oribacterium. The sequence continues at coordinate 69,803 of JAGAGL010000110.1, read as the reverse complement.
GACCGCTGCGAAGTACAGCTTGCCTATGCCATCGGTGTTGCAGAGCCTGTATCAGTTTACGTTGACTGCTTCGGAACAGAAAAAGAAGACCGAAACAAGATCTGGGATGAGATCAAGCATGATTATGACCTTACCCCAAAGGGCATCATCAATTCCCTGAAGCTTAAGGAGGTTGATTACAACAAGGTTTCAAGCTACGGACACTTCGGAAAGCCTGAGCTTCCCTGGGAACAGTAATAATACGAGAACAGTTTAAAAAAATATGTTAAAATAGTGCAGTCACATAAGTGGCTGCATTTTTTATTGATTCAATGTTATCCACCGGGGACGGTTCTCGCCGGGGAGAACCGTCCCCGGTGGATAACTCCAATAAACTATAGGGGGCTTTAATTGAAGTTTTCAACCGATAATTCCAAAAATAAAAAGCATACACTATGGCATGACTGGCTTACCTACGACTTCATAGTTGGAATAGCGCTTCAGCTTTTGCTGTATTTTGTAGCCATGTTCGTTTGGTCCATGAGATTCCCAAAACTGTCCTTTGAACGAACTCCTATATTGAATGTTCATTACCTTGTCATGTTTCTGCCATTTATCGTCGGAGTCTTCGGGTTATGGGCCAGAACCTATGAGCTTCCGGTCTGGGCAAAATTTTTCACAAAAGTCTCCCTTCCGGTGCTGATACTTGGTGTAATCTCAGCTGTAGTTTTATGTATAGTACCGCCATATTGCTCCAGTACCACAAAAACTGAGCAATACATGATTGTAGACAGAGATGTGGATGCAGAGAGCTTTGACATATGCAGGCAAATATTTCCCTCCCACATATCAGGAGCATCTTCAAACACCTCCTACCGCTACTACAAATACAGCAGTATCCTGGAAGACGACTTCCACCTGAGCCTCGGGGAAACCCTTACTTCCGACCAATTCAACGAAGAACGCAACCGCATTCTTTCCCTTGATATCCTGAAAGATGCCGATCTTTCCACTTCAAAAGATATCACACTCATAGACACCACACTGAACGGTGATTTGATAGTTCACATCACCCTCGATTCAGCCTACAACCGGATAATATATGCCGCAGGTTACAACCGAATCAAATAACAGCAAAAGGCCGGTCCCGAATGGAACCGGCCTTTCAAAAAGATATAATTACTTGTTGTAATTAACGATTTTACCGAAGTCAGGCTTAAGTGAAGCTCCACCGATAAGTCCGCCATCGATATCAGGCTTGGATAAAAGATCAGCAGCATTGCCTGCATTCATTGATCCGCCGTACTGAATACGAACCTCCTCAGCAGTATCTTCATCATACAGCTTTTCAATAAGGTCACGGATAAGCTTGCAAACCTCTTCAGCCTGATCTGAAGTAGCTGTCTCGCCTGTTCCGATAGCCCAGATAGGCTCGTATGCGATAACAAGCTCCTTAACCTGATCAGCAGTAACTCCGTCAAGATCCCAGGTGATCTGTCTTTCAATCCACTCCTTGTAAGTACCGGCCTTACGAAGTGCTAAAGACTCACCGCAGCAAAGGATAGGCTTAAGACCTGAAGCAAATGCCTTCTTAACCTTTGCATTGATAAGGATATCATTCTCACCGAAGATATCTCTTCTCTCCGAGTGTCCGATGATGATGTACTCAACACCTGCATCCTTAAGCATAGGAGCTGAAATCTCACCTGTGAAAGCACCCTTGTCCTCAATATAGAAGTTCTCAGCACCAACATGAACATTGGTGCCTTTAACAGCCTCAACTACAGGGATGATATCAATTGCAGGTACACAGTAAACTACGTCTACATCATCATTCTGTACAAGTGGCTTTAATGTCTCAACAAGCTTAACAGCCTCTGAAGGAACCATGTTCATCTTCCAGTTTCCGGCGATAATTTTCTTTCTCATATAAACTCCATTCTATATATGACTTACCGTCATACATCAGAAAATATTCTATGTATTTCTAAATCAATCTTTCCGAAGAACATATCACGTACTCCGGAAAGACGTTAACACTATATTACTTGTTGTCTGCAGCAACTACGCCCGGAAGCTCCTTACCCTCAAGGAACTCAAGAGAAGCTCCGCCACCGGTTGAGATGTGTGTCATCTTGTCGCCGTATCCAAGCTGGTTAACAGCAGCTGCTGAATCACCGCCGCCGATGATTGTTGTAGCATCTGTATCTGCAAGAGCCTTAGCTACTGACTTTGTTCCGGCTGCAAGGATAGGATTCTCAAATACACCCATAGGTCCGTTCCAGACAACAGTCTTTGCTGTCTTAACAGCATCTGCGTAAAGCTCCTGTGTCTTAGGTCCGATATCCATGCCCATTCTGTCTGCAGGGATCTTGTCGATATCAACAGTAACTGTATCGATAGGTCCGTCGATAGGATCAGGGAAGTGATCTGTGGTTACAGCATCTACAGGAAGAAGAAGCTTCTTGCCAAGCTTTGCTGCCTTCTCGATCATTTCCTTGCAGTAATCAACCTTAGTCTCATCGCAAAGAGATGTACCGATCTCATAGCCCTGTGCCTTTGCAAATGTATAAGCCATACCACCGCCGATGATAAGTGTATCGCACTTCTCAAGGAGGTTAGAAATAACATTAAGCTTATCGGCAACCTTAGCACCGCCAAGGATAGCTACAAATGGACGTACAGGGTCTTCTACAGCCTGTCCAAGGAACTTGATTTCCTTCTCCATAAGGTAACCAACAGCGTGAGGACCGTTAAGGAACTGTGTAACACCAACATTTGAGCAGTGTGCTCTGTGAGCAGTTCCGAATGCATCGTTTACGAATACATCAGCGATAGAAGCAAGGTCCTTTGAGAAAGCCTCTCCGTTCTTTGTCTCTTCAGCTCTGTAACGTGTGTTCTCAAGAAGGATAACGTCTCCGTCCTTCATCTCAGCTACAGCGGCCTTGGCATTAGCACCAACAACCTCAGGATCGGCTGCAAACTTAACTTCCTGTCCGAGAAGCTCTGAAAGTCTCTTAGCTACAGGAGCAAGTGTCTTTGAAGGCTTGTCCTCCTCTGTCTTAACCTTTCCAAGGTGTGAGCAAAGGATAACCTTTCCGCCGTCAGCGATAAGCTTCTTGATTGTCGGAAGTGCTGCTACGAGTCTGTTCTCGTCTGTGATCTTGCCCTCTTTCAGAGGAACGTTAAAGTCACATCTGCAAAGTACTCTCTTGCCCTTAACATCGATGTCATCGACTGTTAATTTGTTTAATCCTGCCATATTGATCTCCTTTTTGGAAGGTACTTCCTTCCGTATATTATTTTTAATCTGATTATAGGAATAAATGAACGATATGTATGTTTTTTCACAAAAGCATACTGTTCTTATAAGTGATCATGAACGATAAAGATTTATAGTCCCAATCACCTGATATAGAATTGATTCTTCTTAAAAATCTTAAAAAAAGAGGCCAGGCCCATATAGGCCGGACCTCTTCAAAGTCATGTCTTATTTATCTTTCAAGGATAATTACTTATTAAGAAGGCTTCCGAAGTGCTTGATAGTACGAACCATCTGGCTTGTGTATGAGTTCTCGTTGTCATACCATGAAACAACCTGTACCTGTGTGGTTCCATTGTCAAGAGGAAGAACCATTGTCTGGGTTGCATCAAAGAGAGAACCATATCTCATTCCAACGATATCAGATGAAACGATCTCATCCTCGTTGTAACCGAAGCTCTCATTGCTTGCTGCCTTCATAGCTGCATTGATCTGATCCTTTGTAACATTTCCTTCAACAACAGCTGTAAGGATAGTTGTGGAACCTGTAGGTGTCGGAACACGCTGAGCAGCGCCGATGAGCTTTCCGTTAAGCTCAGGGATAACAAGGCCGATTGCCTTAGCTGCACCTGTTGAGTTAGGAACGATGTTGCATGCTGCTGCACGTGAACGTCTCTTGTCGCCCTTTCTCTGAGGTCCGTCAAGTGTCATCTGATCGCCTGTGTAAGCGTGGATTGTGCACATGATACCGGACTTGATAGGTACAAGATCGTTGAGAGCCTTAGCCATAGGAGCCAGGCAGTTTGTTGTACAAGAAGCTGCTGAGATGATCTTGTCATCAGCTGTAAGGTTCTGGTGGTTAACATTATATACGATAGTAGGAAGATCATTTCCTGCAGGAGCAGAAATGATAACGTGCTTAGCGCCTGCATCGATGTGAGCCTGTGACTTATCCTTGCTTGTATAGAAACCTGTGCACTCAAGAACAACGTCTACACCAAGCTGTCCCCAAGGAAGGTTCTTAGCATCAGCTTCCTTGTAGATTGTGATCTTCTTTCCGTCAACAGTGATTGAATCCTCACCGTAAGAAACCTTGTCACAAAGCTCGTAACGACCCTGTGTGCTGTCGTACTTAAGAAGGTGTGCAAGCATCTCAGGGCTTGTAAGATCGTTGATCGCAACGATTTCAAATCCCTCTGCACCAAACATCTGTCTGAAAGCAAGACGACCGATACGGCCAAAACCGTTAATAGCAACTTTAACTGCCATAGTAAATATCCTCCTGATACTTTTAATGATATGTAGTTAAAAATCAAGTGAAAACCGTTTTCACTTTTGTTCTTGATGCACGACTCACATACCCTTGGTGCATCAGTTGATTGATTCTCTCTCAATCAGCACACTAATTGTATGTCATGAAATGTATTTTTGCAAGTGCAAAACGACGTTTTTGTGAAATTTTTCACATCCTCTGTTTCGGTTTCATTTTTTACCATCATCTTCTTTGTTAGTTTCAGTGTCTTGTACATCCTGCTCCTCGGAATCCGATGTCTTTTCAGGATCCGCGCTGTCGGACTCCGATTCCTCTACTGTTGTTTCTTGAGACTCCTCTTCCTTTCCTTCTGCATTATCAGATGTATCCTGAACCGCATCATCTGCCGCTTCATCCGTCTTATCTGATCCATCGTTTTCAACTGCATCATCCGACTTGTCCGAATTCTCATTTTCAACTGCATCATCCGACTTGTCTGATCCCTCGTTTTCAACAGCACCATCAGGCTTGTCTGATTCTTCACTTTCAGCAGCATCTATCTGCTTATCAGTATCTACATTTTCCGCAGCTTCATCTTCCGATGATTTCTTTATAGCTGCTATACGGTCATCTTCCGCATGTGAAGGGTCTTCCTGATCATTCTCATCAGGATTTACCGCCGTTTCATGAGTTCCTCCTGTTTTCCATGTATCCTCCTCTTTTACTGTAGACTGAACAATATCACTGCTGTCTATGATTTCCAGTGCCGCAGGCTCTGTCTCTTCATCTGTTATGGGGGTTTTCAGTTCTGTGTCGAAAGGCAGCAGTATGGAGCCGTTGGCAAATGTTTCTTCCCCGTTCTTTTCCGTCAAAGTATCACTTACATTTTTAAGGCAGTTCAGAAGACCCACACAGAAATCTGCCGAGTGCTCGTCAACAGTACCATCTTTTGCCGCTATAAATCTATCCGCAAAATCCCTGGTATCTGTGAAGTCTCCACCGGAGATATACGAGATGACCGAATCAAGGTTTGAGCCGAGATGAAGCTCTTCAAGAATAAAATTGAGTCCTCCTCTCAAAGCCTCCGAATCATACATTCCGTTCTCATCTACATAATCGTCAAATCCTTCCACACAGTTTTCTTTTCTGACTGCAAGCCCGGAAAGGTACATGACCGCAAGATATCCGCTGCAGTATGCGCTCAGGAGATTATTGTCCTTGTCATAGTATTTATCTTCACTGTTGATACTGGGGTGCTCACCGTTTTCCTCACTGTAGTTAAGGTAATAATCAACCAGCAGATCCCTGGAAAACATAGCCTGCAGTTCACCATTTCCGTTATCGTCTTTCCTCATCAGCGAGTACTGATCGTGTCTCAAAGTGTAATCATTATCCACAACAGACGCTGTTCCCTCTATAAACCAGTTCGGAAATTTATTGGAATCTTCATTGTTATTATCATATCTGCTTCCATTAAACGTAAGACCCTCCATGCCTGTTCTTGTATAATCATCCATAAAGGCATGCATCATCTCGTGAGTCATGTTGTTCTTTAGCTCATCGATCGCGCCGTCCTTGTATTCACCGTTTTCATCCAGTATTTCGTCTATATTAACTCCTACGAAATAACCATAGACGTCATCTGACTTGTAACTGCCCTGAACATATGCGCTTGCATTCTTCAGATCCTTGGAGGGATCCTCAGGATACTTCTCGTCATATATGTATAAGCCTATCTCTCTGCCTATCTCATCGTTATCAATGGCTCTTTTATATGCCGGAAATGAATCCGCAAGCAGGTTCACTGCCTGAGGTTCGATAACATATCTTATCAGATTAATGATTTCCAAAAGCGTGTCTCTGTCGTAATGCTCAATGACACTTTTGGAGCAGTGAATGCTTACCAGATCGATTTCCTGCTTCTCTTCAACATATCGATCGGAATCTGAGTCAGAGTCCGAGTCTGATGTTTCGTTGGCTTTTGCCTGTTTTTTCTGCCGGATCCTGTTTATATCTGCCAGGCCGTTTCCAAGTGACACAATGCTTTCAAGCTCTTCTCTTGTCATAAATGTGCCAAGCTTTGCAAGCTCAGGTGAGTAAAGCATAGAACCATCCTTTACCCCTGACATATCCCCAAGTATTCCTGAGGACGTAATATATGTGATTCCGTATACAGGATTTACTATGGAAATATAGCCTGTTTCTCCATAGACAGAAGTCAACGCCTCCGGAAGCTTAATGCTGTAGTTTCCGGAACCGTCCTCACCCTTTATCACATATCCCGCCGGTACATAGAGCACGAATACAGGCATATACTTTTTCCCCGGGATACATACTTCTGCTCTCTGTCCGTTCTCATCCACCCAGATGACGGGTATACTCCAGGTCTTCCCTTCTTTCGTCACCACATCTGCCGATGCGTCCGGAACAGAGCCTTCCATGGGCATATCGAGATTTACGATTTCCGGTCCGGTCAAAACCTGCTCTCCGGAAAGAGCGGCATATCCGGTGAAATCCTTCACATTTGTAACAGGGGCTGCCGCCAATGCTCCCACTTGAAAATTCTCGCACAGAAAAACAGTAAAGGCCAAAAGAAGGCTGATCTTTCTAAATGATTTTCGAAATTTTATCAACATACCCATTCCTCACTCTGTATATTTGTAACAGCTCAGCCAATGGACCACTAACTCCGTCCCCTTGGTCCACCGGCTGAACTTTTACGTATATTTTCAAAAAACAATTTAACCAAAAAACAGGACGTGTCAAAACGTCCTGTTTCTGAATGTTTCACAACTATATAGATTTTATCGTAAGAGCTCAGCCGATGAACCACTTCCCCGGATCTGTCTTCCTTTATCCGGTATCATATCCATAAACTTCTTACGATCAGGATACGATGCTTCAAATCAGGCGCCCCTGTCTCACACATCATGCAAAACCGTAATACTTGTTTACGCCCAGAACCAACCCTTCAGCATACTTGTCACAGGCTTCCTTTGAGTGGTCTGCGGTCTTGTCACCAAGCTTTACATATGCCGAGATAACAGAAGAATACGCAGTCTGTACCACATCCTCTTCCACACTTCCGCCGGAGTGGATCTTTACTCCGCTCAAATCAAGTCCGGAGATCAGACTGTCTCCAAGCTTTTTTGATTTATTCCAGTACTTGGAAACCGGCTCCTGCTTTTTCAGATCATTTGTAGCAGAAACATAATATGCTCCCACGCCGCTTGATGAATCATTAAAGTGAATGGAGATATGGCAATCTGCTTTGTTGTTGGCGAGTACCGCTCTTGAAACATCGTCAAGCTGCACATCTTCACCGTCTCTTATCATAAGCACGTCATAGCCTTCGGAGAGAAGCTTATCCCTGAAGCTTTCTGCCACCATAAGGTTTGCGTCTGCTTCGGTTCCTTTATCCTGGAATGTCATTCCTTTGGTCACGGCTTCACAGGCAGTACTTCCGTCCGCCTTTGCGGATCCGTCAGGATGACAGAATACCTCAACATCTTCTCCGCCTGCTGTTCCATGCCCTGCATCCACAGCTATGGTGATATTCTTTTTATCGGCGGCATCGCTTGTATAAAGCCTCGCCCTTCCGGTATTGATCTTTGTATTTTCAGCATACTTCCAGTCAAGATTAAGTCCGATGTCAGTCGATGCCAATGCAGAAACGCTCATGCACAGTGACATGACAACGGCTGCAATTGCTACCTTTATCCTCTTCATTTCTTCCTCTTTCAAATACCTTATAAATATAACTTCGACCGGGCCGAAATCATTTATAACCACATGTTGAGAATAATCCAAAAAAAGAGGGCCCGCAACCGACAATCGGTTACGTCCCTCTTAAGTATTTCTTACACGCTTATCAGGCCTTTGAAACGGCAAACCATATGAGAACTATGACGCCCAAAGCTATACGATAATAGCCAAAAATCGTGAAGCTGTGCTTACGGATATATCTCATCAGGAAGCTTATGCAGTATACACTTACAAGATAAGCAATAAGCATTCCGAGTACCATGTAGAACCACTGAACCGCATTAAATCCCGCACCTCTCTTGAGAAGCTTGAGAAGGCTTGCTCCGAACATAACAGGTACGGAAAGATAGAATGAAAACTCTGCGGCGGCTGTTCTGGAAACACCGAGAAGCATGGCTCCGATTATGGTAGCACCTGAACGTGAGGTTCCGGGTATAAGGGCGAGACATTGAAAACAGCCTATCCATAATGCAGTTTTGAGGTCCAGCTCACTTACTCTTCTGACAGAAAAGGTGGTTGTTTCATTTCTCTTTTCGACGAGAATAAATGCCACGCCATAGATGATAAGGGTAAGAGCCACCACGAATCCGTTGTAAAGGTAGGTGTCCAGGAAATCGTCCAGAAGAAGTCCCAGCACTGCTGCGGGAAGACAGGCGATGATTATCTTGATCCAGAGCTCAACCTTTGCGGGAGCAAGGCCGATGCCGCCTCTGCGTCTTGCTTCAAAGGGCCATAGCTGTCTGAAAAATGTGGTAACCACCGCGAGTATTGCTCCGAGCTGTATCACAACCTCGAATACCTCATAGTATTCCGCAGGCTGACGAAGCTTGATGATGTCATTAACAAGAATCATGTGACCGGTGGAGGAAACCGGAAGCCACTCGGTGAATCCCTCTACAAGTCCAAAAACCAAAACCTTTAGAATTTCTACAAAACTCATATATACCCCTTTATTAAAATGATAATACCTGTAAATCAAAAGCTTTATTCACGAGACCCCGATCAATCCATGCCTGAACGAGCTTTGAATAAGTCGTATATTTTCCTTTAAACCCGGCGGCACCAAACATATCCCATCATGCCGGTCATCCGTCTAAGTATTTTCAATCTGCCAGTCAATAGGACTTAAGCCGTTCTCCTCGAGATAGGCATTGGCCTTTGAAAAAGGCTTTGAACCGAAAAATCCGCGATATGCACTGAGGGGACTCGGATGCGGTGACTTCAGTATCAGATGCTTCGGATTGTCAAGCATGGCCTGTTTCATCTGGGCCGGCCTGCCCCAAAGTATAAAGACCATGGGCCTGTCCACCTTGTTAAGCGCCCTGATGGCTGCGTCCGTGAACTCTTCCCAGCCCAGACCCTTATGGCTGTTTGCCTCATGAGCCCGGACCGTGAGAACCGCATTCAGAAGCAGCACGCCCTGATCCGCCCATTTCTTCAGATATCCGTTATTGGGAATGTAACACCCCAGATCGTCATGAAGCTCTTTATAGATATTAACCAGTGACGGCGGAATGTCTATGCCCTGCTTTACGGAAAATGAAAGTCCGTGGGCCTGTCCCGGTTCATGATAGGGATCCTGTCCGAGGATCACCACCTTCACATTACTCACAGGAGTATAGAGGAAAGCATTGAACACATCCTCTGCCGGGGGATAAACCTTTTCTGTCTTATATTCCCGGTCTATCTTTTCATACAGATTTTTATAATAAGGCTTCTCAAACTCAGGCCTGAGCAAAGCCTCCCAGTCATTATTTATCATCATTTTCCTCTCCGTGGAGCTGAGGGTAATACTTCCGGCGTCCCATAGACACGTTCTTGTAAAGATCGTACAGCAGGGAGCCTGTTTTACCTTCCTCCGGGTGATCATCCTTCTTTATGTTGAGATCATACTTGTCGAAAGCATTGATTATAATTGTTCCGGACGGATGGACCTGTACCCTTTTGAATTCCCCGTAATTTCCGTGGACATGGCCGTGGATCATGTATTTGGGCTTATACCTCATGAGAAGCTCGTTAAGGCACTGAAATCCCTGATGAGGAAGGTCCTCGAGATCTCCGTAGCCCTTTGCGGGGGAATGGGTCAGCAGGATGTCAAAACCGTTATAAAGCATTATGGTACGCCTCAGACGTTCTATCCTCTTCTCCATTTCCCTTTCGGTGTAGAGGTACGGCCCTTCCTTATATTTCATGGAGCCGCCGAGTCCAAGTATCCGGAGTCCCCGAAAGTCAATGATCCTGTCATCGGCGCAATCACACCCCATAGGTGGATGGTCCACGTAGTAACTGTCATGATTCCCCGGAACATAAACAAGGGGTGCGTGCCCCATGGTCACAAGGAATTCCAGATATCTTGCATTGAGGTCTCCCGCAGATAATATGAGATCTACCTCCCGTAGTTTTTCCGGATCATAATGCTCATATAGCACCTTGTTTTCTTCGTCAGCGATCAGAAGAACCTTCATCACTCACATCTCCCTTATTTGTCATAAATCCGCTTATGCGCATAAGATACTGTGCTCTCTCGTTGAATGCCTCTATAGGAGGAATGGCGCCTATGATATTGTCATTGAGCCAACGCATATTCACTATTTCCTCACCGGACAGCCTCGGGTCTGTTTCCTTTTTGATGATGCCCTCCTGACTCCGCAGCTCTCCGTCAAAAGGATTTATCATCTCTTCAACTATACCTTTTTTAAGTGCCTCTGTCATTTTTCTTGAAGCATATCCAAGCTCTCTCGACAGAATGACATCCACTACCCCCGACTTCATGCCAAACCAGAAGTTGAGGGCCTTATGATCCTTTGTCAATGTAGAGTTATCCCAGGTTCCGCTCAAAATGGAGTCTATGATGATCTCATAGAACCTGCCCCAGTCAAATATAGGCATGGCAATGTTCGAAACAACATCCCCGTTCGAAACCATGTAAACGCCGTATTCTTTTCCCGAAACCTTGGGCGGTGTAAGCTCCGGACCCGATATGGTGATAATGTTTTCTCTTCTGAGTTCTTCTCTCCAGTCTGAATCCTTTAGCTCCATCCACTTTAAATGTATGCGGGAATAGGGATTTATCATCTGGGCACCTATGGCAAAGGCATTGACATTGGCAAGAGTGCCATACTGGGGGCAAAGCTCAACATATCCTATATCATGGCCGTCTGTCAGTGACGCCGCAAGGGCTCCCATGATGAATTTCGCCTCATACATACGGCTGTAATAGGTTCTTATGGTGTTGTAATTTGTATTTACGGAGCAGTTGAGAATGTATATCTCCGGGTGCTCAACTCTTGCCTTTACGGATTCGTCTATCATCATTCCCGAGGTTGTGAAGATGACATGGGCACCGGCCTCCGCAGCTTTCTCCAGAGCCTCATGCACAAGCTCCGGAGTTCCGCAGTCATCATATACCATGGTCTCTATGTGCTCACCGAACTTTTCGGAAAGATAAGCACGTCCCAGCTCATGCCCGTAGGCCCAGCTTGAACTCTCAGTACTCTTTTCATAGATAAATGCCGCCTTCAGAACATCGCCCCTGAAGCCTGACTTCGAGGTGAAAATATTGAAAATGTTAGGCTTTTCCTGCTTTTCCAGAAGCTCAGGTTCCTTAACAAGGCTGATATCATCCGACTCCTTCAGGAATTCCTGCCAGATCTGGTCGAGATTTTTTTCAATCTGTGCATCGGAAACATCCTGGATATTGTAAAGTCCGAATACCGTGAGATACAGCAAAAAAGCATCGCCTGTTTTCATCTCCAGACGGTCTCCGCCTTTCCTGATGAAAATTTTGGAGAACCTGCTGAAGGCTGCTTTGACGCTCTTTCTTACCTCTGCCTCCCAGGGTTTTGACATAGGCAGCTTCAGTACATCGCAAAGCTTCTGATACTGTCCTTCTTCGCTGAATCTTATACCGTAAAATCCCGCCGCCTTAAAGAACTCAACAAACTCATGATAGATATTGTCCTCTTTGCTGCCTGTCCTCTCGGGCATAAGCCTGATGACATCCGCCACTATGGAATCCGAACCGATAAATTTGGATACGGAAACACGCTTGTTTCCCTCCTGTACATAAAAGCGGCCCATGTACTCATAAACCAGTATGGCGTCTCTGATGCCTTCATTCATGGCTGCATCATAAAGAGAGCTCCATTTCATGGCAAATTCTGTATTTAAGTCAAGAATGGGCATGAAATTGGTTGCAAATGCCTCCTGCCTGCCGCGGGTCCTGGTCCCGGAGATAGCGGAGATCGGTATCTCCATCACTCCCAGTCTGTTTTCTGCAGCTATATCGGCAGAAGCGATCATATCATCCAGTGCCGTCAGATACGGATATCTGCCGGCGATCACATCCCTGCGATACCCGGCATCTCCCCTGCGCTTTGCCTTTCCATAATCTTCGATCATTTAAATCTCCATTCCGCCGCTTTCAGCCGACGACACAAGTAACGATGATAAGTATTTGTCACACTATTTCCCTCATTTATTAACGCTGTTTTTGAAGCCTTGATTTCTGACACACAGATGCACATCCAACCGGCTCTATATGCACATGTTTCCCGCCGTTTATTTCTGAAATTCAGATGCTAAAATGCCACCGGAAACGGTTCTCGCCGGCGAGAACCGTCCCCGGTGGATATATGTTTGTGCAAACTCAAACCACCCTGAAGTGTTGTGGCTTCGACCGAATTGGTTGATGTGAAACAATGGGACCAGACCTGTCACAGCCTGATCCCTTTCCAACTGTTGTAGTGCCAAAGTATATCACGGATTTTTATCACTTAGGTCCGGTTGTTGAACCTGCGTTTAAGTTTACATTTGAACTACTGTTAACAGATGTACCAACATTGGTAGTTGATGTGCTCATCTCCGACGGAGCAACTGTTGCCGAAACAACATTTCCGGAAGATGACGATGATGAAGGAGATGTTGCGGTAACAGCACTTGTGCTTGAAGAAGGTGTTGTAGTTACCGAAGTATCCGAATCAGGTCCTTCACCTACCGTACCGCTTGCAAGAGTTGTGGAAGCAGCATTGGTTGTGCCGGTATTTCCTGTTGTTGTCACTGTTGTGGTTGTGGTAGTTGTTGTAGTTGTGCTGGTTCCGTTGCTGCCGGAAACTGTACTGCTGCTTGTCTCAGAGGCTGCTCCTCCCGGTGTTGTTACTGAACTTGAGCTGTCGGAAGATCCTGTTGATGCATGTGTAACCGAAACTCCGTTAACAGAGCTTGTGCATACACCATCGCTGTTAAACTTGTACTCAGTGCCGTCAATGGTGAGAGTCTTGCTCTTCTGCATCTTGCCATCCTTGAAGTAATAGTAAGAGCCTTCATACTCAAGCCATCCCACAACCATCTTGCCGTTCTGGGCAAAATAGTACTTCGCACCATCGATCTCCTTGAATCCCTGAGCCATCTTACCGTTCTCGGTATCAAGATAATACTTATTGCCGGAGGCATCTTTTTTCCAGCCTGTCTGCATAACGCCCTGAGCATTGAGATAGTAGTATGAGCCGTTGTTGGAATACCATCCGGTCTGCATAACACCATTGGACTCAAAACGATACCACTTGCCGTCGATCTTCGCCCATGAATCCATAATGAGGGTTCCGTCTCCCGGCTGGAAATAGTACCACTTATCGTTAAGCTCTATCCAGCCTGTAGTCATGGTTCCGTTAGACTTCAGATAATACCATTTGGTCTCCGAACCTTCTGTAAGCTTGAGCCATCCGGTCTGCATAACACCGTCTGACTGAAGATAATACCACTTGTTATCTATCTGTCTCCAGCCTGTTGCCATGAGGCCGTTGCTTCTGAAATAATGCCAGTTATCATTGATCTTCTTCCAGCCGGTTACCATGTATCCATCGTTTCCGATGTAGTAGTAGCCTGAGGAAGTATGTATCCATTTATTGCTTATCTTTTTGTTGGTTGACTCATCTACATAATAATATTTTCCGTCTTTCTGACCCCAGCCGGCAAATGCCATCGGTGCAAAAGCACTGCATCCGATCAGGATACTAAGTCCGGCTACTCCCAGTTTTGCTTTTATATTCTTAATCATAAGGCACCCCCAAAATCATCTATTGAAATTTTATCACGCATTCAAGCGTAAGTCTTTTTCTATTACATTAAAATTTTTCTAGTTTTCGTAAGATTTTGTAGGAGTCCTTGAAATACCTGTACATCTTAAGAGTGTAATCTCCAAAGCTTTCTCCCAGAGCCATCTTATAAATCCCCCAGAGAGCCCAGAGAAGTCCGCCGAGACCCATATAGGCGATCACTATGGCGTAAGCATCGTCAGGTGTAAGTCCCTTCAGGGCAATGCCTCCACGGGACTCAAAAATCTTCTGCACTGCCGGCTCTGTCAGTGCCCCTGCGATTTCCAACGGACCTTTGTCTTTCCCGCCAGTCTGTAGTTTTATATCCAGAGCTATAGATTCGGGCTCAGGCGCCGCGGCATACACCCTGACGAGCTCTTTCGCCTTATCGAAGCTCATGTAAGAATAGATCGCCGACATTGCAAGATCCAGCAGAGGATCAGCCATTCCCGCATACTCCCAGTCAATCATCTTGAGACCTTCATCAGTAAAAATGAAATTGTCCTTTACAGAGTCAATATGTGCGATGGTCTTCGGTCTGTTCAAAGAATCGATCCAGCCAAGCACCTCCTCCGCCTTCATCCTGACAGCCGGATAGTCTTCATAGGGAACCTCTGCTCCGGCCTCCTTTATGTCTTTTTCATAATTGCCCAGCTCTCTCTTAAGGTCAAAATCATGGCCAAGCTTTATGCCGGAATTATGAAGCTTTTTGAGCACCGACATGCACTGTGAAAGCTCCTTAACATTATCAAAATCCGCATTTCGTGCCCCATGGTAATATCTCGATATCTTATATCCGCTTTCCGCATCAAAATATACAAGCTCTTCAGTTATATCAAGTCCTGTGACAGCCTTATAAACTTCTCCCTCCTGCCGGCGGTTGATGAGCTTCTCCGTTCCGGGTCCGGGGATACGACATATAAAGGCTTTGTTCCTGTACTTTTCAGCGATTTCCTCCGAATCCGAAACATTAAAATACCAGGACTTGTTGGTCATGCCCGCCTTAAGGCACCTAATGTTTATGATCTCCGACTCAGGGATTCCGAATATTTCCGAAACCAGCTGCATGGCCTTTGAACCGGAATTGTTAACATACTTCTCGTCAAAGCGGCGGAGCTCCTCCAGGTTTTCAAATTCGTAAACCACACCCTCCGGCTGCTTGTTTATATAGATATCCGGAAGGTTTTTCAGATTCCTGATAAGCACATCTTCCCAGTAGAACTGCTCCGTTCCCGGCATCCTGTAATATGCCTCGATAAGCGGAAGAAATGCTTCCGAAAACTCCTTTGTCAGATAAACCGGACCGTACATGCACCACTTGTCGCAGCCGCCTATACGCACATCCTTTATGACACCGTTCTTTCCGGTCTCCATAGCCCATTCACGGGTCTCCCCCTTCATAAAGGTTGCCGCATACCAGGTATCCGCCTCGAAGTTGTGATAAACATTGTCCCTCATCCAGTTATCGGAAGACAGAATATAGCAGTTTTTACCCTTAAGGACATCCTTCGCATGATACAAAGTCGCAAGGGTATTTTTATCACTGTATTCAGGATTATAAATAAGCTTTACATCGTACTTATCGATGAGATAATCAAACTTCTCCTTGAGGTATCCTACCATGATGGTGATGTCTCTGACCCCCACTTCATGAAGCTGTCTTATCTGCCTCTCGATCATGCGCTCCCCGAAGACTTCCAGAAGTCCCTTTGGAGTCTCATAGGTAAGCGGCACAAATCTTGATCCGAATCCCGAAGCAAGTATCAGCGCCCTTTCCACCCGGTACTTCTCCAGCAGCCTTCTTCCCTTTTCGGTTATCTCGTAAGAAACGTTTCTTCCACGCCCTTCCGAACTCTCCACCTTTGAAAGCAGTCCCTCTTCAACCGTTTCCGCTATAAGCTTATTGGTCTTCCCCAGCGACACCTCCAGCTGCTGCGCGATATCCCTCTGGGTACTCTCCCTGTTCTCAAAAAGAGTCCTTAAAATAATGATCGATTCCCTGCTCGCCTTACTCATATCTCTTCCTTCGGCCCCTCGCCTTGAATTTTGTTCATTTTCGCGGCATCTTCGCCGCTTTTGAACATAATACCATCATCTTTCCGCTAAAGCAAGTGTTCCCTTTTGCTTATTCTTGCCCCCACCGTACCGTTACTGTTTTACGATCAACCAAAGTCAGAGAAAATGCAAGGGATGGGTGACAATGTCAAAAAAGTAAAGAAAATGCAGGGGATGGGTGACAAGGCTTGCGAGTTGAAAGAACAGCCCCGCTGATATGTACGATCAGTATGCACATACCTGTGCATACTGGGCGAACATATCAGCGGGGCTGTTCTTTCAATCTCGTGGGCCGTCGCACGTCCCCTGCATTTTCTGTACCATTTCAATCTCGTGGGCCGCCACACGTCCCTTGCATTTTCTCGTCCGGTTATTAATAAACTTACGGCTCAGAAACCTCGAAGATCAAATCGCCGTAGCTTGGATATGGCCACAGATCCTTGTCCACTATCTGCTCGAGCTCGTCAACAGGAGCCCTGAGCGCCTTCATGGCAGGAACGATAACATCGTGGTACTTGTGGGCCTTCTTCTCGGCATCCTTCTCCTTGCCGTACTTCTCAACCTTCTCGTAAAGATCAGTACGTGCATCCTCCATGTCCCCAAGAAGCTTTGAAGCTCTCTCAAGAAGAGTCTTCTGCACAGAAACATTGGCATCAGGACATGCCTTTGTAACCTTATTCACTGAATCCGCAAGTCTTGTGGTGTAGTGAATAACCGCCGGAATGATCTGCTTTCCGGAGATATTGATCATGGCACGGGCTTCAATGTTTGTAACCTTTACATAGTGCTCATACTCGACCTCTTTACGGCTCTCCAGCTCAGGCCGAGTGTAAATGCCGAATTCATTGAAAAGCTTAACAGCTTTCTCTGTGGTGAGTGCAGGAATCGCATCAACCATGGATGGAAGGTTCGGAAGTCCGCGTCTATCGGCCTCCTTAACCCAATCTTCACTGTAGCCGTTGCCGTTAAAGATGATCCTCCGGTGATCTGTAAGGAGCTTCTTAATATAGTCGTGGCAGGCGATCTTGAAATCCTCTGCCTTCTCAAGTACATCCGCAGCCTCTTTGAACTGCTCAGCCACTATTGCATCGAGAATGATATTGGCCTCGGCAATGGAATCGCTGGAACCTACCATACGGAATTCGAATTTGTTTCCGGTGAAGGCAAAAGGTGATGTACGGTTACGGTCTGTAACATCAGCATAAAGGTCCGGCATGGTGTTGACGCCGGTAGGAAGCTTCTTGCCCTTCTTGGACTTTGTAGCGTAGCCCTGACCGATGAGCTGCTCCACCACGTCCTCAAGCTGTGTTCCGATAAACGCGGAAATGATTGCAGGAGGTGCCTCATCGGCTCCCAGTCTGTGCTCATTTCCCACGTCTGCAGCGCTGAGTCTGAGAAGATCCGCATGCTTGTCAACCGCCGCAAGAACACAGGCAAGAACCAGCAGGAACTGAACATTTTCATGAGGTGTCTCTCCCGGGCTCATGAGGTTAATGCCGTCGTCTGTGGTAAGGGACCAGTTGTTGTGCTTACCGGAACCATTGATACCTTCAAATGGCTTTTCGTGGAGAAGGCACTCAAGGCCGTGCTTGGGCGCAGTCTTCTTCATTACCTCCATCACCAGCTGGTTATGATCTACGGCAAGATTTGCCTCATCATAAACCGGTGCAAGCTCGTGCTGTGCCGGTGCAACCTCATTATGTTCTGTTTTTGCTGTTACTCCGAGTTTCCAAAGCTGAATGTCTACATCGCGCATAAACTCGGCAATTCTGTGTCTGATGGAACCAAAATAGTGATCATCAAGCTCCTGACCCTTTGCAGGCATCACGCCAAACAGGGTACGGCCTGTATAGATAAGGTCTTTACGCTTTAAGTATTTGTTGCGATCAACGAGGAAATACTCCTGCTCTGCGCCTACAGAAGGCTTGACACTTTTAGAGCTTGTATTTCCGAAAAGACGAAGAATACGCAGGGCCTGTTCATTAACAGCCTGCATTGAACGGAGAAGCGGGGTCTTGGTATCAAGCGCCTCACCGCCGAAGGAGCAAAAAGAAGTAGGAATGCAAAGGGTGACAATGTCTCTGTTATCACCTTCATGACGCAAAAATGCAGGGCTTGTGCAATCCCAGATGGTATAGCCTCTGGCTTCGAATGTTGCACGAAGACCGCCGGAAGGAAAAGATGATGCATCTGTTTCACTGCGGACAAGCTCTTTGCCGGAAAACTCCATGATGACCTTTCCGTTTTGATCGGCAGCTGAAATAAAGGAATCATGCTTTTCGGCAGTTATACCCGTAAGCGGCTGGAACCAGTGGGTATAATGAGTGGCGCCATGCTCGAGAGCCCACTCCTTCATAGCCTGAGCAACGGAATCAGCAATAGTCGGATCAAGTTCATAGCCCTCAGTGATCGTCTTCTTAAGCTTTTTATAAACGGCTTTCGGAAGACGCTCCTGCATAACCTTGTCGTTGAAGACATCTTCGCCAAATATCTCAGCAACCTTCAGAACATCATTCATTCTCAAATCTCCTTTTAACACCCTTGTCTTTTTATATTTAATTGTGCTGTGCTGATTGTAAACCACCACGCAACAGTGTTGCAAGAAAAAAATAGACTGCTTTTCATTAAAGACATTGGTTAATGTGATGAAAAAGCTGCCGGAACTTTCATTCCGACAGCTTTCAATAATTTATTTATTTTGCTTATCAAGCCTTGTTAGCAGAACCGAAGATATTGATCTTGTTCTTGCACTCTGCAATGATAGCCTCTGTGCCCGGCTTAAGGAGCTTACGAGGGTCATAGCCCTTGCCTTCCTTATCCTTGCCAGCCTCAACGTACTCTCTTGTAGCCTTCGCAAATACAAGCTGAAGCTCTGTGTTAACATTGATCTTTGAAACACCGAGAGAGATAGCCTTCTTGATCTGATCCTCAGGAATACCTGAACCGCCGTGAAGAACCAGAGGAAGCTCACCGATCTTATCCTTGATAGCTGCGAGAACATCAAAATCAAGGCCCTTCCAGTCAGCAGGATATACACCGTGAATGTTTCCGATACCTGCAGCAAGGAAATCGATTCCGAGATCAGCGATCATCTTGCACTCATTAGGATCAGCCTTCTCACCGTCAGAAGCAACACCGTCTTCTACACCACCGATGCCTCCAACTTCAGCCTCAATGGAAATGCCTAAATCATGAGCAGTCTTAACAAGCTCTTTTGTCTTTGCAACGTTCTCATCGATATCATAGTGAGAGCCGTCAAACATGATAGAGGTAAATCCAGCCTCAATACAAGCCTTAGAGCCTTCGTATGTACCGTGATCAAGGTGAAGAGCTACAGGAACTGTGATTCCAAGAGACTCATCCATAGCCTTAACCATAGCAACTACTGTCTTGAAGCCTGTCATGTACTTGCCGGCACCCTCAGATACACCGAGGATTACAGGTGACTTGCACTCTTCACAAGCAAGAAGAATTGACTTTGTCCACTCGAGATTGTTGATGTTGAACTGTGGGATTGCATAGTGTCCTGCAAGTGCCTTGTCCAGCATGTCCTTTGCGTTTACTAACATTTGATTTCCTCCTAATGTAATTACTTTTACATAGCCTGTTAATATATTAACACACTGCGCATTGTATTTCTATAAGGACATAAAAGATTGTTAAAAATTTCGCATCATGCCCTTACAAATACCATTTTTCCAAAAAGCCGAAAATATCATCACTAAACAAATTAGCGGTGAAAAAATCATCTTGGTATATAATAGCATTTTTTAACCCAATATGGTACTCCTCATTATTAAAAATACACAAATTTCCTTTATGCATAATGAAGTCAGACCGGAGCCGGCGGGCATCCATTTAAAGACGTTGAGCCGAGTCGAGAAAAATTAAAATCGGGCCCCTTAGAGCCGGTGGGTGTCCATTTAAAAACGTTGAGCGAGGACGAGAAAAATCAAGGTCAGACCCCTTAGAGACACTTGGTTCCTTTTCCTTAGCCCCCTCGCCAAGTCTGAGTTTTCATAAAAGTAAACTCAGACATTGCTGCCCAAGATTTGTTTTTTAATCTTGGGAGCCGCGCGGCTTTGAGCGCAAAAAAAGAATCCGTAAGGATTCTTTCTTTGTTGGGCCTAGTGTCTCTTAGGGGTCTGACCTTAGATTTTTCCGCCGCAGCGACTCGTTTTTAAATGGACGCCCGCCGGTTCGTAGGGGTACGATTTTAAATTTTTCCGACGAGGCGACTCGTCTTTAAATGGATGCCCACCGACTCCGGTCGTACGTCATCAACCGAAGAGGAACTTCTCCACGATATTTTCCATATCTGCTATCTCGCAGACTGTATTGTGACGGATTTCTGCACTGCGTACATCCTTAATTGCTCTTGGCTCAGGAACACCGGCAATCTTCTGAAGCGCATCGATAACCTTGAACACATCCTCATCATCGCCATTCTCACCCAGAGCCTTCATAACATTCGGAGAGAACTTGAACGGACTTGCAGTCGAAGCAATGACAGTCTTTGTCCTGTCACCGGACTCCTTAACATAGTTGTCGTAAACTGCCTTGGCAACCGCTGTGTGAGGATCGATGACATAACCGGTCTTCTCCTTGAGAGCCTTGATGGAGGCAAATACTGACCCTTCATCTGCATAGCCGCCCACAAAATCCTTGATGAAGGAACGCATCTCTTCAGTGATCTCGTAAACGCCGGTCTCCTTAAGGTCAGCCATAAGCTTGGATGTCTTCTCGGCTGAACGTCCTGTGCTGAGATATATGAGACGCTCAAGATTTGAACTGATAAGGATATCCATGGAAGGACTTGAGGTCAGTATGAACGGACGGTTTCTGTCATACTTTCCGGTTCCGAAGAAGTCGGTAAGTACCCTGTTCTCGTTGGAAGCACAGATCAGCTTCTCGATAGGCACTCCCATATGCTTTGCGAGATAAGCCGCAAGGATATTTCCGAAGTTACCTGTAGGAACGCAGACATTGATCTTCTCACCGTCAGTGATCTCACCCTTTGCGAGAAGCTTGGCATACGCATATACATAGTAAGCAACCTGTGGAACGAGACGTCCGATATTGATGGAGTTTGCAGAGCTCAGGATAACGCCCTTGTCCTTCAGCTTCTTTGCGAACTCCTTATCTCCGAATATCTTCTTGACTCCTGTCTGGGCATCATCGAAGTTGCCGTGGATAGCAGCCGCATGGGTATTGAGTCCGGGCTCTGTGCGCATCTGAAGCTCCTGGAACTTTGATACGCCGCCGTAAGGATAGAAAACGATGATCTCTGTTCCCGGCACATCACTGAAGCCTGCCATGGCAGCCTTTCCGGTATCGCCGGAGGTGGCTGTAAGTATAACGATCTTGTCGGTAACATTGTTCTTTCTTGCACTTGTCACCATGAGGTGGGGAAGTATGGAGAGCGCCATATCCTTAAAGGCAATGGTTCTTCCGTGGAAAAGCTCAAGGAAATATGCGTCGTCCTTCTTTACAAGGGGAGCTATCTCCGGTGTCTCAAATTTCTCATCATAGGCAGAATTGATGCATTGACGAAGTTCCTCCTCTGTGAAATCCGTAAGAAACTCCTTCATAACCTCATAAGCGAGATCCTGGTAGGACATGCCGCTGAGCTCCTTTAAAGATTTTGAAAGCTTGGGAAGTGCTTCCGGCATGAATAATCCGCCGTCATCCGAAAGTCCCTTAAGTATAGCCTCTGATGCCTGTAAGCCTGTTTCTCCTCCGCGTGTACTGTTATAAAGCATTGGTCTCTCCTCCTATAATAACGTTGCTTTTTAGAGCCTTAATTCTGACATACTGACAAGATCCGGTCAGCCCCTATATCAACACTGTTTTTGAGCCCTGGTATCTGACATACTGACAAGATCCTGACGGCTCCTATGTCAAAACGTATTTTTCGTAAATTCCCGTATGAAAAATGTCGGTCTAATCGGCTCCACTTTCCAAAAGGCTTCTGATCTTTGTTTTCATAAGATCAAACGCCACATCATTAAGTCCGCTGTTGATAACTATATCCGCCTTAGCCTTTGTGGGCTCAACATAAAGATAATGCATCGGCTTTACGGTTGTGAGATACTGGGTGGAAATGTCTTCAACCTGTCTGCCACGTTCCTTTACGTCACGGATGATTCGTCTGATGATTCTTTCATCCGCATCTGCTTCAACGTAAATCTTGATGTCAAAAAGCGAACGAAGCTCTGGATTCTCAAGAACCAGGATGCCTTCAACAATGATTATCCTTGAAGGCTTAAGCTCTATGGTTTTATCTGTACGGTTGTGCTGTGAATAATCATATACAGGACACTGTACCGATTCTCCCCTTCTAAGGGATTTTAAATGCGATATCAGAAGATCCGTCTCAAAGGCTTCCGGAGAATCATAATTGTTCTTCTGACGTATCTCAAAGGGGATTCCGTCGTTGGATTTATAGTAATTGTCATGATAAATAACAGTTACCTTGTCTCCGAATTCAGCTTTGATCCTGTTTGTAAATGTAGACTTGCCGGAACCTGAACCGCCGGCGATGCCGATCATAATACAGCTCATAAATATTACACCTCTGTGTTTTTGTTGAAGCAATGCTGCCACAGGAGCGGATTCTGCCGGCGATATGTTATGCCTCCGGATCACCTTTCCCGTAGAGTTTCTACATCATTATAATCATATACATAAGTCCTTTTCAACCGAAGACAAAAGAAAAACCGGGGTAAAACCCCGGTTATATAAATCCCAGTTATAGCACTGATATATTTAAAAGCTTTGATGATCATTCACCGGCTCCCGTTTGTTTCCATGGTCCGTTTCAGGATCAGAGGCACATGCCCTTCGTGGAGATATTTCGCTTCTTCCTTAAAATCCTGCATAGTGCAGAAACCAAAAGGCATCCGAAAAGCACTCCCAGTGAATCGATCAAAACGTCGCTGATCATCCCGGCTCTTCCCGGCACAAACAGCTGGTGAAACTCATCCGTGGCCGCATAGGCTGTACCCAAAAGAAAAGCATTCTTAAACGAAGCTTTCAGATTCATGCCAAAGCTTTCACGGCATGTCATAAATAAAAGGATACCAAGTATCGTATACTCCGTGGCATGTGCTGCTTTTCTCACCGGATGATCGATGTTTTCGGCAAACTCCAGCTGTGCATCCTCAGACCACCCGATATACCCAGGCACAAAGACCTTTCCGATGGTTTCGCCAACTCGCAGACTCGTTTCAGTAGAATCATCCGCAGGCTGCGAAGACATCAGAAATATCGCCAGCATCCACAGCAGGACCAGCACAGGAAAAAAACACCTCTTCCTGCTCTTATTATGATCATTTTTAAATTCGTTCCTCATACATCCATGCTCTTATTTCAACCATAATACAGACCTTAAGATGTCAATCCTATCCACAAAGCCCTATTCAACCAGGCATCTGAGCCCTTACCCTTCCTTACTCTTCTTTCTCCTTCGCGGCGTGATCTGTCTCTTACTGATATAAAGCATAATTGCCGAAAGCAGGAGCATAGTGGCTACCACTTCCGAAATGAGTCTAGCCTCACTGATGCCCATGGCATCCTTAAATATATAGGACACTATGATCAATGCATAACTGACAAAAATGATAACGTAGGATATGGCATTGGACGCCGCGGTACTGTTCACAAGAGAGCTTCCCATGATTCCTACACTGGTGCAGAAAACCGCCGTTACCGTAAGGGCACTTATATACTGCAGGACCTCCGTAAGTGTGATGCCTCCGTATATATACACGGTTGAAAGTATGGGTATGGAGGTGATCACCAGAAGAAACAGTGTACTCAGCGCTCCCAGAAACTTGCCGATCACTATATCCCAGGGATCCAGCTGTGTCGTAAGAAGCAGACCCAGGGTCTTCCTCTCCCTTTCTCCGGAAATGGACGAAGAGGTGAGAGCCGGAGCTATGAGAAGGATAAGGAGCAGCTCCGCTGCTGCTGCGATATAATATATCCTCAGGAAATTGATATAGGATATTTCCCCCGTTGCTCTTGCATTTTTCGAAACATAGAAAAGATTTACAAGTACAAGAAAGGCAAGGCAGCCATTTACCAGCGTGATAAGAAAGGGAAGAAAATATCTTCTCACACTTGTTATCTCATCCTTTTTAAAAATCGGACTCAGCTTCATAGTAGGTCACCCTCCTTTCTTCCCTGGCTCCGGTAAGCTGCAGGAACAATGACTCCAGATTCCCTTTTTCACGATGGAAGCCTTTGATACTAACCCCTGCCTCCACCAGTCTTTTGAGAAGCTGCGCCTCATCCCGGTCTGAACCTCCATAGGTGATAAGGAGATCCTTGTTACGGATACTTACAGACTTCACCATCTTATCAGCCCGTAATGTGGCAAGTGCCGAACTTAAATTACCTGAGACTGAGATGATGATGGGGTTGGAAGCATTAACCTGATCCAGTACATCCTCGATTTTCCCTTCCATTACGATTTTTCCCTGATCTATGATTCCTATATCGGTACAGAGCTCAGAAATCTCGTTAAGTATATGGGAGGAAATGACTATGGTTTTTCCGGAATCCGCAAGGTTTGCTATTATCTGCCGGAACTCAAATCTGGTATTGGGATCAAGTCCCGCAGTAGGCTCATCCAGTATGAGTATCTTCGGGTCGTGGATAAGGGCTCTTGCAAGGCTCAGCTTCTGCTGCCCTCCGCGGCTCAGGGAATCCATGTACTGGTTCTGTCTGTCGGCAAGCCCTACCATATTGAGAAGCTTCTGAATGCGTCTTTTTATCTTCGGCTCATTCATATCGTAGCATTCCGCGAAAAAATCCATGTACTCAATGATGCGGAGATTCGGGTAGCTTCCCGTATAATCAGGAACATATCCTATCCTTCGCTTAAGTCTGCGGACATTGGAACCGGCTTCCATATCATCCACCATAACCACACCCTGATCGGGAAAATCAAGACCGCACATGATCTGGATCGCTGTGGTTTTGCCGGCTCCGTTGGGGCCGACAAAGCCGTACATGGCGCCATCTTCTATGTGCATGGTGAGGCCGTCAAGAGCATTTATATGTCCGTATGTCTTTTTAACATTCTCAAGGGAGATCATCCTGAGACTCTCCTTCCTGTGTTTCAGTGGCAGGAACCGCCGGAGCCATCTCGTCGGCGACTACACTTCCGTCAGCATCCAGCGGAAGCGGTCCCACTTCCTCCTGCTGCTCATCTCCGGTTCCGTTATCAAGTATCTGATTTATGACAGTAACATTTTCCTTCACGGTGACAGTGATCATAGGCAGATACATTCTCTCATCGATGCCGAGATTCTGCTCGCCGGGTGTATACTTCACCACGAGAACATTATCCTCACCAAGGTAGTAGGTAAGCTCCTTATCGGTCAGAACTCCGTCCCCAATATCCACGGGATCAAAGCCTCCGGTACGATTGTTGTAGAAGCTTAAGGAGCCCTTAAACGGTCTCAGATTTCCTATCCTGTGGTTCGGATTTCCGGAATCATCGGAGCTCAGGCTCTCTATGGTGATACTGCTAATGTTATCGCCCTCTCCAAGGTGGTAAGCCAGAACTGCAGGAACCACGCCGGAAATAGTGTTGTCACCGATGTTATAATCTCCGGCTCTTACCTCAGGATCCGTAGACATGACGCTGTAGCTGTACTCATCCCCGACTCTTGTGTCAAGCGGAAGAGACGCCACCACCATGCTGACTCCGTAGCTGTCATAGTTAAGCTGATCCGAAAAGCTCAAGCGTTCTCCCAGACCGCTCCCACGGACAAAGCCTACAAGTCTTGCATCCCCGTAATAACCCGCCATGTTGTCGGAAATATAGTATTTCAGGAAGCTGAAATTGGCGCCGTCCGTAACCGTATCCGCAATCCTTTGATAATCCCCGACGGGAACATTGATGATGTCCTTTCCCGACAGATCAACTTCCTCACCTGCCCCGAGTTTCCCTATAAGGATAACCTTTCCATAGATAAGGATGGCTGCATCTGAGAGCTCATAATCCGAGTCATTTTTGAGTACACCCTGCACCTTGCCCTTTGAGTACACCATGTCTGTGGTGAAGCAGCCTCCGGAATTGGGTGTTTTCGTGTTGAACTCAAAATATCTTCCCGTAAACGTATCGGTATTGGAAATGATTATCTCCGTTTTGTCACGATCATTATTGATGGTGGTGTGTCCGGTCTCAGTATCCAAAGAAAGCTCCTGGATATCTCCGTTGTAGTCGGATCCCTTAAGCACCGGATATACATAGTACTCGGATTTAACATCAAATGTATAGGTGCTGTTATAGGGAGACCTTAAATTCACATAATCGATCTCATTAATGCTGTCTTTTGACACTTCACTCAATTTTGCATATGTAAGGAAGGGACCTGAAAATCTGGTTCCCACACCCATGACCCATATGAGCATGGCCGCAAGGGCTGTGACCACTATAACCCCCGGTCTGTAAAGCCTTATCATGTCATGGGTACGGAGATAGAAATAAAGTCCCGGACCCGCCAGAAGCACATAGGCAGACAGAATCGTCACGTAAAACAGCGGTTCAGGGATCTTGCTGAGATCACTCATATTCATGAGAGCCTGGATATCCCAATAACGCTTGAGACTCCTCTCCGATGCCGCAACAGACAGCTTGTCCAGACGGTTCTGACCGAGTATCGCCTTAAAAAGGTCATCCACATAAAACATCTGATCCGTTGCAAATCTTTGGATATCGCAAAAGTCATAGCCAGAGACTGCTATAGCTCCCGTTCCCTCCGTAACCGTTGAAATGATGGGAACACCGTCGGAATACATTACCTCTCTTCCACGGGTAAGGGTCACGGCAGAAGCATTGAGATCCAGAATATTTTTGTTTGATCCTCCGGAATACTGATCCCCCATATTGAGCTTCATTTCTCTCGGCATAAGTGGTTCTCTCAGATATCCATCAAAGTAAGGTGCAAGAGCAAAATTCCCCTTTCCTCCTGTCCCCAAAACCAGGACTCCGCCCTTTCTGACCCAGTCTTTTATGGTTTCAGCCTCGATTTCCTTCATATTCTGAAGGTTGTAGTCAGAAATAAAAAGTACATCCAGCTGGTCAAGCTCTTTCTTGTCCTTAGGAAGATTATCCGTATCCAGAGTTACGGTTCT
Source organism: Oribacterium sp. (assembly GCA_017627595.1). Classification (GTDB taxonomy): domain Bacteria; phylum Bacillota; class Clostridia; order Lachnospirales; family Lachnospiraceae; genus Oribacterium. The sequence goes on along the minus strand of JAGAGL010000110.1, from coordinate 42,247 downwards.
TGTGCGGAGGATACCGTTATTGATGCCGACACCTCCAAGATAGGTAAGTGTTTCCGGACTCTGGGAAATGAGTCCGATGATAAGCTCCGCGTCAGAGCCCGCCACGTCAAGACCGACTCGTCTTGAGCCTAAAAGCTCTCCCTTGGAATCCTCGGCAGTCACCAGGATCTGATTTACACCGGAGCTCAGTGATACAGTGGCAGACAGCACGTCCTCTGATTCTCCTTCCACGGTCTTCCTGTATCTGTACTCATAAACACTGTTCTCAGACTCCACCATGTACACATGGATATAACCTGAAAAAGTCTTTTCGCCTGTATTTTCTATGGTAATGCTTAAGGGCAGAAATCTTCCGGCCTTGGCAGTATTCTGATACCCGTAGGTCACGGAAAGATCAATGGTGTCCGCCTTCGCCATGAGAGGAAATACCATCACAAGGAAAAGCACAGCAAAAATAATCTTTATCTTTGAAAGCAGGCGTAAAGAAAGCCTTGCATTATCTTCTGTAGTCATAACCTCTTGAGTCATGATTGTGGGATTCAATATTTCTGGATTCAAAATTCTCTTTTCCTTCCTCAAAGTGGATCTTCAGCTTAACGGTAAAAACCGTTCCCGAAAGATCGGAAGATACCGAAACCGCACCATGATGCATGTCGGTAATGTTTTTAACGATGGCAAGTCCCAGGCCCGTTCCGCCGGGACCGTTCTGAGTGGTACGGCTGTGGTCGGTTCTGTAAAATCTGTCAAAAATAAGAGGCAGTTCCTTTTCCGGGATCACATAACCGTAATTGACGATCTTTATGGTGACGATCTCTCTGTCGGCACGGAGGTTGACCTTAACTCTCTTACCCTCTTTACCGTACTTAATGGCATTGTTGATAAGATTGTCAAAAAGCCTTGCCAGAAGATCTCCGTCTGCTTCTATGATCTGGGAGCCGGTATTGGAAACATAATCGTAGCTTAGCCCGTTCTTGGCGAAATTCGGATAACTTTCCTCCAGAAGCTGTGCAAGGAGCTTCACTATATCAACCTCTTTGATGTTCAGATTCACTTTTCCGTAGGATAGTTTGGTAAAACCGAAAAGCTCCTCTATGAGCTTCTGAAGTCTCTCTGATTTGTTATAGGCTATATCCAGATACTTTTGTCTCATTTCAGGAGAAATGCTGTTATTCTTTCTGAGAAGCTCCAGATATCCGATGATGGATGTAAGCGGAGTTCTCAGATCATGGGCAACATTGGTGATAAGATCCGTTTTTGACTGCTCTGAATTTCGTTCCTTCTCGATGAGATCCCTGATATCCTTTTCCATACGGCTGATGTTTTCGGCAATTTCAGTAAGCTCTCCCTCACCGGTGACATCAAGCTTTGTGGTGAGATCCCCTTCCGAAATCTGCTGCACCGCATTGGCGATGGTCTCAATGTCTCTTGCCGTTTTCCTCTGCATCATCAGAAAGATAAAAGAAAAAACAGCTATTCCGAACAGCACAAAAAGAAGGACACTTATCGTAGATCCGAAAGCAAAACGTTTCACTGTCTGCGAGTCGTTTCCCGTCTGATAAAGAAAACTTGTGATGGCTGTAATATTGGTGACCAGAAAGACCTCAAGAACTGCGGTGATCACTGCCGAAACGCCTATATTGGCGATAAGCTGCATCATATAACCGCGGCCTGTACTGAGTCTGCCGGTGCTTTGTTTTTTTTCGTTATCCAAGGCTTTGTCTCACCTTTCAATGATTTGTCCATTCAGAAAACGTAATGGCGGGCGTAAGCCTGACACCCATCCCTTGCATTTTCCTCAGTTATAACAATCAAAGTTCTAAAACTAAAGCCGGAGGAACTCCTGCATCCGCAGTGCTCCGTCCGGCTTAAATCACTTTTCAATCTTATATCCAACGCCCCAAACGGTGGTAATGATCTTGTTTTCTCTGCTGTCTTCCTTCATCTTTCCGCGGAGACGACGGATATGTACCATAACTGTGTTGTTGGCCTCATAAACCTTTTCGTTCCATACCTTCTCAAATATCTCATCTGTAGAGAATACCTTACCCGGATGAGATGCCAGAAGGAAGAGTATATCAAACTCGATAGGTGTAAGCTTTATATCCTCTCCGTCAATGATAACCTTATGATTATCCTTATTGATAGTCATATTGCGGATGGTTATCTCATTGTTTGTAAACTGGTTGGCAGCGTTCGGATTTAACTGTGTATATCTGCGAAGCTGTGACTTGACTCTGGCTGTGAGCTCAAGAGGATTAAAGGGCTTTGTAACGTAATCGTCAGCTCCTCCGGTAAGTCCCACGATCTTATCGAGATCTGTAGACTTTGCTGAAAGCATGATAACGGGGATATTGGACTTCTCACGTATCTTCTTACACATCTCGAGACCGTTCATACCCGGCATCATGATATCAAGGAGTACCAGGTGAATCTCCTGCTCATCCAGGATCCTTAATCCGTCATCGGCATTATAGGCTTTGAAAACCTTATATCCGTCGCTCACCAGATAGATCTCAACAAGCTCGGCGATCTCCTTTTCATCATCTACTACAAGAATATTAATCTGTGGCATAACTACTCCTTTTCCATTTGTCTTTAAGTTCAGCCGGTGGACCATTAACTCCGTCCCCATGGTCCACCGGTTGAATTCATACTTTTGTCTTTTACTTCTTTATGTCCGTATGTTCTACAGGTTTGAATAACTTCTTTTCCGACTTCTTGCGGCTCTTAAGCATTTTTGTCTGCTCCAGGGCTTCTTTGCACTGCACTTCCTGAGAATTGATCTGCTTTCGTCCCCTCAGGTCAGGGTGATGATACTCCCCTTTCTCATCCATGATGGAGGCCTTGACATTATCCGCAAGTTCCAGATCCAGGATATGCTGAAGTCTGTTCTGAATGTCTTTATCGTGAACAGGGAACACTATCTCTATACGCCTGTCAAGGTTTCTGGGCATCCAGTCTGCACTTCCGAGATAATACTCCGGATTGCCTCCGTTTTCAAATCTGAATATGCGGGCATGCTCAAGGAAATATCCGACTATGGATCTCACATGTATATGATCGCTTAACTTTGGTATTCCGGCTCTCAGACAGCATATGCCACGAACGATAAGGTCAATCTCCACACCGGCCTGACTGGCCTCATAAAGAGTTCCTATAGCCTCAGGATCGCAGAGTGAGTTCATCTTTGCTGTTATTTTAGCAGGAAGCCCTTTCTTTGCGTTCTCTATTTCCTTACGTATTTTTTTCAATACCCACTTTCTGAGCCATAAAGGTGCCAGGATAAGCTCATTCCAGTTCTCGGGTTCCGAATATCCGGAGATCATGTTGAAGAAATTGGAAGCATCCTCTCCGAACTCGGGACGGCAGGTGAAGATACCAAGATCGGTATAAAGCTTGGCCGTGCTGTCATTGTAGTTTCCGGTCGCAAGATGAACATACCTGCGGATTCCCTCTTTTTCCCTGCGGACCACAAGGGCTATCTTACTATGAGTTTTCAGTCCCACAAGTCCGTATATAACGTGAGCTCCCGCTTTTTCAAGGCGTTCCGCCCACTGGATATTGTTCTCTTCGTCAAAGCGTGCCTTAAGCTCTACGAGGGCGGTAACGTCCTTGCCGTTTGCGGTTGCCTCCTCCAGAGCCTTTACTATAGGTGAATTACCCGACACTCTGTAAAGGGTGATCTTTATGGCCAGGGTTTCCGGATCTCTTGAGGCATCCTTGATAAGCCTTACAACCGAATCAAAGGTTTCATACGGTACTGTCTCAAAGATGTCCTTCTGCCTGATGCATTTGAATATGGAACCTTCATTTTCAAGAGCAGGCACCGGCTGCGGAACATACTGCGGGGTCTTCAAATGCTCAAAGCCTTCCACATTATAAAGCTTCATAAGGAAGGTGAGATCCAGAGGACCGTTTATCCTGTAGACATCGTTCTTGTTTTCAATGCCAAGCTCCTTACGGAGTACCTTGAGAAGCCGCTTATCTATGGTATCCTCAACCTCGAGACGCACTACCTCACCCCAGCGGCGCTGATTAAGCTGTTTCTTTATCTCTTCAAGAAGATCCGTTGCCTCCTCTTCGTCGATACTGAGGTCGGCATTTCTCATGATCCTGAACATATGGGTAGAGACTATCTCATAGTTCGCAAAAAGCAGTCCCATATTACGCTCAATGATTTCTTCCAACAGTATGAAAACTCTCTGTTTCTTTCCGTCTGCCAGGGTTTCCTCCGGAAGCTCCACAAGACGCGGCAGGGTATTGGGCACCTGTACCATTGCAAACTCAAAGTTATCCTGAGTTATATCAAGCCCGGCAGCCTTTTTATGTTTCTTGCCGGTAATGCTCTTTCCCTTTACCTTCTTGGGTTTAACCAGGGCCGCAATATTCAGAGTCCTGTTAAGTACCAGCGGGAAGGGTCTTGAGGAATCCACCGCAACCGGTGTAAGGACAGGATATACCTGCTCCTTAAAATACTTGTCGACGAATCCGGCTTCAATATCATTAAGCTTTTCATGCTCTGAAATAAGATAAAGTCCCTGATTCCTGAGGGCAGGCAGTATAGACCTGTTGTAGGTTGAATACTGCAGGCTCATGAACCCCTGAACCTTTTCGGATATGGCATCCAGCTGCTGCTGCGGTGTCATTCCGGCTATATCCTTCTTCAGATATCCTGCATTAAACTGATCCTTGAGAGAAGCCACTCTGACGGTAAAGAACTCGTCAAGATTGGAAGCAGTGATGCTTAGGAATTTAAGTCTCTCAAACAAAGGCTCGTCATGATTCCTTGCCTCGTAAAGACAGCGGGCATCAAAGTCAAGCCAGCTTAATTCACGATTTGTGTAGTTACACGGATCAAAAACATTTTTAGTATTAAATGCCATGGCAAACTCCCTTATCAGTAGTTACCGAGTATCCTTAATTCTGACACCTGATCTCCCATGCCGGAAATAGCATTGATAACATTTGGCATGTCAAGTCTTCCTTCGATATCAACAAAAAAGCGATACTCAAAGATGTGTTCCGGAATAGGACGGGATGAGATCATGGTCATATTGACATCATTGAAAATAAAGTTTCCGAGGATGTTGTACAAAGCTCCCGGCTCGTGCTGAGCCTCAAAGCAGAGACTTATCCTCTTTGCCTTATCGGTGTAAACCTTGTCCTTTCCGATAACGAGAAATCTTGTGGTGTTGGTTTTCTGCCGGTTCACGGATTTCTGAAGGATCTTAAGACCGTAAAGCTCAGCAGCTCTTTCTGAGGCTAATGCAGCTATCGTTGCATCTCCCTTATCTTTCACGTACTTTGCAGCAACGGCTGTATTGATGACCGGCACAGGCTTTATGTCCGGATGTGAATCAAAAAAGTCGCTGCACTGTCCCAATGCCTGAGGGTGGGAATACACTTCCTTAAGTCCCGAAACGGAAGCTCCCTCTACACTCATAAGTGCATGTTCCACCTTTAAATCTACTTCCTCTATTATAGCAAGTTCGGGATATTTTATCATCAGGTCAAAATTATCCGATACCACGCCATGACTTGAGTTTTCAATAGGGATAACCGCATAGTCGGCTTTCCCTCCCATCACCATGTCCGCTGCGTCCTTCCAGGTATGAACGCTTTCTATGTCATAGTCTGTGCCGAAACATTGGAATGCCGCAAGCTGGGCATAGGCGCCTTCAACGCCCTGATATACAGCCTTCTTTCCGGCTTTATCTATCTTGCCTATCTTTATGAAGCCGGAATCAAAATTCTTCCCGTGCTGAGACATGATACCGAACTGGAGTCTCCGGGATATGGTCATCATCTGACGGTAAAGCTCCTTTATGGCCTTCCTGTCAAAATCACTGTCCAGATAAGACGCAACTGACTCCAGCTTCTCCTGTTCCCTTGCCGGGTCAAATACAGCCTTTCCGCTGCCGATCTTTATCTCGGCAACCCTTGCGCAGAGATCCATGCGTTTCTTGTAAAGCATGGTAATGTCTCTGTCTATGATGTCAAGCTGATCCCTGATATCCAGAAGTGTCTCTTTGTTCTCCATGTGTCGGTCCTTTCAGTCTCTGAATTTTGTCTTTATGCTTCTTTTGCTTTTAATTCCTTTATGCCCTCTATAACCTTGTCCCTTGCATAGCTTCCGATATGATTCTTTTCATCTTCCGTAAGCTCACTCATAAGTATCGGTTCACCGATCTTTACCTTAACATGCTGAGGGTGAATAAAAGGAAAATGAGATTCCAGAACTTCTCTTGTGTGTATCATCGAAATCGGCACTATCTTGCAGCCGGTTTTCTCTGCGATCTTGAAGGAACCTTCCTTGAAAGGCAGCATCTCCTCTTCCGTCTCACCCTTAGAACGTGTTCCTTCGGGATATATGTAGATGGAAATACCGGCCTTAACGTACTTTATAGCTGTAAGGATCACCTTAAGTGACTGTCTCAGGTCGTTTCTGTCTATCATGAGGCAGCCTGCATAGTCCATCCATCTAGCCATAGGCTTTATCTTCTGCATCTCGATCTTTGCAATAAAGCCTGTCGGCCTGTCTACAAGTGTGTAGCCTATGACCACGTCAAAATAGGAGCGGTGATTGCCCACAAACATAACTCCCTCTTCCTTTGGAATGTTTGTAAGGTTCTCCATTCCTTCAACCTCATAGGTAACCTTGCAGGAATCAAGTATGTTACGGAACAACACCTGCACCTTATTGAGAGTTGCAAGGGATCTTTCTCTTCTGTCCTCTGTTTTTTCTATTTTTTTAGCATTGAACATATCAGCAATTGTGAAGAAAAAGATCAAATGTGCCAATGCAAATATTGTGTATATCATGAATTCCTCCTGAATCTTGACTCTTCGTACTGACTGACCGCGATTTTCACAATCGCAGGAGCCACGCGGCTTTGACCGCTTCAAAAGAATCCGTAAAGATTCTTTCCTTATAAGTTTATTCGTTAATGTCTCTGAATTCTGATATCCAGAGAAGCATAACTGTTTCTGTCAATCATTAAAGAACATCGGAAAAATGCGGGCGTACCCGTTTGAAAAATCCGAGTCCCATGAAAAATATAATGAGTGTGACTGCCCAAAAGTAAATGCTCAGTGTCGGTCTCATCCAGAACGGATCCCCTGTAAGCATTGAATCACGGTACCCTGCGACTATGTAATAAAACGGGTTTAACTTAAGTACTGTTCCGACCCAGGGTGCACGGCTTGTGAACAAGGTCTCATCATACATGATGGGGCACATCCAGATGCCGAACTGAAGCATTATCCCCACTATCTGCTGCATGTCCTTGAAAAAGACATTAACGGCGCTTGTGAGATAACCGAGTCCCAGTGCCAGCACGGAAGCCGCAAAGCTGTAGTACAGGATCTGTATCCAGCTTGGCTGCGGCATCTTTCCTGAGATGAGATATGCCATAAGCATGATAACTATAAAGCAGAGGTGTACAAAAAAGCAGGATGCAAGCTTTATGATGGGCAAAAGCTCCACCGGGAATACAACCTTCTTCACCAGATAGCTGTACTCATGAAGTATTCCTGTTATGGTGTTCATGGCTTCACTGAAGTAAAACCAGGGAACAAGACCGGGGATGAGCCAGATTACGTAGCTTGTGTCGGGAACCGGCGGCGCCGATTTGAAGCCGTAGGGTCCGAAAATAAAAGCATAGATAGTTACCGTAACGAGAGGCTGGACAAACATCCAGATGATCCCGAAATAAGATCCCACAAATCTTTTCCGGAAATCCGACTTTGCGAGATCCAGGATCATCCTCCTTCTCGCGATGATATCCTTTATCAGTTCTTTTAAATATTTCATATATTTACAGGGGCTCTGTGAAAAGCCTTTTTATTAACTCCTCGAAAAATCTTAATGATTCATTATACCACTTTTTTGACATTTCTCCTAATCCTGTTTCTGCTCCGGTTCCAAGCCGCCTGTGTCTCTGCTGAACTAGGAAACTCTTGAAACAACAGTCAGATAGCATCCTGTCAGGACTATTCCGTCCATCAGGATTTCTAAAAGAAGAAAGGCTTTCGGCATGAACTGTGCTGCTTTGAATTTTCCTAAAAGAGTTTTTATCCACTCGGAGCGAAAGCAAAGGAGCAGTACCGGCAGATATGGGAGGAAGTATCTTCCCTGGACACCCAAGATATAGAAAGTGTCTGCCGGAGTGTAGGAAAGCAGCATGCTGGTAAGCAGTATAAAGGTCAGGAAAATAACGGTTCCTGCCATGATAAGTCGTTTCCTTATTTCCGGAACCGGTTCTTCCGGGTCATATGCTCCGGTAAGGATCGAGCCAATCCAGAATATAAAAAGGAAAGGTGTTGGTGTTGTCAGTCCTCTGTCAAATGCGCCAAGCCACATGCCGACTGTGGTGCCCAGATACTGAGTGCCCAGAATCTGGAAAGTATTTCTGATGATGCGGAATACCAGGGTTTTATCCCGGATGAGTTCTGACAGATCATGAAGCTTTACGATATTCACCTCACCTGAGGAAGTGAATTCAGGTGCCTGCGTCACGCCGGAAGCATTAACATAGCGGAGTACCTCACGAAGATTCACCAGAACGATGGATCCGATTATAAATGCTCCTATAAGTAAAACTGTAAGCCCCCATCTCATAAGGCTTGGTTTTTTCCACTTTTTCACGGGGATCATTAGGCACAATGCAAAAAGCGTTGCATAGATCATCTTGCAGGGCGACAGAAGAACCGCCAGGATTCCCATCTCCACTATGTCTCTCAAAGTGATCATCCGGTCTTCGCTTCCGACAGCGTGGTCAAGGATTACCGCCGTAAGATAAAAGCTCAGCGCAATGATATAGGAGTCATAGCTGTAGCTTCCTGCTATCTCCAATGTCATCGGGAAAAGGGATACGGCAAAAAACACTTTCTTTCCAACCGGAGTTCTTCTGACAGACAGGGCACCGAGGACGGTAAAAAGAAGAAGATTCATAAATCTTCCCAGGAACAGAAGTCCAAAGGCGCTGAGGTGGACAAGTCTTGCCAGAGTGATTCCTATAGCAGGCATAAGATATGCAAGTGGAGTTGTTGCCACTGGCTGCTGCAGGGTAATGCTTTCTCCTTCTTCTCTCTCACCGAAGAAGCCATAACTATGTATTTCTTTGTAAACCGAAGAGTCCAGTGTCTGCCCGATAACCGTTGCTTTATTCCAGTCATTGTCTCCGGGCCAGTTCACGATATACTCATCCTCCTTTCGGATGATGACATTTCCATCTGTGTCCCTTGCGGGCTTAAGCATCAGCTTGTTTGAAAGCTCATAGGCTCCGACGAAATGCAGTACTTCATCCGGGGCCGAAAGTGGCGGGAGCACAGCAGTGAAAATCATGCCCATAATAAGGATTGTCAGAAAATATATCTTATGAAGCTTAAGCATCTGAAATATGCCCCCTGAATTCCAAAAATCTTCTTAACATCCAAAGCATATCATATTTATTGAGGTTTTTATTTGTTTTTAGTAAAGTTATCTAATGGAGGACCGGTTTTTGTATCGCCTTCCGGAATTCAAAAAACAAAATGAGGTTTTTATGTCAGAGAAATCAGCTTCTAAGAGACTTTACTATCTTGATTCATTGAAATATATATTCTGTCTCATTATTTTCTGGACCCACTTTACCGGGGCATTCTGGACAATGTGTGAGATTAAACCGGAGCTTCGTCCTGAGCTTCAGACGCTTTTTCTGCCGCCGCTCTCAATACTTGTGGATTCAAATCTCGCACTTTATGGTTTCTGTATGCTGGCAGGATTCCTTGCGGCACATAAAAATATAAAGTCTGCGAAAGACCTGATCATACAGTTTGTCACCAGATATATCAGGTTTGTGATTCCGTTTTTCTTTATAAATCTTATTTCGTTTGTGATTTACTACACCATCGGATTTCCTACTGTAATATCCAGCCGGCTTCTGAATAACAGCTGGATAGGCACTTTCTACAATCATGCACCAACCTTAATCGGGGTCATCACTGCCTCACTGACCATGAGCGGCGAACTGAATGGCCCATTATGGATGATGAAGTACATCTTTTTCGGAACCTGTTTTATCTTTTTATATAATTTTGTAAGGGAACTCTTAGAGAAGAAAGTATCAAACAAATCGGGAACGGCAGTTATCATTTATGACATTATCTGTCTTCTTTGTATGATCTATAGTTTTTTTCATCTCCCGGAGCCAAACTTCTTCCACTTTCATCTGGTGCTGTTGGGTGTAGTGCTGATGAGGATTAATGAACATATACAGAAAGGCAGCAACTTCATCTTCCTGCCTATTGCGCTTGTGCCCGTCTTTCTGGATGCCGGAGGACTTACCAATATCCTTTTTCCTTATATACATGCACATTTTCCGGAAATGAGCAAATACTTCATCTGGAACATGTACTGGGTAATAGGCTTCAGCTTTTTCCTTATTCTTGGAATCATGCACTCGTCTGTATTGCAAAAGGCATTGGAGATAAAGCCTCTGAAAATCCTGGCCCCATCCAATTTTTCGATTTATCTTATACACTTTCCGCTCATCGCCTGCTTTTCGCTTCACCTCTACGTGTTGATGGTAAATCGCATATCCTACAGCAAAGAGTTCATAATCCTGGCAATCGCCACCTTTATAGCCTTGTTTATTACAGCATGGGCTTATGAAAACACTGTTGGAAAGCTTCAAAACAGAGTGATAAAAAAAATAAACACTATAATAAAGAAAAGCATCATTTAAGTCATGACATAAGATTTCAACAAAAGCCGGAGGATATCCATCTATAAACGGATGCCCTCCGGCTTTTACTTACTTTCCACGTATTCTGTTTTTTATCCTGTCGATCGCGATGCCTGCAATCATCGGTACCACAACCGGTACCACCAGATAAAGCAGCCACCACTGTTGTGACAATGGAGACGGATACTGCGACAGATCCATAGCCGGATCTCTGTAGTACAATTTCCTAAGCAGCATATCCAGCATCTTGAAAACAAAGATGTGGAGTGCCATGATATCAAAACTGTATCTTCCGGCAGCTGCAAGAAGCGCTGCCACCGGATTCGGTCCCAAGGTAAACAAAGGACACGCTCTAAGCTTACTGTCTTCCGGGAGCTTATCATTAACCTCCACCCTCTCAACAAGCTTTGAAAGCATGATGGTAAAGATGATGCCCAGAACTCCGCCAACATAATACCAGCAGCCAAAGATATCCTGGCTTGCAAGATCGAACCATATCCCCGCATCTATAAATTTATTGAAGATGAAGAAGATCAATACCACTGCCGGGATCATTATGGGCCATCCCAGTTTTTCCTGCCAGTCGGGAAGGTATTTCTTCATGAAATATCCAAAAACAAAAAACGGCTCTATAACAAAGGCAAGCTCCATATGGTATGAGACATTTATGCCTTTATCCACTGCATATAATCCTATGATCAGGCACAAAAGAGACATCGTCACAATGCTGATATTCTTAGAGGTCTGATATTCCTGTGATACAGATTTTTTTCGAATGTTTGCGAGATTCACAAGCTTTTTCACGTCTCTGTGTCCAGCTTTATATTCCGCTGCGGAAGTAACCTTTGATGTTTCCGCAGCCTTATTCGGATTTTTCTCCTCATCCGAAGAGGCTCCAGCAAAAACTCCGGAAATCTTGTTTGAAAGATATATAACTCCCGCAAAAAGCACCGATCCCAAAAGCCACAAAGGCACGAACCACATGGGTCCGGAATAAAGCTCAGGCCTTTCGAAAACCATACTGCTCATTATGGATCTCAGATACCCGGGGCCGTCATATATTGCCGAATCCGGTGTCATTAGACCGTGGACCACACAGTAATTATGAGTAAGAGCAAAGAAAATGCAGTACAGCATATACCTTGGCCAAGTGCCCTTTATACGTTTTCCGAGATATCTGAAGGGATCCCGTCCATACTTTTCTTCATTAAAAAAGTATCCTGTGACAAAAAAGAAAAGAGCCAGATGGAAAAGATATACTATGGCACCGCCAACCTTTCCGGTGTGACCGAAAACGATAAACACTATTCCGAAGCCCTTAAATATATCCCATAAAAGATATCTTTGTTTCTCACCCTTAACTGATGTCATTTCCCTCACCCTGTTCTGATGTATGGATTTCTTCTGACGGATTTTTATCCTCAAGTCTTTCCTGAACCCTCACTGAGGAGACTTCCCGATCAGCTGTGGATTTCAATGTCTTCTCATCCATTTCATTCTTTTCCTTAAGTGCCAGCTCCTGAACCAGATTTCTGAGCTTGTCCTCAAGAGAGCTCACCCTCATGCTCATGGAAAAAAGTCTCATGATAAGGATAAATATCATGAAGAGGAACAGGAAATTGGCAGTACTGTAGATTCCGAGAAGTCCTGCCAATGTATCCGGCACTACAGGGAATACCGCAAACACCACAAACATGAACACCAGAAGTATCCAGAAGATAGAATCCTCAATATTCAGTTTTGCCTTGTGTATACGGTTAAGTACCACTGTCAGGGTTCCGACAGATGCAACCACCAGTACAGCTCTGAAAAGCGGCGTCATCATAATACTATCTCTCCTAAGCAAAAGTTTTTTTGGGCTTTTTCGTCATACAGTCAACGGCCCATAGGTCCCCAATAATAGTAATTATTCCAAACTATCCCATCAGTCATTATATGGTTTTATTGTATCTTAAAATAGGGGAACGGTATAAATTCACTTTTCCCAATAATTTTTGTTCATTGTAAATCTCATTATGGTTTTCTTTGAAAGCTTCTTATAATTTTTTCCAAGCCGGAAGCCTATATACTTGCAGCCGGAAATCCATATAAGCCTCACAACAGAAAAAAGCTTTCCCTTTTTCATAAGTGCAGCCGCATTACCCTTAACAAGTTTGATGCCTTCTCCTTCTGACTTAAGACCACCAAATACCTCTGGATGATCCGCCTGGGAAACCCCGAGATCGAAGTTTCTTCTCAGCTGCTGCATGCCGGTGTAATTATGTGCATGAAAAACCGCTGCTTCAGCACAATAGGCACTGGCGAAACCAGCCTTAAGCATCCTGCAGCAGTAGATCATATCCTCATTAAAGATAGTATGGTCAATAAATCCACCAAGCCTGTCAAAAACATCTCTTCTGTAAAGGCAGCAGACATTGGACTCAAAATAGGTCTTGATGCCAAGACGCGGCAGATCCTCTACGGTTTTCACAAAGGACTTTCCGGGATAGTTGAAGCTTCTCGAATACTTCTCATCCTCCGAGCTCTCACCCGTCGCAAGCTGCCTTCCGTAAACCGCACCGATTTCCTTTTCCTGTGGTGACTCCATCATCCTGACAAGATTTTCAATCAGATATTCATCCTTCGGCACCGCATCGTCCGTCATCATAAGAAAATAATCCGCACTGGATTTGGAAACCCCGAGATTTCTGGTGGCTCCATGATCAAATTCCTTAGCAGAAATGTTCGTCACGGAAACACTGTCATAATCCCGGAGGAGACTTATGTCCAGGTATTTTTCTTCCGTGTTAACGATGATCACACGGTTTACAGGATAAGTCTGCCTGTGGAGCATCTCCTGCTGCCTTATGAACTTGGATCCCGGTTTGTAGGTCGGGATGATAACATCAACTGTTTTCATTAGCATTCCTTTTTTCGCTTTAATACTTGACTCTCAGATGTACATTTCTCCGACTCTGTGAACCGTGGCTTTGTCTTTAGTCTCTGTCATACGGAAGCTCAATGTTTCGGCACTTTCCGATACAGATCCCTTTATTTTCTGATATCCCGGGTTGAAACAAAAGTATATGCCGAAAAGATCACCGTCAGTATAGACATTAGCATAACATAGTTAAGGGCGCCTCCGAACATACCCTGTGTCCTGACCATGGGACCTGCGGTTAATACTGCCACCGCAGCCGTCATCACATATCCTATAAAAATCTGAAGCTGTTTACGAACGGTCACGAGAATGTAGTACATGACATTGGCAAAGGCATAAAGCGAGCCGCCGGCTATGAGAAGTACAAAGGTCATAAATTCGGACCGAAGCTTTCCCTCAGCGGAAGGTCCCAGAAGAAATTCAAATATTCCGAGGCCGAAACGTCCGAAGATAAAGGTCAGAACCAGTATCAAAACACTTAATGCCGCAACCGCCTTTACCATGTAAATGCATGTATGATCAAAAGCCTTCTTGTTTATCTCGCTGTAGTAGGTCGCAAGCTTTGTAAGCATCGGCCTGATAAGAAAATTCGCGATGAGATAAATAAAGGATGTGGGCATAAAAAGTACATTAAAGTACCCGGAAGCCGCATCCGAAAGCTCGGCGTCAATGGCATACTTTGAGGCCGAGAAAATGTAAAAGTCCACGAAAACACTCAGGAACAAAAGGGCTGTCGAAGAAATGAGCTCATAGGCTTTTTTAAATTCATGAGCCGTCGGCGCGAGTCCCTTTCCGAGAACTCTCACCGCAAAAAGTCTTGTTCCCATTATCTGCATCACATCTGCTGCCGCAACAGCGATCAGAAGATTTCCCGACACAAGCAGTACAAGAAGCAATGTCATAACCGAAAGACTTGTTCGAAATGCAAGAGACTGTCCGGTTCTGTACAGCTTTTCCTGCCTCTGAAGCTCTGACTCATAAACATCAGCATAACCGTCTATGATCTTATATAAAGACAGCAGCACAAGAATAAGTGACTTATGGATATCATAATTTCCTTCTACAATCTGTATACTGACAAACAAAATGCTTCCCAAAAAAGCAAGCATCGAGGTGATCCGTCTTGTAAGGAGATAATCGGAAAAGCTGAACTGCCTTTTCATGTCAGTTATATGAAACGGTCTGATGCCGAAGTAGGAAATGATGAACATCTGCTGTCCGAGGGTGGAGAAGCCGAAGCCGAATATTCCTCCCTCCGAGGGGCCTGCGATTCGTATCACCGCAAAGGCAAGCACGATGGAGGCCATTGCATAGATGAGACTGCCCAACGCATTCCATATAAAATCCCTGTTGGATTCAGTAATGATATTTTTCATGAATCTTACCTGCTGCTCTGGATGACCAGTATGGATATGAGCATCCTTGCCATATATTTCATTGCATTCATGGGCTTCAGATAGGATTCTCCCGCCAGTCTGTCATCTATAGTTACGGGAGCCTCGGTTACCTTTGCACCCTTTTTTATCAAAAACGAAATGGTATCCGGTTCCGGACCGTAATTCAGTCTGTTGGCAAAGCTGTCAATCACGCGGCTGCTGTACATCCTTAATCCGCAGGTGGGATCTGTGATGGTTTTTCCGGTGGTGATCTTTATGGCCATGGATATGAGCCTGGAGCCTATCTCCCTCATTGATCCGCCCTTTTTCTTTTCCAGAAAACGGGAACCCTGAACTATGTCAAAATCCCCATCCTTCATCTTCTCATACAGGGATTCTATATCCTCGGCGCGATGCTGTCCGTCTCCGTCAAACTGAACGGCGTAGCTGTAGCCCTTTCTGTAGGCATATTTCATACCTGTCTGGAAGCAGCCCGCAAGTCCTAGATTGGCCGGAAGAGATATATAGTTATAATGCTCCCGCTCGCAAAGCTCCACAGTACCGTCAGTTGAACCGTCGGAAATGATGATGTAATCCATGGGGAACTTCTGCGCTTTTATGTCTGCCACAACCTTCGGAAGATTCTCCGCTTCATTGTAGGCAGGTATGACCAGGAGCACCCTGTCCTTATTCGATTTTTCTTTTAAGGCATCTGCCATGTCTGTCTCCATTCCGCCTTATTTTAGTTTTTTCACATTGACCTTCATTCCGCCCTTTTGAGTCGGAATGAACAACATAATATGATCTCATTAACGCTGTTTTTCAAACCGTAATATCTGACGCACCGCCTATCTGACCGGCTATTTTACATTACATCTTTATTTCCTGATATTTTCTGGTCATAAAGCCGCATTTTTGCTTAGGCAGTTCTTCCATCTTCTCACCATCAAAAATCCTCATATGATTCTTTATCATGGGAACGCCTGAAAGCTCCGTAAAGGCTACGCCTCCGGAGAATCGTGGATTACATTCGACAAAATAATAAACTCCCGAGCCCTCGCCGCGGATAAACTCAAAGTTAACGCAGCCTGTGATATCGGCGCGCTCCGCTATCCTGCAGCATACATTCTGAAGCACTTCATCCTCCATGATCCTTACGCTGAGTCCTGCACCGTTTGCCGTACGGAGAAGCTCCTCTCTCGGTACCGCCCTGCAGTTCCCCTTAGTGTCACGAAGGATGTCCACGGTGATAACATTACCCTTGATCATAGGCTGGACGAT
The DNA here is from genome assembly GCA_017627595.1 of Oribacterium sp. Lineage (GTDB taxonomy): Bacteria > Bacillota > Clostridia > Lachnospirales > Lachnospiraceae > Oribacterium. The sequence goes on along the minus strand of JAGAGL010000110.1, from coordinate 25,943 downwards.
GTATCTCGTGAGATTTGTGTCGTTCAGCTTTTCCGGATCGATGATGTTTGAAAATGCAAAGCCCAGCTGATCCTCATGGTAGATGCGGTAGAGTCCGCCGGAGCTTCTTCCGTCCACAGGCTTAAGGATCAGAGGATAAGTGACCTGTTCAAAGTCCACTTCCTCTGCGAGCTTTGTGGGTATGATCCTTACAGCGCCCTTTATCTCGGGTTCCTCTATCTCATTAAGAACACCTTCCACGAGACGGCTCATGAGATACTTGTCCCTGAGGATCTCGATGGCTTCTTTTCCAGACATGCAGATGGTCACGTTGTCATTCTCAATCTCTTCTCTGTGGCGGTTAAGTACGTCAATCTCCACATCGATAAGAGGAAGGATACGATCCACCTGCTCCTCCTCACATACCTTTTTTATAAAGGAAATGTAGGCTTCTTCATCACTTGCGTAGGGAGCCTTGTAAAACACGTCCACATCAAGGGATGCAGCAACCCATTCCTTATCATATATATCGCTGCCCACTACCTTATAGCCCATCTCGTGAAGACTCCTGATAACCGCGTCTGCGGAAAAGGAGCCGATGGCGGTGACCAGCGCTGTTCTTTGTTCGTTCATTTCATTCTCCTCAGTTAAGTATCATCATGCAGATACGGTCCACATCCTCAAGGCTCAGATCCGGATAGATCGGAAGTGTAAGGATCTCAAGAGATGCGAGAAGCGCCCGGGGCGTATCATTAACATCATACTGATCCCTGTAGCAGCCGTAGGCATTGATGCATGGATAGAAATACTTACGGGCATTAACATTGCCGCCCTTAAGTGCTGTCCAGACCTCATCTCTGGATTTTCCGAACTCATGGAAACGCACCGGCATATAGGCATAATTCGACTTAAGGTCCGGATTTTCCTCGGGAAGGATGATTCCCGGAACGTCACTGAGATTCTCCATATATCTCTCAAATACTGTCTTACGTCTTGCGATATACTCATCCACGTGGCGGAGATTGCAGAGCCCCATGGCGGCGGCGAATTCATTCATCTTGCCGTTTCCGCCTACGGAAACCACCTCCTCCTGGCCGAGAATCCCGAAGTTTTTAAGCTCATAAAGCTTAGCCATGAGCTTCTCGTTCTTCTCTCCTGTGGTGACAGCGCCGCCTTCAATGGAATTGAAAACCTTGGTGGCATGAAAGGAAAACATGGAGGCATCTCCGAAGGTACCGACTCCCTTTCCTTTATATTCTTCACCAAAGGTGTGGGCAGCATCATAAAGAACCCTGAGGTGATGCTTATCTGCGATTTCCTGAATCTTTTCCACGTCGCAGACATTACCGTAAACATGCACAGGAACTATGGCAGTGGTTTTTTCGGTTATCAGGGACTCAAGCTTGTCCGTATCGATGGTGTAATCCTTTAAATTAATGTCACAGAAAACCGGCTTCAGTCCGTTTCTCACGATGGCGTGAGTTGTTGACGCAAAAGAAAACGGAGTGGTAATGACCTCTCCGGAAAGCTCCATGGCCTGAATCAGGAACTCAAGGGCGCTGTGGCCGTTGACAAACAGCTGCAGGGAGCCCACCTTAAGGTAGTCTGTAAGCTTTTCCTTCAGCTCTTCGTGGTACTTACCCATGTTGGTAAGCCATGCAGAATCCCATATATCCCTCAGCATCTGAGTGTATTCATCCAGAGGCGGAAGACTGGCTTTAGTTACATTTATGATGTTTTTATCTATATCTGACATTTTATCTCCAAAATTTTTCCTTATCATAATGCTTCTGATCGAAATATTTTATAAAAAACAGATAAGGTTTGTTGCCAATACTTTACGATTTTATAATATGCCCTATAAAAAGTAAATCCCGTCTAGCACTTTCCAAGAGCTTGTGTTAAAGTGTAGGCGTGCATTTTTTAATAAGGAAATAGTTTCCATATTATTGGAGGATAAAAAATGATTAGTATGAAACGTACTGTCGCTATCCTTGCAGCAGCGGCTACCATGATGGCTCAGCCCATGTCTATGCTTGCTGCAACTCCCGGCGACAATCTCACTCCTCTGTTTGAGATCACAGAGGACAACACAGGCTCATCTGCTATTTCAAGCAATGTTATCACATCAGCTGATCCTGCATTAACCTCAGGTACAGTTGTAGCCGAGACTCAGGCTGCAGCAGTCGTTCAGGATTCTACTACAGCAGCTATCACACCGGGTGTGGTTACAGGACCTACAGGTGATGGCACCATCACTACTGTGGATCCGGGAACAACCGCTGAGACTACCGCAGCTGTTACAGATAATACTCTTCCTGCTGCCACTGAAGCTCAGTCAACAGGAACAGTTGCAGCAAGCGGCGTAAGCTCAAGCTCAAAAACACTTCCTGTAGTTGATCCCACAGACGTTGAGGGCATCCGTTACAATTACATGACAACTCCTAACGAGGGAAACATGGATGCAGATCCGGTTCTTAACCTGGTACCGCTCGGTTCCTACTTCATCTATGACGGAGCAGGAAAACGTATCGACTGGGGTACAACCTCAAAGAATGATTCCTTCGCATATTCTTCCATCGGTTTCACAAGCTTCATGCTTGAGCACGCAAACGTAGGAAGATGGTACTACAGAACCTTCTCAAAGGACACCGGCTGGGGTCCATGGGCAACCTCAAAGGAGGCTACACCTAACCAGGGTATCGTTTCAGCACTTCAGATTCGTGTAAAGGGTTATACTCACAACCTCGGCGATCTTTACTACAGAGCAGTTCTTAATGACGGTACTGTTACTGACTGGGCTAAGGAAGGTCAGGCAGTAGGTTCTATCGGTGATGACCGTTATATCGTAGGCATCAAGCTTGCTCTCTGGAAGAAGGGCGTTCAGTTCTATGATGCAACAGAGAAGCCTATGGCCAATGCTTCCAACGAAGGTGTTTTCCATACCTCATCAGGCACTGTTTACGTAACAGCCGATGGCCGTTCATATACAGGATGGGGATTCGACGGAGAGTCAAACCAGTACTACTTCAACAACGGTACTGCAGTAACCGGATGGAATGTGATCAACGGCTACAACATTTACTTTGATGAGAACGGTGTAGCTCTTCGTGATCTTTCAGGCATCATGGGTAATCCGGGAGCTTATGCTATCAGAATCAACAAGGCTACCAGAACCATGTACGTACTTGCACAGGATTCTTCAGGAAACTTTACAATCCCTTACAAGACACTCATGGTAACAGTAGGTGATGATACTCCTATCGGTTCCTTCAGCATTTACGAGAAGTACAGATGGCACTTCATGCACACTGACTGCTACTGCCAGTTCCTTTCAAGATTCAAGGGTCACTATCTGCTTCACTCACTGCTTTACTCAAGACCCGACTACAACACAATGGATGCCATCTACTACAACTACATGGATGACTCTATGTCCGGCGGATGTATCCGTCTCCGTGCTGTAGACTGTGCATGGATCTACAACAACTGCCCGAACGGCACAACCGTTACAGTTTACAATGACAAGTGGGACAAGGGTCCTATCGAGAAGGATGCTATCCAGCAGGCTATCCCGAGAAACCAGACCTTCGATCCTACAGATCCTGTAGTAACAGCTGCTCAGGACGCTGCAGCTAAGGCTGCCGCAGAAGCTGCCGCTGCAGAGGCTGCTACCGAGACAGGTGGAGAGCCACAGTAAAACTTACATATCGGACAGGAGGGAATTTTCCCTCCTGTTTTTTTGTATTATCAAATGAGTTTCCAAATTAAAAAACCAAAACAGCCCCTAACCTAAAACGGAAAGGAGCTGTTCTGATTTGTATAACTGTTAAAAAGGTATATTGATTTCTATAGAAGATCTGAATATGTCATCATATCATGACAATTACCGAATCTTATCAATATGTCCAGCCGGTTGCCTCAGGCATGCCCATGAACATAGCAGGATTCACCTCAGCTTTGTAGATTATATAGGTAAGTCCCTTTGCATTCTTGCTGAATGGAATGTTAAGCACGCCGTTCATAGCACAGGTAACAACCATGCTTGATCCGTCACTGAACATAACCGTGTAAGACTGATTTGCATATACATCCGCCGACACAGGAACTTCAACTGTGTCGGAAATAGAATAAATAAATAGATCGTTGAAGTTTACAATTCCCGAACCCATTACATTGTTCATATCAATCGAAGCAAGGCTTGTTCCTTCAAAGTTATTAAAAGCTGTTAATGTATCAACCGGTGTGAGAACATCAGTGATATTCTGAGCCACATCACCACCAATACTCATGGAGTGAACCTGAAGTCCCTGTAATTGGGTTGTATCGTAACCCACGTACACACCTCCAGCATTAACATTGCTGTTATTGTATCCCGGTGACCAATACTCACCGTCTGAAGCACCGCTTTCGGTTCTGCTTACAGTGTTAACATTATTCTCTGTTGTAGTTGATGTTGAAGTCTGAGTTAATCTTACACCAACATAAACTCCTCCACCTCTTGGAACAGAGATATACGCTCCGCCACTTCCGTTAGGAATGATCTCATATGCAGTATTTCCATTTACATCATAGAATTCAGCTGTATATCCACTTGGAATGTCTACGCTAAAATAAACTTTATTATCCTGGTTTGCAACGTAATTACTTCCAACTTGCTTACCTTCACCACTCAATGCAATCTGAGCCACATTGGAATCAGCCTTGATGATGTAGTTAATGGTCTTTTCTGCGGCTTCATTCCTGGTGTATTCCTTCTTATCAGTACTTTCATTGTATTTAGATGTTTCTACAACATCTTTATTATTAGAAGTGTCAACCTTCCATACGGTGATATTTATATCATCCAGGGAAGCTTTTTCACTTAGTACGATGTTGTGTTCTCCGCCTGAAATTTCACCTCCAACAGTTAGTTCGACCTCACCCTTTGTAGCAGATTCTCCATCAGAGATGTTGACAGCAGTTGTCGTCGCCTTTACATCTTTTCCAACAGTTATAGTTATATTTCCGTCAGTACTGTCAGGAAGAGCAATCGCGAAACCATTCTTACCATCCTGTGTTACACTTCCGCCAACATTTATATCAAGGTCTCCGGAAACAACATCAACTAAAATTGTTTGTGCCCATCCATTTTCACTAGTGGCATTTATATCTCCACCAACAGTAACATTTAAATCACCAGACACTGTAGCCTCAATGCCATATGCATCAGCTCTATAGTGATTATCATTGTCTGATTTTCCTGTGGAATTAAGATCCCCTCCTATAGTTGCATTTGCTTCCGCACCTTCGGAAACAGATACACTCATGCCAACTGCACTACTACCGGATGATGTGACATTAACATCATCACCTACTTCTATATTGACCTTGCTGGTTGATAATGAATTCTTACTGGAAGACGATCCGCTTGCCTTAATAATGATACCGCTGGAGTCCTTTCCGGTTACATCTACATCTTCTCCCACTTTTACAGTTGTAGTGGCATTTGAATCAGATCCGCTACTATCCGCATCAGCATATATACCGGCAGCTCCCGAATTATCATTTTTGACCTCGACACTTCCCGTAACAGTAACATCGGTAGATGCTTTTGTGTCTGTGCTGGATTTTGAGAACGATTCTGCTGAAATGCCCTTATCATCATCCTTAACGTCACCATCAACGGTTACTTTAGCCGCTACATCTTTGCCGTCGCTGTCATCATTATCCTCACTTGATGCATATACACCGCCTTCTACTGTTTCGGACTTCTCTACGTTAACGTTACTACCACTCTTTTGACCTTTGCCATCAACTTCTACTGTAACACTGTCACTCTCATAACTAACACCTAAGTCTGTTGAAGTACCAATGCCTGAGTCTTCTTTGCCTAATTCTTCTATGACAAAGCCTGATTTAATAATTTCTTCTTCCGCAAACGCCGTAATCCCCGAACTCATCATCATAGATGCCGCAAGAATCACCGCCATAAGTTTCTTTGTGCTGCATAAGTTCCTTCTTTTCACTAGGATTCTTTCTTTAACCGGGATTTCCGTATCCACGGGTTAAAACCACGATTTTTCTCTGAATCACATTTTATCATGATATATATAAATATAATTGGCGTTTTCAAATATTTAGAGATTTTTAATAAATGTCAAACCTCTTGACAACAGGATTTTGTGTGATTTATCAAAGTCTAAGCCACATTACCGCTTGTTCTTTGAACGCAAAAAAGCAGCTGCGGTTTCCCACAACTGCTTTCACAATTCATTTCCCTTGGCCTTTATTCTACGGGATCATCACTAGCTTCTGCCACCTTCCATCCTACAAGCTTCCTTGATCGTGAATCAAATGAAACACCAATCTTATAAAGCTGTCTTCCGTCAGCAATGTACGGCAGTGCATAATCTTTTGTATCAATCTGCGCAAGTGCAGACTCTGCCATATCATCCCTCTTGAATTCAAACAAGTAAATGTAGTCCTCTGTCTGAATACATAGATCAATGCGTCCATCATAAATCTGTCTCTCGCAGTCAACATACTTCCCAAGCAATATGACAAGCAGATAGACTACTGACTGAAAATAATGCTCAAAAGGATCATCTTCTCGTGTATAGGTGATGCTGGCAAACAATCCCGACAGCACATCCCTGATTTTATCCAATTGTCCGCTTTCTATGTATTCATCTAAAGTAAAGATATCTAGACCGTTTCCTGATGTTGCCTTTGGCACATAATATTTAAAAAGGCTATCGACAAAGCCATATTTCACTTCATCATTCGGGAAGCATAATGTGTATCTTCTGCGCCTTTTATCAAAATCAGCTATTGTAAGATATCCCGTCTGGTAGAGAAGAGGAATAAGATCCAATGTATCTCCCGTATAATCCTTCAGGGTCGCTTCATCTGCATAAATTGTTCTGTTTGTAAACTTCCGAACATCAAATCTGCTTTCCTTTATTTTACTTAAAAGAAATGTCGGTGTCCCTGTTTCAAACCAGTAAGAACCAAACTCTTTTGAGAAAAATGCATTCAACAGACTAAAGGGATTATAAACACCCTCAGAGAATGGATAAAACCGATAACCATCATATTGTTTTTTGATAGCATCCAGACACTCATCAATACTTAGACCATGACAATCCGCCAACATTTGTAATTCCCGGTCGAAAAAGTTCGTTATCTCACTATCAGTAATTCCACATAACGCAGCATATTCTTTGTCCATGGAAATATCTTTAAGTTGATTAAGATCACTAAAAATGCTGACCTTATGAAATTTAGTAACGCCTGTAATAAAGATGAACTGAATTGATTCATCGGCTTTTTTCAACCTGCTGAAAAAACCTTTGAATACCTCTTTAATATGATTCTGCAATTCCGGATTATTTATCGTGTCCAATAACGGCTTATCATATTCATCAATCAGAACTACGCTTCTCAACCCGGTCTTTTCAGCAGCCAGTTCCATGACTTTTTGGAAACGATCCCCCAGGGTTCGGTCTTTATATTGTTCACCATAAATTGCTTCCCAATCCGAAAGCATTCCATCAAGAACTGTCTCTATCGGGGTCTGTAAATAGTTGTCACCATTAAAGTCCAGATAAAATACGGGATATCTTTTCCAGGCCTCTGCATTATCCTTCTCCAGCTCTTCTATTGCAAGTCCCTTAAATAATTCCTTCTTCCCCTCCCAATATGCCTTCATAGCAGATAGCAAAAGACTCTTTCCGAATCTCCTGGGTCTCGACAAAAAATAAGGAACATTATTATGAGCCAGTCTGTAGATATATTCTGTCTTGTCAACATAAAGGAAATTATCAGTCCTTAGTTTCTCAAATCCCTGTATACCTACAGGCAGTTTTCTGATCAATTCTCCCATGGTCCAGCGCTCCTTTATGATTCAAACACTCTTGATAACAGTATACTAAATACCATAATTATAGTAAACGCATAGCGATGCCCCCTACATCAAATAAGCTGAATAAAAAAACAGGGCCTCTGTCCCGTAATCAAGACAGAGGCTCCGGTTTTGAAACGAAGGTATATTGATATTCAGAATGCTCTGAACATATCATCATGCCTGAAGTCGTATTGGTTAAGCAAATTCACAGTGGCTTTCGTTGGTTATAGCATCAGTAAAGTGTCCCGCTTACCAATGGAACAAGAATAACCGTAAGTATTCCGGCTACACAGATGCTCAGTGAGCTCATGGCTCCCTCAACCTCTCCAAGCTCCAGAGCCTTTGCGGTTCCTACCGCATGGGCTGAGGTTCCGAGAGCCAGGCCTTTTGCCACCGGATGTTCGATATGAAAGATTTTGAAGATGGTCTCGGCTATCATGTTTCCGAGGATTCCTGTTATGATGATTGCCGCAACCGTCAGGGTCACTATGCCTCCGGCTTCCTCCGATACGCCCATGCCTATGGCGGTTGTGATGGACTTGGGAAGTAATGTTGCTATGTGGTCACCTGTAAGACCAAAAAGCTTTCCCATGAGCAAAATACTCAGGATGGAGCAGCAGGTTCCGGTTGTGATTCCGATGGCCACAGCAGCCAGATTATCCTTGAGAAGCTTCAGCTGCTTATACATTGGAACCGCAAGACATACCGTAGCCGGAGTCAGAAGGTAACTGAGCATCTTTGCGCTGTCGCGGTAGGTTTCGTAGGGAATGTCCAGAACCACAAGAACAATTATGCAAAGTACCGTCGAGACCAGCAAAGGGTTCAGGATGGCAAATTTAAACCTGGCTTTAAATTTCAGGGCAATTATGAAAAGTCCGATGCTGAGAAATAGTCCGAAATAGTCGGAGCCTGCTGCAGCACTTATCAGTGTTTCTTTCATTCCGCAGCCTCCTTATATTCCTTTTTTTCAGACCGCCTGAGGATCAATGATGCCGCGATGCCTGTAACAGTCATTACGATAACAGTTGATGATATTATGATCACAAGATAGGGCACAAGTACAGGAAGAAGAATGTCCGTCACGCTCATGATCCCAACTGCTGCGGGAATAAACATTAGCGTCATAGTATCAAGTAGAAATCCTCCTGTTGTTTCTACATCTTCAAGCTTCACAATTCCCGTAATGAGCCCGGCAAGTAGCAGGACAAGCCCGTAAACCCCCGCCGGAATCGGCAATGGCAGCAGTTTGTTCAGAGCCTCCCCGATAAAGGTGAAAGCCATGATCCATGCCACCTCTTTTACATATTTCATTTTAAATACACCTTCTTTTGATAATGTTTATTTACAGATCTGTAATGACAGGTCTCAGAATAATAACAGAGAAAGCATAGTCCACTGCAAACATCAAAACAAGATGATATTTAGACAAATTAAGATACGAAAAGTCTCGATATTGTGTGTATAATTTGAGGCTCAATGTCAGCAAATCTGTTGTTTCTTTTTAGCATTCTGTTCTTTTATGTATGTCTTAACTTCCTCCTTGCTGTCATCAGGAAGATAGGTAGAATCATACGCTTCATCAAACGAAACGTGTTCATTATTCATTATATTCATTACAATGGTGGCTGTTGTCTCAATAATTGCTTTTTCCCTTATTCCTTGACCTAAGTTACACATAATTTCCGACCCCTCTATTAATTGTAATGAGTGTGTTATGCACAACAATCTTTCGAAATAATGCCTTTATAATATCTCTTACCTATACATCAGTGTATCATGGTAGGCTATAATTTACCGCTCCGAAATTCTTCTAAAAGTTGTTCAAGAAAATGTTCATCCTTAGAAGCTCTTATTGCATCATCTCCACGATTATTTTCCCACAGGTAGTTCAACAAATCAGTTGTTTCTTTTCGTCCTTCAATTCTGCCTTCTCTAAGAGCTTCTTTTCTAACCTTACGTTCAATCGTCGCATCATGATTTTTCATCAATGTTTCTTCATCAAATAAAGACAACATTATATCCATAATCTCCTCTCTTTCTCGTTCAAGATAATCTTTCAAAACAGCTTCACTTTGACAAATCCTGATGGTCTCCTCCACAGTTTTCCTTGTACGACCGTTAATCTTCATCTGTTCATTAAATATATGACAGAACCTTACATATTGGTTGATAATATCTCCTTTGGATCCGTCATAAAGAATCTTTACTTCACAGTTAAAACAGATATCTTTCCCATTAAAAAGATTGTCCTTCAATGTCAGTTTTTCAGGCTTATTGCCATTTTTAGAACCGGTATATATCACATAAAGTTCGGGAATTGGTAATGGAATCCTGTCTTCTGCATATATGTCAAATCCCTTTTTCTTTATATATTTATACCACGTCTGTACTACATAAAGCAGAACTCGTACTACAATATTCTCACTCCAGGTGCTCTGTGCCTCTGCCAATATTATCAGGCTTTCACCAACCATAAATCCGAGATCATTGTACTGCTGATTCAGCATATGACTCTCGATAGTCATCAACGTAATCTCATCAATTGTAGTTTTATCATCCTCCGGATGTAATGCTTTGTACAGCTGATATGTATATCGCACATCGCTGAAAAGATTTGTGAAAACGGAAGCCTTAGCCACCCATTTGCTCCTAGGCTCATTTTCCTCAAGAAAGCCGTCTAATTCTATGTTTTTTTCTGTATCAATTTCCTTATCCAATTATGTTTCCTTTGCTTTCATATTATCATGTCAAACATGAATACACAATGTAAGTAGATTCTTCAAAATCAATGCGCGTCTTTGATTTTCATAAACCTTAACACAACATAAATAAAAATCATATTGTCTAAATTCAGACTATACAAATGCCCTCAATTCTACGGAGATTTGTATAGTCATGCTCTGTCATGATATAATCTTGAATCGTAAATCGGAAATACATACAAAGGATAGATAGAATGTTAGAATCAAATCCAACACAAAGTCTTAGTTTTAAGTCTGCTTCCCGGGATCTGAATGTCGAACTTCTCCGTATCATCGCCTGCCTTATGGTCATAATGATACATGTGAGACCTTTTCCCTTTTCGGAAACGACTCTCAGGGATGCTGTGGTTTTTATAAATGTTATGAACGGTCCTGCGGTGGCCACCTTTTTTCTGATAAGCGGTTTTTTTATCAGTAAGAAGCAGACACTTTCGCATATAATATTACGTTTTCTGAAGGGTGTTATCCTGCCGACAGCAATCTTTGTATTCTGCCTCGGCCTCATTCGCCCCTGGATCGATACCCCGGGGATGGGGCTTTTACAAAGCATTATGAGTTCACAGCCTTTGGCTATTCTTTCAGATATGCTTCAGGGGTTCCTTGCTTTTGATACTGTGCGTTTCGGCATTTATGCAGATCACTTATGGTATATCTTCAGTTACGCTTCCATCATGTTCTGGATGCCTGTGATACTGACGCTAGTTAAACATGATGAAACTACTGCTCTCAAGCTAATGCTTCTGATCGGGGTTTTTCACTACACTCTTGTGAACCTTAGTGCCCTGGTGGTTCTGCCCTTCGGGATATATATTCCCGAAGCCATGGGAAAACCGGCACTGTACGCTATTGCAGGATATCTTTTTTACTCGTGGATAAAAAAGGTGCGGGCTATTGAGCAGCCTCTTACTAAGAACAAACGCTTACCCTTACTGTTTTTACTCATGTTCATAATCCTTTCGACAGTACTTTTCTTTCTTCAGAAGCATGTTTATATACAGGGACTTATGATTGGAAGATCGGTAGATGAATTGAATACAGATTACTATTTCACAAGCTGGAGCGGACTGATCTGTGCCTTTCAGACAGTAAGTCTTTCAGGATTTGTGCTTTTGCTTCCATTAAAGCTTCAATACAAAAGCGGATTTTCATCTGTAAGCTCAGCAAACACTGACAATGGCAGCTTTAAAGATCAGACAAAGCAATCGTCAGGCAGCATAGCAGTACCTTACTCTGCCGTGGGTATGCTCATTTCCACCCTTGGAGGCTATACATTTTATATTTATCTGATACACTACGTATTTACCAATCATTTTAGAGCAACAGGACTTGAGGCAGCGTTTAAAGCCTTCTTTGGAGAGACATCACTTGGGCTAATACTATACAGCCTGATTTACTCCTTATTCATTTTCGCATTTTGCTCTATACTGATATATATCACCAAGATGTTAGCCTTCAAATTGGCTGGGATTGGTAAACGACACGCAGAATAATGACAGACGGTATTCTGCGTGTCTACACGGATTTGTAAAGATGGGACAAAGGTACAAACATAATGTCTAAAGCTACAAACAACAATACTGAAACAACAGAAAACATCAAAGCGGCCACAACCGAGCTTTCCAAGAAAATCAATAAGACAAGATCCTTCAATGAAGCTTCAACTGATGACTCAGCTTATTCAGGTTTCCGAACCGTCATCGTTATCCCAAACTATAACGGTTTACGTTTTCTCGATGAGTGCATGAAGGCCATAGATGCCCAGACCGTGGATCATTTCGTAACTCTCGTAATCGATAACGGCTCGGGTGAAGAAGATACAGAGTGGCTTAAACATTGGCAGGAAAAGGATAAGGTTCACCGAGAACTAATACTTAACAAAGATAACCTCGGTTTTTCCGGTGCCGTTAATCAGGGCATCCGCTATGCCATGGAGCATAAAATCGAGTTCACTTTACTTTTAAATAATGATACCAAGGCAGCTCCTGATTTCGTAGAGATCCTGGAAACCCGCATGGACAAGGACATTAAAAAGAAAGTCTTTGCCATATCCAGCAAGATGGTAAAAATGCATGACCCTTCCATCATGGATGATGCCGGGGATCAGATGACGGTTCTTGGCTGGCAGTTCCAGAGAGGTTTGGACGAGCCTTCATCTCTTCAGAGATGGAATACCGAGTCAGAGGTTTTCTCCGCCTGCGCAGGGGCTGCAATGTACAGAACTGAACATTTTGAAAAGGTGGGACTATTTGATGAGAACCACTTTGCCTATCTTGAAGACATTGACCTTTGCTACAGGGCACAGCTTTATGGTTTCAAAGTTCTCTACTGTCCCGAAGCTCTGGTCCATCATGTGGGTTCCGGAACCAGCGGCTCAAAGTACAATGCCTTTAAGGTTCGCCTGAGTGCAAGAAACTCACTGTATCTTCTCTATAAGAACCTGCCCCTGTTTATGGTGATACTTAACATTTTGCCTATCCTTGCAGGCTACCTTATAAAGATACTGTTCTTCACAAAAAAAGGCTTCTTAAAGGCCTACATGGAGGGCATCTTTGAAGCCTTCAGCAAGTTCAGAACTCTCAAAAGGGCAAAAATAAATGAGGTACCGCCCCTGCGATACCTCACTCTGGAATTAAGACTTATTGCCGCTACCTTTGAGTACGCTTCGAGACTAATGAGACGATATAGTCCAAAGGCTCGCGGTTAAAAATATAAGAAGCCAAAAGATATACGATAACTCCCGTCACCATCTGAAGGATCAATGTCGGAACCGGAGCAAACCGGAGAAGCTCCACACTCCAGGCAGCCGCACCCATAAGCACCGAAACCACCAGGGAAGGCAATACCTCGATCCACTGCCTAAGGGGTCCGTAGCCTATAAGCTTACCGTTCGGCCAGGCATTGATGACGGTACAGAGATACTCGTCAATGACTTTAAGTATAAGCATTGGCCATATACCGAAAGGAAGACTCAAAAGCAGTATTACTATGCCGAGAGTCTTTTTTATCAGCTCCAGCTTCAGAAAAAGGTCAGATCTTCCCATGGCATTCATGACCTGAAGGTTGATGATGTGAATGGGATAGACCGCGTAGCTCACAGCCAGAAGTACAAGATACGGCGCCGCCACAAGCCATTTATCTGTAAGCAGAATCACTACAAGTGGTCTCGAAACCGCCGCGAGTCCCGCCATCATAGGGAAGATCACGAAGGCACTTAATCTGATGGATCTGCTGGCCATACGCCGGAGCATTTCAGGATCATCCTGCTCCTTACTGTAGGCCGGAAGCATTACCGACTGAATGGCAGTGGAAAGATTCGTTGCGATGATCTTCGGGAACTGCTCACCCCTGTTATATGCTCCGAGGTCGGCACTTGAATATTTTTTGCCAATGATCAGACCGTAAATATTCTGCCACACCGCATCGATAAGGCCCGAGGCAAGTATCTTCCAGCCGAAGGAAAAGAGCTGCCTGAGACGCCCTGTGCGGAACAGAAGGTGAGGATACCACCTTACGGTGAAGAGCATCACTATCATAAGTGAGAAGTAGTAGGATATCTGCTGGGCAGCCATAGCCCATACTCCGAAGCCCTGCATGGCAAGGGCGATGGACACAGCTCCGGAAATGATAACCGCTATCATGGTTGACTGAAAGAGCTGCCTGAACCTGAGATTTCTCGCTACAAAGGCTGTCTGTATAGACACGATGGCTCCCGGAAAAAGAACGATTCCCATGACTCTTACAAGCTCTCTCAGCACCGGAATCCCGTAATAGGCGGAAATCCGGGGCGCTCCAGCGAAAAGAACCAGATAGCATCCCAACGCCAGCAGCATGCTGATCCAGAAAACCGAGCTGTAATCCTCTTCCTTTATATCCTTCCCCTGTACAAGAGCCGTTGCAAAGCCCGACTGCACAAAGGTATTTGCTATTGTTATAAATATGGTGATAAGACTGATGGTTCCGTACTCCGTGGGAGTCATAAGTCTCGCCAGTATGAGTGCAACCACAAACTGCACTCCCTGGGAACCGCACTGCTCCAGCACCTTCCAGAAAAGCCCGCTTATCACCTTGCTTTTCAAATTATTATCTGCCATTTTTCCTGTTTCGCAGCCACTTGTAAAGCTTCGGCATACGATATTCAAATCCTATAAAAAATCTGTCCCGGAAGTTAAGCTCACTAAAGAACGCTTTGTTCTCCGGTTTAAATATTTCCTTAAAGTCCCGGACATTGACCTTTGTGAGGAACTCGTTTCGTTCTCCTGCCCTCATGGCAGCCTCATGGAATCTGCCACCGGTTGCTTCATCGAAACGCCGGTACATCTTCCAGAAATCCTCCGCAAACTTTTCCTGTTTTCTAATGTAGTCGCCGGTCATCTGGCTCTCAGTCCAGGAGCCCCCTATGGCGAAACGGTAAACACTCATTGGCTCATCAAAATAGTAGCTGTCTCCTGCTGCCGCCGCCATAAGCTCCAGCGGTCTGTCTCCCACAGGACAATCCACATAGTAATCCGGCAGTTTTTCAACAATTTCCCTCCTCAAAAGGAAGCTTGCAAAGGGTGAACCCACTGCCTTATCCACAAGCTCCTCCGGTTTAACCACACAGGATTGTTTATAAGGCCTCATCAGTTCTCCGTTTACAAGAGCCCCGTCTTCAGATATCACCTTCGCAGAATGGAAAGTAAATACACACTCCGGATGCGCCTCCATATAGGAAACCTGCTTTTTCAGCTTCTCCGGATCGCACCAGTAATCATCCCCGTCAGTAAGAGCCACATATTTCCCCACAGCCCTCGGAAAGTTAAAGGCCCCGGAAATATTGGTAATCCCCTTACTGTACTGATTCTCGGTCCTCAGTATCGGCTTTATGATATCCGGATACCTCTCCTGATACCCCCTGATAACCTCCTGCGCATTATCCGTAGACGCATCATCATGTATCAGAACCTCAATCTCGAAATCCCTCTTCTGCCCAAGGATATGGTCAAGGCACTCTCCTATATATCTTCCATGATTGTAAGTCACCACGCATACAGAGACCATTATTGGCTTATTTTTGGTTTCCCCAACTTGAGTTTCTATTTCATCCATCAACTAACCTTCTATTTCACAACAATACAGTACCTACCTAAGTAGCCTCGTGGGCCGTCGCACGTCCCTTGCATTTTCCGGAGTTTATAGATAACTCACCTTATAAAGAGACACTCCCCCACAGTCCTATGAAACATATTGTAGGTAAATCCCCGGCTGAGAATAACGTAAATCTTCCCAAGCCGGCTTCTTTCCTGAATGCTTATAAAGCTTTCAAGCATTGCCTTCTGCTTCGCAGTGAGCCGGTCCCCATAGATTTCCAAAAAGCACCGGGCCTGCTGAAACATCTCCTCATAAACCCTGCGGGAATGCTCATCCATCTCAGCCTTGCTCTTCCCGTCTTTTCTGCCGATGCCGAAGCGGCCCAGGATCTCCATGATGCGGGAGCCCTTCTCAGCCCCGAGAACATTGTTCCCATGCTGCCTGTACTTATAAAGAGATTCCGGCACGAAACGAATCTGTCCGAAGGCTGCCGCTACAAGGGCTATCCACTGATCATGCATGACACAGTGCTCAGGCTCCCTGTCTATAAGCTTTGCAAGGGTCCGGTTTATCATCATGGCCCCGCCCACTACATTGTTCTGAACCAGCAGCTGATTCAGCTTCTTTCTCGCGGGAGTCATTTTCTGATACTCCACATAGCTTGGGGAGATAGGATTAAGCTCCTGATCCACAACCTCGGAATCACAATGCACAAGAAGCGGTTTATCATCTCCGTAAACCGCCTCCAGCACCTTCATCTGTTTAAGTGTCTTCTCAACCTTATCCGGATTCCATACATCGTCCTGATCAGAAAGCATGATGTATTTGGATTCTCCGTACCTTTCCTCTGCCAAAAGCTTCAAAAAATGCTTCTGTGCGCTTCCGCAGGGAGGATTTTGTTCCAATATCTCTATCCTTCCGGGATGAACCTCACTTATAGCTTCAACAATCCCGAGTGTCCCATCCTTTGATCCGTCATCCGATACAACTATCCTAAGGTCTTCATAACTCTGCCCAAGGATAGAATCGATCTGCTGCTTTACATAGCTTTCGCCATTGTAGGTGCATAAAAGCACAGTAACATCATACACTTTATTCTTTACCTCTTCTCCATTATCTTCCGAATGATACTGTCATCTCCCCAAACCGCCTTACTGTCATAAGGTCTGTCCGGAAATGCTCCGTACTTCAGGCTAATGCTGTAGCCATTTTCCTTTATGAAATCCTCAACTCTTGTGGCAAGCTTCTCCGGGAAGCCCGAGCAGGCATTGATGACGCCCTGATACTCCTTCTGCTCGATAACAGCCGCAAGCATCTCACAGAATCTGTCATAATCGATGAAATCCCACTGGTTCTGTCCCATGGTAAAAGGAAATTCCCTGTCCCCGCGTTTTTCCGCAGCGGTGATCTTCGAAAAAATGGAGCAGCCATGCTCGGAATTTCCAACGATGTAGTAACCCCTTACCCACTGTAAAACCGTCGGCTTATTTTTGCAAAGAAGCTCAAGCGCCTGCCTCAAAGCATTCTTGGAAATCCCGTAAAGAGACTGGGGATTGCAGGGAGTATCCGGCTTTATGGAGCCCTCAAAAAAACCTATCTCATGCATGGAACCCATGGCCGCCAGCTGCTCTATACCTGATTCAACAAGCTTTTCAAGGAAAGCATAATGTTTAGGCAGGTCATTAATGTGTGACGGATCATTGTGTACGAAGCCGTTCTTCCATGCCAGATGAAAGCAGGCATCGGGTCTTCCGAAAAACCCAAAAGGATCCTCAAGAGAAAAGAGGTCTGCCTCTTTAAGCTCTGCTCTTTTGTCAACGATATCCAGCCTAAAGTCCGATGCTACAACCTGATTTCCGTCATCAAGCAGCTGCTTCACCAGCCCCTGACCTATATATCCATTTGCACCTGTAACAAGAATTTTCATTAATTTCTCCAATATTATTCACTTCATGAAATAATCATTAAGCAAGGTACTTTACACATTAAATGAAAATTGCCACACATACCTATCGGCACATTTAGCAGCTTCATTTCAAATCATCATTCCCCAGGATGTCTTTTAGGAACCCATCCAGGCTGTATCTCTCATACACCTCTTCCGGAATTTCCTTATACGGCTCTTCTATAAACTCCTTCGGCACTGATAAGTCCTCGGGGTCATAAATGTAAACATTCTCTTCACAATAAAAGTCCGTGTCCAAAATGTGCCTGTTGTTGGTGATAAGCTTACACCTGTGTCCAACCGACTCGATGGTTCTCATGCTGAGACCGTTCTGCTGAGGAAAAGTGTAATCCACAAAACACCTTGTATGATTGTAGATGTCATTGGTCTTTTCCATGGGGAGGGAGTGAAAATGCAATGCTTCCCGGGCCCCGTTATACAAAGGATTTCTCTTGAGCACCGCTTCCTTAATGTACTGAAGCTTCGGCACATAAATGTAACCGAAAAGAGTCTTCCCGTAACGCTCTGCAAGCTCCTTAAGCTTTATAAGGATCTGCATTCGCCTCGTGTGCATGGAACACAAAAATATAAGATCGTAGCGTTTATCCTCAGAACTTTGGCATTCTTCCTTCTTGAAAAACAAAGGTCTGTAGCTCCAGCCGTACTTCTCCGAATCCACAGGATCAAAGGTATAAATCTCGTCAAACTGAGGATTAAGCCTTGTCTGGTCCGAAAAGGTTGAAACACTGTCCCATTGATAAATCTTAAAGACCGAAGACTTAAACCTTTCCCTGAGCCGCTGAATCACCCGGTCCGTCATCCACTGACCCTTTATAACAAAAACAGTGTCAATGTCGACCGGCAGCTTCGAGATCACGCCCTCATAGTAATCAAACACCAGCTTGTCCCTTAAGCCCCTGGTGTAGAACATCACCAGCTTATTGTAAAGACTGTGGGCATGCAGATTGGTATCCACCAGAAAAACCTCTGCTCCGGCTTCCTCAAGTTTCCTTTTTATATCCTTCTCATAATTATAGAAATAGGGCATGATGAGAAGGATCTTCTTATTTTCTAACTTTATCATTGTAATACTTGTCCGAAATAAACTGACGCACAGGAGGTGCCAGGAAGGTGATAATGTTCATGGCATGATATGCAGCCATAAAAGCTTCCTTTCCCTTCACCTTCTTTGCATCGGCAAATGGTGTCAGTTTAAGATATTTTTCATAAGCACGACTGTAGTGATTCAGGTTTCCTCTATTCCAAGGGCGTTCATCCGAAGCATAGTGCACTATGTGTGGATGATGCTTTGCAAGCCTGAAGCTCTCCTTGGACTCACCCTTTCCGTAAGCCGCTGACTTCTCCACCAGAGTCTCATATCTGAAATAGTAGTAGTTGGTTATAAAATCGTAGGTCTGCCCTACTCTTTTTATGCGTCCCTTAAGAACGTGGTTAATGATGTCCTGATCATTGAATGGAAGCTTTCCGCCCATGGTATTGTAGTACTCAAGACAGTTTGTTTCCATGTCTTCAGATCTCCAGGCGGAAAGATTGAGAAGAATCATGCCTGCATTATAGTAGTTATCCTCCTCTGTCAGCCCCACCAGCTCCTTTACTTCAGGATAAATGGTAGGCTCAGCCGCCATAGCTGCGATATCGTCATTTAGCCTCAGATCATAAAGCCCCGAAATATCCCTGAGCACAACCGTGTCACAATCAAGATACAAAACCCTGGTAACTGTTTCCGGAAGTATGGAACCCATCAGCAGTCGCGCCAGAGTCGTGATACGAAACTTCCCTGTATCAAGCCCGTAAATCCTGTCCTTAAGATCCTGCATCAGACCTTCTATCGGGTAGAACTCAACCTTTCTCCCATAGAATTTCGCCATCTCTCCGATCTTCTGCCTGTTTTCTTCAGAAATACCATCGGACAGCACATGAAAATCAATCTCATTTTCCTTATTATGTTCGATCAATGATGCCATGGAAACCGCCATGTGCTGACAGTACCCGTCATCAGTCGCATAAACAATATTCATAAATTATTTCCCAAAATGATTTAATAATAGCCAAATAAGCGCAATTCGGCACTTGATATACTACTATCATTTCACTATTAATTCAAGATTGCCATCAAGTACACCTTTTTACCACGAGAACGACGAAGCAGCTCATTCGGGGATATAAAAGTAGGAGCCGGAGGTCATACATTTAGAACCGTAAAGCTGAGTCTTGAAAAATCAAAATCGGACCCCTTAGAACCACTTGGTTCCATTTTCCTTAGCCCCCTCGCCAAGTAGGAGTTTTCATCAAGAAAAGCTCCTACATTGGCGAGGGCCTAGTGGTTCTTAGGGGTCCGATTTTAGATTTTTCTGACGAAGCGCCTCGGTTCTAAATGTATGACCTCCGGCTCCGGACTATTATGAAATGCTTCATGAATTGCCAAACAGTCCCTTCGGCTTCTCACCGGAAAGCTTTCGCTGCTCTACGCGCTTCTTTCCGGCTTCCTCAGCCACATCCTTGAAGTACAGACGGTTAACCGCACTGAAGAGCGCTCTAATTGAAGAACGTGTGATATTGGATGAAAGTCCCACACCATAGCTGGTCTTTCCAGTATCAATGTCAAGAAGGTGAATATATGAAACCGCCTTAACATTGGTTCCTGAACCAAGAGCATGCTCCTGATAATCGATAACCTTGGCCTTGATGCCGATCTCATGATTAAGACCCGTGAGAACTGCATCGATAGGTCCGTTTCCGACACCACCAAAGTTCTTCATCTCGCCACGGTTCATGTAAGTAACATTGGCAAGAGTTGTGAAACTGTCGTCGCCCTCGTTTTCGGTATCCGTTGTACGTATATTCTTGAAGTGGATAGGCTCCTTGGTCTGTACGTAGCAGGCATCGAAGATATCGAAGATCTCCTGAGGTGAAACCTCGCCCTCCTGCTCCGAAACAAACTGGATGTAATCCGCAAACTCTCTTTGCATGCCCTTAGGAAGCTTGTAACCAAACTGGGAATCCATAATAAAGGCAACTCCGCCCTTTCCGGACTGGGAATTGATACGTACTATCGGCTCGTACTTTCTTCCTATATCTGCAGGATCGATAGGAAGATAAGGAACCTCCCAGATCTCACTATTTCTGTCCTTCATTGCCTTAACGCCCTTATTGATGGCATCCTGATGGGATCCTGAAAATGCTGTGAAAACAAGCTCACCTGCATAAGGGGCTCTCGGATGGATGCTCATCTTTGTGCATCTCTCGTAAACTTCCTTTATAGGGTTAATGTCTTCGATATTAAGCTTTGGATCCACGCCATGTGAAAACATATTGTAGGCAACTGTGAGAATGTCTACATTACCGGTTCTCTCACCGTTTCCGAAAAGAGTTCCTTCAACACGGTCTGCTCCCGCAAGAAGAGCGAGCTCTGTGGAGGCGATACCCTCCCCACGGTCATTGTGAGGATGAACGGAAACGATAACATGCTCACGGTACTTTAAGTGATTGCACATATACTCGATCTGGTCGGCATAAACATTGGGAGTATTCATCTCCACCGTTGATGGCAGGTTAATGATGACTTCTCTGCCCTTTCCGCACTCCCAGGCATCCAGTACTGCGTTGCATATTTCCGCCGCAAAGTCCATTTCCGTTCCCGTAAAGGACTCGGGAGAATACTCAAGACGGATAGTTCCGGGGAAATCCTTGGCATACTTTTTTACAAGCTGTGTACCTGTAAGAGCGATGTCAATGATCTCCTGCTTTGACTTTCCGAAAACCACATCTCTCTGAAGAATGGATGTTGAATTGTAGATATGAACGATAGCCTTATCAAGACCCGCAAGACACTCGAAGGTTCTTTCCAGCAGCTCTGCGCGGCACTGAACCAGTACCTGTACGGTTACATCTTCCGGGATCATCTTGCGCTCGATGAGCTGACGCAGGAAATCATACTCGATCTGTGATGCGGCAGGGAAACCAACCTCGATTTCCTTGAAGCCAAGCTTTACCAGCATCTGGAAGAATTCTATCTTTTCTTCAACACTCATCGGATCCACCAGTGCCTGGTTACCATCACGAAGATCTACAGAGCACCATACAGGTGCCTCTATGATTTCTTTGTCCACCCATGTTCTTTCCGGATACCTGAATGCCGGAAATCTTCTGTAACGCTTGTAATTCAACATAATCTCATTCCTTTCGCATGAAGAACCTAAGCCCACAACCGCCATTGGCCCCTCACTATTATGCATTTGATTCATCAGTAGGTTTAAATCTTGCCTACTATAAATCGTAAGTGGGCGTAAAATGCATTTTCCGCCCACTTAATTATAGCCTTATTAATCGTTCAGCACTAGACCCAGTTCTTTCATAACTTCTATAACCTGGGATACATATTTCTCACATTTCTCCATGGTATCCGCTTCAACCATGACTCTTACCAAAGGCTCTGTTCCGGAAGCTCTGAGAAGGATTCTTCCATCTGAACCAAGCTCCTCTGTAACCTTATCAACCGCAGCAAGAACCTTTGGATCCTTCTGTGCCTTTTCCTTGTCCTCAACTCTTACATTCTTAAGGAGCTGAGGGAATACGGTAAACGGTGCCGCCAGATCCTTAAGGGACTTCTTCATCGCCAGCATTGTCTCCATAACCTTTATAGAGGTAAGGATACCGTCACCGGTGGTTGCATGTCTCATAAAGATAATGTGCCCGGACTGCTCTCCTCCGAGAGAGAAGCCATTCTGCAGCATATTCTCATAAACAAATCTGTCGCCAACCTGTGTTTTTTCATACTTAATGCCTACGGCATCCAGTGCTTTGTAGAGACCGAAGTTGGACATCACCGTTGTAACGATGGTGTCATCCTGAAGCTGTCCTTTTTCCTTCATATAACAGCCGCAGACATACATGATCTGGTCACCGTCAATGAGATTACCCTCTGCATCCACAGCAAGACACCTGTCCGCATCTCCGTCATAAGCAAATCCCACATCACAGCCCTTTTCCACAACAAATTTCTGAAGAGACTCAATGTGTGTGGAACCGCAATTATCGTTAATGTTTGTTCCGTTTGGCTCGTTATGGATAACGAAGGTATCTGCTCCGAGAGCATCAAAAACGGATTTTGCAATGGAGGAAGCTGAACCGTTTGAACAGTCAAGGGCAACCTTCTTGTCTTTGAAGCTCTTTGTTGCAAGCGAAATGAGATAACCTATATAACGGTTTCTTCCTGCCGCAAAGTCTACCGTACGGCCGATCTTATCCTTTGTTGCCAGAGGTACCTCCGGGGTTTCACCGTCAAGATAAGCTTCTATCTCAGCGATAACATCCTCTCCAAGCTTTTCTCCGTTTCCGTTTATAACCTTTAATCCATTGTCATAGTAAGGATTGTGTGAAGCCGAAATCATAACCGCACAGTCAAAATCCTCGGAACGTGCCACATAAGCAACAGATGGTGTGGTTGTTACATGAAGAAGATAAGCGTCGGCTCCGGTGGCTGTAATACCTGCAGCAATGGCATACTCGAACATGTAGCTTGAACGGCGGGTATCCTTTCCGATAACGATACGGCACTTCTCTCCGTCCTTCTTGTCCTTTCCATAGTACCAGCCAAGGAACTTACCTACGCGGAATGCACTGTCCGCAGTAAGATTGACATTAGCCTCACCTCTATAACCATCTGTTCCAAAATATTTTCCCATTATATAAAGCTCCTTTAAATTCTATACTCCGACAGGAGGGATATCCTCCTTTTGATGAAAGTCGGAGTTAGTTCTTTATCTATTTAATTTCTGTAATGCAGAAAAGGACTGCCATTAAGGCAGTCCCGTTATCCTCATATCTCTATATCTTTTAATGCTTCAAGATATCTTGATAATGCATCCTGCCATGTCGGAAGCGGCTTAAATCCATTTTCGACAAGCTTTGATTTATCCAGTCTTGAGTTGAAAGGACGAGCTGCCTTACTGAGACCGTACTCTTCAGTGGTAACAGGAATAACCTCTGTAGCAAGACCTGCCTGCTTATAGATTTCCTTTGTAAAGTCATACCAGCTGATATATCCGCCCTCATTTGTGGCATGATAATATCCATACTTTTCCGTCTCAAGCATGTCCACAAGAAGTACCGAAAGATCCAGGGTATAGGTCGGTGTACCGATCTGATCATTAACCACACGAACCGTATCGTGAGTCTTTCCTACATTGAGCATGGTCTTGATAAAGTTCTTTCCGTTGAGTCCGAATACCCAGGCGATACGTACTATAAAGTACTTATCAAGGGTCTCTGAAACCGCAAGCTCTCCTCCAAGCTTTGTCTCTCCATAGTAGTTAAGGGGAGCGTAATCCTTGCAGTCCGGCTTCCATGGCTCTGTACCCTGACCGTTAAATACGTAATCGGTGGAAATATAGATCATCCTGGCATCAAGCTTCTTTGCCACATCTGCAATGTTCTGAACACCGTCTACATTGATGGCCTTAACCTTTGCCTTCTTGTCCTCATCCTCTGCAAGATCTACTGCTGTCCATGCCGCGCAATGTACGATAACATCCGGATTGATATCGGATATAACCTTATCCACCTGCTCACGGTTTGTGATGTCCATGGAAACATAGGGAAGCTTTGTAACCTCGCTTCCGTCCTGTATGCCGCTGTATACAGGTGCTATGTCTGAACCAATTCCCTCATGTCCTCTTTTGGCAAGCTCGTTCATGACATCGTGTCCGAGCTGTCCGCCGACACCGGTAACAAATACTTTCACGATTCTTTACTCACTTTCTCTTACTTAAGGCCCTTGCCCTTAACATACATCTTCTCGAAATAGTTCTCATACTCTCCGGAAATGATGTGCTCCCACCACTCCTTGTTGTTGAGATACCAGTCAATGGTTACAGGGATTCCTGTATCAAATGTATACTCAGGCTTCCAGCCAAGCTCTGTCTCCATCTTTGTTGGATCCATAGCATATCTCTGGTCGTGTCCCGGTCTATCCTTAACGTACTCGATAAGTGACTCAGGCTTTCCGAGAGCCTTGAGGATGGTCTTTACTACTTCAAGGTTTGTTCTCTCGTTGTGTCCGCCGATGTTGTAAACCTCGCCAACCTTGCCGTTACGAACGATAAGGTCGATGGCCTTGCAGTGGTCTGTCACATACAGCCAGTCGCGGACATTGGCACCGTTTCCGTATACAGGGATCTTCTCATCGTTAAGTGCTCTGGAGATAACCAGCGGGATAAGCTTCTCAGGGAAGTGATACGGGCCGTAGTTGTTTGAGCATCTTGAGATGGTTGTAGGGATACCGTAGGTTCTGTGGTATGCCATTACGAAAAGATCTGCTGATGCCTTTGATGCTGAATATGGTGAAGATGCCTTGATCTTGTTGTCCTCTGTGAAGAAGAGATCAGGTCTGTCAAGAGGAAGGTCACCGTAAACCTCATCGGTTGATACCTGATGATAACGCTTGATGCCATACTCCTTACATGCATCAAGAAGTGTAACTGTTCCGCCAACGTTTGTCTGGAGGAAGATGCCCGGGTCGGTTACAGAACGGTCAACGTGAGACTCTGCTGCGAAGTTAATGATCACATCAGGCTTCTCCTCTTCAAAAAGTTTGAAGATGAACTCTCTGTCTGCGATATCTCCCTTTACAAACTTGTAGTTTGGCTTGCCCTCAAGTGGTGCAAGTGTCTCAAGATTTCCTGCATAGGTAAGTGCATCAAGGCAGATCCACTGATCCTCGGGATAAGTATTAACAGCAAAATGCATGAAGTTGCCGCCGATAAAGCCGGCACCGCCTGTTACTATATATTTCATTTTTTATTCCTCTCGTATTACTTTTATGACTTAAAGGCTTATTTAATTCAAATCCTTCAGGGATGGCATGTCAACCATCCTTTTCAGAAAGCCCTGAATTTACTTTGAAATCTCTCTGAGCTTATCAACGTACTTACCTTCCAGAACGTCCTTAAGATAGCGGCCGTACTCATTCTTCTTGTACATCTCATAAGCTTCCTGAACCTTCTCAGTGCTGATCCAGCCGTTATGATATGCGATTTCCTCAAGGCAGGCAATCTTACGATGCTCATGTGTCTCGATGGTACGTACAAAGTTTGTGGCATCCACCAGGGACTCATGGGTTCCTGTATCAAGCCATGTGAAACCCTGTCCCAGGAGTGTCACATCCAGCTCACCGTCCTCAAGATAGATACGGTTAAGGTCTGTGATCTCAAGCTCACCTCTTGCTGAAGGCTTAAGGTTCTTAGCATAATTGACAACCTTGTTGTCATAGAAATAGAGACCT
>JAGAGL010000109.1:0-5530 GCA_017627595.1 Oribacterium sp. | reverse complement strand
GCCGGATCCGCATAAGGGGGTATTCACTTCGGAGCACGGAACCATGACTTTCTCAGGAGATGGGGAAAGTGTAGTCATTGACTTTGACAAGGGGCTTTCGGAGTATCTGGAACTGCCGGAGGGAAAGCAGGAGGCGAGATACTTTTTTATGACAGGAATACTTCCTCCTCATGGGAAGATGCCTATAAGGTATGATGTGGCACATGAATTTCAGATCATTGCAGGGGAAGGTGAAAACCGTAAAGCTGTAGATATTGAAATCGGAGTATATAAGGATGGCAGCTTCAGCACCGGAACAAACTGCACTACAGCGGACCGTATCACTTTCTTCGTGGACCTGGATAAAAACGGGGATTGGGAAGCAGTGGATTTCCTGAAGCAGGATTGATCATGGAAAGGAGGAAACTATCATGAGACGATTTATTGCGGTTCTTATTTCTGTATCAATGTTTATGTCGGTGCTTTCGGGGTGTAAGGGTAAAACAGATACTACGGACACGAAGGGTACCGAAGCGGTAAGTAAAGTTGATACAGGTGTAAAAAAGAACGAAGGAGCCGGCACAACCGAAGCAACAAAAGCAGCGGAGGCGGTGCAGACAGTCGAGACGGCAACATTATCACCGGAAAATACCAGTGCAACCCTGGGGGACGGAATTACAGTGGATGTGGGTGATTTTGTTCTGGACGGAGAAGAGAATCTGACTGTTGAGAAGCAGGAAGTTGAGGAGAATCAGGATGAGGGATATAAAATTGAGTCCTATGATTTCTCTATAGGTGATATGAAGGAGCTTGATGATTTCATCACCATCCGAATCCCCTATGATACAAGCTTTTGTGAGGCGGGACAGGATCCTGCCAGGTGCGTCGGTGCAAAATATAAAAATGAAGAGACCGGGGAATGGGAGGATGTGCTGTTCGAGGTTGATGAAGATGCAAAGGAGCTTGTGATATACACGGACCACCTGTCTGTTTACGGTGCCTTTTATGTTGAAAATGAAGGTCGTCGCAATGCCTGTATAGCGGATGTACTAGGTTATTATTCATACATGGATAAGTCACAGACCATTGACTTTGCAAAGCGGATAGCAGGAGATGATCCTTCTGTGATGAGGGAGATAATGAGACAGGGAGCAGAGGCAACCGGACTCTTTTTTGACTATGCAGACCAGCTTGATAATGCAATAAATATTGTCTGCTCTGATGATATTCCCAATTGGCTGGATACAAGTATTCCGGAAACCAACCAGACCTTGTTTTCCGCCCTGGGATATATCAACACATGCACAAATCTTCTGAAGATAAGCTTGAAGGATACAGTGGGCGGCGGCGCGGATAAGAGAGAGGTTCTTAATCTCATAAGAGATGTTGGAAGCAAGGTGACTACCTACTGGGCGAATGCATTAACAAAGGTAGGAACAGGCGCTTTATCCATCAGCATGGGTGGAGTTCTCGTTCTGGATAAAATGCTTACGGCTTTTGCGGAAGAGGCACAGGCAACAAAGCTTGAGGATATCGCTTATGTTTATCATCACTATAATGAAGGGTATTATGGTAAAAATCATAAGCCCATGACGCCGAAGGACTGGCGTGCCAAGGTTATTCAGGTTCTGGAAAGACATCCGGATGATCCTGAGATAGCGATGGCAGCCCTGGAGGCGGTTGAGAAGGTAAGAGAATACTATAATACAAAGATAACCATTAATATGACTGAAGAGATCAAGGAGGGGGAAGGTTCACAGTATAAAGGCTATAAGCTGAGAATGGCTCCTTTAAGCAATAAAGCTATCGAAAAAGACTGGGCCGGAATCTGGCCGGAGGGTGGCAAGCTTCGTTCCTCGGCAACTCTTCTTGGATTTACTATCGCGGGTTATCCTCATACACTTGAGTTTTTTAAACCTGATGCCGATATGAACACGGATCAGCCGGAACTTACGGTTCCGTTTGTTATAAGTATGCCGGAGATAAACATTACCTTCGGAGGCAAGGAAGCTTTGTCTGTTGAGTCATTTATGGGTGAATGGATCAATCAGGATGGTGAGCGTATGATACTTATTCTGAACGGAGGCAATGTTATCGAAAAAGATCCGGATCTTTCCTGGTATGCGGGAGATGTTTGTGTGACAGAATATTCTGCTGAGGTTGATGACCAGACTCTCGTGTTTAAGGGAATCACCACCTGGGTTACCGGTCCTGAAAATCTCTATACTACTGATGAGGCACGCCGCCTTGAGCTGGATGCTTCAAGCCTCAGTGATGAGTTAACTGCATTGGCGGTGCAGGATGGAATGGTTACGGAGATGACGAACGGAACGAACCACTATACGAGAAACTGAAAATAGAAAATTAAAGAGGCGTTTTAATGATGATCCCCCTTAAGTAGACAGGTTAGATTTGCAAAACTACTTAAGGGGGATTTTTAGACTTTTATATCCACCGGGGAAGGTTCTCGCCGGCGAGAACCTTCCCCGGTGCTTTTCTTTGGATTTATGCCTCTTCTCCGATGTAGATATGCTGAGGGAGTCCTCCGACATAGATCGGAGTGAGCTCTGCCTGAATGAGAGGAAGAGCATAGTCGATGAATTCCTGCTTCATCTGGGTGTGGTCATCATTGACCCACTCAAGAGGAACCTTCTTTTCAAGATTTGCTACCTCAGAGATAGGATGAAGCTCTGTTGTGCACTGGTAAGGTGCATTGGAAATTCTCTTAAGGGCAACCATCTCGCCGGTATGTCCTTCAAAGGCCGCCTTAACTGCAGCACCGCCTACCTGATAAGCCTCAGTGATATCTGTACGGCTGGTAAGGTGTCCCGCGCAGCGCTGGAGTGTTGAAAGCTCGATACAGCGGGTCTTGGTGTCCATGGCTCTGGCAACGGTATTGGCAAGGAATCTGGCTGTTCCGGTTAATGCCTTGTGGCCGAAGGCATCTACTGCATGCACATCGTCTGAAAGCTCGCAGACATAGCGGCCGTCCTCAAGCTTAACGCCCTCAGAAACTGCGATGACAATGCTGCTCTTCTTTTCCTGCATTTTGCGAACCTTTTCAACGAAACGGTCAACATTGAAAGGAACCTCAGGGAGACATATCATGTCAACACCTTCACAGTCATTGTCCTTTGCGAGAGCTGCAGCAGCAGTGAGCCAGCCTGCATTTCTTCCCATGATCTCTACTATAGTCACATATTTTGTGCCGTAAACAGTGGCGTCACGGATGATCTCCTTCATTACAACGCCGATGTACTTGGCGGCGGAACCGTAGCCGGGGGTGTGGTCTGTCACGGTGAGGTCATTGTCAATTGTCTTAGGCACTCCCACAAATCTGATATCGCTTCCGATCTTTTCGCCGTAGGCCGCCAGCTTGTTGATGGTGTCCATGGAATCATTTCCGCCGATGTAGAAGAAGTATCCGATATTCATATCATCGAGTTTTTTGAATATATCTTCATACACGGCCTTTGCGCCTTCTGTATCCAGCTCAGGCAGCTTGTAACGGCAGCTTCCCAGATAGCTTGAGGGTGTGCGCTTCAAAAGCTCTATATCCATTTTCTTTTTGAAAACTGCAGTCATGTCAATGTATCTGCCCTCCAGGAATCCCTGGATACCATTGCACATGCCATACACATGCTCTGCGCCGCGATTCTTTGCAGCCTCAAAAACACCTGCCAGTGATGAATTGATTACTGAGGTAGGACCTCCGGATTGTCCGACAATTGCGTTCTTCATACTTCTCCTTTGATAAAAATGCAAAAATTGTATTACGTTCTATTATTATGATAGCGCTTACATTTTATTTGTCCACAGTTATTTTTTATATATTTATATTGAATTTCTAGTGTATAATGATGAGAGAAATCAGTTCCGGGAACCTTTTTCATGGCGCAACAGGCATGGTTTTAGGCGCATATAAGGTTTACATATATATGTAAGAAAGCTTTGGGAATCAGGAGTTTACAAAGAGGAGATTATCTCATGAAGAAAGCATTGGCACTTGAATATAAAAATCCTATCATAACCGGGCGGAGGTATGCTCTGACCGTGGCGGCAGCAATCTGTCTGTTCATGGCGGCAAATGTGTCGGGAATAAAATCCTACGCCGGTGTAAGCTACATGCCGGATGTCACAAAGGAGATGAATACACCGGAATTCTGGCTTACATTTTCCCCGTATGATGCGGATACGGTTCAGGCGGACAGAGGTAAGATAGAGCAGATCAACCTGGACAACCTCATGAACGAGAAAACAAATATGAACGATCTTCAGCATTATACCGAAAGTATCGATGGAATAAAGTTCAATGAACAGGTTCTGGCAGGTGCCAGAGAGGATCTGAAGTCCTATCAAAACAAGGGCTATTTCGATCAGTACGGAAACAAGTTAAGCGACATTCTGATCGAGAACATTGCCCAGAATACTCAGAACAGATCTGCGTCACAGCTACAGGGACCCACCTATGCCATCGTAGTTAAGAGAACCACGCTTAATGCATTTCCCACGGATACCATCATCACCGACGAGCTTGGTGATGTGAATTTTGATTACAATGTGCTTTCAAGTGTGAGGGTGAATGAACCGCTGGTGATCAAATCTGTGTCCGCCGACGGCCTCTGGTATTATGCGGACGCACTGAACTGCAGCGGCTGGGTTAATGCTTATGACGTGGCCATCTGCAGCTCCAGGGCTCAGTGGGAGAGCGCCTGGATGATCCCGGAGGACAGAGTGCTGGTGGTGACCGGCAGTAAGATAATACTTGCCGAGTCCAATACCAATCCCGAAAGCTCAAATCTCCTTCTTACGGTGGGAACAGTTCTGGAGCAGGCACCGGCCGGATCCTACGGTGCGAGGGTTACAAACCGTTCGCCCATTGGCAACTATGTTGTTTATATTCCGGTGAGAAACGGTGACGGAAGCTACAGAAAAGAGCTTGCCCTTATAAACGGCAATGCGGAGGTCAGCGAGGGGTATCTTCCGCTCACAAAGAGGAATATCCTGACAGTTGCTTTCCGGATGCTGGGTGACGCTTATGGATGGGGAGGAATGCTTTCCTCCAACGACTGTTCCGGTTATGTAGGTGATGTTTACCGCTGCTTTGGACTGAAGCTTCCCAGAAACACCACCTGGCAGGCAGCTTCCCATAGCTTCAGCTATGATGTTTCGGAATGCACAGACGAGCAGAAGATGGCGTTGCTGAATACCATGCCTATCGGAAGTGTGCTGTTCTTTAAGGGGCATGAGATGATGTATCTCGGAACAGTAAACGGAAAATACTATGTTGTCAGTTCTGTAAGCTCCATGGCCTACTATGCAGGCCCCGGGGTTATGAGAACAAGATCTGTTATGATCAATACTTTGGATATCAGAAGAGCAAACGGAACCACCTGGCTCAGTAATCTGTATAAGCTTCAGGTGCCGTATATGATGTAAAAGAATCAACTTTAGAAGGTCCTGTGGCTGCACTGTAAGGTGTTGCTGCAGGATCTTCTTTTTTTGATCAGCCGTGTTATCCACCGGGGACGGTTCTCGCCGGCGAGAACCG
>JAGAGL010000108.1:0-10149 GCA_017627595.1 Oribacterium sp. | reverse complement strand
GCTGACTGGAAATCCTGAAGGAGTCCCTGATCGTAAGCTGTAAGGTTAGCCATGTCGATCCTGTCAGCCCCTGCACAGAACATCTTGAGAGGGTTCTGACCTCCGAGAACTTCATTGGAATAAGATTCGTCGTTTGCGAGCTCTTCCATGACAGGCTTGTTGTTTACGAAATCATTGTCCTTAAGTACAATGTCCTTCATGATCTCAGGATCGCAGGTGATCTTTCTGATGATATCGGCAACTGTGTCGGCATTGTCTGTTCCTGCAGCTGCGCAGATCCATGTTCCACCCCAATAGAAGCCCTGAGGTCCTTCGATGGCACCCCAGCCGCCTTCGTGAGCGATAGAGCCTTCAACATCCTTTGCCATGGAGAAATCGATGAGCCATGCAGGTCCGAAGTAAGCAAATACTTTTCCTTCCGGATAGAAGCCCTTTGTCCAGTCGTCTGTCCACTGGTCGTAGGTATCACAGTAACCAGCGTCAACAAGTGCCTTTGAATCCTCTACCCACTTGATGAGGTTGTCATCAACCTGGATCTTCTTATCTTCCGTAACCCATGGAAGCTTTGAATTGTTCTGATAAATTCTGAAGGTATCGGCCATGGAGGATACTACATGATAGCCCTTGTCCTTAAGCTCGGCGGCTGATTCATTGAATTTATCCCAGTCAGAGAAATGCTTCTGTACCTCTTCCGGATCCTGTGTTCCGAATACCTCTTCTGCTACTTTTCTGTTGTAGATCATTACTCCGGGGCAGCCCTGCCATGAGCTTCCCTTGATGACGCCCTTGGAATCTGTAACAACATCCTGTGTGTACTTGTACTGATCCTTCATGTCCTCTTCGGTGATACCAAGCTCTGAAAGAGGAAGCGTAAAGTCTGTATCGGTGTACTTTATAGCGTAATCGGCTTCTACAAGGAAGAGGTCAAGCTTTTCGTCCTGCGGTGCCTTATCCTGAGCAAGGAGGATCTCATCGAGCCTGTTCTGGTAAGCATTCTCCTGGTTAGGCGTAATGTGCCACTTTACTGTAATATCGCCGATCTTTCCTGTGGTTCCGTCAACCTCTTCATATCCCGGATAGTGGTCTATAAGGCGGGATTTGAACTCTTCGTTCCAGGCTGCGATGTTAAGAACCTTTCCGGCACCCTCTGTAGCTGCTGCCGTTGTTGACTCGGGAGTGCTTCCGCCTCCGCATCCTGTAAGCACACCAGCTGCAACTGTGGCTGAAAGTAATAAACTAAGCATTGATCGTCTCATAATTGATTGCCTCCATTGTTTTTTATTGAATAGTATTTTTGCTTATCGGCTGAGAGCCGGTACTTTTGTTGCCGGAGGGCGCTGATAGTAATTTTTTGGGCGCGCTCTCAGGCTTTGTAGGAATAGAGAGTTTTATGTCTGTTTCGTTAAAGCTTTGAAACAGATTCTCCTTCGTCGAGTTTTCCTTCTACAAGGAGATGCTCGATAAGGGTTCCTTTCGGGTTGTTTATAAGCGCTATAAGCTTTTCTGCTGCAAGGGAACCCAGCTTTTTAGTATCCTGTACAATTGTGGTAAGCCTTGGACTTATCCTTCTTGCAAGCTCGATCCCGTCGTAACCTGCTATGGAAATATCCTCGGGAATCCTAAGCCCCCTCTCTCTTACTGCATTTATACAGCCAAAGCAGGAAAAGTCATCGGGGCAGATGATGCAGGTGGGCGGGTTTTCCAGATCCAGCAGCTTCTTTGTTGCCTCATAGGTTCTGTCGGTATCTCTGTAGGGCGCTGTGATCATGTATTCGTCAGGTACCGAAACATTAAGCTCCTGCATGGTGTTATAGAAGCAGGCGAGTCTTCCCTGTGTTACGGAAGTGTTTTCGTAGGCATGTATATATGCGATCCTTCTGTGACCCTGGTCATATATATAATGGAGCATTTCCCGCATGCCCTTTATGTTGTCGGATTGAACGGACATGCAGCTGTCAAACATGTGATCGATGGTCACCACCGGTATGCTGCTGCTCACAAGCTCATAAACCTGGGGATCGTAGAAGTCCACGCAGGCGATGACAACTCCGTCAAAGCCTCTGTATAAGGCATGTGAAAGATAAGTGCTGTTGTCGTTCCGCTTCCCTGAGTTTATAAAGGTGATGTCGTAGCCATTGGCCTCAGCGGTTGTTTTGAAGCTGTCCAGAACATGGGAGAAATAATCATGGGTAAGACCGCTGTGGGCTTCGTCCACGAACAATACTCCGATATTGTAGGTTTTGTTGGTCTTTAATGCCTTGGCGGCAGCGTTTGGCCTGTAACCAAGCTCTTCCGCAACCTTCCGGATGTGCTCCTTAGTCTCCTCGCCTATGTCGCGATGGTTGTTCAGGGCTTTTGACACCGTTGCTATCGATACGCCGCAGGCATTGGAAATGTCTTTTAAAGATACTGTTCTTTTAGCCATGTTGTTTTCCAATCGTTTAACTTAATCGTTTTCGTAATGCCAATATACATCAACATGTCGATGAATGCAATACCATTTTCGAATTTTTTGTGTATCATTCACAGCAATACCGGTTTATGTGGCGGAATTTCGTCAAAAAATGCGATCATACCAAGAGCCGAAGCAAGGTTTTTTCTGA
Source organism: Oribacterium sp. (assembly GCA_017627595.1). Classification (GTDB taxonomy): domain Bacteria; phylum Bacillota; class Clostridia; order Lachnospirales; family Lachnospiraceae; genus Oribacterium. The sequence goes on along the minus strand of JAGAGL010000108.1, from coordinate 7,546 downwards.
TTTTAGAGGAATATCAAGTAAACGTTTTCTGATAAATTTTGCAATTTTCTATTGATAAATATCGATATCGACTATATAATCCGACTATACCTAACTTAAACGATTAAGTATTAAACGGAGGCATTTTATGAAATACGGTTACTTTGATGACGCTGCCCGTGAGTACGTTATCACAACTCCCAAAACACCTTTGCCATGGATAAACTATCTTGGCAATAAGGAATTCTTTTCATTGATCTCTAACACCTGCGGAGGCTACTCCTTCTATAAGGACGCTAAGCTTCTCCGCCTTACAAGGTATAGATACAACAATGTCCCGTATGACAATAACGGTAAGTATTTCTATGTAAAGGACAGAAACCGGAATACTGTCTGGAATCCGGGCTGGCAGCCTGTAAAGACTGACCTTGACAGCTACGAGTGCCGCCACGGTCTTGGGTACAGCAGATTCACATCCTCTAAGGATGGGGTTGAGGCAGAGCTTCTTACCTTTGTTCCTATGGAGGATAACTGTGAGATCTCAAGGATCACTCTTACAAACAAGGGTCAGGATACAGCCGAGCTGTCACTCTTCTCTTATGTTGAGTGGTGCCTCTGGAATGCGGATGATGATATGAAAAACTTCCAGAGAAACTTAAGTACAGGCGAAGTTGAGGTTTCAGGTGAAGGGTCTGTTCTCTTTCATAAGACAGAATACAGGGAAAGAAGGAATCACTATGCTATTCTCGGCGTGAACAGCGAGGTTTCCGGTTTTGACACAAGCCGGGATGCATTTTTGGGAGCATATAACGGACCGGATCATCCTGATGTAGTCATTAGCGGAAAATGTACAGACTCCGTAGCCAGCGGCTGGTCTCCCATCGCTTCACAGCAGATAGATCTGAGCCTTGCGCCGGGTGAATCAAGGACATTCATTTTTACTTTGGGATATATCGAGAATGAGGAAAATGATAAGTGGGAAGCACCGTCTGTTATCAATAAAAAGAAAGCCTTCGAGATGCTTTCAAGATATGACAGCGAGGGAAAGGTTGACAGGGCTTTTGAAGAGCTTTGTTCGTACTGGAACGAGCTTCTGGGAATCTATCATGTGTCTTCCGAAAATGAGAAGGTTGACCGAATGGTTAATATCTGGAATCAGTATCAGTGCATGGTTACCTTTAACATGTCCCGTTCTGCTTCCTACTATGAGTCGGGTATCGGCAGAGGCATGGGCTTCAGAGATTCCTGCCAGGATCTCCTCGGATTTGTTCATCTCATTCCGGACAGAGCAAGACAGCGTATCATAGACATTGCTTCCACACAGTTTCCGGACGGCAGTGCCTATCATCAGTATCAGCCGCTTACCAAGAAGGGAAATTCAGACATTGGTTCCGGCTTCAATGACGATCCTTTATGGCTGATTGCGGGAACAAGTGCATATGTAAGAGAGACCGGCGACCTTTCGATCCTCAGTGAATCTGTGCCTTTTGATAATGATATGTCCACAGCCAAGTCACTTATGAATCACCTTCAGCGCTCCTTCAACTTTACAGCAACCCATAAGGGACCTCACGGGCTCCCCCTCATAGGGCGCGCAGACTGGAATGACTGCCTGAATCTAAACTGCTTCTCGGAGCATCCCGGAGAGTCATTCCAGACCTTCGGACCTTCAGAAGGACCGGTTGCGGAATCTGTATTTATAGCCGGAATGTTCGTAAAGTATGGTGAGGAATATGCCCAGCTTGCGGAGCTCCTTTCGGATAATGCTGAGGCCGAAAGAGCCCGCGCTGAAGTAAAGAAGGTTTACGAGGCGGTTCTTGAATATGGATGGGACGGTGACTGGTTCCTGAGAGCTTATGATGCGGAATCAAAGAAGGTTGGTTCAAAGGAATGCGAAGAGGGACAGATCTACATCGAGCCCCAGGGCTTCTGCACTCTCGCAGGAATCGGAGTTAAGGAAGGACTTGCGGAAAAGGCATTGAATAGCGTTGAAGAAAAGCTGGATACAAAGTATGGTGTAATGATTCTTCAGCCTGCATATACAAAGTATCATCTGGAGCTTGGTGAGGTAAGCTCATACCCGCCGGGATACAAGGAGAACGGAGGTATCTTCTGCCACAATAACCCATGGGTTTCCATAGCTGAGACGGTTCTCGGCCACGGTGACAGAGCATTTGAAATCTATAAAAAGACCTGCCCTGCTTTCATAGAGGAAATAAGTGAGATTCACTGCACCGAGCCTTATGTTTATTCTCAGATGGTAGCCGGAAGGGATGCGAAATTCTTCGGTCAGGGCAAGAACAGCTGGCTTACAGGAACCGCTGCATGGACCTTTGTAAATGTTTCACAGTATATTCTCGGAGTTTATCCGACACATAAGGGACTGTCCATTGACCCATGTGTTCCCGGGGATTTTGGGGATTTCACACTTACAAGAAGGTTCCGTGGTGCGGTTTACAGGATTACGGTTCACACCAACGGTTCACAGAAGGGCGTAAAGAAGCTTACCGTAAACGGTGAGGTTTGTGAGGGTAATGTTATTCCTTATGATGCAGCAGTAAAGGAATACGCTGTGGAAGTAGAGATGTAAGTGAAGAATCAGGCAGATTTTCAACGAAAACTACAGGGGAAGCAAACAGTCCGGGGACGGTTTTCGCAGATCAGAACTGTCAGGGATGGCTTTCCACGGTGGTTTAACGGAAAAAGGTTCGGGGCATTATGCCCCGAACCTTTTCTACGTAGGATTATTTAAAGAAAGAAATCAATACTCCGGCTCGATAAGTCCGTAGCTGTTGCCCTTTCTCTTATATACGACTGCAACATTTCCGGTATCGCCGTTCTGGAATACGAAGAATGCGTGCCCTACAAGCTCCATCTGGAGGCAGGCCTCTTCAGGTGTCATAGGCTTGAGGTCAAAGTGCTTTGTACGAACGATATTGATCTCTTCTTCGGTTGTTTCATCTTCAGGCTCCTCATTGAAGGCATCCGAGAAATCAGCCGCAGCCTGATGTCTGTTGAGAAGCTTGGTGCGATACTTGCGGATCTGGCGCTCGATGATGTCTACAACCAGATCCAATGACTGGAATTTATCTGAGGTGGTTTCCTCCGCGCGGATCACCCCGTCTTTTACAGGGATGGTTACCTCTACCTTGTACATATTCTTCTCAGTAGAGAGAGTGACATTGCAGATGGTGTCCTCCTTAAAGAACTTGGACAGTTTTCCGAGCTTTCTGTCGATCTGGTCTTTCATGCCATCTGATACGTTAATGTTTCTGCCCGTGATATTAAACTTCATGGAATCACGCTCCCTTATTTAGATTTCTCAAAACTGTTTTTGAGATACCTAAATTATATCACCAATAGGAAAATAATTCCAATTCTATCTCCTGCCAAAAATGAAATTTTTGTGAATAAAATGTAGCTGTTGAGACGGTGGAACACTGACTCCGTCCCCATGATCCGCCGGCTCAACTGCTGCAGTGGAATTTATTAAAGAAAAAGACCCGGGACGTTTTGCCGTACCGGGTCTTCTTCTAAGAGAAAATATAGTTAATGGTTAAAGATTTTTAGTTGTTAATGAACCTTCCGTATGCATATGGCTCTCTGTAGTCATATTTTCCGGTACAGATTCCTGTTCGGGAGTTTGCGGCATGGATGATGACTCCGTCACCGGCATAGATCGCTACGTGATTTACATAATCACCGGAGGCGTAGAATACCAGGTCTCCCGGCTGCAGTTCTTCAAAGGTTATGGACTGGGCGTTTTCAATCTGATCTCTGGATGATCTTCCGGTTTTGATGCCAAAGTTCTTGAAGATTTGCTGAACAAATCCGGAGCAGTCAGCACCCTCTGTAAGTGAAGTGCCTCCGTAAACGTACGGGTTTCCAAGGAACTGCTTTGCGTAATTGATAAGTGCCTGGCGGCTTGCTGTTGTGGCAATGGTAGGAACAGCGGTGCCGGCATTAACAGTTTTCTTTGGAGCAGATACAACGGAGGTTGTTTCGGATGAAGGTGCGGTATTGGCTGCTATAACAGTGTCATCAGAACCGGAAGGATTGGCTGTTACGCTTGTGGTGCCGGTTGATCGTCCTGTGAGATTTGATACGAAATTAGTAACGCTCTCGGCTACCTTGGATACAGTCGTTTTGAAGGCACTGAACTCGTCTACATCGTCAGCTATTTCCAGAAGCTTATCTTCGGAACCGGAGGCGGAAGAAGTTTCCGTGGTGGTTTCTGCTGCGCTTGAATCCTTTGCGACGGCATAGTTCTCGGTTACGACATTGGAAGTGGTCTCATCTATACTTGTAATGTTGTATTCAGGAATCATGGAACCATCAGTAAGTGCTGCCAGATCCTCGTCTGAAGTGATACCGAGTTCTGCATCATCAACGGGACCGTCTCCTATTTCGAGAAGGACTTCATCGGAGGATGCTGAAGTGGCTGATGTAGATGTTGAGGATGCTTCTGTACTTGAAGCTGCAGTGGTTTCGGTTTTATCAGAGCCGGAATTTGCAGCTGAAGTTTCTGTGGCTGAAGCTTTTGTTGATTTTGAAGCTGTTGATGAGTTATTTGAAGCTTTGGTTTCCTCAATTGTTGAATCCACTGTATCATCAGAAGCGTTGGCCTTTTCCTTTGCCTTTGATGAAGAAGCTTTGGTCTCGGATGATTTGGTTGTTGAAGCAACTGATACTGCCTCTACTATAGCTGTTACAGATGAGGATTTTTTTGCTTCTTCAGCGAAAGAAACCATACCGGGAGTTGTTGCGCTAAGAGTCATAGCTAATGCAGTATATAAAGCAAGGTGTTTGTAGGTGTATTTTTTCAAAATGTACTCCTTAGCGTTCCGTGATAGGGGAACTGTATTTTATATTGAAGAACTTAGTTGTAAGACGACTTCAATTGGTCATTTATAGTGATGGATTAAAAAAAACAAAAAACAGGTGTGAGACCATCTAATGTTTTAATCACATTATTATGGTAGCACACCTGCTGTTGAAGAATCTTTTTAAATGTTTTACGTTTTACTTACTGTGTAAAAATATTCTAAAAAGTAATGCAAAGGTCTTATATTTTCAGATTTTCCTTATGAATAAAAACTGTCGATTCCGTCTGCGATTCCCTTTGCCAGTACAGCTACTGTTGAGTCACTGTAATCGGAAACCTTATCGCCCAGCTCCAGGTCGATGGACGGGATCTTTGAGTAGCTGGTCTGTGTGAGATCCATCTGCATGGAACCGTCGCCGAAGATCTTTACACCATTTGCAGAAAGTCCGTTGATGACATTGGCACCCAGACGGTCACTCTCCTGCCAGATTGTAGAAACCGGATACATGCCCTTTATGCCGTCGGCAACACTCATAAAGAAAGCACCTTTGTTTTTGGTTGTTGAGTCATAGTGGATGGCGATATGGCAGTTGGCACGGTTGTTTGCCATAACCGTGCGGGCAATGTTGTCGAGCTGCACATTCTCGCTTTCCCGGATCATGAGGACGTTGTAGCCTCTCTCGAGCAGAACTTCCTTCAGCACCTTGGCAACCTTCAGGTTTACGTAAGCCTCTGAGGTTCCGTCTGCCATGGTGGTTCCGGAAGATACTGCAGCTGCGTAAGTATTACCGGCTGCGGTGCTGCCGCCTGTGACCTTGGCGGTTCCGTCAGGATGGCAAAGAGTCTTCACACGTTCGCCGCCGCTGGTGCCGTGACCTGCATTAACGCATACGGTTTTGCCTTTCTTGTTGCTGCCGGCTGCATAGTAAAGAGTTGCTGTGCCGGAATTGATCTTTGAATTGCCGCCGAACTCCCAGTCTGTGTTGAAGGATACAGCTTCGGAAGTTTTCTTTTCAACCACATTGGTGGTTGTATAGTCTGAGCTTATAAAAGCGGTCTGTCCGTTATACTCGATACGGCTCCACTTGTCGCTGTAACCTGTGCGGTGGAAGCTGTCACCGGTATTGGCTTTTCCAAGCACTTCGCCTGTTTCGGGAAGTGCGCGAATGTTTACATCATCTGCCATTATATAAACCTTTTCGTCACGGGACTGGAAGCTGATGGGAGCAGCGGTTTCTGCTGCTGTGGTTTCAGAAACTTTATTTGACTGTGCTGCGGTGTTTGTTGCTGCAAGAACTGTTGCCTGAGCCTGAGAGCCTGAGTTTGCAGCAGGAACCGTAGGACCGATGTTGCTTTCAACGGTTGCGGATTCGTTGGGGAGAACATTGGCCTCTGTACCGGTAAGAGTGCCCTCTTCTACGGAAACTGCGGCTGAAGTCCCGGAGAACTCTGCATTATATGTTTTTTTGCAGCTGCTCAGGGAAAAAGCAAGAGCCGTGCAGGCAGCTGCGGATAAAAAGATGGTTTTTTTGAAATGATTTTTCATTCTATACCTCCTACCGTGTTAACTGGTAGCACAGCATGAATTTTAACAAACATATATTCGGCTGTCAACAACCGTTTCCTGTAAAATATTCAGGAATTTGACAGCAATTCCCGACTATATGATTTAGATCCATCCCCCGTCAAACGGTATGACCTGAGCAGTTAAATATCCAGGTGCTTGAGCCAAAAGGTAGATAAACTCCCCTACTTCCTCTGGTGTTGCCATGCGTCCGAAAGGTATCTCATCTTCTACTGCAGCTCTGTCTTCCGGAGACATCCAAGCGTTCATGTCTGTGTCAACACAACCGATGGCGACTGAGTTTACCGGGATGTGATTGGGCGCAAGTTCTTTTCCCAGGGCTTTGGTGAAAGCATTGACAGCACCTTTCGTGAGACTGTAAACCGACTCCATGGAGGCCCCTGATACTCCCCAGACGGAAGAAACATTTACGATGCGGCCGTTTCCTGTTTTCAGCATATATGGAATCACTGAGCGGGTGAGTTTGAACATATCGGAGACATTGGCACTCAGCATGGTACTGAGCTCTTCGTCGGTCACATCCTGGCAGAGATTGAAGGTGGAAATACCGGCATTATTGATAAGAAGGATTTCGTTGGAACTATCGGAAGATGCTGAATCGTTTCCCGAGGTATCTCCGAGACTGTTAAGCATATCCTCTTCAGTCAGTACCGGTATTGCGGATTCAAAATCTATCTTCAGCGACGACTTCAAAACTTCATCTGTGATAGCGCCGTGAACAGTTATGACTTCGGTGAAATTCCGAAGTTCTTCAGCCACTTCCTCCAGAAGATCGAAATTGGAGCGGCAGTTTATGATGAGCCTGTAGCCCTTTTGTGCCAATATTTTCGCCGTGGCTCTCCCCACTCCCCGGGAAGCTCCGGTAACGATTGCTGTTTTCATAAAGTGGTATCTCCTGTAGGATGATGCTGTATTGACTGAGATAAACAACGATGTTATTATAATAATTGAAAAGAAGTGCTACCGATAGACGGTTAGCCCGAATAATTAGTTACAAAAAATAACCGTTCAGTTGGGGATCTTACGCAAAGTAAGTGAATTTACGGGGCGGTGCAAAAAGGAACATTGAAAGATGTTCTTTTTTTGTACCCAATTTTCATCCACATTTCTTTCCATATTGTACTGTAGATTTTATACGATTACCATCACCCTTCATG
>JAGAGL010000107.1:0-16745 GCA_017627595.1 Oribacterium sp. | reverse complement strand
GCCGGGAGGGACGGTTCTCTCCGGAGAGAACCGTCCCTCCCGGCAAGAACTGTCCCCGGTGGTACAATGTCTGCGTGACAGCCTTATCGCGAAAAAAGGGCAGGTTCCTGACCAGACCTGCCCCAACAAATATAGACGATTATACGCCCTTAAAATCATTCTTTCTCTGCTCTTCATATCTACTGATAAGAGTATCCATGATATGAACCAGATGTCCGATCTCAGGCTTTGAAAGCTGCTCATCAGCGCCGAGCTCTTTACCCTTTGCACGCATTTGCTCATCGATGAGGGACGAGAAGATAACAATCGGAAGATGGCGGAGATGTGGATCTGACTTAATAAGCTTAGTAAGTCTGTGACCATCCATCATAGGCATCTCAAGGTCTGTGATAACTATGCTGACCTGTTCATAAACATCGGGATCATCCTTGATACCATCAAGATAATCCCAGCATTCCTGGCCGTTATTAAACATATGGATATCCGTAAAGCCTGCTCTCTGGAGAGAATCAAGGATCATCTTCTGAAGAAGAACAGAGTCTTCTGCGATAACAACCGGTGCCTGGTTGATAGGACGGTCTCCCATCTCATCGATTTCTGAAACCTGAATAGTTGTTTCAGGGGCAATCTCAGCTACGATCTTTTCAAAATCCAGAACTGTTACAAGCTGATCGTCACACTGCGCGATACCTGTGGCTACGGATTGGTCACCGGAACCCAAGGTCTTATCCGGCTTCTGTATGCTCTTCCAGGATATACGGCTGATGCCTTCAATGCTGTCAACACGGAAAGCCACCATCATTTTATTGAAGCCTGTAATGATAAACAGGTCTCTTTCACCATATTCCTTACGTTCGCCTGTGAGATACTGTCCCAGGTTGATAACTGTGATGAGAACATCTCTCGGTTTAAAGAAGCCTTCTACTGACGGATGTGAATGAGGCATAGGCTTAACCTTCTCCGTCATCATGATCTCTACAACCTTGGCAACATTGATGCCATAGTACTCATTCATGACCTTGAACTTCATGATCTCAATTTCGTTCGTACCGGACTCAAGCAAGATTCCGTCTTTTTTGTTCTTCTTCAATTCAGGTTTCCTCCTAACGGATAAATTTATAAATGTTTCTCCGGACGACCCGAGGACCTTATCACCACATCCCCCGTAGCCACATCCAGGCTCATTGTTCTTGCATAATTCGCTCCACAGTCCTCTGCAGCGATACGAAAACCTTCCCTTTTCAGTATCTCACGGACAGTAGCCGCGTTTCTTTCACCGATATTACCGAAACTGGCATTGCCGCTGATTTCGAACATCTTTGCTCCCCCGGCGATCTTAACGACCGCCCTGGACTTTAACATCCCAAAAGCTGTCATTTTACGGATAGTCTCAGCAAGACCTGTATCTGCATATTTCATTAAATTGGGATCATCCTTGTTCTGCCTCACAGGAAGCATGATATGAAGCAGGGCCCCTAACTTCAGAAAAGGATCATAAAATACGATTCCGATACATGAACCAAGGGCATAAGTGATTATCTCTCCCTGTCCACGGGTCAGCTTCATGTCTCCGATCCCGACCTTTAGTTGTCTGTCCATATATTAATCAACCCCAAGCTTTTTCAGTATGTTATTCAGGGATGCGATATCCGGCAGCATCAAAAGCCAGTCTCTGTAGGTTTTACCTTCTATCACAAAATCAGCGGTACAATACATAAGCTTATCAGTCTCATACCCATATTCTGCTATGGGTACCTCGAGTATCGCTCCAAGCATGCTGACGCAGGAGCTTGGAACCGAAAGACTGATATTCAGATCTACAAATTCCGTAAAAGCATTGACATAGGAGCATATGATGATGTTTCCGATTTCAGTCATGGCAGAATATGCCATCTCATCAAACTGCTCAAAGCTCGGATATGTCACGCCCATCATTTTTTCAAAAACGGTATTGGCAAGTTCAAGATTAAACAGGAATAACATTATACCGTTGATGTCATCATCCATCTTAACAAGAGTCGCACCAACAATCTCTTCCACGTTTCCGCCGATGGATTCGACAGCTTCATCATATCCAAGTATCTTGATCTGCGGGAAAGTAATGCGGACCTCCTTTTGGAGCATCTGTGACAGCGACGTTGCCGCATGTCCGGTACCTATACTTCCGATCTCCCTCATGACATCCAGGTCGTGAAGGTTCATTTCCCCATAATCATGTATCCTCATTACCCATTCCCCACTAAATTAATCATCCTCTTAGCTGATTGATGGTACCTTCTATCTCATCCGAAGTTGTCACCATCTTTAAGGCATAGGTAAATGCTCTCTGACTCTCTATGATCTTTGTCATTTCCAATGCCATGTCCGTACCGGAGCTTTCCAGAACTCCGCTTTCCAGATGTGGATAGCTCACAAGAGCCGGAGTATTCTGATTGTCACCTTCCCGGACTGCAAGTTCATTGTCCCCTTGACTTATTAATCGGCTGGGATGCGGAAAAGTATAAACGCCAATTCTCGGTTTTTCTTCATTTTCTTGTGTTTCTTCGGTTTCTGTGGTTTCAGCGGTGGTTTCACCATTCTCTTCTCCACTTTTTCCATAAAGTGTTTTGAAATCGATGACATCCGCCTTCAGCCTTTCTCCGTTCTGATCAAGAACATACTTCCCGGATTCTGTCATGAGATAAAACTCGCCATCCGGCATCAGGCCCCTGTGAAAATGTCCGTTTCTTGTATAGGTTATGGAATTGTCGTTCGGATCCTGAATCATGAAAAATGTATTGTCATCCATTAGGCAGAAATCCGTTTCCGAATTTGTCACATTCATACTGCTGAACTTAAAGTTAGTCGGAGTCTCATTAATGATGGCCCCTGCTCCTGCCTGAAGCTCTGTGACTGCTTCTCTCGAATCATTAATGTTATAATTAATAAGCTCTCTGAAATGAGAGTTTTTAGGTTTGTAGCCTACTGTATTGATATTGGCAAGGTTATTGGAAACCACGTCAAGACTGTTTTTGAAATGATCCGCCCCAACCGCGCCGGTCCAAAATGACATATTCATATTCTATACTCCTCATCTATTAACGCTGTTTTTGGAGCCTTAATATCTGACACACAGAGGCACAGCTAACCGGCTCTGTTAATGCACGTTACCAAATGTTTATTTATGACATGCGAATGCGGATCTTAATGTCTCCTTATCGATCAGTAATTCTTTAGAGTCTTCCAACATCCGAGGAAGATTTTGCCATAACCGAATCGTACATCTTGAGCATCTGTGCCGCACTCTGAAGCGCTCTCTGGGATGAAATCATGATAGTCATCTCATCCACCATATCAACATTGGCCCTTTCAAGCATGCCCCACTGGAGAGCGGTACCATCCTGTCCGTTAACAACATTGGCTGCCTGATTTGTTGAATACAAACCGTTATCCTCCTTATGGAGCTGTCCGTAGTCCTGAAAATCCACCAGCTTGATCTGTCCGTATGATTCACGCTGTTCCGGTTCCTGAGCTTCAGGAGCTTCATTGGATGGAACTTCGGGTTTTCCTGTGGTTAATGCTGCCTGAGTGTTGTCAACCCAGATAGTTCCGTCTTCGGAAACCGTAAAATTCTCTGTGGGAATCCGAATAGGCTGATCATTGGAACCAAGCACACGTCCGAGACCGCTGAGCTCCAGATAACCTTCCTGATCTACGGAAAATGCTCCGTCTCTTGTATAACGTACTCCCTGATCTGTTTGTATGGAAAACCATCCGTTTCCGCCTACGGCAAAATCATAAATACCGTCTGTCGGATTGAATGCACCCTGTTCAAAGTTCGTATAGGTCTGCTGTGCAGTAACAATCTTCGAAGTTGTTGCAAGATCGGTAGGATTATCCTTATTATATCTTCCGGTCCGGACAAGCATTTCTTCCTGAAATGTAGTGGAAGTCATAGTATCCTTTTTATAACCTGCCGTCTCTATATTGACCATATTGTTACTGACAACATTTAGTCTTCTCTGTTGTGTAAGCATTCCGGATGTCAGATTGTAAAATCCCTGATACATTCTCGCTCCTTTAAGGGTCCCACCCTTTAAATGACCCACTAAATTTTTTAAATAGCGGATCCAAAAAAATACTGAAGTACTCTGTTATGACATCTTTGACATATAGCCTTTAAGCTTCTCTATAGCTATGGAATGAAGCTGGGAAACTCTCGGCTGGCTGATATTCATAACCTCAGCAATCTGATTCATATTTAATTCGTCAACATAGTAAAGAGAAATAACCTTTTTCTCACTATCTTTTAATGAATCAATGGCTTTTGCCAATGTTGCTACTGTTTCGTTCTGCAAGAAACTACCCTCCGGTTGTGTGTTTATGTCCTCTGAAGCCACCTGGAACAGGGTCTCATCATTGTCATCATAGGTCATGTCCAGGGACAGAACATTCACCATAGTGCGCATTCTGTCCACCTTTTTGATCTTCTTGACATCCATCTTGTAATACTTGGATATCTCTTCGTCACTGGGCGCGTGTCCCAGCTTCCGCTGAAGTTCATCTCTGGCATCCTCGATATTCTTCCGGTCTCTGTGATAGTTTCTCGGCATCCAGTCATTCTTACGTATCAGGTCGATAACCATACCCCTGATACGTCTGGATATGAAGGTTTCGAACTTATTGTCCTTTTCGATATCATATCTGTCGATAGCTTTCATGATTTCGATTACGCCTTCGTTAATGATATCCTCAGGCTGCATGGAGTCACTGTAAACATCCCTCATCTGATACGCTACGCTCTTTACTATATAAACGTAGCGCATGGTGAGCTCCTGTTTTATACGGTTATCATGCCGTTTCTGATACAGCTCAAAAAGATCTTCATTGGTCATCGCTTCGAGATCATCAACTGCTCCCCTGTAAATAGTGTCGATCATATCTCATCCCCTCTAACTTTCGTATATCTATTTCTGTTTCCTTACTTTTCCTCCAGCTTCAGGCTCCCTATCGCCTGGATCTGGACATTGTTTGCAACTTCGTTGAAGGAAAGAACTCTTACCTGAGGATAGAACTGTTCTATAAGGTGATAGAAATGAGCCCTCATAACCTCTGAAGTCAGTATGATCGGAGTCTGTGAGAGTTCTTTGAATTTCTTGACCTCTTCGGATACCTGTCTTACAAGACTCTGTAAAACATCAGGGCTTAATGCAAGATAATATCCGTTTTCACCTTTAGACAGTGAACCCACCATGGATCTTTCCAGATCCGCATCAAGAGTCACTACCTTCATGCTTCCGTCTTCACAATACATTCTTGTGATAGTACGTTTTAATGATATTCTGACCTGTTCTACCAGTGCGTCGATATCCTTTACCGGTAGTCCTGTCTCTGTGATCACGTCCACCATAGTCTCTACTATGGTCTCAAGATCCTTTATGGATACTCCTTCCTTAAGAAGCATCGTAAGAACCTTTTGTAAGAGATTGTAGGATACCAGTGTCGGGAATGCTTCATTAACAAGCTCCGGCGCTGATTTCTTCAGATTTTCCACAAGACGGAAAACCTCCTGCCTTGTGATAAGTTCATAACTGTGCTGCTTGATAACCTCACTCATGTGGGAAACAAGAACCGATAACGGGTCAATAACGGTATATCCATACATTTCCGCTCTTTCTCTCTGTTCAGGCTTTATCCATTTACTCGGGATACCGTAGGCCGGTTCGATGGTATCGATACCATCAATCTCCCTTTCAAGATGATCAGGCTCCAGTGCCAGGTAGAAATCCGTAAGAACCTCTCCCACTGCAACTGACTCGCCCTTGATCTTGACCGTATACTCATTAGTTCCAAGCTTGGCACTGTCTCTGAGTCTTACTGACGGAATGACAAATCCCATCTCCTGGGCGTATTGTCTTCTGAATACTACAATACGGCTTATAAGTCTTCCTCCCACGGACTCATCCGCAAGAGGTATGAGGCTGTAACCAAAATTCAGTTCGATAGGCTCGACCTGAAGCAAGTGATATACGTTGTTAACATCTTTAAAAAATTCTTCCTGTGTTTGCTGAGGTGGTTTCTGTGTCTGCTCTTCCTCCGCAGCTTCAGGCTCCTCGATTCCGACATTTCCGATTCTCTGTCTCGCTCCCTGACTAGCTGACCTGTAGGCCTCTGCCCTGACTGCTTCAGGTGCCTCAAGTATCCTCTGCTGCATTACATATCCCGCTGCGATGAATCCGATACCTACTGTAAGGATCTGGATCAGGGGCATGCCGGGAATAATGCAGAGAACACAAATAACACCGCCTGCGATCATAAATGATCTTGGCTGTGCCAAAAACTCCTTTGATATGTCCTCGTTAAGTGATCCCTCTGCCACGGCACGGGTTACGATCATGCCGGTTGCGGTAGAAATAAGAAGTGATGGGATTTGTCCCACAAGACCATCACCAACGGTTGCAATTGTGTATGTGTTTAATACGGTACCTATGTCCTGTCCGGACTGAACGATACCAATGATACTGCCTCCCACTAAGTTTATCGCAGTGGTTATCAGCGACATGACTCCGTCACCTTTAACAATTTTCGTAGCACCGTCCATGGAGCCGTAAAAATCGGATTCTCTTTGAACATTCATTCTACGACGTGCAGCTTCCTGCTCATCGATAAGACCTGCATTAAGGTCTGAGTCAATGGCCATCTGTTTACCGGGCATAGCATCGAGGTTGAATCTTGCAGAAACCTCTGCTACACGCTCAGCACCCTTTGTGATAACCGTGAAGTTCATGAGAACAATGACGATATAGATTACAAGACCGACAACAACATTTCCCTGCAGAACGAAGTCACCAAAAGCTGCGATGACCTGTCCGGAGGAACCGCCGTTAGACAGGATGTTTCTGGTTGTTGAAACATTGATGCCAAGACGGAACAGTGTAGTCAACAGAAGCAATGAAGGATAAATAGAAAATTCCAACGGACTGTGGATCGTCATCGTTATTACGAGGATCATCATGGATATAGCCATGTTGAGAACTATAGCCAGATCCGCCAAAAATGGGGGAAGAGGGATGATCAGCAACAGGATGATCACCAGAGCCATAACAACTATGGAATTATCCGCTATAAATTTAGTCCATTTCATAGTCTGTGATCTGTTTCTTTTCTTCTCGTTATTCTATTCTCTATACCTTACGAACAAAACTAAGATATAGTTTCATTATAATAGTTTTTTAATAACTTGTCTCGAAAAAGTTATAAAATCTCTTAATTTTTTTGGAAAAATGTTTAATTTGAGTCAGAAAATGCTCGAAATTAATATTTTTAGCCAAGAATTACTTTTGCATCTTGCACAAAACAAAATGTGCACCCCTCTAAAAATGGTAAAAATACCGGTATCTCAGCATGATCAGGCAGATACTTCACCGTTGTTCTTCTGTTTATAGATGTAAACCAGAAGCTCTGCCACAGCACTATAGTAGTCAATGGGAATCTCCTGCCCTATCTCGCAGGTTGCATAAAGTGCTCTTGCCAAAGGTTTGTTCTCTATCCAGGGAACATCATTATGCTCCCCCACATCCACGATGCGAAGGGCAATAAGGTCAAGTCCCTTTGCAACTACATAGGGTGCGCCACGCTTTTCGGGATCGTACTTGAGGGCCACTGCCACGTGCGTCGGGTTACGGACGATAACATCCGCTGTGGGAACCTCCTGCATCATACGGCGATTAGACATTTCCCTGTGCTTCTGTTTCATCTTATTTTTCATCTCGGGATTACCCTCGATCATCTTCATCTCATCCTTGACCTCCTGTTTAGTCATCATGAGATCTTTATGATACTTATATCTTTGGTACAGATAATCCAGAAATGCTATGACAGAAAAAGCAATCACCACTCGGAGTATGAGGTCCCAGATAAAACTTAAAAGTATAAGCGTTGAATTAAAAGGATTCATATCCAGCATCCTTGCTATGGGAAGGAGCTTATCTTTTATGATCACATACAACAGGATTAACAGGATCGTAATCTTCAGAATGCTCTTTATAGTCTCTACAACCTTACTAAGGGAAAACAGCTTTTTCATCCCGGATATGGGGTTTAATTTACTGAATTTAACTTTGGTCGCTTTTTTTGAATAATTAAATCTTGTCTGTACTCCGTGAGCCAGTATAGCCAGTATCACGGAAACCAGAAGAATGGGCATACTGCATACCAAAGCATACAATATAAATCTGTAAAAGAGCGGAGGTCCTAAAGGATCATAATTAGTGTACCCTATACACTCTATGACAAACCTGAACATACTGCTTATGAACCTGTAGATAGTCGGCATCATGATGCGGATCATCACAAAAACTCCAAGCAGCATGACCACCGTCGCAACGTCTTTGCTCTGACAGACGTTGCCTTCTTTTCTTGCCTCGCTTATCTTATGCGCGGTAGGCTCCTCGGTTTTATCAGCGCCGTCGTCACCCATGTGTTATCCTCCCATTGAAGCTTTTCCTGCTCACAGGTTCGATCCATAATAAAGAAACCTGAAGTTACAAATATATGCTCCTAACCGGTTACCCGGCAAGAATCCTAACTATCTCATCAAGATGTGTAAACATACCTTCCAGTATCCGGATGATCATTTCCGACATCGGAGTAAATAGTACCAAAAGCATCACCATACCGGCGATGATCTTTAACTGAAAGTTTACTGAGAAAATATTGAGCTGAGGATTGATCCTCATGAGAATTCCCAGGGATATCTCCGACAAAAGCTCAATTGCAAGTATCGGAAATGCTATCTGCAGTCCCAATACCATGCAGTCAAAAAAAAGTTCAAACATGTATCTTGCTATTCCGAAATTCAGCTGGACCTGTCCGAAGGGAATGAATTTTACGGAATTAAACAATATACGTATATATCTTATATGTCCTCCGGAAGTAAAGAACACCATGCTCATAAACATGGCAAGAAGATTGGAGGTGGGGGTAGACTGCTGATTGGAACCGGGATCAAATACCTGAGCCATGTTGAGACCCATTACAAAGTCAATAACCGTACCGCCGAAACGCACAACAGCAAAGGTGATATCCATTCCGAATCCTATGCAGGCACCGACAGCAAGCTCCTTGACCAGAAGCACTCCGTATTCAAGAAGTGTTTCCGGCTCTGTATAAAGAAGCCCCTCATTCCAGATGAACATCATGGCAGAAAGCATGAATACAAACATACCCTTTATGGAGGGAGAAAACTCATTTCTGGAAATTACGCTGTTGAAGGTGATCACTCCCGTAACACGCATAACTATATAGCTGAAAAGAATTATCATATCAGCCTCCGGCAGCTATCATATCGAGAATCTTTACAAAAAATTCCTGGATCTTTACAAGTATGGTACTGCCCAGAAGCGCCAGCACCGTAAGGATGGACAAAAGCTTCGGCACAAAGGTAAGAGTCTGTTCGTTTATGGAGGTGGCAGCACTGAATATAGCCAACACTACACCCACTATCATACTTATAAGTAAAAGCGGCAAAGCTATCTCCAGAGCCAGCATAAATGTCTCTCTTAATGTGTCAAGTGCAACTCCGGTGGTCATTATATATCTCCTCTTTAGGCGAATGTTATTCGCCGTTTATTTCTGACATTCAGATGCTAATCTGATTGGCTCCTGTATTTGTGTAACAGTTCGACCTCCGTCCCCATGGTCCACAGGCTGAACTGTTGCCTTATCTCCTATCTGAAGCTCCTGATGATGGTGGAAAACATCAATTCCCATCCATTAACAGATATAAACAGCAAAAGCTTGAAGGGCATGGAAACCATGGCGGGCGGCAGCATTACCATACCCATGGCCATAAGGGTTGTGGAAACGACGATATCTATCAGAAGAAACGGAAGATAGATCAGAAAACCGGCTGTGAAGCCTCTTTTAAGCTCCGAGGTCATAAAAGCAGGGGTTATGATGGTAATGGGATAATCCCTCACATCGTCCTGAACCGCTACTTCAGCCATCTCCACAAATCTGTCGAGGGTTTCCTTTTCCGTATTTCTGAGCATGAATTCCTTAGCGGGAACCACCATACGTCTGATGCACTCTTCCTGGTTTATCCTTCCAGCTCTGTAAGGCTGATAAGCCTGTTCGTTTATCTGGGCAATGGTGGGACTCATGATAAAGAGCGTAAGAAACAGGGCCATACCTGCTATGACCATGTTAGGCGGTGTCTGCTGAACACCCATTGCTGTTCTTGTAAAAGACAGGATAATGATTGTTCGAGTGAACGAAGTCATCATGACGACAATGGATGGCACCAGGGCCACCATCGTCAGCATAAATATCAAATCCAAGGTCGGAACGTTTCCGCCATTTAATCCGGTCAGTAAATCCCCCATTATTTACTGCTATCCTTTCCGTCTCTGAACTGCTTCCAATATCTGTTCAGATACTGAGAAAAATCGCCGGTCGTATGAGGACCCGTACTCTCTTCCGACGAGAAATCGCCATCGAGCTCCGTGAGGATAGAAACCCCTTGAGAAGAAGAGCTCATAAGATAATTTTTATCATTTATCTTAACGATCAGAAGCAGGCGATCCTGTCCAACTGCAAGCTGATCTATGACTTCCATATATTTTGCGGTTCCGTGGAACTGCCAGGTCTTACCTAAATATCTGCTGCAGACGTAAGCCAGCAGCAGAATAATAACAAATACCAAAAAGCCGGATAAGAGTGAAATAGTACTATACATAATTATCACAAACTTTCCGGACTTATTTCTTTATTGATGATCTCGGTGATACGGATACCAAAGTTATCTTCAACAACAACTATGTCTCCCCGGGCTATGCATTCACCGTTTACATAAAGATCTGCCTGCTCACCGGCCATCTTATCAAGAACCACCAGGGAACCCTGAGTGAATTCAAGTATATCCTTGACAAGCTTCTTGGTTCTTCCGATCTCTACAGAGATATCCAGAGGAACCTTCATAAGCATCTCTCTGTTCTCTTCCTGCTCTTCGCCTTCAACAGAATCGGCATATTCAGGTGAGTTGAGAGACTGAACCTTGACTCCGGGTCTCGGTTCTTTTCTTGCATTCTTTCTGTCTTCCTCTATGTCCTTTATAAGCTGCATCATCTGGGTCTGTGACTGCTGCATCTGGTTAAGAAGCTGCAAGGTCATAGGGTCCGGAGCTGCTGCTACAGTCTGAACGTACTGAGGCTGAGGTATAGGCTGTGGCGCTGCCGCTGCAGGTGCTGGTATAGGCTGTGGTGTGGGTACCGGCTGTGGTGCCGCTGCCGCAGGAGCAGGTACAGGCTGTGGCACCGGGACTGCGGGTGCAGGCTCGGAGGCTGCTGCTCCACCGTGAAGAAGGGCATCCACTGCTGACTGATCCAAAGGTCCTGAGGATGCTGCCGCTGCCGGCTCAGAGGCTGCTGCACCACCATGAAGAAGAGCATCCACCGCTGACTGATCCAAAGGTCCTGAAGATGCTGCGGGTGCAGGCTCAGAGGCTGCTGCTCCACCGTGAAGAAGGGCATCCACTGCTGACTGATCCAAAGGTCCTGAGGATGCTGCCGCTGCCGGTGCAGACTCAGGTTCTGAAGCCGCCTCCGGGACATCTGCTTCTACTGCCTGAATATCTTCATCATCGTCAGAACTCAACTCCAGGCCAAACTGCTCGGCAAAGGGCTGAAGCAGTCGCCTCATGAGAGGAACAGGCATGATATTAAGGAATTCACTTTCCAGCTGCTTATCTTCTATTTCAAGGGTGAAGCTAACTACAACCTCGTCATTGTCACCGGGGAAATATTTATCCTTAAATTCTTTTTCGTTTGGAATCTCAAAAGATACGGGCGTGGAGATGTCAACAGTAGTTCCCAGGAACTCTGAAAGTGCTGTTGCAGAAGAACCCATCATCTGGTTCATGACTTCGCGGATGGCAGACGCATTCATCTCGTCCATCACGAACTCTTCCTCCGGAATATCCATACCCATCATCATGCTGACGATGACACGGACATCGTTCCGGCTGAACATCATGACATTTCTTCCGTCAAGACCCTTTACATAAGAAATCTCAACACCGATGGCCGGTTCAAGTTCCCTGAACTCAAACTCATTTCGATTCTGTACCTTTACCTTAGGTGTAGTGATATTGACCTTCGTGCCGAGCATCGTTGATAATGCTGTTGCCGAAGAGCCAAGGCTGATATTCATTATCTCGCCTATGGCGTCGATTTCCATATCATTAAAGCGACCAGCACCCATTCCTACTCTCCTTTACCCCTCAAAATCTAGTAGTTAAGTCTTTATTTCAAGTGCCTTCTGTGCCATCGCCTTCATAGCATTAAGAGCAGTAACGTTCGCTTCATAAGATCTGGTAGCGGACATACTGTCTACTGTTTCCTTCAGTACATCAACATTGGGCATTTCCACATATCCATCAGCATCCGCGTCGGGATGTGAAGGATTGTATACTCGTTTCATCTCACGGGTGTCAGTAATGATCTCCGATACTCTGACTCCCGATCTTGTTTGTGCACGAAAGCCTCTGCCTCGCTGGGCATTCCTGAATGCATCCGCGAAAGATCCCTCTCCGAAGCTCTCAAACACAACATCCTTACGCTGATACGCGCCGCCTGCTTCAGTGCGGGTAGTATCAACATTAGCTATATTCTCAGCAGCTATATCCATCCTGAGACGCTGGGCACTCATTCCGGAGGCTGCTATATCGAACGAACTCAAAAATGACATATCATTCCCTCTCTTCCAGAAAAGTACAAAGGAATATGTCGTTCAGGTTCATTTAAGCACCAAGAATATTCTTGACTGTAGAAGTGATTCTTTCTGCATTAAATGGCTTTACAACGAAATCCTTTGCACCGGACTTTATAGCATCAACAACCATTGATTCCTGTCCCATTGCGGTACACATAACGATCTTTGCATCCGGATGAGCTTCTCTGATCTTCTTAAGCGCCTGAAGACCATCCATATTGGGCATGGTGATATCCATGATAACAAGGTCAGGATTCTCCTCATCATACTTCTTTACTGCTTCGGCACCATCCTGTGCCTCAACATATTCACAATCAGCAAAGCCGCCCTTTGTAAGGGAATTCTTAACCATCATACGCATGAATGCAGCATCATCAACAAGCATAATCTTAGCCATACTTTTTTCTCCTAGCTTTTAATAAAATGTACGTTATATATCATGAACTGTTAGAGCGGCATCATCCTGTCTTCTGCTCAACAGACTCACTCAAAAGATCCGCGATAACCTCCTCCGTGGGTTTATCCTTCCCCATCGGCCTTATTCTGTCTTCAATACGTACCGCGATATTTTTCTTATGGACTCCCATGGTTCCCGTGAACCAGGGTTGTCTGCCCACAAAAAGCTTAACCTTACTTTTGGCGGATTTGTTCAAATCTATAACATCACCCACCTGTAAATGATAAAGATCACTTATATCAAGCTTTATAACTCCAAGCTGACCGGTGATAGGGAACTTGGTATCCTTTATATGATTCATGATAACATCCGAATTGTTCTCGTAAGAGAAACCTCTTGCGATATGCTTACGGTTATCAATGATCTTAAAGATATGTTCAAGCAGAGTACCCGGTATGCAGATTCTTATCTTCTCTGCCGCTATTCCGGAAACGTCTACATTGAGAACCAGGATAACAACCGTCTCATCAAGACCTATTTCCTGAGTCATGGAGGGGTTTTCCTCCACTCTCTGCATCCTGAAGTCAATGTTTATGTAGTTGGAGAATCCATCATCCATAGAGTGTATAACATAGTCAAGCACCCTCTTGTAAAGTGCCATCTCCACATCGGAATAACGATAATTATCCTCTACACGGACAACCGAATCTCCTCCTCCCAGCATATGATTGATCAGGGTAATGATAAGACCCGGTGTGCAATATATCATGAGAGGCACATTACTCTTGCCCTTTTCGCTGATGTAAGCATCAACGATGGTCATACAGTCATTCTCATGGAACATGTTTACATACTCATAGTAACGGCTTTCTCTAAGCTCTATAACAGTGATATCCGTAAGAACGCGGAATACACCGTTCACCTGAGATGTAAGGATTCTTGCATAGTTCTCATAAATACTTCTAAGGAGCTTGATCTTATCCTTTGTAAACTTACGAGGACTATAGAAATCATACTTATTAAAGTTTTCTTCTTCTTTCTTTTCCGGTTCCGATGCTTTGGTTTCCTCTACTTTTTCCTCTTTGGAAGAGGAACCTCCGCCACCCGCCATCGATTTCAGAAGTTCATCAATCTGACTCTGGGATAATACGTCTGCCATATGTTAAACACCCCTCTGTTTATCATACCAGGTTAACACACCTCTTTACGCGGCAGGCGTAATAAAAAAACTACGGTCCGACCTGTAAAGCGGCATCCAGTGAGGTTAGATCCTTCACTGCGTTTGCTGCATAACTTTCTAAATCAGCCTGACCCGACACTCCCTCGGCGGATGAGGTAACAGACGATGTATCACTTCCTCCGGCCGGAGTCAGCATCACCGTATTTTCACTTATACCGGCAGACAATCCATCATCCGCCGTTGCTACGCTTTCACCTGTTGTAATGATAGTGGTGTCAGCGTTAATGCCTTCATTCAATTCCTTATAATACTCATCCAGATCCCTGACATCACCGTCCTTATCTATGATCAGTATCTCAACCCTTCGATTGGCAGCTCTTCCCTCAGCTGTAGTATTGTCTTCAAGGGGTCTGAACTGCCCGTATCCGATGCTTACCAGCTTATCCGGATCCAGGAATTCCTTATTCTGTATGTAGATACAGACCTCTGCAGCTCTCATGGAGCTAAGCATGCGGTCGTTTCTTGCGTTGTTTATCTTATTCGGATCAGCCTGTGCGGTATGACCCATTACATTCAGCTGTGATATCAATTCATTATCATTGCTTATTGTATCACATAATATGTCCAGTGTCTTCTGTCCTTGTTCTGATAATACAGAGCTGTCACCGGCAAAAAAGGCTTTGTCCTTAAAAACCACGAAGGTGTAGTCCTCACCCCGGGTTACGGTTACCCCTTCGATACCGGCCTCATTGAGTTTCTGGGCTATCTGAAGATAAATCTCGGACAGATCCGACTCCTTCAGAAGATTCTCATCTATCTCGGGATTTCCTACGATACCCTCCGGTGGAACTCCTTCTTCCACCACCTGTGCGTTGACAAGGGCAGTATCCTGAGCTTCAGCGGCTCTCTCACTTGGGGTTTTGCCGTCAGGGTATATGCTTCGTACAAAAAGATCCCATTTCTGGCTGTCTACACTTGACATGGAGTACAAAAGAACGAAAAAGCACAGAAGCAAGGTTACGAGGTCACCATATGTGTCCATCCAGCTTCCGCCTTCGTCACCTCCTCCGCCTTTCTTTTTCATCTGTTATTTACCTCCTCCGTCTGCCTTCTTAAGCAGCTTGGTCTGCTGTCCTCTCTGCAATGATGCAAGAAGATGTTCTCTGATATACTTGGGGTTCTCACCTGACTGAATGGATATAACGCCTTCAATAACCGTAGAACAGTAAAGAACCTCCTCACCCTCTCTCACCGCAAGCTTCTGGGCGATAGGGTGGAATATTACGTTGGATAATGCAGATCCATAGAAGGTTGTGATAAGCGCAACACCCATGTCCTGTCCGAGGGAGCTTGCTCCACCGGATCCGGAAAGATCCATGCCCTTAAGCATGTTTACAAGTCCAACCAGTGTGCCGATCATTCCGAAGGCCGGTGCAAGAGCCGATCCCTTAACATACATGCCTCTTGCTTCATCATGGCGGGACATCATATCCTCAACCTGCCTTTCAAGTACAAATCTGACTTTATCCGGATCGTTTGCATCTACTATCATAAGTACTGCAGCTTTGAAAAACGGTTCCTTTATCTCTCCGGCCTTCTCTTCCAGTGCCAGCAGTCCACTCTGTCTTGCTATCATCGCCAGATCTACTATCTGCTCCACAGTCTTCGGAACATCATACTTTTTACTGCCTCTCAGGCAGGTTCCTATGTGCTTGGGAACATCCTTAAGCATCCTGAAGGGATAACATGCTATAAGACTTGCAATAGTACCTCCAACAACGATGACGAAAGACGGCTGATCCCAGAAGTTCCCCAGCTTTTCCACGGTGATACCGTTTACAATTAGAGCTGCTGCCACTAACCAGCCGATCAAAAGCGTTAAATCCATCTACCTAAGCCTCCTGTAAACCCACCTGTTTTATCCGGCATGGATACTCTTTTCCCTGAAAATCACTACCTCATGCAGGAATCTCATGATCTGTTCTTCGATGTCCTCCAATGTATTCTTAACCAGATAATAATCACCTGTTGTGAGCTTCACCTTGGTTTCAGGTATCTTTTCTATCGACAATATCTGGAGATAATTTACGTACAGCGGTTCACCGTTTAATCGGATGAGTTCTATCATAAAATAGTATTCCTTCTCAAATTATCGGCTAAAGCGGCGTTATATATAACGCCGCCATCAATATTTTTATGCTATTTAAGTGATATTATAAGTTTATCCTATTTATTATAGGTTTATCTCTTCATATTTACAAGCTCCTGCAGAATTTCGTCAGAAACCGTAATAACTTTGGAATTAGCCTGGAAACCTCTCTGAGAGGTGATCATATCGGTAAATTCCTTTGCGAGATCAACATTGGAGTTCTCAAGGTAGCCTGCCATAAGAGTAGGTGTGGCACCAACGCCCGGCTC
>JAGAGL010000106.1:0-104866 GCA_017627595.1 Oribacterium sp. | reverse complement strand
ATATATATTATTTATATTGTGCCGGAAAATAATTTTTGATATTATATTAAAAATTTGAACAAACGGGGTTATCGGTTAAGTTTGTGAAGCATTATATGAGCTTCGACCTGTGCCCCCGTTTCATATGAAAAGGAAAGCCTATGAAATTTACTAAAATGCAGGGTTGCGGAAACGACTATGTATATGTAAATTGCTTTTCGGAGAAAGTGACGGATCCTTCATCCCTCGCGGTGAAGATCGCCGACAGGCACTTTGGTGTGGGCGGCGACGGACTCATCCTCATCGAACCCTCCGATAAGGCAGATGCGTATATGCATATGTTCAATCTGGACGGATCCGAAGGTAATATGTGCGGCAACGGCATACGCTGCGTAGCGAAATACATATATGATCACGGCATCATCCCAAGTGACCGTGATGAAGCAGTCATCGATACCAAATCGGGACTTAAGAAAATTAAGCTTTATACAGACAACGGTAAAATGACCCACGCAACAGTTGATATGGGTATTGCGAAACTCACATCAGAGCTTCCTGAAGATATCACTGTTCATGGGATGCATTTACGTTTTATCGGCATAGACGTCGGTAATCCTCATGCGATTTATTTCCTGTCCGATAATCCTGAGCTTAATGTTTCTAAGGTCTCTGATTTGGATTTTCTTTTATATGGACATGATTTCGAGACTCATGAAAGATTCCCCGAGAAGGTGAATTCAGAGTTCATCAGGATCATTTCCCCAACCGAAATTGATTTCAGAGTTTGGGAGAGAGGCTCGGGCGAGACATTAGCCTGCGGAACCGGAGCAACAGCAGCTGTTGCGGCGGGATGCATGGCAAAGAAGCTTCAGCCTGACACAGAGGTTACGGTTCACCTTATAGGTGGCGATTTAAAAATTAAATATGAATCCGCCACAGGACAATGCTTCATGACAGGACCTGCGGTGGAGGTCTTCAGCGGAGATTTCCCCGATTAATAAGATACAGCTTATGATTTCAATCATATCTGATCAATGAAATTGAAATATTCGCGACCAAATTATATATAGGAGATGCATTCATATGCATCTCCATTTATAAGGTTTCGCGACAGATTTTTACAACAAAAGGAGAAACAATGGACGCATTTCTGATTCTTGAAGATGGAACAGTTTTCAAAGGTACGTCGATAGGCGCTGTGAAGGAGGTCATTTCCGAAGTGGTATTCAACACTTCCATGACCGGTTATCTTGAGGTCTTAACGGACCCTTCTTATGCAGGACAGGCAACTGTCATGACTTATCCTTTGATCGGTAATTATGGTATCTGTTATGACGATATGGAGTCGGAACGTCCATGGCTGGACGCATTTATAGTTCGTGAGCTATCACGCATACCCTCCAATTTCAGATCTGAAAATACAATCCAGAACTTTTTAAAGAAAAACGATATACCGGGAATCGCCGGAATCGATACCAGAGCCCTGACAAAGATACTTCGTGACAAAGGAACCATGAACGGTATGGTTACCACTAAGCGCTACAAGGGTTCGGAGCTTTCCTCCATTCTTGAGAAGATTAAAGCTTACTCTGTTACAGGCGTGGTTGCGAAGACCACCACAAAGGGAGTTTATGTGGCTCAGGCCCAGAATCCTGACGGAAGTCGCTACACAGGTGATAAGGAGCCGAAGCGAGTTGCATTCATCGATGTTGGCGCCAAGAGAAACATTATCCGTTCTCTTCAGAGACAGGGCTGTGATGTGACTGTATATCCTGCGGACACAACAGCAGAGACAATACTTAGCCAGAATCCCGACGGCATCATGATCTCCAACGGTCCCGGAGACCCTAAGGAAAATGTTTCCATCATAAAGGAAATCAAAAAGCTTTATGATTCGGAGGTTCCGATCTTCGCAATCTGTCTCGGACACCAGCTTATGGCTCTTGCCACAGGCGCAGATACCTTCAAGCTTAAGTACGGTCACCGCGGAGGAAATCACCCGGTAAAGGATCTTTCAAACGGCCGTGTATACATCACCTCACAGAATCACGGATATGCAGTTGACCCCAAATCACTGGATCCAAAGGTTTGCGAGGAAGCCTTTGTCAATGTTAATGACGGCACCAACGAAGGGCTTAAATATGTAGGCAAGAACATCGTTACGGTACAGTACCATCCGGAGGCCTGCCCGGGACCTAAGGACAGTGCATATCTGTTCGAGCGTTTTATGAAGATGATGGAGGCATGAGAGAATGAAGGACAACAGCATTAAGAAAGTATTGATGATCGGTTCGGGACCTATAGTTATAGGTCAGGCCGCAGAGTTTGACTATGCAGGAACCCAGGCCTGTCGTTCTCTCAAGGAGGAAGGCATCGAGGTCGTTCTTCTCAACTCAAACCCTGCAACCATCATGACAGACAAGGATATCGCGGATCATGTATACATTGAGCCGCTGACTATAGAGGTTCTGGAGAGACTTATCGAGAAGGAGAAGCCGGATTCCATCCTTCCCACCCTCGGCGGACAGGCAGGCCTCAACCTTGCCATGGCTCTCGATGAGTCAGGCTTCCTTAAGTCTCACAATGTAAGACTTATCGGTACAACAGCTCTTACCATCAAAAAGGCTGAGGACCGTCTCATGTTCAAGGAGACTATGGAGAAGATCCACGAGCCGGTAGCACCTTCAGAGGTTGTTCATTCGGTTGAGGATGGTCTCAGGGTCGCAGAGGAGATCGGCTACCCTGTAGTTCTCCGTCCTGCTTATACCCTTGGAGGCTCAGGCGGCGGAATCGCCGAGAACCGGGAGCAGTGCACAGAGATTCTTGAGAACGGTCTCAGACTTTCAAGAGTGCACGAGGTGCTTGTTGAAAAGTGCATAGCCGGCTGGAAGGAAGTTGAGTACGAGGTTATCCGTGATTCTGCGGGTAATGTTATCACCGTTTGTAATATGGAGAACATCGACCCGGTGGGCGTACATACAGGTGACTCCATCGTAGTTGCTCCTTCACAGACTCTCGGTGACAAGGAATACCAGATGCTGAGAACCTCAGCTCTAAACATTATCACAGAGCTGGGAATCACCGGCGGATGTAATGTTCAGTATGCCCTTCACCCGGAGAGCATGGAGTACTGCGTTATCGAGGTTAACCCGAGAGTTTCCCGTTCCTCAGCCCTTGCTTCAAAGGCAACCGGATACCCCATCGCAAAGGTGGCCGCAAAGATCGCTCTCGGCTACACTCTGGATGAGATAAAGAATGCCGTAACCGGAAAGACCTACGCATCCTTCGAGCCCATGCTTGACTATGTGGTAGTTAAGATGCCGCGTCTTCCTTTCGATAAGTTCATAACCGCCGAGCACACACTGGGAACCCAGATGAAGGCTACCGGTGAAGTTATGGCCATCGCCAACAATTTCGAGGGCGGTCTCATGAAGGCCATCCGTTCCCTTGAACAGCATGTGGATTCACTTATGTCCTACGACTTCTCAGACCTGGATGATCACGACCTTCAGAAGCTCCTGCACAGAGTGGATGACCGTCGTATCTGGGTTATCGCAGAGGCACTGCGCCGAGGCTACAGCTACCAGGAGATCCACAACATCACAAAGATTGATGAGTGGTTTATCGATAAGATCAAGATTCTCATTGACATGGAGAACCGCTTAAAGAGCGAGTCCATGAACGAGACTTTACTTCGTGAAGCCAAGAGGATTGAGTTCCCGGATAATGTCATCGCCCGTCTCACAGGCTATGAGGAGTCAGAGATAGCTGAGATGCGTGACAAGTGGGATATAAAGGCTGCCTTCAAGATGGTTGATACCTGCGCTGCCGAGTTTGAGGCGGAAACTCCTTACTACTACAGCGTATTCGGTTCTGAAAATGAATCCACCGGTGCCTTCCGTGATCCCGAAAAGAAGAAAAAGGTTCTGGTTCTGGGATCGGGTCCCATCCGTATCGGACAGGGTATCGAGTTCGATTTCTGCTCGGTTCACTGTACATGGCAGTTTAAAAAAGAGGGCTATGAAACTATAATTATAAATAACAACCCTGAGACGGTTTCAACAGACTTCGATATAGCAGACAAGCTTTACTTCGAGCCTCTGACACCGGAGGATGTGAAGAATGTGGTTGATATAGAAAAGCCGGACGGAGCAGTGGTCCAGTTCGGTGGTCAGACAGCTATCAAGCTTGCGGATGCCCTTGAGAAAATGGGTGTGCCTATCCTTGGAACCCAGCAGGATGACGTGGATGCCGCAGAGGACCGTGAGAGATTCGATGCCATCCTTCAGGAGACCGGATGCCAGCGTGCCGCAGGTAAGACCGTATTCACTGCGGAAGAGGCAAAGGAAGCTGCAAACGAGCTTGGTTATCCCGTGCTTGTTCGTCCATCCTACGTACTTGGTGGCGCGGGAATGCGTATCGCCATCTGTGATGAGGATATCGACGAGTACATAGGAGAGATCAACCAGATCGCCCAGGAGCACCCGATCCTGGTAGATAAGTACATCCGCGGAACAGAACTTGAAGTTGATGCAATATGTGACGGCAAAGACATTCTCATCCCTGGAATTATGGAGCATATAGAGCGTACCGGTATTCACTCCGGAGACTCCATCTCCATTTATCCCCAGAGAAGCCTTACTGCAACCGCAAAGCAGAGAGTCATCGATTACACGGAGCGTCTTGCCAAGGCACTGCACGTTATCGGTATGGTTAATGTCCAGTTTATAGCGAACGGTGACGAGGTTTACATTATCGAGGTTAACCCGCGTTCCTCAAGAACGGTACCTTACATCAGCAAGGTTACGGGAATTCCGATTGTTCCTCTTGCCACAAAGATCATCTGTGGACACACCATAAGAGAGCTTGGCTACGAGCCGGGTCTTCAGAAGGAAGCCGCATACTACGCTATAAAGATGCCTGTATTCTCCTTCGAGAAGATAAAGGGCGCAGACATCAGCCTCGGACCTGAAATGAAGTCCACCGGCGAATGTCTCGGTATCGCAAAATCCTTCAACGAGGCTCTTTACAAGGCCTTCCAGGGTGCGGGAATCCAGCTTCCGAAATATAAGAACATGGTCATCACCGTTAAGGATGAGGATAAGGCGGAAATCGTTCCTATCGCAAAGCGTTTTGAAGCTCTCGGATACCGTATCTTCGCAACCCTCGGAACCCAGAAGGCTCTTTCGGAAGGCGGAGTAAAGTGCTTCCAGGTACGTAAGGTGGAGCAGGAGTCTCCAAACATTCTCGACCTGGTTCTCGGACATGAGCTTGATATAGTCATAGACATACCTAAGGAAGGGGCAGAGGCAGGAAAGGACGGTTTCATCATCAGAAGAAACGCAGTTGAGACCGGTGTTAATGTTCTTACCGCCATTGATACCGCAAAGGCTCTTGCAACTTCACTTGAAAACAAGTCATCGGAAATTACTCTTGTTGATATAGCCAAATTGGATGAAGAGAACTGATGTGATATAAGTTACATAAGTTCATCTCTAAAGTATGCTTGCACAGACGCCCGGGATGAACTTAGAGACCCGCTCCCGGTGACCGGTGTCAGATTAAGTGAGAATCCGGCATATAATACCGGCCATCGCGAAGCGGTCCGACATCAACTGTTGACATTCACGTTCTTAGGAATCTCGAAAAGGAGACAATTATATGAGTAAAAAGCGTATGGTTATCGCTCTCGGTCACAAGGACCTGGGCTTTACACTTCCGGAGCTTAAGGCTGCAACAGAAAAAACAGCTGTTATGATCGCGGATTTTGTTGAAAACGGATATCAGGTGGCATTGGTCTTCTCCAATGCTCCTCAGGTAGGTATGATCCATACTGCCATGAAAAACCTTACAGAGGAGAACCCGGATCAGTATGTAAATACTCCTTTAAGCGTATGCTCAGCCATGAGCCAGGGCTTGATCGGTTATGACCTTCAGAACTCGGTAAGGGCAGAGCTC
This sequence comes from Oribacterium sp., assembly GCA_017627595.1. Classification (GTDB taxonomy): domain Bacteria; phylum Bacillota; class Clostridia; order Lachnospirales; family Lachnospiraceae; genus Oribacterium. The sequence goes on along the minus strand of JAGAGL010000106.1, from coordinate 98,929 downwards.
GTGAAGAGAGGAATCTATAAAACAGCTTCTACAATCCTCACCCAGGTGCTTGTGGATCCCTATGACGAAAGCTTTTACAACCCTATAAAAAAGGTTGGAAAGATAATGAACAGAGAGGAGGCCAAGAGAGAAGAAGACAACGGAAATCATGTAACCATGATATCCGAAGGAAAGTTCCAGCGTATAGTTTCAGCGCCGGTTCCCAAGTCCATCGTTGAGATCGATGCCATCAAGGCTCTTCTTGATGCAGACCAGGTGGTCATCGCCTGCGGCGGAGGCGGAATCCCGGTTCTCAGACAGGGAAACAACCTTAAAGGCGCGGCAGCGGTTATAGAGAAGGACAGAACGGCAGGACTTCTTGCCAAGGAGATAGACGCAGACATTCTTCTCATCACAACAGCTGTGGACCATGTATCCCTTAATTTTGGACAGCCGGATGAAAAGGCTCTCGATAAGATGTCCATAGATGAGGCAAAGCAGTATATCAAGGACGGACACTTCGAGTTTAAGTCCATGCAGCCGAAGGTCGAAGCGGGTATTGACTTCGTAGAGGCAGGAAACGGTCGCCGTGCCATCATTACCTCTATGGAACTTGCAGAAAAAGCGGTGGCAGGACTTGCGGGGACTTCTATTGCATGATGATTTATCCCGGATTTTTAGTTCTTCGTATATTAAATCCTTTTATAGCCGGTCAAGCATTTTTGTAAGCATATATTAACTTGAAAATATAGCTACGTGGGGTTAAAATTTCCACGTAGCTTTTTTATATTACAGAAATAAGGAAATATCATGAAATTAGTTAGTTTTGCTATCCCATGTTATAACTCAGCAGCTTATATGGGAAAGTGTATCGAATCTATCCTTGTGGGAGGAAATGAAGTCGAGATCATCGTTGTGGATGATGGATCCCAGAAGGACAATACCTTTGAAATCGCAAAGGAATATGAAGAAAAGTATCCCGGCATCGTAAAGGCTGTTCATCAGGAAAATGGCGGTCACGGCGAGGCTGTTAATACAGGTCTTAAGAATGCAACAGGTCTTTTTTATAAGGTTGTTGATTCAGATGACTGGCTTGATGAAGAGGCTCTTCCTAAGGTCCTCACAAAGCTTCGCGAGCTTGTCATGGCCGGAACTCCGGTGGACATGTTTGTCTGCAATTTCATCTATGATAAAGTGGGACAGACTCATAAAAAGGTGATGAAGTACACCACCGCCCTTCCTCAGGACAGGATTTTTACATGGAATGAAGTTAAACATTTCCATATCGGACAGTATATACTTATGCATTCGGTCATCTATCGTACTCAGATGCTTAGAGACTGTAACCTGGTTCTTCCCAAGCATACTTTTTACGTAGACAATATCTTTGTATATCAGCCGCTGCCATCAGTTAAGACTATCTACTACATGAACACAAATCTTTACCACTACTTCATCGGAAGAGATGATCAGTCGGTAAATGAGACCATCATGATAAGCCGTATAGACCAACAGCTGAAAGTAAACAGAATTATGCTGGAATGCTGTGATATCAATAAATTGCCCAGCCGCAAGTTAAGAAACTACATGTTCAATTATCTTCAGATAATTACAACAGTTTCTTCAGTTCTTGCCATTAAATCCGGAACGGAAGAGAACATGGCTAAAAAGAAGGAGCTTTGGAACTATATCAAGGAATATAACTTCCCTATATGGCTTCGTATGAGAGCCTCCTTCATGGGACAGGGCATGAACTTCAACAGTAAGGCAGGAAACAAGCTTACCATCCTATGCTACAAGCTGGCACGAAAGTTCTACGGTTTTAACTAAATTAAACCTGTCGGTTTCGAGACGGTTATATTTATATCCCGATATCAGATATATACCGAACCTTTCGTTCTTATATAACGAAACAGCTAAAACACATATCCTAATATAAAGAAACAGCTAAAACACATTGAATAAATATCTTCAATGTGTTTTAGCTATAAGTTCGGCAATTTGTATTAATAATAATTTATACAGGTTATTTCGATTTTTTTATCAAAGTTTGTTGACAACAAAAGATTGATTTAGTAATATATACGAGTCGCCGAAAGAAAGAAAAAAACTTTCAAAAAGGTGATAGATGGGGTCTTAGCTCAGCTGGGAGAGCATCTGCCTTACAAGCAGGGGGTCACAGGTTCGAGCCCTGTAGGCCCCACGTCTTCGGTCTGGACTGCGCTTTATGCGCGGCCTGGGTCGAGAATTATAAATATGGCGAGATAGCTCAGTTGGCTAGAGCACACGGTTCATACCCGTGGTGTCGAGGGTTCAAATCCCCCTCTCGCTATTAAGGGCTCAGAGCGTTGGATCAGATCCAACGCTCTTTTTTTACAATTCCACTACCGGCAAGTATGGTAATGCGATTTTTCTCTTGACTCGTGTATCAAAATATTATATTATATGCGAGTCGTCAAAAGGCGGCACAGTTTAATATGCAGAGGTATCGAAGTGGTCATAACGAGGCGGTCTTGAAAACCGTTTGTCCGCAAGGGCACGTGGGTTCGAACCCCACCCTCTGCGCTTTGTTACTGACAGGAAGGTCTACAGGCTTTCCTGTTTTTTTTCTTATAATTTTCTATTAAAATCTATCCTTTTACCAAAAAAAATTATCTTTGATCTAAAAGATGTCGATAACAGCATTGGAAGTTTATTGAATGAGGTATTGCCGATATGAAGCCAATCCAGGAGATAACAAATATATCTAACGTAGGTGAATTTATCCTTGATAATTTCAACAAACAGTCGGGCTGTATTTTGATATTCAAGGCAGACTGGGATAAAGAAGAACTGGTTTATGTAAATGAATCCTTTATCAAATTATTAGGTTATGAGAACGAAAATGATTTTCTGAAATCCACAGGAAACTCTTTTAGGGGAATAGTTTATTCAGAAGATCACGATACGGTAAGAAACAATCTTCATATGCGTTTATCTTCATCGAACGAATTCTTCATACAGAAGAATTTCAGAATGAACAAAAAATGCGGCAGGCAGCTTTATGTGGTATGTCACTGTGCTTATCTGGCAGCGTCAAGTGAGGGAGATATACCTGTTGTTATGATGCTTGTTTCTCAATATCAATATTCAACCGAATCCCTTACAGGTCTTCCAAGGAGACGAAGCTTTTTCAAGCTTGCCAATGATTACGCCGCAGAGCGCCTGCAGAAGAACATGACGCCTGTGATCATAGCTTTTAACCTGATCGCCATGAAACGTTTCAACAAACATTATGGGATGGAGGAAGGTGACAAGCTGCTGATTATGTTCAGCCAGCTTCTGACAAATTGTTTTGGTCTGAGGCATTGCTCCCGTTTTGGCGAAGACCGTTTTTATGTATACACCGATAAAGAGGATCTTCAGGAGAAGCTCAATCTCGTCATAAACGAATTAAAGAAGCTTAACGACGGAAAAACTCTGGAAGCAAGGATAGGCATTTCTCTTTACGGAAACGAGGTAAGCGCGGAAGCCGCCTGCGATAATGCAAAAGTCGCTGCCGATACATTATCCTCGACAGTAACCTCCACCTATGTCTGGTATGATAATGATATTGAACTTGCGATTTCCAAAAAGAACTATATTTTGACAAATATTGACAAGGCAATATCAGAAGGATGGATCGAGCCCTTTTATCAACCCGTAATAAGAACCTATACAGAAAACATCTGTGGCTTTGAAGCATTGGCAAGATGGACAGACCCTGTACGAGGGTTCCTGTCTCCGGGAGATTTTATCCCCATTCTTGAGGATAATGGTTTTTCCTATAAGCTTGATATGTATATTGCCAGAAGAGTTATTTCCATGTTTCAGCAGAGATTGAAGGCGGGGCTTTCTACTGTACCCGTTTCTGTTAATATCTCAAGATCTGATTTTGATTATTGTGACCCTGTAGAGATCATTTCCTCCGAATGTGATAAGCGCGGAATCGGAAGAAATCTTATCTGCATAGAAATAACAGAAACCGCAATTATGACAAACCGCGAGCAGATACGTGAAGCCATAAATAAATTCCATTCCGCCGGTTTCGAAGTTTATATGGATGATTTCGGAAGCGGTTATTCTTCATTAAACATTTTGAAGGACTTTGATTTTGATGAGATCAAGATCGATATGGGTTTTCTCAGGAATTTTAATGAAAAATCCAAAAATATAGTTGCCATAGCAGTTAAAATGGCAAAAAAGCTGGGTATGCATACCCTTGCAGAAGGTGTGGAGACAAAAGAACATGCCGATTTCCTGAGAGATATCGGCTGCGAACGTATACAGGGTTATTATTACGGTAAGCCTCTGCCATATTCCGAAGCTGTAAAGTATCTTGAAGATAATAATTTACGCACGGAAACCAGAGAGCTTTATTCACTTTACCAAAAAGCGGGACTGATCGATGTGATTTCATCCCATCCTTTAGCCTTGTACTTTTATGATGGACAGGATTTTTCCGTTGTATATAAAAACACAGCATATATTGAACATGTATCCGATATTTCCTTCACCTCCTCGGGAAGCATTGACAAAGGCTCCGGCACAGTGAAGGATACTATCTATCACATATTTCAGAATCTGGCCGACAAGGTAATCATGCTTGGAAAAAAGGATACGGCAACTTTTGTTTCCAACGGCCGGTATTACTTATTAACCTTAGAGGCTGTAGCCGCATCCCGTGAAGGACATATCTTGTCTGCTGCCATCAGCAGCGAAATATACGAAAAGCTCGAAGAGGCCAGCCGGTCTGACAAATATCTCAGAAATCTGGCAGCCTTATATGATAATATCTATCTGCTGGATATGACAAACAACAGTATCAATGTACTAGTCTCCTGCATACCCGGGGAGTCAACAGGTGACCGTTACAGCTCTTTAGATGCAATCAAAACGCTTTTCTATAAGCTTAATGTCTACACTGATGATCACGAAAAATGGAATCAATTTTCCGATAAGGATTATCTGTTAAGCAGAATCAATAATTCAGGCAGAGGTTTCTTCTCTGAAACCTTTTTAATAAAAGATGCTGACGGTAACTATTCCTGGATAGAGGCACTTGTGGAAAAAATCAGCGATTCCCAGTGCGAAAAGCTCCTTCTCTGCATTAAACCAGCTTATATAAATCAGCTGGATCCCCTGGAGAAAAAGGATTATATCCGACGGATTCTTGATTACGGATATCTGAAGCTTGACGACAAGGATAATTTCACCTCTGACATCTGGTCTTCTCTTATAGACGAGGGAAATCTCAAGCTGTTCTGGAAGGATACGGAAAGAAGATTTATGGGTGCAAGCAAAGCCTTTTATAATTACTACGGATTCAGCTCAAAGGACGATATTTTAGGAAAAACCGATGAAGAAATCGGTTGGCATCTTGACGATATTCCCTTTGAGTCTGACGAGCGTGAAATCCTTTTAAAGGGCTATGCTGTATATAACAAATCAACCATTACCATTATCAACGGCAGAGCCCACAACATAGTCGCAACCAAGATACCTATATATCATGACAACAGGATCACAGGGCTTGTGGGATATTTTGTAGATGCAGACGAAGATATCATAGCCAATGGAGCAGTGAGAGATGACAGATACCTGGATCCCATAACCGGTGTAATGAATGCCCAGGGTATGCAGGCTGCCATAAATGAGTTTGAAAATAACTATAAGACAAACGAAGAAGAATACTGTTATTCATCATTATATGTGGAGGGCTACAATACAGTATTACATGATTACGGAGAAGCAGTAGCACATAAATTACTCCGAATAATCGCAGACACCATCAAATCCACCTTCGGAAAAGCCACAGTTATTTCAAGGAATGAAGGCTCTACCTTCGGAATTTGTGTGAAAAATCTGTTTATCAACGAGGTTTTGGATTATGTTTCCGATTGTGTGACCGAGATCAATGCGATCAAGGAAATAGAAGGCCGCAGCTGTCGGCTTGTTGCTCATTACGGAACAACTTCATCCTCTGAAAAAGCTGATTTCGAAAATATAATCGAACTGACTAATCAAAAATTACATACCGGACAGAAGGGAAGAGACTCCAACGCTAAAATAAAGACGGAAATAGTTCCTGATCCCTACAGTGATATACCACTCCCGGTATTCCTGACGACTCCCAGATACGTCAAAGGAAGTACCGAACCAACCGATATCATCTACCTGTTTGTTAACAAAGCCTATTGCGAACTGACAGGAAAGACGAAGGAACAGTTAGTGGGAAAAGGCTATAATGAGCTGTTTCCCAATACGGACAGAAAATGCATAAACATTATTTCCAGAGCCGCAAAAGGTGAACACATCAAGACCAAGCTTTTTGACGGAGCCTCCTACCAGTGGATAAACTTTACAGCTTCACCTACAGATATACCCAATACCTGTTTTGTACTATGCGAGGTTGTAAATAAGTAAAACTATTAAGGGCAGGGAAAATCCCTGCCCTTAATTCTATGCTTGAATTCCGTCTCGTATTTTATATTTAAACTAATTGAATTAAAAAATTTTATAAGAATATGCGATTTCATCTAGAATTTTTATATAATTAATTTTGGGTTGATTAATTAAATTTTAATGCTATAATCGTGGATGTTTTTTGGGGAAATAACAGAGATAACATGTGTGTATAAGGGGAGAATAGCGTAATGACAAGATTGTTGTATAGAGGCACAAGCTTTGCTAACGGACTTACTAACGGAAAGACATATGAAGTTGAGGACATGAATCAGTTCTGTGTATCAGTTATTGATGACAGTGGAAAACAGCATTTTTATTCAAAAGTTAATCCTTGTAAATTTGGCGCCATCGGCGTGAAGGGATCATGGTCAGAGGTTACCAAGTAGTACTTATATTATAGTTTATAAAGAGGTTTATGTTTATCTCGGTAAAATCCGGAAGATAAGCATAAGCTTCTTTTTTTACATATGTGATATGCGTCTAAAGCGAAATCACACCCCTTCAAAAAACGTGTCATCTTAATATTTTTCACAAATTTTCCAATATATCTGATATGATGTAATTATCTAAAAACTCTTCTGCAACATATCTTATATCCGGCCAAAGGAGGTCAAGTTATGTATGATTCCAAAGCTGTTCTCGGATGGGTTTCACCTGATGGCACCTTTACCCAATACGATTGGGGCGAGCACACTACCGGAGCCGAAGAAATAATCCGGACAAAGGGCTGGTATCACGAATTCTGCGAAAGATACTGCGCAAATGAGCGGGACTTTCTTTGTGATAAAGGGTATTGCCTCATACATGACCCCGGAAAGCAGGAAATCTCTGCAACCCATATCAGACCGTTAACTAATCGTCAAAGAGACTTCCTATATGATTATTTCATACAACTTGGAGATCATAAAAAAGCCAATCATATGCTTACTGAAGAGTTTTAACTTATGAATTCGCAATAGGCGCCTGCTGTAAAATATTGTTAATCACTATCTGTGCGCCGGATTAAAAAGCGGAATGGGGCGTTCATATGAATTATTTCAGAAATGCGTTAAAACACTTCAAAACCATAAACAAGCACAAACTGGAAGTGATGAAAAACTGTTTCAGAGTTGGGCTTTATAAACAGGGACTGCTTCATGACCTTTCCAAATACACCTGGACAGAATTTAAAACGGGCATCTTTTATTATCAGGGCAACAGAAGTCCGAATACTGCAGAAAGACTTGAAACCGGAGTTTGTGAAGCCTGGCTTCATCATAAGGGCCGTAACAAACACCATTTTGAATACTGGTGCGATTATGACATAGAAAAAAAAGGGTTCATGATAGGCTGCCGCATGCCCTACAGATACGTGGCGGAAATGTTCTGTGACCGTGTGGCGGCTGCAAAGGTCTACAAAGGAAAAGACTATAACGACGGTTACCCATGGGAATACTTTCTTCCTACGAAGGACTCCCTCCTTTTAGAAAACGAAACCAGAAAAGAAATCAGTGAGCTTCTGTGGATGCTCAAAACAGAAGGAGAAGAGAAGACCTTTTCCTATCTGAAAAAAGAAATACAGCGTCGAAAAAAGGCACATGATCACTTTTGATCAGGTGCCTTTATCCAATGGGTAAGGTTGTCGTCGGCGAGAACCTTATCCATTGGAATAAATGTAGATTTCCGCATAACGAAGTACAAAAAAACCGAACCGCCAAAGCGATTCGGTTTTATGCGTGCGACAGGATTCGAACCCACGACCTTCTGGTCCGTAGCCAGACGCTCTATCCAGCTGAGCTACGCACGCATCTCACTATCTCTCAGAAGTCTTTCTTAGAGACGTGTGTAATAATACTCAATTAAAAGATGAAAGTCAAGAATAAAATGAATTTTGTTTCAATAAACGTGAAAATTTTTTTAATCCATAAGATTAATCAATCTAATGTCAAAAATACTGATGAACCACTAACCCCGTCCCCATGGTTCATCAGAGTTTTAAATCTTATCATTAACCAGATCATAAAGGGTGTATTTATTCACAACCTCATAAATCGCCTCGTCTATCTTCTTATATAAAGGAAATTTGAGACAATTGGCAGCCTTTGAGCAGGAAGAGGATCCGCTGACACATTCCACCGGTGCAAGAGTACCTTCTGCGGCATCAAGAATTTCACCTACTTTGATCTCATTTGTCGGGCGGGTAAAAAGATATCCCCCTTTCGCACCGCGTATGGACTTTAACAAACCACCCTTAACCATAAGAGAAATGATCTGTTCAAGATATTTTATGGAAATCCCCTGACGTTCTGAAATTTCCTTGATACTTACAGGTGTCACTCCATCATAGTTCTGGGCAATGTCTATCAGAGTCGAAAGTGCATAACGACCCTTAGTTGAAATCATCATATACAAAAACCTCCGTAGTTGCAAAAGGCATAGCTTATACCTATAGCTAAAATAATCCTAGCACATCACTAGGCATTATTCAAGAAAGGTAAAATGATTGTTTTTAAGCAAAGACAAAAAAATCCGGAAAGAAAAAATCCTATTGTTTTTATAGGAAAACATCCTTGATATGAACTTTTACTGTATTGACTAATTATTGTCAAAATAATATACTTTCGGTGCTTGAAGCAAATACGTATCTTGTATGCAAAATTCATTTTTTGTTGCAGCAGCAACGTTTTTTGTTTCAGCAAGGGGTTAATATTGATCTATCAGATAGAGGAGGAGTCCGGAGGGAAGAACACAGCCGACGGAAAAAAGGGTCTGATAATCAAAAAGCAATTATAATATTGGAGGAAAAGACATGAGAGAGGAATGGAGAGGCTTTAATGCCGGACACTGGACAAGCGATGTTAACGTTCGTTCTTTTATCCAGAACAACTATACACCATATGATGGTGATGCAAGCTTCCTGCAGGGACCCACAGAGGCAACAAAGGATCTCTGGAATGAGGTTCAAGGATTACAGAAGGAAGAAAGAGCCAAGGGCGGCGTTCTCGATATGGAAACAAAGGTGGTTTCCGGTATCACAGCTTATGACGCTGCTTATATTACCGCTGATTCAAAAGATAAAGAGAAGGTAGTAGGTCTTCAGACTGACAAACCTCTTAAGAGAGCATTTATGCCATATGGCGGTATCAAAATGGCAGAGCAGGCTTGTACAACTTATGGTTACACTCCCGATCCTCTTCTTCATAAAATATTTACAGAGTACCATAAGACACATAATCAGGGCGTATTTGATGCTTATACACCTGAGATGAAAAAGGTTCGTCATGCTCACATCCTCACCGGTCTTCCTGATACATACGGCCGTGGACGTATCGTCGGCGACTACAGAAGAATCGCTCTTTACGGAATAGACTTCCTCATCGAAGAGAAAAAGAAGGATTTTGATAACTGCGGCGACGGAACCATGACAGACAATGTTGTCCGCCAGAGAGAAGAAATCGCAGATCAGATGAGAGCTCTCCGTCAGATGAAGGAGATGGCCGCATCCTACGGTTATGACATTTCCCTTCCCGCAAAGAACGCAAGGGAAGCTGTACAGTGGCTCTACTTCGGTTACCTCGCTGCCATCAAGACACAGAACGGTGCCGCAATGTCAGTAGGCCGTGTGTCAACCTTCCTTGATATATACATTAACAGAGATCTTACAGAAGGAACTCTCACAGAGCAGGAAGCTCAGGAGCTCATCGATCACTTCGTAATGAAGCTTCGTATGGTTAAGTTCGCCAGAATTCCTTCATACAATCAGCTTTTCTCCGGTGACCCTGTCTGGGCTACACTTGAGGTTGCCGGTATGGGACAGGACGGCCGTTCAATGGTTACAAAGAACGATTTCCGTTTCCTTCACACTCTGGAAAACATGGGACCTGCACCGGAGCCAAACCTTACAGTACTTTACACAAAGAGACTTCCCGAGAACTTCAAGAAGTATGCCGCAAAGATCTCTGTCACAACATCTTCCATCCAGTATGAGAACGATGATGTTATGAGACCTGTATGGGGCGATGACTACTCGATCTGCTGCTGTGTATCAGCTACACAGACCGGTAAGGAAATGCAGTTCTTCGGAGCCCGTGCAAACCTTGCAAAGTGCCTTCTTTACGCCATCAACGGCGGTGTGGATGAGAAGTTAAAGGAGCAGGTAGGACCTGAGTACAAGCCTATCACCTCAGAGTACCTTGACTATGATGAGGTATGCCGCAAGTATGATCAGATGATGGACTGGCTTGCAGGAGTTTACGTAAACGTTCTTAACCTTATCCAGTACATGCACGACAAATACTTCTATGAGGCTGCTGAAATGGCTCTCATCGATACAGATGTACGCCGTACCTTCGCAACAGGTATCGCCGGCTTCTCACATGTAGTTGATTCACTCTCAGCTATCAAGTACGCACGTGTTAAGACAATACGTGACGAGGATGGTCTCGTTGTTGATTACGAAGTAGAAGGAGACTTCCCTAAGTACGGTAATGATGACGACCGTGCAGACGATATCGCAGTTAACCTTTTGAAGACCTTCCTTACAAAAATAAAGAAGCACCACACCTACAGAGATTCAGAACCTACAACCTCTATACTTACCATCACTTCAAACGTAGTATACGGAAAGGCAACAGGTGCCATGCCTGACGGACGTCCTGCCGGTGCTCCGCTTTCACCGGGAGCAAACCCAAGCTACGGTGCAGAGAACTCAGGACTTCTTGCATCCCTTAACTCTGTAGCAAAACTGCCATACGAGTACGCACTTGATGGTATTTCCAATACCCAGACCATCAACCCTGCAGCACTCGGGCACAGCGAGAATGAGCAGGCCACAACACTTGTAAGAGTCATGGACGGCTATTTCGCAAAGGGTGCTCACCATGTTAATGTCAATGTCTTCGGCGTAGAGAAGCTGAAGGATGCCATGGAGCATCCCGAGAAGCCTGAATATGCTAACTTTACCATCCGCGTATCAGGTTATGCCGTTAAGTTCATTGACCTTACCAGAGAGCAGCAGCTTGACGTAATCTCAAGAACAGAGCACAAGGCACTTTAATTCACATATTACCTTGAAAATAAACCGCCGCTTTCTCAGGAAGTGGCGGTTTTTTTCACAATAAAGCTTTCACATGTGATTTTACAAACCCACATGTGAAGGTCTGCGCAGAATCGATTATGGACTATACTCGATTTGCACATCCAATTTGGAGGTAAAATCATGGCAGAAGCAATCAAAGGCGCGATCCACAGCATTGAAACCTTCGGATCTGTAGATGGTCCCGGAGTAAGATATATAGTATTCCTAAAAGGCTGCAATATGCGTTGCCGCTATTGCCATAATCCCGATACCTGGGATTTCACAAGCGCTGATATGCGAACAGCAGACGAAATCCTTAACAATGCTGTTCGCTACCGTGAATACTGGGGAGAAGATGGCGGCATCACAGTAAGCGGCGGAGATCCGCTGGTACAGATAGACTTTGTCATCGAACTTTTCGAAAAAGCGAAAGCCATGGGCATATCCACCTGCCTAGACACCTCTGCCCAGCCCTTTACAAGAGAAGAACCCTTCTTCAGTAAATTCAACCGCCTCATAAAAGTCACCGACACCGTCCTTTTCGATATCAAAGAAATCGATGACGAAAAACACAAAAAACTCACCGGTCATACCAACAAAAACATCCTTGACTGCTGTACCTACCTTAGCGAGCAGGGAGTCGACCTATGGTTACGACACGTCCTCGTCCCGGGACTCACCGATTCCGACGAAGAACTCATTGCCACCAAAGCCTTCATCGACACTCTGAAAACCGTAAAAAAAGTCGAAATCCTCCCTTACCACACCCTGGCGCTTTACAAATACGAAAAGCTCGGCCTGAAATACACCCTTGCCGACACCCCCACTCCGACCCCGGAGCTTGTAAAGCACGCGGAAGAACTTCTTGGGGTACGATAAGGTGTTAATTCGTCAAATGGGTTGGGCTTGGCATATGACACGCAAAAAATCCACTTTGCTAACCCATATTTAAACTGACAGCTCCGATAAATATCAAAGGGACTTCACATTTACCTTCCGGTAGCGAAAACGGAAGAAAATGCAAGGGATGTGTGGCACAGTTAGAAAACTAAAGAAAATGCAGGGGATGTGTGGCTGGGCTTGCGGCTTGAAAGAACATCGAATAAATAAATCCGCACAGAACGAACGCGTAAGCGTCCGAGCTGGGCGGATTTATTTATGAGATGTACTTTCAACGCCGTGGGCCGTCAAGCATCCCCTGCATTTTCTGCACCATTTCAACATCGTAATCCGCCACGCGTCCCTTGCATTTTCTGTACCATTTCACACCCCTCCGTGATAAAATAGTAGTCAGTTAATTTTGTGAATTATAAGGTATGGGAGGAACATATGCTATATAACAACACTATCTGGGCCGGCCTTGACATGGATACCAACGAAAAAGTATGTATACTGCCGCGCATGGCCAACAGACACGGACTCATCGCCGGAGCCACCGGCACGGGCAAGACGATAACATTAAAGGTACTTGCCGAATCATTCAGTAACATGGGCGTTCCGGTATTTCTTTCCGACATAAAAGGCGATCTTTCCGGAATGATCAAGCCCGGAGTCGACAACGCAAACATGCAGGAACGCATTCAGTATTTCGGCCTTGATAAAGAAGGCTTTACTTATCAGAACTTCCCTACACAATTCTGGGATATAAGCGGCAAAAAAGGTCTGCCCCTGAGAACCACCGTAAGTGAATTCGGGCCTACATTACTTTCCCGTATCCTTGGACTCACAGATCTTCAGACCAATATCCTCACAATCATTTTCCGTATTGCAGATGAAGAAAACCTTCTTTTGCTGGATACCAAGGATCTTCGCTCCATGGTTCAGTATGTAGCCCAGAACAACAAAAAATACAGCTCACAGTACGGCAACATGACCACCGCTTCCCTTAACGCCATTCTCAGATCCATCGTAGCACTGGAAACAGCAGGAGCGGATAAATTCTTCGGTGAGCCCGCTATCGATATACATGATTTCTTCAGACAGGACAGCGACGGAAGAGGAATGATCAATATCCTTGAAGCAGAAAGCACAGTTCAGAATCCTGTGATTTATGCAACCTTCATGCTCTATATGTTATCCGAGCTTTTTGAGCAGCTTCCCGAAGTAGGAGACAGAGATAAACCTAAGATGGTTTATTTCTTTGACGAGGCTCATTTATTGTTTAATGATGCCCCCAAGGCTCTTGTGGATAAGATTGAGCAGGTAGTTAAGCTCATACGTTCCAAGGGCGTAGGCATTTTCTTTATAACCCAGAATCCAAGTGATGTTCCCGACTCTGTTCTGGCACAGCTCGGAAATAAAATCCAACATGCATTACATGCCTATACACCATCCGAAGAGAAGAAGGTAAAGGCAGCTGCAGATTCATTCAGAGTGAATAAAAACTTCAATACAGTCGAAGTTCTCCAGAACCTGGGTACCGGAGAAGCCCTTATCTCCTTCCTGGATGAAGACGGTAAACCCGACAATGTAAGACGCTGCCGTGTATTACCTCCTCAGTCACTGATGGGACCGGCTGATGATTCATCAAGACTCATGGTCATGAATTCTTCTGATTTTGCGGAAAAGTACAGTGAAGAAGTTGACAGAGATTCTGCCTATGAATTCTTCAAGAGACTTACCGATGAAGCAACTGCGGAAGCTGCCAGAATCGAAGCAGAGAAGCAGGCCGAAAAGGATGCGGAAGCCCTCGCAAAAGCTCAGGCAAAGGCAAACAAAGAGAAAATGACCGCTGTTAAGTCCGTTGGTCGTTCAACTGCCGGAACCCTGGGAAGAGAAGCCGGCGGAGCCATCGGAAAAACCTTCCTGGGCACCTTCGGAAAGCGAGTAGGCGGCAATATCGGAGCTGCACTCGGAAGAGGTCTTCTGGACACATTCTTTAAAAGCTAACAAAACGCTTCGGCAGATAACCATCTCTGTCGAAGCGTTTTCCTGTTAACCCGTTATACTGAAAAGAGTAATCACTACAAAAAGTATCGTAACAACAATAACTGAAAAAGTAGTGAACCAAAGCTTATACATATGTCCCAGGGAAGGCTCCTCACTTAGATCCCGGAGGAATACCTTGAAGTTCCTGATAACAGAAATCACCAGAAGCAGTGCTCCGCCGAAGAGCAGAAAAAAATATGCTACGTCAATAACTATAGAATCCCCTTTATAAAAATAAGGCAAAAGAGCAACAGAATTGTTGGCCATATGCATCAGAATGGAATACTTCAGCCCATATGTCTCTCTTATCCAGGCAAATACGATACCTATAAACATTGCAGCTATAAACTGAACCAGATTAAAATGCATGAGTCCGAACAGAAAGGAGGTTATGGTTATGGCGAAAATCTTTCCGTATTTTCTGAAGTGCCCGTACAAAATCCCGCGGAAGAAGCATTCTTCCAGAAGCGGCGCCATGATAACGGCATAAACTATGGCCCAGAACCCCTTAATGTCGGAGCCTGTGGCGAGGTCTCTGGCATTATCAAGAGAATATCCCAGTTCTCCCAGAATATTCTGTAAGGGATTGATGATGTATTGGGATAAATATTGGATACCATATATCAGAAGCAGGAGATAGATAAAAGTACATATATTAAACTTTTTGTATCTTACATGAATGTTTTCGGTCCCCAGCATCAAAAGCGATACCGTAAGTGAAATGATACCTGCGATCATCATGGAGAAATTCTCATTTCTGTATATGTTGGACCCATATTCCACCATAAATGATCCGCCTACCTGAAATATGATCTCATATAGCAGCATGGTAATGGCGATTTTTGAAAACAATCTCTTAACCGGATAAGTCATATGATATAGTTCTCCAACTCTTATTGTGTTATACTCTACAAGGTTTTCGTTAAACATTATACCATAAAAGGATTCAATATGAAAAAATGGTTTCTTTACAATAAAAAGGCTGATTTCAAAGCCATTGCAGACAGATTCGGCATCGATCAGGTTACCGCAAGAATACTCAGAAACAGAGACATTAACTCGGATAAACAGATTGAACAGTTTCTTCACGGTTCCCTTGAGGAGGATCTTCATTCACCTCTTTACCTTCCTGATGCCATTAAATGTATGAATCAGCTAAACAGGTCTATAAAAGAGGGAAAACATATCAGGGTAGTGGGAGACTATGATGTTGACGGAGTTTGTGCAACCTACATTCTCGTTAAAGGTCTGAAACGACTTGGTGCAGTTGTGGACTACGTTCTTCCGGATCGTATAAAGGACGGCTACGGAATCAATGTCAATATCATCGATAAGGCAAAAGAAGACGGGGTTGACGTGATCCTCACCTGCGACAACGGCATCGCCGCCATAGATGAGCTTAAACATGCAAGAGACCTTGGCCTCACTGTCCTTGTTACGGATCACCATGATGTAAGACAAAGACAGGATGAGGACTATGGCTGCGAATCCAGAGACATTCTTCCTCCTGCAAGTGCTGTGGTGGATGCAAAAAGAGAAGACAGCCGTTATCCTTTCCCTGATATATGCGGTGCAGTGGTTGCATGGAAGATCATCATCTTGCTTTACCAGAATCATACGATTTCCGAAGAAGAGTACTATGACTTCCTGGAGTTCGCCGCCATTGCAACGGTTTGTGATGTTATGGATCTCCGGGACGAAAACAGAACCATAGTGAAATTCGGTCTTCAGCAGATCAAACAGACCGGTAATGCAGGCTTAAGGGCTCTCCTGAAAGTCCAGGATCTTCTGGAGCAGGATCATCTCAGCACCTATCATATCGGATTTATCATCGGTCCCTGTATCAATGCCGGCGGTCGCCTCAGATCGGCAGAACTGGCTCTGGATCTCTTCTTTACCACTGATGAAGAGGAGGCATTCATGAAAGCCGTAAAGCTTAAAGAATTGAATGAATCCCGTAAAACCATGACCATAGAGGCAACCAACAAAGCCATTGAAATGGTGGAAAGGAACTATTTGAACCGGTCTGTGCTGGTGATATATCTGCCGGAGCTCCATGAAAGCCTGGCAGGCATCGTAGCCGGAAGATTAAGGGAAAGATTTTCAAGGCCGGCATTCGTCATAACAAAGGCTGAAGGTGACGAAGAAGGAGAAACACTTTCAAAAGGCTCCGGCAGAAGCATTGACGGTTATAACATGTCAGAACACCTGCAGGAAGTAAGCGAACTTCTGGTCAAATGGGGCGGACACCCGATGGCCGCCGGATTCACTCTTTTGGAAAAGGATATAGACGAATTCAGAACCCGGCTTAACACTCTATGCAATCTGAGTCCGGACCAGCTCATTGATAAAATCTGGATCGATGTCCCTATGCCGATTGATTATATTTCAGATAACCTTATCCATGACTTTGAAAAACTTGAGCCCTTTGGAAAGGGAAATGAAAAACCCTGTTTTGCCACAAAAAACCTTAGAATTACGGACTGTCGGGTCCTGGGGAAAAACAGAAATGTGGTAAAAATGAGACTTCAGTCAGAAACAGGTTCATTAATGGACGGACTGATATTCACAAACGGCGATGAATTTTTAAGAGACAAGAGAGCCTGCACAAAAATAGATGTGGTTTACTATCCACAGATTAATGAATATAATGGAACACAGAGTCTTCAGATAGTCATAGATGATTATCAATTGAAGCCTTAGTAAATCATGTCTTATGGAGGTAACTATGATCAAGGAAGTGATGAACTATATAACCCAGGCAGATCCTGAGGTTGGAAAGTTGATTGCTACGGAGTATGACCGTCAGCAGAACAACATCGAGCTTATAGCGTCTGAAAACATTCTGTCAGACACATCCATGCTGGCTATGGGCACGATCCTTACAAACAAATATGCTGAAGGATACCCAGGAAAACGTTATTACGGCGGATGCGTACACGTAGATGATATCGAGACCATCGCTATCGAAAGAGCCAAAAAGCTTTTTAACTGCGAGTATGCCAATGTTCAGCCCCATTCAGGTGCGCAGGCAAATATGGCCGTAACCATGGCGATCTGCAAACCGGGAGACAAGATCCTCGGAATGTCGCTGGATGCCGGCGGACACCTTACTCATGGTTCACCTGCAAACTTCTCAGGCAGTTTCTTCAATATCATTCCTTATGGTGTTAATGATGACGGCTTTATAGATTATGACGAGTTAGAGGCCACTGCTCTCCGTGAGAAGCCAAAGATGATCATTGCCGGAGCTTCTGCTTACCCGAGAATCATTGATTTCAAGAGATTCCGTGAGATTGCAGATAAGTGCGGTGCTGTTTTATGGGTTGATATGGCTCATATCGCAGGTCTTGTGGCAGCAGGAGTTCATCCGTCACCTATTCCATATGCTCATGTTGTTACCACCACAACCCACAAGACTCTCCGAGGACCAAGAGGAGGTCTCATCCTTTCAAGTGAAGAGATCGCAAAACAGTACAACTTCAACAAGGCTGTTTTCCCGGGATGTCAGGGCGGTCCGCTCGAGCATGTTATCGCTGCCAAGGCTATCTGCTTCGGCGAAGCTTTAAAGCCTGAGTTCAAGGCTTATCAGGAGCAGATCGTTAAGAACTGTAAGGCTCTTTCCGAGGCTATGGTTGCCCAGGGCTTCAAGCTTGTTTCAGGCGGCACAGACAACCACTTAATGCTTGTTGACCTCACAAATATTCCTGAGCTTACCGGCAAGGTGCTCCAGAACAATTGCGACGAGGTTCACATTACCCTTAACCGTAATGCTATTCCTAACGATCCACGTTCACCTTTCGTTACTTCCGGTGTCCGTATCGGTACAGCTGCCGTTACCACCAGAGGTTTCAAGGAGGAGGACATGAAGCCTATCGCCGAGTGCATCTGGAAGGTTGCCACCGACTTCGAGAACTCCCGCGAAGAAGTCATCGCCAAGGTTGCCGAGCTCACCAGGAAGTACCCGATTTACGAAGGCTAAGGGTTGATTCCACCCGGACGTGAAAACGGGTTCCAATGGCGACGGAAGTTATTTGCAACCGTCCAGAATTCGTCTTTCATGGCGGCGGCCCACGGCGTTGAAAGTACATCTCATATAAAAAATCCGTTCAGCTCGGACTCTTACGCGTTCGCTCTGAACGGATTTTTTCTATTCGATGTTCTTTCAAGCCGCAAGCCTAGCCACCATTGAAAGCCGAATTCTTACTTTTACGTAAAGTCGCCATTGGAACCCGTCTTCACTGATTTTCTCTCCCGAAACAAGGTAAAGTCCGTCACGCCCGTGCGCCGAATTCTGACCGTGGAGCCAAGAAATTTACGCCTGCTCCTTCAATTTGTTCTGCGCAACAGTGAGCATCAGCTTGATACGGTTCAGCTGATTGACTTCGGAGGCTCCTGCGTCGTAGTCTACGGCGATGATATTGGCGTCAGGATTGTGCTTCTTCAGCTCCTTGATGACACCCTTACCTACGATGTGATTCGGCAGACATCCGAAAGGCTGCGTGCAGACAATGTTGTTCACACCCTCACCCATGAGTTCCAGCATCTCGCCGGTAAGGAACCAGCCCTCACCGGTCTGATTACCGATAGAAACATACTCCCTGGCCATCTTTGCCAGCTCCTTGATCTCTCCGGGAGGAGTAAATCTCTTTGACTTGGCAAACTCTTTACGGGCCGTTTTTCTGAAGTACTCAAGAAGGTTTATGGCACAGTTGCACAATGCCTTCCCCTTCCAACCTGCACCCAGATTTTCGTATTTGAAATTCTGATTATAGAAGCAATAAAGCAGGAAATCCATAAGATCCGGCATTACGGCCTCTGCACCTTCCTTCTCAAGAAGCTCAACTATATGGTTGTTAGCAAGAGGAGAGAACTTAACCAGTATCTCACCTACTATTCCGACCTTAGGTTTAACCAAACCTTCCTTCAGAGGAAGATTATCGAAGTCTCTTATGATCCTCTTTACATTTTTTGAGAAGAGGTACATGGAGGTTGTCTTCTTTGAAACAGCCTCTTTACAGATCTTAAGCCATTTCTGGTGTAAGGCTTCGGCAGATCCCGGAACCGCTTCGTAGGGTCTTGTGGCATACAGAGCTCTCATAAATACGTCGCCGTAGACCACAGCCTGCATGGCTCTTGTCAGGAGTGGGAGAGTAATCTTAAATCCGGGAGTTGACTCCATGCCGTTGGTATTGAGGGAAATGACAGGTATCTGAGACATTCCCGCATGTTCAAGGGCACGGCGTATAAATCCGATGTAGTTTGATGCACGGCATCCGCCACCGGTCTGAGTAATGATAACTGCAGTCTCATCAGGATTATACTTTCCAGAATTAAGGGCATCCATGATCTGTCCCACAACTATGATAGAAGGGTAGCAGGCATCATTGTTTACATATTTTAAGCCTGTGTCTATGGCAGAACGGTTGGCATTGTTCAGTACCACCAGGTTATAGCCGCCGGCACGGAAAGCAGCTTCAATTATCTCAAAATGGATAGGCGACATCTGAGGACAAAGGATGGTATATTTCTTTGCCTTCATCTCTTTAGTAAAGAGTCTTCGCTCATAATTTGCCGGCCGGACATTACGTACGTAATTTTTTTCATCACGGACTCTGATAGCAGCGATGAGGGATCTTACTCTGATACGTGCGGCACCGAGGTTATTGACCTCATCTATCTTAAGCACTGTATAGATCTTATCCGATCCTGTCAGAATGTCTTTAACCTGGTCAACAGTCACAGCATCCAGTCCGCATCCAAAGGAATTGAGCTGTATAAGGTCAACGTCTTCTCTGTGTTTTACAAATTCCGCAGCTCTGTAAAGTCTCGTATGGTACATCCACTGGTCTGTGACTATGGTCGGACGTTCTACCTGTCCGAGATGAGATACAGAGTCTTCGGTAAGCACCGCAAAATCGTAGCTGGTGATAAGTTCCGGAATTCCATGGTTGATCTCAGGGTCAACATGATAAGGTCTTCCCGCAAGAACTATTCCGCGATGTCCGGTGTCCTTCATCCAGCGAATGGTTTCCTCACCCTTTTTCTGCATATCCTCATGGGCACGTTCCAGTTCGAGCCATGCCTCGTGAGCAGCAGTCCTGACTTCTTCTTCAGTAATATTCCAGGACTTAAACTGTTCTACTATCTTATCTTCGGTAAGTTCACCTACAGGTCGGATGGAATGCTCGATCTCGTCTCCGTGGACAAATATCCTGACCAGCTGATCCGTACAGATTTTCTCATCCGTAAAAGCAAGGAATGGCTTCATAAACATAACAGAGTTATCTTCCAGACCTTCAACATTATTCTTGATGTTTTCCGCATAGGAAGTAACCATCGGACAGTTATAATGATTTCCTGCTTCAGGTGTTTCATTTCTCTCATAAGGTATGCAAGGATAGAATATGAATTTCTGTCCGTTTCTTATGAGCCACTCCACATGTCCGTGAACGATCTTGGCAGGGTAGCACTCGGATTCAGAAGGAATGCTCTCTATACCCAGCTCATAAATCTTTCTGGTACTTGCAGGAGAGAGGACAGTCCTGAACTTAAGCTCTCTGAAAAATGTTGCCCAGAAAGGATAGTTCTCATACATGTTGAGAACCCTCGGTATACCCACTTCACCACGCGCTGCGATATCCTGAGGCAGCGGTTCATAGTCGAACATTCTCTTAAGCTTATATTCGTAAAGATTCGGAATATCCCTCTTGATCTTTGTTTTTCCGAGACCTCTTTCACAGCGGTTTCCTGAAATGTAATTACGACCGGCACCGAACTGATTAACTGTCAGAACGCAGTGGTTGTTGCAGCCCTGGCAGCGGGTCATCTTTGTTGTGTATTTAAGGTTAATGATTTCGTCCAGTGGCAGCATGGTAGTCTGAACACGGCCGTAAGCTGTACGGGGAACCTTTATTTCCTCTGTAGGCTTCATCTTTTTGATCTTTTCATTTGCCATGTGATATCTTTCACGGGCAATGAGAGCGGCACCAAAGGCACCCATGATTCCGGCGATGTCAGGTCTTACTACATCAGCTCCCAAAAGATTCTCAAAAGCACGGAGCACCGCATCATTGTAGAAGGTTCCGCCCTGAACAACGATGTGTTCGCCCAGATCCCTGGCTTCTGTAACCTTTATAACCTTAAAAAGGGCATTCTTGATAACTGAGTATGCAAGACCTGCGGAGATATCATTAACAGTTGCACCTTCCTTCTGTGCCTGTTTTACGTTGGAATTCATGAAAACAGTACATCTGGAACCAAGATCCGTAGGATTTTCGGCAAAAAGCGCAGCATGGGCAAAATCTATAACCGAATAGTCAAGGGATTTTGCAAATGTCTCCAGGAAGGAACCGCAGCCGCTGGAGCAGGCCTCGTTAAGCTGTACGGAATCAACTGTGCCATCCTTAATGCGGATGCACTTCATGTCCTGTCCGCCGATATCCAGTATACAGTCTATTTTAGGATCAAAAAATGAAGCCGCATAGTAGTGGGAAATGGTCTCTACCTCCCCCTCGTCCAGCTGGAAGGCAGCCTTAAGCAGGGCTTCACCGTATCCTGTGGAGCAGCTGTAGGCGATGCGGGCATCTTCCGGAAGGAGATCCCGTATCTCTTTCATGGATTCTATCGCTGTTGCGATAGGAGATCCGTTGTTGTTTCTGTAAAATCTGTAAAGAAGTTCACCCTCCTCGGATACAAGGGCAAGCTTTGTGGTTGTGGAGCCCGCATCTATACCGAGATAAACATTACCATGGTACTGTGAAAGATCGGCAGTCCGTACCTTTGCTTTGTCATGACGGGCACTGAACTTCCTGTATTCTTCCTCATTCCCGAAGAGAGGCTCCATTCTCTTTATCTCTGCATCCATCCTGATTCCGTTACGGAGCATATTGATAAGCTGAGAGACAGATTCTTCCTTCGCATCTTCAGGGCAGTTAAGACAGGAGCCTATGGCAGCAAAAAGATGGCTGTTTTCAGGCTCGATAATTTCGTCACCCTGAAGATTCAGAGTACGTATAAATGCTTTTCTTAATTCAGGCATGAAATGAAGAGGACCGCCTAAAAATGCAACGTGTCCTCTGATGGGCTTACCCTGGGCAAGACCCGATATGGTCTGATTCACCACCGCCTGGAAAATAGATGCGGCAAGATCCTCACGGGCTGCACCTTCATTTATAAGCGGCTGAATGTCGGTTTTTGCAAAAACGCCACATCTTGCGGCGATAGGATATATCATCTGATAGTCCTTTGCGAGAACATTAAGCCCTGCAGCATCTGTATGAAGAAGCGATGCCATCTGGTCAATGAAGGAACCCGTTCCGCCTGCACAGATTCCGTTCATTCGCTGGTCGATTCCACCCTTAAAATAAATGATCTTGGCATCCTCTCCACCAAGCTCTATAGCCACATCCGTATCCGGCCGGTAAGCCTTCAATGCTGTCGCAACGGCCACAACCTCCTGACAGAAGGCTGCATCCATATGTTTACTGAGAGTAAGTCCTCCGGACCCCGTAACCACTGTAGAAAGGCTCATCTCTCCCAACTGCTTTTTTGCTTCCTCAAGGATATCCGCAAGAGTCCCCTGAATATCCGCATGATGACGACGATAATCAGAAAACAGGAGCTTCTCATCCTGATCCATGATCGCAATCTTGACAGTTGTCGAACCTATATCAATTCCAAGTCTGTTTTTCTGCATATATTAAAACCCCATTTAAAACATCCCTTGAGCCGGAAAATTTTATCCGGCTAGTATCTTAAGACTTTCAGCGATAAAACCATCTACTGATCAGCCAGATCAGATACTTTGTTTTCTACCTATTAGAAGGCACAAACTAAAGACCTATATTAACATTTAGGAAAGAGCCATTCAACCGTGATAATGTAAAACTTTTGTGAATAAATGTCTTTTCTGTCTTGAAAAACACCCAAAGTGCTTATATACTGTATTGAAATTTTTTTGCAATAAAGAGTGTGTTCTTCTTATAAAAATAGTAAACTTATAAGAGATATAAATGAGGACGCACACTAAATGCAAGTGTTCCCAAAAAGAAACAAAATACACTTTAAGGAACCGGATAGATCTGCATCTGTATGTCAGAGATAAACGGTAAAAATCTTACATTTACAGAGGAGAATGAGAGTTGACATTTTATCAAAAGCTTGAAAGAAAACTCGGGAAATATGCCATCCCCGATCTCATGAAATACATCTGCGTTATCTACGTAGTGGGGTTTCTTATCCAAATGTTTAATCCGCTGCTGTATTACTATTATCTGGATCTTGATCCGGAAGCCATACTTCACGGACACATCTGGCGTATAGTAACTTTTCTGTTTTACCCGCCTTCCACTTCACCTATATGGATGGTCATAGCTGTATTTGTTTATTACAGCCTCGGTTCCACCCTGGAGAGATTGTGGGGAACATTTAAGTATAACTTCTTTTATTTTACCGGAGTCCTGATGCTGGTAGTGACATCACTGCTTTTCTACATTGTTACAGGTATACCTCTCCAGCTTTACCCGACGTATATGACCTTCAGTATATTCCTGGCATATGCGCTTACTTTTCCGGACAGCGTATTCTATCTGTATTTTTTCATACCGATAAAAGCACAGTGGCTCGCCATAGCAGAAGTGGTGCTCTACCTTTTCATATTTATATCCACACCGGATTTCAGCACCAAGGTAGCCATCGCATTATCACTTTTGAATGTGGCATTGTTTTTCTTTCTTACCAATCAGAGACCAAAGAATAACAATGTTTTCCATATAAATGATTTTAGATAAATATTCCAGGAGGATTTTAATGAGAAAGACTAAAATTGTATGTACACTTGGACCTAATGAAAATGATTACAATATCCTTAGAAAGCTTGCCGAGAACATGGACGTAGCACGTTTCAACTTCTCACACGGCAGCCATCAGGAGCACCTTGAAAGACTTACACTTCTTAAGGAAGCAAGAAAAGACAGCGGACGAGAGATAGCAGCTCTTCTTGATACAAAGGGACCTGAAATCCGTACAGGCGAGCTTGAGGATCACAAGAAGGTCACCCTGGAGGCAGGCTCTGAGATCATCCTTACAACAGAAGAATGCATCGGAACAAAGGACAAAGTATATATCAACTATGACGGTCTCAATCAGGACGTTAAAGAAGGAAATGTGATCCTTATCGACGACGGTCTCATCGGTCTTGTTGTAAAGAAGGTTGAAGGACCCGAGATCCATTGTGAGATCACAAACGGCGGTGAGCTTGGTGAGAAGAAGGGCGTAAATGTTCCTAATGTAAGCATTAAACTCCCCGGACTTACCGATAAGGATATCGCTGATATCAAGTTTGGTCTTGAGGTTGGATTTGATTTCGTTGCGGCATCTTTTGTCCGTAATGCAGAAACCATCCGTGAGATCCGTGAGATCATCGACAATGCCGGTTCAACCATGAAGATCATCGCAAAGATCGAGTCACAGGAAGGTCTCGACAATCTTGATGAGATCATTGAAGCCGCTGACGGTATCATGGTTGCACGTGGCGACCTTGGTGTTGAGATCGAGGCAAAGCGTCTTCCACAGCTTCAGAAGGAAATGATCAGAAAGTGCAACTATGCAGGAAAGCTTGTAATCACCGCAACTCAAATGCTGGATTCCATGATCCGTAATCCGCGTCCTACAAGAGCCGAGGTTACAGACGTTGCCAATGCAGTATATAACGGCACGGATGCGGTAATGCTTTCAGGCGAGACCGCTGCAGGTAAGTATCCTGTGGAAGCTCTTGAGATGATGGCTTCCATCGTTGAGTATACAGAGCAGTTCCTTGACTACAGCGCTTATAAGAACCGTAAGGTTGATCAGAGCACCTATGCTAATATCTCCAACGCTGTTTGCGCGGCTTCCGTAACAACTGCTTCAGAGCTTAACGCAAAGGCACTTATAGTTCCTTCACTTACAGGTTCAACCGCAAGACTTATTTCAAAGTATCGTCCTGCAACACCTATTTATGCAATGTCACCAAGCCAGGCAACAGTTCGTCAGATGATGCTCCTCTGGGGCGTTACTCCTATCTGGGCAAAGAGATCCGATACAACCGATGAGCTCTTTGAGAACTCCATGGATGAGCTCCGCAGCCGCGGAATCGTTGAGAAGGGCGACATTTGCGTAATCACAGCGGGTATCCTTTCCAGACTTACACGCAATCAGCCGGTAACTCCTACAAATATCATGAGAGTAATGGGAGCATAAACTAAAAATTATTTTAACTTTTGCACGATATGAGTTATCATTTAACGCAAAAGGTCAAAAAATCCGGAGGGGACGGTTCTCACCGGCGAGAACCGTCCCCTCCGGATAAAATAAAAGCAGACAGAGTAGACTCTTTCCTGCATACCAATGTTAATACAAGGCCTCACAGATATTCTTATTTGTGAGGCCTTTTTTAAAACAATCGCTGAGCCGAAGAGACCTGAACATGTATGTCAGATATATACGTCGGGAAACCAGCATTTTTAGATGAGGAGAATTCATATGAAAAAAGCCTATGCAACTCTTGAGCAGATTCAGAAGATAGCTGAAACCTATGACACACCTTTTTATCTTTACGATGAAAAGGGCATCCGTGAGAATGCACGAAAGGTACAGAAGGCCTTCAGCTGGAACAAGGGCTTTAAGGAATATTTTGCGGTAAAGGCATGTCCTAACCCTTCTATACTGAAAATCTTAAAGGAAGAGGGCTGCGGAACCGACTGCAGTTCACTTACAGAGCTTCAGATGTCAGATGCCTGCGGTTTTTCCGGTCATGATATAATGTTTTCTTCCAACGAAACACCTCTTTCCGAGTATGTTTTCGCTGACAAGCTTGGAGGCATCATAAATCTCGATGACTTCACAAATATCGAAGAGCTTGAAGAGACACTGGGTTCTTTCCCAGAGACCATGTCACTCCGTTACAATCCGGGCGGATACTTCCAGATCGCCAATACCATCATGGACAACCCTCAGGATGCCAAATACGGAATGACCACAGACCAGATCATCGAAGGCTTCAAGATCCTTAAATCAAAAGGTGTAAAGCATTTCGGAATGCATTCCTTCCTTGCCTCCAATACAGTAACCAATGATTATTATCCGACACTTGCAAAGCAGCTTTTTGAGCTTGCAGTGAGAATAAAGAATGAGACCGGAGTTGAGCTTAACTTCATCAATCTTTCCGGCGGTGTAGGCATACCTTACAAGCCCGACCAGGAGGGCAATGACATTGAAGTCATCGGTGCCGGTGTACATAAGGTTTTTGACGAGGTACTGATTCCAAACGGCCTGGGAGACATCAGTATCTTTACAGAGATGGGAAGATTCATGACAGGTCCTTACGGCGCTCTCATCACAAAGGTCATCCACTTCAAGCACACCTACAAGGAGTACGCCGGAGTTGACGCCTGCGCAGTTAACCTTATGAGACCTGCCATGTACGGTGCATATCATCATATCACCGTTCTCGGTAAAGAAGATGCTCCCGCAGACAAGGTCTACGATGTGGTAGGTTCCCTTTGCGAAAACAATGACAAGTTTGCCATCGACCGTGAACTTCCGGAGCTTGAGAAGGGAGATTACCTCTTCATTCACGATGCCGGAGCACACGGTTTCGCCATGGGCTACAACTACAACGGAAAGCTCTGGTCCGCCGAGCTTCTCTTAAGAGAAGACGGTTCGGTAAAGCTTATCCGCCGCGCCCAGACCCCTCAGGACTACTTTGCAACCCTTGATATAGACGACACAATGAAGAAATATCTGTAATTTAAACAATCAACCCGGAAATCCACCGTGGACGGTTCTCAACCGCGAGAACCGTCCACGGTGGATTTCTCTTTTATGAGCTGAGGTCTTGCGGTACTTATGGAATATTGATATAATAGTTGACCGTAAATTTATTGATATTGAGGTATGAAAATGGCATTAAAGAAAAAGCCTGTAACAGGCATGAAGGATATCCTTCCCCGTGAGATGGAACTCCGCCAGTATGTTCTCTCAGAGATCAGAAGAACATATAAGGAATTTGGTTTTACAGAGATCGAAACCCCGGTTGTGGAGCATATAGAAAACCTCCTCAGCAAGCAGGGCGGTGACAATGAAAAGCTCATATTTAAGGTAATGAAGCGCGGCGACAAGCTTGAGTCAGCCTATCAGAATGGCAGCCTCGACGATCTCAGCGATTCAGGTCTCAGATATGACCTTACACTTCCTTTAAGCCGTTTTTATTCCCAGAATCAGGCACAGCTCCCAAGCCCCTTCAAGGCGCTTCAGATCGGACCTGTATTCAGAGCAGACCGTCCTCAGAAAGGACGTTTCCGTGAGTTCGTACAGTGCGATATAGACATTTTCGGTGATGGTTCCAATGTCTCCGAAATCGAGCTTATCCTTGCGATCTCAACTCTTCTTAACCGCATAGGTTTCGGCGAGAAATACAACTTCAAGATCGTTATCAACGACCGTGAGATCCTTCGCGGCATGCAGGCATATGCCGGCTTCCCCGAGGAGGATTTCGAGAAGGTTTGCATCAGCCTCGATAAGGCAGATAAGATCGGAAACGAAGGTGTGAAGGAAGAGCTTCTTTCACTCGGATATGCAGAGGAAGTTATCGACAGGTATCAGACTCTCCTTGGAAGCATCGGTACAGAGGCTCAGGACATCCGTTCTCTTGGCGAGAAGCTGAAAGACGTTCTTCCCGAAAGCGTGACAAAGAACCTTGCCGAGATAGTAGAAGCTGTTGCCAAAGTGAAGAGTGTTAAGGTTAATGTCGAATTCGATCCTACTCTCGTTCGCGGCATGGGTTACTACACCGGACCTATCTTCGAGATCCGTGCCGAAGGCTTCGGCGGTTCAGTAGGCGGCGGCGGAAGATATGACAAGATGGTAGGAAAGTTCACAGGACAGGATACACCGGCTGTCGGATTCTCCATCGGTTTTGAGCGTATCATCACCATCATGCTGGATGCCGACGAGCATGTTCCGGGAGAGAATAAGAAGACAGCATTCCTCCTTGACAAGAACCTTGATGCGGAGAAGACTGCGGAGGCTCTCAATGAAGCCATGGAGCTTCGTGCAAAGGGTGAAACAGTTCTGGTTTCCCGCATGAACAAGAACAAGAAGTTCCAGAAGGAGCAGCTCACACAGGAAGGCTATACAGAATTCAAAGAGTTTTACCAGGATGCTCTTAATTAAAAGCACCTATTAAATCGCTTTTTTACTTTAATGTTTAAATGTCATCCCGCATATCTATTTATGTGAGGTAAATGTTCAATAGCTAATCCCGCATATCGATTTATGCGAGGTTACAATTAAACAGATAGTACTGTCGTCTAATCCGGGCGGCATTTACATAGATGAGAAGCCTGAACATTGGACAACTCATCATCAATTAATAATACAGAGGTAATACTTATGGCAGAGTCAATGAAAGGTCTGCACAGAACGTGCAGATGTACAGAGCTTGATGAATCATTTATCGGAAAAGAAGTGACCATGATGGGCTGGGTTCAGAAATCCAGAAACAAGGGTGGTCTTATCTTCACAGATCTTCGTGATCGTTCCGGAATCTTACAGATCATTTTTGAGGAAGCAGACTGCGGCAAAGAGGTATTTGAGAAGGCAGCAAAGCTTCGTTCAGAGTTCGTTATAGCAGTAACCGGCATCGTTCGTTCCCGCGGCAAGGATGCCAACAAGGACATGAAGACCGGTTCCATCGAGATCTCAGCAAGATCACTTCGTATCCTTTCCGAGTCAGAGACTCCGCCATTCCCTATCGAGGACGGAATCGCAACAAATGAGAATGTTCGTCTCAAGTACAGATATCTCGACCTCAGAAGGCCTGAGCTTGCACAGCGTATCATGACCCGTGCAAAGCTTGCCTTCTACATCCGTAAGTTCATGATGGATAACGGCTTCCTGGAGATCGAGACTCCTACACTTATCAAGTCAACCCCTGAGGGAGCAAGAGATTTCCTTGTACCTTCACGTATGCACCACGGTTCCTTCTATGCTCTTCCGCAGTCACCGCAGCTTCTTAAGCAGCTTCTCATGGTATCAGGCTTTGACCGTTACTTCCAGCTTGCAAGATGCTATCGTGACGAGGATCTCCGTGCAGACCGTCAGCCGGAATTTACACAGGTAGATATGGAGCTTTCCTTCGTTGATGTTGATGACGTTATCGGGGTTAATGAGAGACTCCTTCAGTACATCTTCAAGGAGATCTGCAATGTAGACATTGAGCTTCCTATCCGCCGTATGAAGTGGATAGATGCCATGAACAGCTACGGTTCAGACAAGCCTGATATGCGTTTCGAGATGCTTCTTCAGGATGTTACCGAGGCTGTTAAGGATTGTGGTTTCGCCGTATTCGCAAACTGCGCTAAGGATGGCGGTGTGATCAAGGGTCTCAATGTTAAGGGCCAGGCAAAGATGCCTCGTAAGCAGATTGACAAGTACACAGAGTTCGTTAAGGGCTATGGCGCAAAGGGTCTTGCTTACCTTGCAATCAATGAAGACGGTACCTACAAGTCCTCCTTCGCAAAGTTCATGACAGAAGAGGAGCTTAAGGCTCTTGTTGATGCAATGGGCGGTCAGCCGGGCGATATGCTCATGATCGTTTCAGATACAAAGAAAACTACTGTATGGAATTCCCTCGGAGCACTTCGTCTCCAGCTGGGTGCAGATCTCGAGCTCATCGACAGAAGCGCATGGAAGTTCCTTTGGGTTACAGAGTTCCCTATGTTCGAGTGGTCAGAGGAGCTTGACAGATTCCAGGCAATGCATCATCCGTTCACAATGCCTATGGATGAGGATCTTCCTCTGGTTGATACAGACCAGGGCGCAGTTCGTGCAAAGGCTTACGATATCGTTCTTAACGGTACAGAGCTTGGCGGTGGTTCAGTTCGTATCCACCAGGCAGACGTGCAGGAGAAGATGCTTGAGAAGCTTGGCTTCACACCTGAAAAGGCTAACGAGCAGTTCGGATTCCTTATGCAGGCCTTCAAGTACGGCGTTCCGCCTCACGCAGGTCTTGCTTACGGTCTTGACCGTCTTGCCATGTGGATGGTTGGATCAGACACTATCCGTGATGTTATCGCCTTCCCGAAGGTTAAGGACGGTTCAGATCCCATGATGGAAGCTCCGGCTCCCGTATTTGATGAGCAGCAGCTCGTAGATCTCGGAATCGCAGTAGTTCCTGACGAGAAGCCTGAAGAATCCGTAGAAGAAAACTGATTTTTCGTTCGAACGGGATTTTTTCTCCCGCTCGGCTATAAGTGTCATGGATAATAAAGATTTGCCCGGTAATCAGCCGGCAGACTATGCTTTGTTTTAACATGAACTGCTTAGAATAGAAGTGAATTTTATATGAACTTTACGGCCGAGACTTGCATCATATGCCAGTCTCGGTTTATTCTATTAATGACTAAACTCGAGAGAGAGGACATACTAGTGACAAAAGAACAATTCCTCCATGATTTAACGGTGCAGCTCAATCTCAACGTATCCGATCAGATCATACGTGAACAGCTTGCTTACTATGACAACTATATCAGCGGCGAAGTAAGTAAGGGAAGATCAGAATCGGAAGTGGTTGAGGAATTAGGCTCTCCGAGACTCCTTGCAAAAACCATCATCGATACTGCAGAGGCAGCGGGGGATCCTGTTGCAAATCAGGACGAAGAAATCAGAGGAACCATAGATACAGAACCTTATTCTGACGCCCTTGAGTTCGAAAGAGATAAATCCTACAGAAATGCCGAAAGTTCATCCTACTCAGAGTCTGAAAACGATGAGCCTAAGCAGGGTTATCAGGATGAGAACCGTCGTGAGCAGAAGAGTTATTCGGAAGAAGGCACAAGGAACGACAACAACCGTTCCGGTTTCGGTGACTTCTTCAGAGGTGAAAAAAACGGTAATTACGGACATATCTTCAGCACCGGCGGCTGGGGTTGTCTCATTGCCTTTATCATCTTCTTCCTCATACTTGAAGTGATTATAAACGTTGTGGGCGGTATTCTGTACATCCTGTCACCGTACCTCCCGACTATAATGGTAGCCTTCTGTATTGTATGGCTGATAAATAAATTTTTACGGTAATCATGGATGACGGATTTGTAATGCTGAGATTAAAATCCACGCATTCAGATCCGTCTTTTAAATAGAAAAGGAAAAATATGAAAACATTCGAATTAGTAGCTCCCTGCCATTTTGGTCTTGAAGCAGTAACAAAAAAGGAAGTCATAGACCTTGGTTACGATATCACTACCGTAACCGACGGACGTGTAGGCTTCATAGGCGATGCCGATGCCATCTGCCGTGCAAACATTTTCATGCGTACACCTGAGAGAATCCTTCTTAAGGTTGGTTCTTTCAAGGCTGAAACCTGGGAAGATCTGTTCCAGGCAACAAAAAAGCTTCCATGGGAGGAGTACATTCCTGTAGACGGCAGCTTCTGGGTGACAAAGGCAAGCTCCGTTAAGTCAAAGCTTTTCTCTACCAGAGACATTCAGTCCATCATGAAGAAGGCTATGGTTGCAAGGCTGGGCGAGCATTTCGGCATTTCCCAGTTTGAAGAGCACGGTGCAAAATATCCGGTTAGAGTCTTTGCCTATAAGGATGAATTTACAGTTTGTCTCGACACCTCAGGTGAGTCTCTCCACAAGAGAGGCTACCGTCTGAAGCAGGGTCTTGCTCCTATCACAGAGACTCTTGCGGCAGCCCTCCTTATGCAGTCAGGCTGGAACAGAAACCATGCACTGGTTGATCCTATGTGCGGTTCCGGAACCTTCGTTATCGAGGCAGCCATGATGGCCGCAAACATTGCCCCGGGTATGGACAGAGCCTTTATCTCCGAGACCTGGACCAACTTCATCGACAAGAAGCTTTGGTACAATGCTTTCGACGAAGCAAATGAGATGGTTGACACTCAGCTTCTCGAAACCGGCATGACAGCTGAAGGAAAGAAGATCGACATCCAGGGCTATGACATTAACCCTGATGTCATTCCGGTAGCGAGAGAGAATGCAGAGCGCACCGGAGTTGACAAGATCATCCACCTTCAGGTACGTGATCTTGCGGACTTCTCACACAGCGGAAAGGCCGGCTACATCATCACAAACCCGCCTTACGGCGAGCGTATCGAGGACAAGAGAAATCTTCCCATGCTTTACACAGAGCTTAAGGAAGCTTACCAGGGTCTCGATAGCTGGGCCATGCATGTCATCACCGCCTGGGAGGATTCCGAGAAGTACCTCGGCAAGGCTGACAAGAACCGTAAGATCTACAACGGCATGATGAAAACATACTTCTACTCATATACGGGCAGGATGGTAAACCAGAATAAGCCGCATGATTTTGAGAAAAAAGCCTGATATTACGTGGGTTTTAGACTATAAAGTGAAATAAAAGTACTTCAAAGGTAACTCTATGTACCTGAGAAGTACTTTTTTTCTTATCAGGCCACGTCTCCTTAGTTACATCTCGAAAAAGAAACTTTTATGGTCTGCCATGACATGACTTTGCTGCCTGATCGTGTGGCGGACAATTATTCCGAATTTAAAATTATATGAGAAGGAACATCTGTCGATAAAACTTATGTATGTGTTAACAGGCTTTTTTGAGAAGACAAAAAAGCTGTCGGATAAGATATAAAGAATTGAAAAGGAGCAAAGCATGAAAGCAGATAAGATCATCAGGAACGCGAAAATCTTCACATCAGACAAGGCCAATCCACAGGCTGCAGCGCTTGTGGTAAAGGACGGCAAATTTGTCTATGTGGGAGACGAAGCAGGTCTTTCGGAGTATGAGGGAGAGGTTACAGACCTCGGCGGAAAGTTCATCATGCCCGGCATCATCGACAGCCATGTTCATATCACCATTCCCGTAGGTTTTGAGTACGCAGTCATCGATGAGCGCCTTGAGCCGGACGGCAAGCAGGAGGCATTTGACCTGATGACAAAGTTCATCAAAGAGCATCCGGGGCAGAAGCGCTACAGATTCTTTTTGGAAAAGAAATACCTTAAGGGAGAGGATATCGTAAAAGAGGAGCTCGACGCTATATGTCCTGATGCCGAGCTTCAGATTCAGGAAGGTGAAGGTCACAGTATCTGGGTAAACTCAAAGATTCTTGAAAAGCACGGGATTAATGACGACACGCCGGATCCCATCCCGGGACTTGCCTTTTACGTAAGGAAAGACGGACATGTGACCGGAAATATGTATGAAGGCGCAACAGAAGTTCGCATCATTCTTGACAACGGAATGGAGCTTAGCGATGAGCAGGTTGATGCAGCACTTAAGCGTTGGATAGATTTTTCAGTCGAATACGGTGTTTCCGCAGTATTTGATGCGGGACTTCCGGGAGATATGAAATTCCACGAGAAGGTCTATAAGCGTCTCTGCGAACTTGATAAGCAGGGAAAGCTTCCCGTATACATCGACGGAAGCCTTGTTATCAATGCCGAGAAGGATGCAGAAGAAGGTCTGGAGCAGCTTAAGCGTATACAGCGTGAGTACAACACTGAGCACCTGAATGTTCATACCATGAAGATTTTCATGGATGGTACCCAGAAAATCCATACCGCCGCAATGGTAACCCCTTATGTGGATATCCATACACTGGGATCTACCGCTTTCACCGCAGAGGGAATCGCAAAACTTTTAAAGAATCTTAATGATGCAAATCTGGATCTTCACCTTCACACCGTTGGAGAACGTGCATCACGAACAGTTCTGGATGGAGTAGAGATGGCCAGAAAAGAAATGGGAGATGACCTCAAAGTGAGAGTCACCTGTGCACATCTTGAAATCCAGGATGATGCGGATCTCGATCGTTTTGCAAAGCTTGGCGTATATGCAAACTTCACACCGCACTGGCACGCCGGAGATCCGACTTTCAGTGCTACATGGCTCGGTGAGGAGCGTTCCAAAAAGCAGTTCCGCTGCAGAACTCTCTGGGACACCGGTGCCAAGGTAGCATGGTCAAGTGACAACATTGTCTTCGGAGACTTTATGACCTGGAATCCGTATCTTGGCATGGAAGTCGGAATGACACGTCTGATCACAGAAAAGACCAGGAATTACGAATTTGCCAGATTCCCTGAGGTATTTCCTCCTGAAAAAGAGGTAATGACAATTGAGGAGATGCTGGTTGGATATACGATAAACGGAGCAGAACAGCTTGGCATCGAATCCAAAAAGGGTTCCATAACTGTAGGAAAGGATGCAGACTTCCTTGTATTCGACAAAGACCTGCTCACAGCCGAAAAAGAAGGATTCAGCTTCAACAAGCCGGAGGAAGTTTACTTTGGCGGAAAGAAAGTAAAATAAAAGTATTTGTTAACAGTTCAGCCTGTTCCTCATAGTCCACAGGCTGAACCGTAAAATAAAAAGCAGAGAGGAGAAATAATGAGCAACAACCTTTCATCAGATACATCAGGTATTGCACCCGACTATTCCAGGAAAGAATGCTGGTGCAAGCTTCCGGAAATCACCAAGGATGTTGATACCTTCTATGTCTATGCGACGGAGTATATCATGGGAAGCTTTGCAGAAGGTGCCCCCGACTTTGCCAGCCTCGACAATGAAGAGATGCTGCAGGGTGCGGAACAGGAGTACCAGCTGCATGCGACTACTTATGAGGATGCCACCAACCTTTTCATCCCGTACTACCGCCAGTCCGGCTTAAAGTATGCCGGAGAAATGTTTAAGAAAACCGGAACCGCAGATGCTGCTTTTGCAGGCATGCCCATGGACGATATAACTGCTGCCCTGGACTACTATTTTGAAAACTACAACGGTGGTCGTCCTTTTATCATCGCAGGTCACAGCCAGGGCTCAGCCATGGTTCTTTTATTGCTTCGTACTTACTTTAAGGATCATCCGGATTACTATGCACGCATGGTCGCAGCCTACACCATCGGCTACTCCGTCACAGACGAGTATCTTGCGGCCAACCCGCACCTTAAGTTCGCCACCGGCGAAACCGACACAGGCGTTATAATAGCATGGAATACAGAGGGTCCTAAGAACGTTGAGACTAATGCTCACAACGTCGTTGTACTGCCTAACACCAGAAGCATTAACCCCCTCAACTGGAAGCTTGATGAAACCTACGCTCCGGCCAGCATGAACCTGGGATCCCTCGTGGAGAACGAAGAAACCGGTGAGGCCACGATAGGCGATATGGGTGCGGATGCGCAGATCAATCTCGCCCGCGGTGTGGTCGTAACTCATGCAAAGGTTGAACCAATGCCCGAGGAAAACGCCAGAACCGCAGCCGAGTTCTTCGGACCGGACGGACGCCACGCCAGCGATTATACCTACTACTATAGCAACATAAAGGATAATGTAGGAAAACGTGTTGCGGCGTATATGGCCGGGCATTAAATAAATCTCTTAAAAAACAGAATAGGGCAATGCGAAAAGTATCAGCCCAGACTATAAGATCATAGAAAACATAGGAGCCGGCAGGTATCCATTTAAAAACATTTAAAAAACGAAGTTGAATGTTTTTGGATGGATGCCCGCCGGCTCACTTTTTCGGATATAATCCGTTTCATATTCTGAAATAAAAAATTGCCCCTTGGGGAAGGGGCCGTGGTGTGTGTATATTTTAAAGAGATTAGGTTGGGGAGAGTGTCTCTTTAAAAACAGATTAATTCTTATCAGGATGCGGAAAACATGGCTGAGTTACATGATGCAAACTGTTTGCAGGATTCACGAACCCAGTTGAAACGCTCCTCATCTATGTCATTGGGGACGGTGCAGTCGGCGCCAATGATGATGCCGGTCTGTCCGCATTCGGAAAGAAGGTTATAGGTTGCCTTCTCAAGCTCTTCCTTAGAGCCCTTATATATGATGCCGTCCTGTGAGAAACCTCCGATGATGCATTTGCCTTTAAAGAGCTTCTTGGCATCACTCAGAGTTGTTCCTTCTGCCACAACCGCAACGCTGTAGGCAGCGGCATCATAACCTTTGTATAGTCTCAAGTCATTTCCATGACCGTGATATCCGCAGATATGTAAAATATTGGTATTTCTGATCTTCTTTGCTTCATCAAGTATCTTCTTTTCGGTAGGAGCAACATACTTTTTGTGGAAGACCTCATTGAAAAATCCACCCTGATTGCTGCAGCTCAGGTAGATACCATCCGCGCCGCATTCTGTAAGAAGTACTCTGTTAAGATCGATTATGCCTTCAGTGATAATGTCTAATGCATATTTCACTGCAACAGGATCTTCCCTCATGAATCGCTGCATGGTATCTTCCTGTGCTCCGAAAACCGGAAGTCCCTGGGTAAATGCATTTCTGAGCACCCAGGCAGCAGAGAAACAGGTCACATAGACAGGTGCATCAACACCTTCATATATCTCCATTACTCTTTTGGTAAGGTCTATCTGTGCCTTGGCATAAGGAGAATCGATCATAGGTTTTTTAATCTTGTAAAGATCTGAAGCCTTCTCAATGCCGCTGATATCCAGAGGCATCATCATGAGAGTGTCATTCATTATCTTTATGATATCCGGAACAAACTTTTCAAGAGATGCTTTATGAAGAGTTATATTTGCTTCAAGCGCCTCCGGATTGCTGAGTCCCATATTCCAGTCATAAGGTGACGTGAAATGATGAAAAAAAGCTACCGGAACCCTGTCTACCGGTTGATTCGAAAATGCCCTCTTAATTCTTTCCCTGTTTGTCATGACTGATATTCCTCCATGATAAGAACAGCTTTATGATCAGTTCCATTCCTCAGGGACTTGTCATAACCTGTTTGTTCCTTCAATTTATATCGACTCTACATGTTAAAGTAATATACTATCGACTTAAATCCTTGTATAATATAAAAAAATCTTAAGTATATGAAAAACAGCTATAATGTTTTCAAAATCCATTAAAGAGCAAGATCCTGTTAGTAGGTCAAATACATTTTGATCATTGATTTGTAAAGCGGAGAACTACCATGAAGATAAGCTCCCTTAATTATTTTGTCGCAATTGCAGAAACCGGTTCCGTTAATCAGGCTGCCAAAAAGCTATATATAGCACAGCCAAGCCTGACAAAATCCATTAAGCTTATGGAAAATGAACTGGGTGTTATTCTTTTTGAGCGAAACAAATCCGGAATGCAGCTTACTCCCGAAGGAGAAAAAATCTACAAAGAGGCACGTATAATACTGGATTACTATAACGGGTGGAAAAAGCTTGCCAACGATAACGAATCCACGACTATTTATGCTTACTCGCATATCTCCCTTGTGGGCTTTCTTATACCAAAGCTTCATATCCCTTTCCAGAGAAACCACTCCAACGTTCTTTTGAAATATCAGGGGGATGCCGCTCCGGAAAAGCAGGTATCCTTAAATACTGCACATCCTTCACTTGCAATCTGTCTCAATCGTAAAGATGACGATGATCCCGCATTTAATGCTAAAGGCATCAAAAAGATAACCCTGATGGAAGGCTATTACGGATGCCTCGTTAAAAATGAGAGTCCCCTTACAAAATATAAAACCGTTAATTTTTCGGATCTCAAAGGCTATTGTCTTGCATATCCAAGTCATTCTTCAAAGCTTGATGAAGAAGTATCCGAAGTGCGGGCCTATTCCATGCTGTCAGGTTTTGTTCCCGAGCTCGTCAAGGAGATTACCGTCAATAATGTCATCACCGTAGATTCTGTTCAGACAGTTATCAAAATGGCCAGCGAACAGCCTGATGTTTTTGCGGTCAGCTTCTATCCGGCAAACAAACGTTATACCGAGGTCGAAGGTGGCGGCATGACCTGTATACCGTTTGATGACCCGGCAACAAAAGGAGAAATCAGCCTTGTTTATTCAGAAAAGTACTTTAAGAGCCTTCCCGCATACAGGGACCTGGTGGAAATGATAAAAGCCGAAGCAGAATCATTTCTGACCAAATAATTATAAAAGCATAAGAAACTATCAAAACGTCCTATAATGATTTCCCGGCGGCTGACCATATGGTCAGCCGTTTTTATATGTCAGCAAAAATACATAAACCGTACAAATACCAAGTTGTATTGTATTTTGAAATGGTAGCCTTCAAATGTTAGTTTCATGCTGAAAAGGAACTATTTTTCACTCATAAAAACCTCGCCAATTCAAGGCGTATTGTGATTTTGATATATTTTTGCCGTATTTTGCACCTTTTATGTGTTATTTTATGCATGTTTTCAATACAACTTCGTGATATAAATACCTTGTATTGTATTGCAAATAGACAAAGCCACTGATAAACTACATTCAACGAGTTGTGAAAAACAACAAATACAGTGATCAATCATTAAATGGAGGTTTAGTAATGAGAAAAATTCTGAGAAAAGTTGCGGCCCTTGCAGCGTCCGTAGCTATGGTAACCGGACTTACAGCTTGCGGTAGTAACAGTGCACCCACTGCACCTGCAGCAGGAAGCGGACAGGCAGCCGCTATCGATAACAAGGACATAAAGATCGGTGTATCTATCTGGTCTTCAACAGACGTCCTCGGATCACAGTGCAAGCAGATCCTTGATGAGGCCGCAAAGTCTCTGGGCGTTCAGGTTCAGTATGTTGATCAGGGACATGTATCCGAGAAGGTAACTGCATCTGTTGAGCAGCTTGCGGCAGCCGGCTGCCAGGGAATCGTGATCTGTAACTCATCAGATACAGAGATGACTTCAGCCATCAAGACATGTAATGACAACAAGGTTTATCTCGCACAGTTCTTCCGTGTAATCTCAAAGGACAACAGCGCAGACATCTATAAAGCTGCTACAGATTCACCTTACTATGTAGGTGCTGTTCACGAAAATGAACCCGAGAACGGCGAGAAGCTTGTAAACATCCTTCTCGACAAGGGCGATCGTAACATCGGTCTCATCGGATGGGAGCAGGGTGATGCAACCTGGCTCGGAAGATGGGAAGGCTATAAGGCAGGTGTTGAAAAGTGGAATGCAGAGCATCCTGATGATCAGGCTAAGCTTTCCGAGCCCCAGTATGCAGGTACAACTTCAGAGGGCGGTTCAAAGGCTGCAGAAGCTCTGATGTCTGCAGATCCGTCTCTCGATGCACTTATCCCTGCCGGCGGCGGCGGAGATCCTCTTCAGGGAGCTATCGCAGCTGTTGAGCGTGCAGGAAAGACACAGGATATCGACATCGTATCAACAGACTTCCTTCCTGATCTCGGAGAGAGACTTGAAAACGGTTCAATGGCAGGTGAGTCCGGCGGACATTACTGCGATCCGCTTATCGCATTCATGATGGTTTACAACGCTATCAAGGGCAACTACACAGGATTTGAAGGACAGTTCAACGACGTTCCGTTCCCATACCTTTATGTTTCATCAGCTGATGACTACAAGGCTTATGAGAAGTACTTCGTAGACCAGCTTCCATTTACAGACGAAGAGCTCGTTGCTATGTCAGAGCTTTCCTTCGACGGACTCAAGGAAGCAGCATCAAAGATCTCCATCGAAGATGCAGCTGCTCGTGCAGGAAAATAAATATTAAATCTATTAAGAAACATCATAGGAGCCGGTATCGAGCTTAGGCACAGATATCGGCTCGAGTTTTAAAAACATCTGTCAGGTTTTCGAAGAAGACCTGCCATGCAGCATCAGCCATTCGCTAAACGATTTTTCTCCGGGCTGATGTTTCCAAAATACAGCCCAGGCTTTTACCGTAGAGAATCATACAGCCGGGCTTCCCACAGATATATAAATGAGGTAATAAAATGAATTCTTCCGCTGTAACAATGGATCAAAGAAAGATCGAAGGAAGCCTTCGCGGTTATTTGATTTTACTCTTACTGGTTGTGCTTTCCTGGGGAATCTTTAAAATACTTACACCACACAATTTTGGATCATTCAACAATATGCTCAGCTATTTCCAGGCCAGCCTTATCGCAAGCGTAGGTGCCGTAGGTTTCTACTTTGTAATGGTCATGGGCATGTTTGACTTTTCAATCGGTGCAAACATCATGCTTTCCGCAATAGTAGGCTGCGTTTTCGCCACAAAGCTGGGCCTCGGATATGCAGGTCTCATTATAGGCGCCTTACTCTGCGGATGCCTGGTAGGACTTTTCAACGGAAGCTTTTATGTAAAGCTTCGTATCCCGTCAATGATAGTAACCACAGGTCTTGCTCTCATTTATGAAGCAGTTGCAAACTACATTGCAGGCGGAGTTGAGCAGACATTATCAGCTGATCTCAGAATGTTCGGACAGATGCCCGGAGATATCATCCTTGCACTGGTTGCTTTTATTGTGGCTTATGTATTCCTTAACTATACAAAAATCGGTACATATACCTATGCCATCGGCAGCAACGAATTTGTTGCAAAGAACATGGGTATCAATGTCAACAAATACAAAGTTCTGGCCTTCATTTTAAGCGGTGGCTTTTTAGGCATCATGGCAGTTCTGACCATAAGCTATGGTTCCTCAATGGTCGCTGTAACCGGCATGGCCTCCATGAGCCGTAACTTTATCCCTACAATGGGCTGTTTCTTCGGAGTTGCCTTCAAAAAATACGGCATTCCTTTACAGGCCATCATCATCGGAGAGTTCATCATCAACATCATCTTTTTCGGCTTTATCGCATTGGGCGCTCCTACAGCGATTCAGGATGTTATCACAGGCTTTGCGCTTCTGATCATCATCACTGTAACCACAAAGATCAATAAAGGCGAAATTGTAAAGTGATACAGGAGGGAACAATGAGCGAGGTTCGTTTAGAGGTAAAAAATCTTTGTAAGTCCTTCGGTATCACGAAGGCAGTTAAGAATGTTTCTTTTAACATCAACAAAGGAGAGGTACACGCCCTGATCGGTGAGAACGGCTCCGGAAAGTCAACATTAACAAATATGCTGACAGGCATTTACAGTATAGACAGCGGTATCTTTGTTCTGGACGGCGAAGAAATCCATCCGAAAAATCAGGTGGACGCCAACAACCACGGCGTTTCCATCATAGTCCAGGAGCTTGGAACACTTTCAGGACTTACCGTAGCTGAAAATATTTTCCTGGGACATGAAGAAAGATTTGTGAAGTGCGGGATCAAAAACACAAAGCAAATGATAAAAGAGGCCAATGAGCTTCTCCACAGTTACGGATTTGACAGGATCAAAGCCCAGAGAATGATCGATGACTACAACTTCGAAGACAGGAAGCTGGTTGAGATCGTAAAGGCAACCTATTTTGACCCAAAGATCGTTGTTATAGACGAGACCACAACAGCTCTTTCCCAGGAGGGAAGAAATGAGCTTTACAAGGTTATGGACAAAATAAGAGAGAAGGGCAATACCATAATCTTTATATCCCACGACCTTCAGGAAATACTCGATCGTTCAGATACCATCACGATTCTTCGTGACGGAGTTTATATCGATACCGTAAAGAGCAAAGATGTTTCCGAAGAGGATCTGAAGCGTCTCATGGTAGGCCGCGAAGTAACAGGAGATTACTACCGTTCAGATTACGGCAGCAAGGTATCCGACGAGGTCGTTCTTTCAGTGAAAGATGTATCGGTACCGGGACTCCTGAACAAGCTTGATTTCGAGCTTCACAAAGGAGAGATTTTAGGCTTCGGAGGTCTTTCGGAATCCGGAATGCACGAAGTAGGCAAGGCCATCTTCGGTGCTTCCTATGACAGAACCGGTTCCGTAAAGCTTTCAGACGGCACCGAGATCAATGATATCCCCACAGCTATTCAGCACAGCATCGCATATACTTCAAAGGACAGAGATAATGAATCTGTTGTACTTAATCAGAGCATCATGGACAATATCTGCCTTCCTTCTCTGGATGAGCTTGCAGACAAGAGACATATGTTAAGCGATAAAAAGCTCAGAGACTTTGCAGATAAATTCGCAAAAGACATGTCGGTAAAGATGGTAAATGTCGATCAGTTTGTATCTGATCTTTCCGGCGGAAACAAGCAGAAGGTAGTTCTCGCCAGATGGATAGGCAAGGATTCGGATATCGTCGTACTGGACAGCCCGACAAGAGGTATCGATATCAAGGTAAAGCAGGATATATATCAGCTCATGGACAGAATGAGAAAGTCAGGAAAATCAATCATCATGATTTCCGAAGAGCTGATGGAACTTATAGGAATGTGTGATCGTATCATCATCATGAAGGACGGAATGATCAACGGACAGATCGAAAGAAGCGAGACACTGGATGAAAACAATCTGATCACAATGATGGTTTAAGGAGGAATTACGGTGGCAGTGAGTAAAACAGAGATGACAGCAGCAAAAGAAAAGAAAACAGGAAATCTCTCCATGATTTCCGCAGTCAAGACATATCTTCCTATCGTTGGCCTGATCATAGTATTTTTGGTATTTAATGTTCTGACGAATTTCAGAATGGTCAAAAATATGCCCCTTGTTCTTTCCCAGGTATATGTGACCATGATCGCCACAACCGGTGTGTTTTTTATCATGACCATGGGAGGTCTTGATTTTTCACAGGGATCCATACTCGGAATAGCATCCATAGTGGTATGTATGGTGTCCAGGATCAACATTCCCCTGAGCATCATATGCGGTATCCTCACAGGCGCACTGATCGGTGCATTCAACGGATACTTCTATGTATATCGTAAGATAAAGTCCTTTATCGTTACCATCTGTACAATGTTTCTGTTCCGCGGTTTCATCAAGTACCTGACAACCAATGCTCCGGTTGCGGGATCAGCTGCTCTTATCAATTTCGATAAAACAGAACTGAAAGTAGCTCTCACACTGCTTGTTCTTGTAACAGGTTTTGTACTTTTCAGATTCACTAAGTTCGGAACTTATCTGAAAGCTATCGGAGCAGGCGAGAAAGCAGCAATGTTCTCAGGTATCAGAACCGACAAAATGAAATTCTGGGTTTATGTACTTTCCGGAGCAATCACAGGTTTTGCGGCATTCATA
This sequence comes from Oribacterium sp., assembly GCA_017627595.1. Classification (GTDB taxonomy): domain Bacteria; phylum Bacillota; class Clostridia; order Lachnospirales; family Lachnospiraceae; genus Oribacterium. Next base: position 55,542 of record JAGAGL010000106.1, on the reverse strand, counting down.
AATGTCATCAAGGTTGGATCCGTAACATCTTCAGGCGGAAGCCAGTTGGAAACACAGATTCTCATCGCTCTTGTACTCGGAGGAATGCCTATTTCAGGCGGAGCCAAGGTTCGTTTTGAAAATATCATCGTAGGTTCGCTTCTGTATATCGTACTTAACAGCGGACTCACCATGATGGGATTTTCAACACAGATGATGCAGCTTATACAGGGAATCGTATTCCTGGTATTTGTGGCAGTTTTTGCAGACAGGAAATCATTACAGGTCATCAAATAACCGACCCAAAACCTGTAACCCCTTGTAAATATCTTTTTTACGAACCAACAGGATCTGCATCTGTGTCAGATATCAAAGCCGGAAAACATCATTTACAGATGAGTAGTGAAGAGTAAACAGAATGAGCAAAGAAAACCAAAAGCATATCAACGAAAGCTTAAAATATCAAAAACTGTATAAATGGGGCCGTACGCTTATCATGAGTGGCGTCATCAAAAACGGCGACAAGTTCATGTCTGAGCATGTACTGGAAAAGAAGTTTGGTTACTCCAGGCAGACTGTTCGTATGGCCCTTGACAAAATGGAACAGGAAGGGCTCATCCAAAGGGTCCGCGGCAGCGGAACCTACGTTTCCTACCATACTGATGTGGAACCTGAGGGGGATAAAAAACCGCATATAGGTTTGATTCTGAGCTATTTTGCAGATTATCTGTTTCCGGAGGTCTATGCCGGAATAGAATCGGTTATGAAGGAACAGGGGCTTCAGATCGATGTAGCCATTACCAAAAATCATCTCAATGAAGAAACCATGTTCCTTGAGAATTTCCTGAAGGCAGGCGTTCAGGGTCTGATCATAGAAGGTACACGTTCGAGCTTCCCGAATCCCAATCAGAGATTGTATAAAGAAATCAAAAGGAAGAATATTCCAACTATCTTTCTCCATAATCATTATTCAAACATCCATTTCGACAGTGTTGAAATGTCTGATGCAAAAAGCAGCTATGAACTGACTAAGCATTTGATTGAAAATGGTCACAGAAAGATCGGGGGAATGTTTAAGTCGGATGATATGCAGGGAATGGAACGCTATCGCGGCTATACAGAGTGCCTGTCCGAATTGGGGCTTCGCTTTGACGACGACTGGGTACGCTGGTACACCACAAAGGACATGGAGGATAAATTCAGCAAGAAAAGTCTGATGTCATTCTATCGCAGAACAAAGGAGTGCACAGCCCTTGTTTTCTACAATGACGAGATCGCATATCGATATATAGATTTTCTTAACGAACGAGGCGTGAAGGTGCCGGAGGATGTTTCCATTGTTTCCTTTGATGATGCGAAAATGCAGGAGGCAGGAGAGCTGACGATTTTATCGGCAGTACACCCGAAATTCGAAATGGGAAAACTCACAGCCCAAAATCTCCTCCGCATGATGAAGGATCAAAACTGGACTCATCACGACTACTCTTATCAGTTCCCTGTTTCGTTTAATCAGGGTAATTCCGTAAGGGATATAAGAGATCATAAATAGAATGCCTTAACCTGCAGGATATTTGTCACGGGTCATATAAAAAGGCAATAACATAGCTAAGTGGTTTTATTTATGGCAGGTTTTCTATAAAAACCGCCATTTACCATCAGCCTCTCGCAAAGCGAAATTTAAACGGCAGATGTAATCAGAAAGAAGGAAGAATTATGAAGAAATTATATTTTGTAGTCGGCAGTCAGGATCTCTATGGAGACGAATGCCTCCGTCAGGTTGCAGCAGATGCTGCCGATATGGCATCATTTTTAAACGAAAAACTTCAGGAGATCGTATCTGTAGAGCTCCTGCCTACAGTTGTTGATTCAGAGACCTGCATTGAGGATCTCCGTAAGGCATCCGTTGATGATGACTGTGTAGGTGTCATCACCTGGATGCACACCTTCTCACCGGCAAAGATGTGGATCAAGGGACTTCAGGAGCTTCGTAAGCCTCTTTTACACCTTCACACACAGCATAATGAGAAGCTTCCCTATGACAGCATTGACATGGACTTTATGAACCTTAACCAGTCAGCTCACGGCGACCGCGAGTACGGCTTCATCGTAGCACGTCTCGGAATCCCGCACGAAGTTGTGGCCGGTTACTACAAGAATGAGAGTGTCCTCAAAAAGATCCGTCAGTTTGCAGAGGTTGCGAAGGCCATTGACTACTCACATCATTTAAAGGTTGCATCCTTCGGAAACAACATGCGTGAAGTTGCTGTTACAGACGGCGATCGTGTTGAGTCTCAGATCCGTTACGGCTGGGAGTGCAATTATTTCGGTATCGGCGATCTGGTTAAGATCATGGCTACTGTCTCCGAAAGTGAAGTAGATGCAAAAATGGCAGAGTATGAGTCAAAATACACCATGAAGACCGATAATGTAGACTCCGTTCGTGAACAGGCAAAGATGGAAGTGGCTCTCGATAAGTTCCTTGAAAAGAAGCATATCGGTGCATTCGCAGATACCTTCCAGGATCTTCACAATCTTAAGCAGCTTCCGGGCATCGCAGCACAGAACCTTATGTCTAAGGGCGTTGGTTTCGGACCTGAGGGAGACTACAAAATCTCTGCATTATCCGCTGTTCTCATGAAGATGGCAGAATCAAGAAAGGGTGCTACCGGCTTCATCGAGGATTACACCTATGACCTTACAGAAGGTCAGGAGGTGGAGCTTGCTTCCCACATGCTGGAGGTACCGCCTGCATTTGCGGCAACAAAGCCTGAGATCCAGGTTCATCCTCTGGGCATCGGCGGAAAGGAAGATCCGGCACGTCTTGTATTTGACGGAGTAACCGGCGACGCAATTCAGGTAACCATGGTGGATATGGGAGACCGTTTCCGTATCATCTGCGCAGATATCGAGCTTGTAAAGCAGGCAGCGCCCATGCCTAAGCTTCCGGTTGCCCGTATCATGTTCCGCCATAAGCCAAACTTCGAGATCGGTACCGAGGGCTGGTGCTACGCAGGCGGAGCTCATCACAGCGTCATATCAACAGCATTAACAAGAGCTGATATCGCCCTTTTCGCAAAGCTTACAGGCACAGAGCTTGTTACTATCGGCGAGGATACAACAGATGCAGATCTTCTCCATCTGGGAGCCAGGTAAATCTGCATCTGTATGTAAGAAATATACGTGACAGTTAAGCCGGTGGACCATGGGGACGGGGTTAGTGGTTCATTTTGAAGCAAAATGAACCACCAACCCCGTCCCCATGGTCCACAAAAAGTTGAAGAGATAGGAGATATAGATATTATGGGAGCAAAAGAAAAAATACTGGAGGGAAAGACAGCTCTTGGTATAGAGTTTGGTTCCACCAGGATAAAAGCAGTTCTTACGGATGATAAGGGTCATGTTCTCGCCACCGGATTCCATGATTGGGAAAACCGGCTGGTGAATGATATCTGGACCTACACCATGGAGGATATCCATATCGGACTTCAGAGGTGTTACAGTTCCCTGGTGAAGAACGTAAAGGAGCAGTATGATCTGATCCCCGAGACTTACGGTGCTCTCGGAATCAGTGCCATGATGCACGGAATATTGGCCTTCGACAAGGAAGGAAAACTTCTCAGTCCTTTTGAGACCTGGCGAAACAGCAATACAGAGCAGGCAGCTGATGCACTTACGGAAGAATTTCAGTTTAACATCCCTCTCAGATGGACCATCTCACACATCTACCAGATGGTGCTTGAAGACAGAAGCTTCGTAAAGGATTTTTCCTTTGTGACTACACTTGATTCCTTCATTCACTGGGAACTGACTGGAGAGAAGGTTACCGGCATCGGAGATGCAGCGGGAATCTTTCCCATCGATTCAGAGAAGCTTGACTATGACGAAGAAATGGTAGAAAAGTTCGATTCACTCATCAAGGAAAAGGGCTATCCATGGAAGCTCAGGGATATCCTTCCAAAGGTTCTCGTGGCAGGAGAGCAGGCAGGAGCATTAACAGAAGAAGGCGCAAAGCTTCTGGATGAAACCGGAACCCTGAAGGCAGGTGTTCCCATGTGTCCTCCGGAAGGAGACGCAGGAACCGGCATGGTGGCTACAAATTCCGTAGCTCCGGGTACAGGTAATGTTTCCGCCGGCACAAGTACCTTCGCAATGCTGGTACTTTCACAGGACAAAAAGCTGTCAAAGCTTTACCGCGAGATAGATATGGTGACAACTCCTGACGGTTATCCTGTAGCGATGTCACATGCCAATAACGGAACCTCAGATCTCAATGCCTGGGTAAATCTCTTTAAAGAATTTTCAGAGCTTATGGGACATACCGTGGACATGGGTGAGCTTTACGGAAAGCTCTACACAAATTCTCTTAAGGGTGACAAGGACTGCGGCGGACTTCTGCCTTACGGATATTTTTCGGGAGAGGGAATCACACACCTGAACGAAGGAAGACCTTTCTTTGCCCGCACACCGGACAGTAAGTTTAATCTGGCAAACTTCATGAGAGCTCATCTCTACACCTCTCTCGGAGCTGTAAAGCTTGGTCTCGACATTCTTTTGAAGGATGAGAAGGTGCCGGTCAAGAGCATTACCGGTCACGGCGGTCTCTTCAAGACAAAGGGCGTTGCCCAGAATTATCTTGCTGCTGCTGTCAATGCTCCGGTAACCGTTATGGATACCGCAAGCGAAGGCGGTCCATGGGGTGAAGCGCTACTGGCACTTTATATGCTCCGCGGTAAAGATGCGGGAAGCCTCGGAGACTTCCTTGCAAAGGAGATTTTCGCTGATCAGTCCGGAACCACAGTATCCCCGGATACCGCAGATGTAGAAGGCTTTGAAACCTTCACACAGCATTACAAAGACGGAATCGCAGTAGAACGCGCTGCCGTCGATGCCATGAAGTGGTAGTTTTCAGACCCACCGGGGACGGTTCTCGCCGGCGAGAACCGTCCCCGGTAGATAACTGAAATGGTAGATTTTCTCCTCATCTATAAATGCATGTTTTTCGCCATTTATATCTGACACACAGATGTCAATCTAATCGGCTATTATATATCTACAGAAAAGCGGTCGGTGCTCATGGGCACCGGCCGCTTAATTCTACCATTCTTGAAAAGTAAGTCAGGTCTGCAAAATCAGTTTCCGACAGCCTGCAGGAGCTGGTTATATTGCTGACAAATATGATATAGCCGCCCCTCTGTGTCAGAGTCATATGATACACCACAAGAACACGGAAGCAATTATCCACCATAAATGAGGCAAATCTGGGATAATTATCCCTTTGCAGATCAAACATGTTGACTACTTTGACAGGGTAGGTATCAAACATAGGATGAAAATCCTCAGGGACAGTTGAAGACAGATCCAGACTGTCAATTTCAAAACTGTTTCCGACGGCATCATCAGTGATTTTATTTAAACCGAAGGAGGATGTAAGATCATCCTCTCCAAGGAAGAAGACCTCATCCAGGTTATAAGTGACCAATATCTTCTCAAGTGCCGTATTTAACGAAAGGCTTCTTTTCATCAGGAACTTATCCATCAGCTCCATGATCATATCACTCTTTTGATTATTGATGATCATATGCTGGGCGATGGTCATAACCTTACCGTCATACAGAACGTTTCCGTGGATATGGGGAGTGTAGATGATATAGCGATCCTTGCCCTTTGTCTTGGCAAGATAGAGCATCTTGTCCGAAAGCTGGAACATGCTGTCATAATCCTTTGCATTATCGGGGAAAAGAGCTCCGCCCATTGAAATCGTTACGGTCTTATTTGCTTTTTCATCCATGTATTTCTCACGGATATCATATCTTATTGCCCTCAGAATCTCACGAAGCTCCGGTTCTGTATTGACCTTTTCCAGAACAAGCATAAACTCGTCACCGCCGATCCTTCCGACAGCGCCCTTGTCACCCACATATTTCTTTGCAGACTTTGCCACTTCTATGATCACATCATCTCCGGCCATGTGCCCTAAGGAATCGTTAACTGATTTAAAATTGTCGATATCCATCAGGAAAAAATAAAAATGCCCTGGAGGAGACTTATGCATAAGGTTTTTGGCATACTCAATAATGGTGCTCTTGGTGTATACACCGGTCATCTTGTCGTAGCATTCTTCCTCAACATTGTTTTTCATGGATTGAACGTCTGAAAGATACACCTTTATATTGTCATCGGGGTTTACAGGTTTTTCTATTGTTGCCGCAAACCATGACAGGACACCGTCATTATTCCGCACTCTGAAGCATGAAAGAACCGACTGCCCCGGCTCCAGGGCATGTATTTCATCCCTAAGGCCGGTCAGATCCGTGGATGGAACGAGCATACTAAGATCATCCACGCTGCTTTGGCCGGTATAAGCAAGAAAACTCTCGCTGCAGTGCATGATATTTAAGTTTTTATCAATCTCAACAAAGGAACTCTTGAATTCTCCCATATCACAGTCTCTCAAATATATCAATAAGAAAACGATACCGATCACCCACATACGAAAACGGTACCGATCACCGGAATACAAAAATGATACCAATCACCGGCAGCTGATACTGCCGATAACTTTGGTTTATTTTGTTGCCTTGAGTACATACGTACAATTATACCATAGAAGAAAACATATTTTGCATGTGTCTGCAGCTCCTGTTTATTTTTTTTACACATTACTTCTGTTTTTTTATATAATAGTTTAGTGCGCATGAGCACTTTGTGCCGGGCGCTCCAATTCGGTAATTTATCACATCAGCAAAAAGGAGTAATCATGGTTAAACACGTTATTTTATGGACTCTTAAGGATGAACTTTCAGCAGAAGAGAAGGCAAAGGTAAGACCTTATACCAAGGTCAGAAGCTGCCTGGATTTCGAGATCTGATGAATTATATAAGTCTCTGCCGAGAAGATGCCATCATTCTTTTCTTCAGGGACTTTTTGTGAATAAACGAGATTGCCATTTATGACATACAATAATGCATATTTTTAAATACTTTGATAAAAATACATTTTATGGGTATATTTATGCATGATTAATGCTATAATCATTCAGAAATGCTTATTTATACGGAGGACTATACATGTCACAGAGAACAGATATACACAAGATCCTTATCATAGGCTCAGGTCCCATCGTCATCGGACAGGCCTGTGAGTTTGACTACTCAGGTACCCAGGCCTGTAAAGCACTCAGAAGCCTTGGCTATGAGATCGTTCTTGTCAACTCAAATCCTGCCACTATCATGACAGATCCCGAGATGGCGGATATCACTTATATCGAACCCTTAAATGTTAACAGAGTCGAGCAGATCATCGCAAAAGAAAGACCTGATGCATTGCTCCCTAACCTTGGAGGACAGTCAGGCCTCAATCTCTGCTCCGAACTTTATAAGGAAGGTATCCTTGACAAGTATGGTGTTAAGGTAATCGGAGTTCAGGTAGACGCTATCGAGCGTGGTGAGGACCGTATCGAGTTTAAGGAAACCATGAACAAGCTCGGTGTGGAGATGGCCAGAAGTGAGGTAGCCTACAGCGTGGAGGAAGCCCTGAAGATAGCTGACGAGCTCGGCTATCCTGTGGTTCTCCGTCCGGCCTATACCATGGGTGGCGCAGGCGGCGGTCTCGTTTACAACAGGGATGAGCTTAAGACAGTGTGTGCAAGAGGTCTTCAGGCCAGCCTTATCCATCAGGTTCTGGTAGAGGAATCCATTCTTGGATGGGAAGAACTGGAGCTTGAGGTTGTCCGCGATAAAGACAACAACATGATCACCATCTGCTTCATCGAAAATGTTGACCCCGTAGGCATTCACACCGGTGACTCCTTCTGTACGGCACCTTTCCTTACCATTTCAAAGGATCTTCAGGATGAGCTCCAAAGACAGGCCTACAGGATAGTCGAGCATATCGGAGTTATCGGCGGCACCAATGTTCAGTTCGCCCACGATCCGGTTTCGGACAGAATAGTAGTTATCGAGATAAACCCGCGAACCTCCAGATCCTCAGCTCTTGCCTCAAAGGCAACAGGCTTCCCTATCGCCCTTGTGTCTGCAAAGCTTGCAACAGGACTCACCTTAAGTGAGCTTCCCTGCGGAAAATACGGAACCCTCGACAAATACGTTCCCGACGGAGATTATGTGGTTGTCAAGTTCGCCCGCTGGGCTTTCGAAAAGTTCAAAGGAGTTGAAGACAAGCTGGGAACACAGATGCGTGCCGTAGGCGAGGTCATGAGCATCGGAAAAAACTATAAGGAAGCTTTCCAGAAGGCCATCCGTTCCCTCGAGAAGGACCGCTTCGGCCTTGGTTTTGTAAAGAATTTCAACGAGCTTACAAAGGATGAGCTCCTTAAGCTCCTTATCACACCTTCAAGTGAAAGGCATTTCATCATGTATGAAGCCCTTCGTAAAGGCGCAACCGTAGATGAGATCTTCGAGCTCACAAAGGTCAAGAAATACTTCATCGAACAGATGAAAGAGCTGGTGGAGGAAGAAGAGGAGCTTCTTAAAAACAAGGGTAATGTTCCTTCCGACGAGGCACTCACTCAGGCTAAAAAGGATGGCTTCTCAGATAAGTATCTTGCGAAGATCCTGGAGGTTTCCGAAGACGATATCAGAAACCGCCGTGAAGCAATCGGCGTTACGGAAAACTGGGATTCCGTGCATGTAAGCGGAACAGAAGACAGCTCTTACTACTACAGCACCTACATCGGACAGGACAATGACAAGGTAAGCACTGACCGCCCGAAGGTAATGATCCTTGGCGGCGGACCCAACCGTATCGGACAGGGTATCGAGTTCGACTACTGCTGTGTACACGCTGCCCAGTCTCTGAAGAAGCTTGGTTTTGAGACCATCATAGTAAACTGCAATCCCGAGACCGTGTCTACAGACTATGACACCTCTGACAAGCTTTACTTCGAGCCCCTCACCCTTGAGGACGTTCTCAGCATTTACAGGAAGGAAAATCCTGTTGGTGTCATCGCCCAGTTCGGAGGACAGACACCGCTTAATCTTGCTGACAGCCTGAAGAAAAACGGCGTAAAGATCCTGGGAACCACTCCGGAAGTCATCGACCTTGCGGAGGACCGCGATCTTTTCCGCGCAATGATGAATAAGCTTGGCATTCCGATGCCTGAGGCCGGCATGGCTACCACCGTTGAGGAAGCATTAGACAATGCCCACAAAATCGGATATCCCGTCATGGTTCGTCCTTCCTTCGTACTTGGCGGCCGCGGCATGGAAGTGGTATACGACGACGAAAGTCTCCGCGACTATATGAGTGCTGCCATCGGAGTCACCCCGGACAGGCCTATCCTCATCGACCGTTTCCTTAACAACGCCATGGAGTGTGAGGCCGATGCCATCAGTGATGGTGTTAATGCTTATGTTCCGGCTGTTATGGAGCACATCGAGCTTGCAGGTATACATTCAGGTGACTCAGCCTGCATCGTGCCTTCAAAGCACATTCCGGAGGATAATCTGGAGACCATAAAGGAATACACAAGAAAGATTGCGGAAGAGATGCATGTTGTGGGACTTATGAACATGCAGTACGCTATTGAAAACGGAAAGGTATATGTTATCGAGGCAAACCCGAGAGCTTCAAGAACCGTACCTCTGGTTTCAAAGGTCTGCGGAATAAGCATGGTTCCTATCGCCGTGGATATCATCACCGGAGAGCTAACCGGAAGACCTTCACCGGTACCTGCATTAACCGACAAAACTATTCCATATTACGGTGTGAAGGAGGCTGTGTTCCCATTCAACATGTTCCCTGAAGTTGATCCTATCCTCGGACCTGAGATGCGTTCAACGGGAGAGGTGCTGGGACTTGCGAAGACCACAGGTGAAGCCTTCTTCAAGGCAGAGGAAGCTGCCAAATCAGAGCTTCCGACCAAGGGCACAGTTCTTATTTCCCTTAACACCAAGGATCATGCTTACGCAGCTGAGATAGCAGAGCTTTACTCAGCAGCAGGCTTCAATATCGTTGCAACAGAAAACACTCATAAGCTTATAACCGACGCAGGAATACCTGCAGAAAAGGTTAAGAAGCTTTACGAGGGTCGTCCGAACATCATGGATCTCATCACAAACGGAAACATCGACCTTGTCATCAATTCACCTATCGGCAAGGACAGCGTCCACGATGACAGCTATCTTCGCAAGACTGCCATCAAGGCAAAGGTTCCGTACATCACCACCGTTGCTGCGGCAAAGGCTGCAGCCGAAGGCATCAAGTTTGTACAAGACAATGGCGATGACGGCATCATGTCACTCCAGGAATGGCATAAGTCAATTAAATGATACGGCCGAGCCGGTGGGCGCCTATTCCAAAACGGGTCGTTGCGGCGGAAAAATCAAAAACAGTCCCCTAAGAAGCACTAGGCCCTCGCCAATGTCAGAGATTTTCTTTATGAAAACTCTGACTTGGCGAGGGAGCTAAGGAAAATATAACCAAGTGCTTCTAAGGGGACTGTTTTGATTTTTCTCGTCCTCGCTCAACGTTTTGGAATAGGCGCCCACCGGCTCGGCCTACATTTCTATTAAGCTGATTTTTTTTTAAGTCTTATTATCTTCTTTTGAATTCATGCGGGACATCTTGGCTACCTCGCCGGAGAGGGCGATGAGACCGATGATGTTGGGAATTACCATAACTCCGTTGAAAAGGTCCTGCATGTTCCATACAAGGTCAACCTTCAAAAGGGAACCCGCAAATATAAATACTACATCGATGACAGCGAAAGGAATGATTGCCTTTTTTCCAAAAAGGAAGGTAATGTTCTGTCTTGCAAAGAAGAACCACCCGATGATGGTTGAAAAAGCGAAAAACAGAAGGCAAATTGCTACGAACATCGGACCAAAGCCTCCGAAGCCTGTAGTGAAGGCAAGCTGGGCTACAGGAGTTCCTGTGATATCACCGGCATAAAGTACTTCTGTTCCGAGAACACCTGATGAAAGGATAACAAGAGCTGTCAGTGTAAGAACGATAAATGTATCGATGAATACGCCAACCATGGCAACTTCGCCCTGCTCCTGAGGACGATTTACAATTGCAAGAGCATGTGCATGAGGTGTTGAACCCATACCTGCTTCGTTTGAGAAAAGTCCGCGGGCAACGCCGAGACGCATAACCTGACGAACAGCGATTCCGGCTCCGGCACCAACTACAGCCTGAGGCTGGAAAGCACCCCTGAAGATAGAAATGATGGCCGGGATAACATTCGCATGATTGATGATAAGCATTATCACTGAGGCTACTACATAGAGTCCGGCCATGAAAGGGACAACCTTTTCGGTAAAGGAAGCGATACGGCTGATTCCGCCAACAAAGATAAATGCAGAAATAACGGCAACAAAGATACCAACTACCCACTTTGGCATTCCGAAGGCTGTAAAGAAAGCATCGCTTATGGAATTTGACTGGACCATATTTCCCATGATTCCAAGTGACAGGATAGTCATGACTGCGAAAAATACTGCAAGCACCTTTCCGAAGCTTCCCTTGAAGGCTTCCTGGATGTAGTAAACCGGACCTCCGATAACTTCGCCGTTTTCATCTCTTGCTTTTGTTTTCTGGGCAAGAACGGCTTCTCCGTATATGGTAGCCATACCAAAGAAGGCAGCCAGCCACATCCAGAAGATTGCACCTGGGCCTCCGCCCACAAGGGCAGTAGCGCAGCCTGCGATATTACCGGTTCCTACCTGGGCTGCAATAGCGGTTGCCAATGCCTGAAATGAACTCATTCCGTCATTTTCACTGGCATTACCCTTAAGTGAAAAGTTTCCGAATACCCGATGCCATGCACTTGGAAATCTTCGGATCTGAACAAAGCCTGTCTTTATAGAGAAAAACAATCCGTTTCCTATCAAAAGGAACAAAAGAACAAACCAGATTTTGTCATCCAAAAGAACGATAATGTTGTTTAAGTTATCCACTGTGATACTCCCCCTTAGAGCTGTCAGAAGCTTTAGATAAGCGTAAGAGCAGCTGAATGCTTAAACCTGCATCGATGACAAATCACCGGTCAAACAGCAGCACCTGAAAAACGGCAATGCGGGATATAATAAAACCAAAATCCTACGGAAATACAATTACAGAAACGTAACAGGAATAAACTCGTCGAACCCGAATCCGACCAAAAGATCATGCTGATAAGCACAAAGATTTTGAACATATTTGCAAACTCAGAAAACTGACTTTTCCAAACGAACGATTATACATCCCATGAGCAAAGCCTGGATGCATCCGTCAGATATCCACGTTTACAAATATAAAAAATTAACCCTCTGTCCTTTTGCCTGAGAGATTGGGGCAGGATCAATGAAAAATCCTGAGCCTTTGCACCTTCGGCACTCTAAAAGAGCTTCTCCAGAGTTCACTCCGTTATTAGTCTCCGTCCGTTACAGACTCCTGAGAGTTTTACTCCTTCGGCAGGTTATCATATCGAACAATTCAATGTCTATCTCCGGGATGCTGTTTAAGCAAAACAGGAAATAATAAACAACCACTTTTCTAATAACTTCTACGTATATTTATTTGCCCGAATAGCGTATCATCCGACTGCATATGCGTCAAGAAGGACCCCGATGCTATAATTATTAGATATAGCAAAGGCATACAAGCAAACGCTTATATGCCTTTTAGTTATGCTCTTTCAGCTTTCATTTCTTTTTTCTTTTTATACATATTTTCGTCAGCCATATTGAAAAGCTGATCATAGGTCATGCCCTCAGGTGAAGTAACGGGATCGAAATCCGCTATGCCATAGGCAGCCGAAACCTTTACCTCTACAGGAATATCAGCTTTGGCTCTGAAATTCATTTCATTTTCAAGATATTCAAGTATATTATACCTTTCGTTATAGTCTCTTGATTCCGAAAGAAATACCACGAACTCATCCCCTCCTATACGGAACATTGGACTGTTGATAAACTTTCCCGAAAAACATCCGCAGCAGTTTATGATATATTTATCCCCCATGGCATGACCGTAGGCATCATTTATGTTCTTCAGATTATTGATATCGATCACGATGATCGATAATGCCTTTTTTCTGTTTTTTATCGCATCTTTAACTGTTTTTATATACTCCTCATAAGCAGCCTTGCTTTTAACACCGGTCAGAGGATCAATGTAGGCTATTCCCTTTATCTGTTCAACATAGCTCTTCAAAACCAATACATTTTTGGAAAAGCTGACGGTGAGATCCCCGATCTCATCATTGGACTCAGGACGCAGATCAACCTCCAGATCTCCTTCTGCGATCCTTGAGGCCGATATCCTCAGCTTTTGTATAGGTTTGATGATCCGGTAAACCATATTCATGGTCAGCACGAAAAACAGCATACTTATAAGCAGGGCAGCAGCCACGATACGTGTAGTAAGCCTGCTTCTTTCCTCAAGAATAGACTTAAGGGGAGTAGTGAGGACCAGCTTCATATTATTATTAAGGCTTCTCCAGTTAAGCTTTCTTACTTCACCTCTGTACTCATATGTGATAAGTTTTTCATTCTTATTCTCGGTTCTTATCTGCTGGGAGATCTTTGTAAAATCACTGTTGATAGACCCAAGATTCGTTCCCGCCTCCAAAAACTTATGATAAATGATGGTTCCTTTATTGCTTAAAAGGAAAGCCGCACTTCCTTCATAGGGCTGTATATTGTCTATATATTCAATGATGTCGGAAAAATCTATGTCCATTCCTATGGCGCCTATAAAGGTTCCGCCTTTAAACAGAGGCTCAATATATGAAATCTTGTTTATATCCAGTTCGGGGTCATATTTTACATTTGTCCAGACACCTGCTTTTTGTTCTTTGGCCAGATAATACCAGCTGACCCTGGGGTCTTCCATACTATAATCCGAAATATTAACAGGCTCCACAAATGTAAAGGTTCCGCCGGCAACCGATTTCCTGTAACAAAAAGCATTATCTTTACTACAGATTTCAGGATCCAGCTGAAAATAATAACTGTAGATCCATTTATCATTATCCACCAGGAAATTCAAAACATTTCGCATTTCCTGAAGATAACTCTCTCTATAAAAAGCATCCTCAAAACTGCTTATATTAACAAGATTTGTCGAGCCATATAAAGAACCTTCGTCTACACATTCTGCCATATTTCTCAATGCGTTATTGAGATAATTAGCGGCATCGCTGACGGTAAGCTCAATAATTCTGGCCGAATCCTTATCCAGTATCGACACAGCAGAAACCAGCCCGACACCTCCGATGATAAACGTCGTAAATAGAGTGCAGGCAAGTATAAGCGCTGCAAATTTTGTCTGTAATGATATGTATGGTCCCTGACCTTTACTCATAACCTTTTCTATACTCCTCATTTATTAACGCTGTTTTTTAGAGCCTTAATATCTGACATTCATATGTAAATCTGATTGGCTGTTAATGCATATTAATAAGCGGTTCCGCAGAGATCGATATGGATATAGCCCCGCCGGTTCCGCTGTCTATGTACAAATTTTTGTCATCCCGGCGGTTTATGATATGTCCATAACAAAGAGAACCTTTAAGGATTTCAATGGACTGCTAAAAACGGCATACTTCTCCCGCCTGCTCATTTTATATATCGGAGAAAATGCTTATCTTATTAGTCTTATGAAGGAGGCAATTTAAAATGTATTACGAAAATTACAGTGTTGTCGGAATAGTAAACGGACAGAAGATCAGATTCGCAACGGAAGAAGAGTACAACGAGTATATAAATTCGATGGAAGAAGATGATTGAAAAACAGGCTGCCTTTAAAAGGCAGCCCGTTCATTACATATTTTTGATTATATCTTAGATACATGTATATCCGCCGTCAACCGGTATCATAACACCGTTAACATAGGTTGAGGCAGGTGATGCAAGGAAAAGAGTAGTGGTATCAAGCTCGCCTTCCTTACCGTAACGCTCCATAGGGATAGCTCCCTTTGCGTACTCCTTGAACCAGTCGGAATCAAGTGTCTCCTGTGTGAGCGGTGTCCAGAAGTAACCCGGGCAGATGGCATTAACCGTGATGCCGTATTTGCCCCACTCAGCAGCAAGTGCTCTGGTAAGATTAACAACACCACCCTTTGCAGCATGATATGGGCTTGCAGGTGCGATCTTATTTCCAACGAGACCGTACATTGAAGCTATATTGATGATACGTCCGTATCCGGCAGGAATCATAGCCTTCTTGGCAGCCGCACGTGCAACCTTGAAGGAACCAAAGAGGTCAATGTTTACTTCATTGGCAAACTGATCATCTGTGATATCTTCAGCAGGAGCAACAGCACCTGTACCTGCGTTGTTGATAACGATATCGATCTTTCCGAATTTCTCCAGAACCTTATCAATCATATCTTCTACCATTTCGGTATCAGTTATATCACATCTTACAGGAAATGCTTCAACACCGTAATCCTTTGTGAGCTCCTTTGCCACTTCCTCGATCAACTCCTGACGACGGGCTACAGGAACGATAGTAGCACCCTGGTTTGCCAGTGCCTTTGCCATCTGAACTCCCAGTCCGGTTGAACAGCCTGTAACAATTGCAACATTTCCCTTTAAATCAAAATAATTTTTCATGATCATACCTCTTTCCCGGTAAGAAACCGACATATTAATACCCATTCCGCCGCCTTTAGTCGGCGGCACAAATAGTGATGAAAAGTATTTTTCACACCATTCCTTATATGTTAAGTAAATATAAGTGTCAAAAGGGTTCCGGCTATATTGAATGCGTCTGCACCGAAACTTCCAACCCCTATATAATACAATTATTTTGAAATTGGGTCAATTCATATAAAAAAAAGGCCAAAAAATCACTTATTTTATATAAATTGTCATATCACGAAAGTCTGTCCCTATTTTTGTTCCGGCACAAGGCAGAAAAATGATATATGTCACTTATGTGTCATACTCCCACGGTTAAAACCGTGGGCTTTCCCGCTTACTTATTTGTAACATTATGATTCAAAAAGAGCATCAAATTCTTCATTGGACGACACCTTTTCCAGTGTATGGTTAATGTTTCTGAAATGATGTTTCAACTCATCCTCCAGTGCCTGTCTGTCATGACCTTCGATAGCATCTGCAATTCGTTCATGCTGGGAAACAATATTGATGCTGTCATCATATTTCCGGTCGTCGCTTCTCTCCACCCCGAGAGCAAACCGTCTGGCTCTTATATAATGAATATCATATCTTCCGGTATGCTCCTGAACAAACTCCTTGTGCTGCAAATGATAAAAGAAATCATGGAACAGTGTATCTGCTTCTGTAAGCTTCTCCATCTCATTAAAGGAAATCATGGTCTTCTGATCATTGATCATGCCCCGGAGAAGAGGAACCAGCGGATCCAAAAGTCCTGCATCAAAAGCATCAAGAACCACTCTGGTTTCAAGAACCTCCCTTAGATATCTGACTTTTCTGACCTTATCAAGATTAATCTTACTTACAAAGCTGCCCCTTTGAGGCTGGGATTCAAGAGCGCCTTCTATATTGAGACGTCTGACAGCTTCTCTTACAGGAATACGGCTGCAATTAAACTGTTCAGCAAGACCAAGCTCACTGAGTTTTACCCCGGGGCGCAGCTCCAGTGTTGCAATTCTGTTCCATAAATAATAGTGTATTTCCTCAGGTAATTTGGGAGTCTCAACCATGTCATTATCTGTTTTCATCATATCCCTCTCGAGCTTGTATACATTTATATGATAAAAATAAATCAATTCCGGAATTAAATCAAGTCTGAAAGCGAAATTAGGGTTGTAGTATACATTTGTAATCGTTGATTCGATAAAACTTCAGAAACCTATGGCAGCTTTATCAAAAAGTCGGGCACCGGTCTTGCCGGGCGCTTTATTTATGCCGGCTTTTCAAACTGTATCAAATGAAACAGCCGGTTGACCACCAACCCCGTCCCCATGGCCCACCGGCAGAACCGGTACTATCAAATAAAGAACCGATTATTTGATTATGATTTTTTTGTTGACTTTTTTTCTGAAAAGGATTAGTATTGCATCATCAAAACTGGTATACACTTTGAGGACGCTTTAATCCCTCAATTATCAAAGCATTATTCTAAAAAGGAGATTTTATTATGGAAATGACATTTCGTTGGTATGGTTCAAAGTTCGATTCCATCAGCCTGCAGCAGATCAGACAGATTCCCGGTGTGACCGGTGTTATCACAACACTTTATGATACAACTCCCGGTGAAGTATGGTCACAGGAGAGGATCCATGCTTTAAAAGAAGAGGTTGAGGCTTCCGGTCTTCACATCAGCGGAATCGAATCTGTTAACGTTTGTGATTCCATAAAGGTTGGTGACAAGGATCGCGACAAGTATATAGCAAACTATATCGAGACTCTTGAGAATCTCGGCAAGGAAGACATTCACCTTGTATGCTACAACTTCATGCCTGTATTTGACTGGACAAGAACAGAGCTTGCACGTAAGAATCCAGACGGATCAACAGTTCTTGCCTACAGCCAGAAAGCCATCGATGCCATCAACCCGGACGACCTTGCTTCTTCCATGGAGAAGATGTCACAGGGCACAGTTCTTCCCGGCTGGGAGCCTGAGCGTATGGCCAAGCTCAAGGATCTTTTCGATATGTACAAGGATGTTGACGGCGAGAAGCTTTTCGAGAATCTTGTATACTTCCTTAAGGCTATCATGCCGGTATGCAACAAGTACGATATCAAGATGGCTATCCACCCGGATGATCCTGCATGGTCAGTATTCGGCCTCACAAGAATCATCAACTCAGAGGAGAACATCCTTCGTCTTATGAAGGCAGTTGATGATGTTCACAACGGTGTAACCTTCTGTTCAGGTTCCTACGGCACAAACCTTGAGAATGATCTTCCTCACATGATCCGCGTACTTAAGGGCCGTATTCATTTTGCTCACGTAAGAAATCTGAGATTCAATGATACCTCCCGTGAGAACTACGACTTCCAGGAGGCATGCCATATTTCCAGTGACGGAAACTTCGACATGTATGAGATCGTTCGTGCCCTTTATGAGACAGGCTTCGACGGACCTATCAGACCCGATCACGGAAGAAACATCTGGGATGAGGTTGGCAAGCCGGGCGTAATGCCGGGATACGGACTCTATGACAGAGCCCTCGGCGCTACATACATTCAGGGACTTTGGGAAGCAATCGAGAAGAGTGAGAAGAGACTTGGAGGAAACTAAAATGCGTTTAACTCTTGAAGGATTAAAGGATAAAGAAGCGTGGCAGAAGGCAGGCGTAAAGCTTCCCGCCTATGACATTGAAAAAATTGCAGAGAATACAAAGAAGTCCCCTGTCTGGGTTCACTTCGGAATCGGAAACATCTTCCGTATTTTCATTGGCGGAATCGCTGATAAGCTTATCGGGGAAGGTGCACTTGATAAAGGAATCACCTGTGTTGAGACCTTTGACTTTGACGTAGTGGACAAGATTTATGATCCTTATGACAATCTTGTACTGGGCGTAACATTAAAGGCTGACGGCTCAACAGAGAAGCAGGTTATCGGTTCCCTTACCGAAGCCATCAAGGCTCAGTCTCAGGTACCTGCTGACTGGAATCGCCTCAAGGAAATCTTCACAAACCCTGATTTCCAGATGGCAAGCTTTACCATCACAGAAAAGGGCTATGCTCTTAAGAATGCTTCCGGCGAGTATTTCCCGTTTGTTCAGGCAGATATCGACAACGGTCCCGAGAAGCCGGGTGCAGCCATGGCCATCGTTACAGCACTTCTTTTCGAGCGTTTCAAAGCCGGAAAGTATCCTGTTGCCATCGTAAGCTGCGACAACTGCTCACACAACGGCGAGAAGCTCATGAGCTCCATCGTAGCAATGGCAGAAGAGTGGGAGAAGAAGGGTTTTGTTCCTGCAGATTTCATCGCTTACCTTAAGGATGAGAAGTTCGTAACCTTCCCCTGGTCCATGATCGACAAGATCACTCCGAGACCTGCAGAGTCTGTGGAAAAGGAGCTTGAGAAGCTTGGCATCGAGGATATGGCACCTGTTATCACAGGAAAGCACACCTACATCGCACCTTTTGTTAATGCAGAAGGTCCCCAGTATCTCGTTATCGAGGACAAGTTCCCTAACGGTCGTCCCGCACTTGAGAAGGCAGGCGTTTATATGACAGACCGCGACACTGTTAATAAAGTGGAGAGAATGAAGGTAACAACCTGCCTTAACCCTCTTCACACAGCACTTGCAGTTTACGGCTGCGTTCTTGGTTATGACCTTATTGCGGATGAGATGAAGGATAAGGAGCTCAAAGAGCTTGTTCACAGAATCGGACCTGTTGAAGGTATGCCTGTTGTCACCGATCCCGGCATCCTTTCACCTGAAGCCTTTGTTAATGAAGTCATCAACGAACGTATCCCTAACCCCTTCATGCCTGATACACCTCAGCGTATCGCAACCGATACCTCTCAGAAGGTTGGCATCCGTTACGGCGAGACTATCAAGAGCTATGTAGCAAAGTACGGCGATGCAAAGAAGCTCGAGGCTATCCCTCTTGCCATTGCCGGCTGGCTCAGATATCTTCTCGGTGTTAATGATAAGGGTGAATCATTTGAACGTTCCTCAGATCCTATGCTTGATTCACTCACAGAGACGCTCCGCGGCATCGAGCTCGGAAAACCTGAGACTGTAGGCGACAAGTTAAAGCCTATTCTTTCCAATGTCAACATCTTTGGCTCAGACCTCTATTCAGTCGGTCTCGGAGAGAGAATCGAAGAGCTTTTTAAAGAAGAAATCGCAGGTGCCGACGCAGTAAGAGCCACACTTGTTAAGTATCTCGGATAATTTAATACCATAAAACATCTTATCCAAAATGATAAATAAAGCTTTCATCTTAGGCTGTGTCTTTGGTATGATTACTTACTGAAAGCAATTATGATTTTTGCTGCAGCGTTTTTCCGACAACAGATTTCAGTATCCAAAAGCAGCAGTAAACTCAGAAAAAGAAAGTAGACATTATGCGTATTATTTTTGCCACCCATAACAAGAACAAAATGAAAGAGATCAGGCAGATCCTTGGCGATGTGACTGAAGATATCGTAGCAAAGAGTGAGCTCGGAATCGACTTCGAACCTGTTGAGACAGGAAAGACCTTTGCAGAAAATGCCGAGCTCAAGGCTTCCGGCATAAGAAGCTATATGCTTGCCCACGATATGCTTGAGGACGATGACATTATCATGTCGGACGACTCCGGATTATGCGTAAATTACATGCTGGGTATGCCGGGTATTTACAGCGCAAGATATCTCGGTGAAGACACCTCCTATGATGTCAAAAATGCAAGAATCATCCATGAACTCAGATTCGCAGAGGGAGATGAACGAGCAGCACATTTTGCCTGCAGTATCTGTGCGGTATTTGCCGACGGAAGAGTCTTTCACACAGAAGGAAAATTCGAAGGCCTCATAGCAAAAGAGCCTAAGGGAACCAACGGTTTCGGTTACGATCCCATACTGTACCTTCCCGAATACGGAAAAACTTCCGCAGAACTTACGGCAGAGGAGAAAAACAGTATGTCCCACAGAGGAAAAGCCCTGAGAGCCATGCGGGAGCTTTTAAAGCGTGTTATCGGGGAAGACAAAGAAAAAGGCATTAACAGCGGTGCGTTTCCCGAAAGAAAGGAGGGCAGCGGACTTGTCCGCCCCTTTCAGACAGCCCTGATAGTCAGCGATTCTCATCGTAAGGATGACAATCTTAAAGATGTTCTGAAAAGACTCGGAATGATTGATTATCTCATACATCTCGGGGATTCCGAGGGAACCGAGCATATGATAAAGCAATATGCCGGTGACGGTGTTGAATGCTACTTTGTCCAGGGCAATAATGACTTTTTTACCGAACTTCCGAGAGAACAGGTGATCACTCTGGGTAAACACAAGTGCTTCCTTACCCACGGTCACTACTACGGAGTCGGCATGGACCTTACCCAGCTTACAGAGGAAGCTAAGGCCCGGGGCTGTGATATCGCAATGTTCGGTCATACCCACCGGCCTTATCTCAAGGATATAAACGGTGTAACCTGCATAAATCCCGGTTCCATCAGTTACCCGAGACAGTCAGACAGACGTCCGTCCTATATGGTTGTGGACGTAAGCGAAGAGGGTGAGCTGACTTACCACCAGGTATACCTGAAGCTCCACTGATTTTTTCAAAAACCCATCGGGGGAAACGCTATACAGCGTTTCCCCTTTTTTTACCCGGCACCGGCAGGGATCGTCCCTGCCGGTCGGGACGATTCTTGCCGGTCGGGACGATTCTCGCCGGTCGGGACTGTTCTTGCCGGTGAGTAATGCCCCTGCCGGGACATGTTCATTCTTTAAAAATATAGTAAATTCCCTCTTGTAAGCCGGACGATAATCCTTTATAATACCTAAATGTAAGCGGTTACAGTCGCGTGTATACCAAAGGTGATGCCAATCCCCCGTGCATTACCGCATATGATAAGTTTTTATATTGAAAATAAAGGAGATATGTTATGACACAACAAGATTTTATGGCTAAGCTTGCAGAGATCAAGGTTTGTCCTGTAGTAGTTATCGATGATGTTGAGGATGCAGTTCCTCTTGCAAAGGCTCTTGAGGCCGGCAAGCTTCCTATGGCTGAGGTTACCTTCAGAACACCTGCAGCAGCAGAAGCCATCGCACGTATCGCCAAGGAGTGTCCAAATGTTGTAGTTGGTGCAGGAACAGTCATCGATCGTGAGCAGTGCACACGTGCCATCAATGCAGGCGCTCAGTTCATCGTTGCACCTTCATTCTCTGACGAAGTAGCACAGTGCGCTATCGGACACGGTGTAGCTTACTGCCCGGGAACATGTACTCCTACAGATATCACAAACGCATTAAGATACAACCTTCCTATGGTTAAGTTCTTCCCTGCAGGAAACTACGGCGGACTTAAGACCATCAAGTCACTTGCCAGCGTATTCCCTCAGCTCAAGTTCATGCCTACAGGCGGAGTAAATGTTGACAATGTCAACGAGTATCTCGGTTTCGACAAGATCATCAGTGTTGGCGGAACATGGGTATGCAAGAAGGATATGGTAGCAGCAAAGGATTGGGACGGAATCGCAAAGCTTTGCCGCGAAGCATACGATCTTACTCACTGATATGCCGGTTTTACGAGGGCCTCAAGGCCCTCGTAAAATAAAAACAAAAAAATAAAAATTTGTGTTGACATTCAATCAGCTATTCGCTAGAATAACTGAGTCGCTTGAAACGAGCGACAAATGAGTCAGTAGCTCAGCTGGATAGAGCAACGGCCTTCTAAGCCGTGGGTCGGGGGTTCGAATCCCTTCTGGCTCATTTCTCTTTAATAAAAGAGGATAACATTGGTTCGCTTAAGCGACCGTAATATGGTGGGTATAGCGTAGTTGGTTATCGCGCCAGATTGTGGTTCTGGAGATCCCGGATTCGAGTTCCGGTACCCACCCTTAGCCAGCAGGCTAAAGTGGGGCTATCGCCAAGCGGTAAGGCACAGGCCTTTGACGCCTGCATTCGTTGGTTCGAATCCAACTGGCCCTGTTTATGAGGCTGTAGCTCAGTCGGTAGAGCACTTGACTTTTAATCAAGTTGTCGCGAGTTCGAATCCCGTCAGCCTCATCTCTTATGTATTTTCCTTGATGATTGATTCATCAAGTTTTTTTTATTTAAAATTCTTTTAATCCCGATATCTTCTTGATATCCGGTCAGAAAACAAATCCCAAAAATTTAATCAGATTTAAAAGTAAGGAAAAAAATATATGTTAAACAACTATGCTTATTTCAGCTTTGGAAACTTAGCTATAAATCCCTTTCTATATCATTTTTTTGAAAAAATACGTAATGCCGCATCATTAATAACCCGCGATGAATACCTGCCTTACAAAGAGCATCAGCCTCTTACGGAAAAGTCCATAATTGCAAACTTTGACTATGCTTTGAAACATAGAGAATTCAGCATTTACCTGCAGCCCCAGATGGATCCCAACGGAGATCTGATAGGCGCGGAAGCTCTGGTCCGATGGAGAAAAGACAACAACACCATCATTCCGCCAAATGCATTCATCCCTATTCTTGAAAAATCCGATCTTATCGGTAAGCTTGACAGTTACATATGGGAGCTTGCAATCCGTAAACTCAGGGAGTGGAAGCATACTGAATTCAAAGACCTCCACATTTCCATCAATATATCCCCCAAAGATATGGAGCTTATGGATGTTTTCAAGGTGATAACAGATCTTGTACATAAATATGCCGTGGATCCGTCAAAGCTTCACCTCGAGATAACAGAATCTGTGATCATAAAAAACACCTCTGCCTTAAACAATCTCATAATGCGTCTTAAGGAGGCAGGATTTCTGATTGAGATCGATGACTTCGGAAGCGGTTATTCTTCACTGAATATGCTTAAAGACATCAATGCAGACGTGATAAAGATCGATACGGGATTTCTCAGCAAATCCTCAAACGAAGTCAGGGGAGAGATAATTCTTGATTCCATCATCTTTATGGCTAAACGCCTGGGCATAGGAACCGTAACCGAGGGTGTTGAAACGCCAAATCAGTTTGAAATGTTAAATGCCATGGGCTGTGATGTATATCAGGGTTACCTTTTCTCAAAGCCCGTTTCTGTCAAAGACTTCGAAAATAAATACAGTAATCTCTGCAGGAAAGAGCTGATTCCTTCATAAATGTCCCGTTTTTTTCCCGGACACCCTGCTTCTTTCGAGGCTTACGGTTACATATACCGGGATACGTGCCAACAGAGTGTTTGACATATCATGGTTCAAGGATGATTTTTTAAGGCAGCTTGATGAATACGCAGAGGGAGTTATAGGCGATAAAAAGATGCTTGGCGTATACATCAGAGGAACTGACTATATCACAACAAATATGCCCGGAATCAGCAGACAGGCCAAAGTGGGAGAAATGATTCCCAAAATTCATGAATGGCTGGATGCGTACGGATTTGACGGTATATTCCTTGCAACAGAGGACTCCGGGATATTAAATGAAATCCCCGCCAGATTTATACTTCTGACGGGGATTTCCAATTTCTATTTTTCTTTACCGGAATAAGTCTATATTTTCATCAGGCCTTAGGCTTTCTGTTCCCGTGCGGTTTCGATATACTCATCGATAAGCTCAGATATGAGTTTACCTGCCGATTCATATGTATCGTCCTCCAGAGGATCCACACCGGCTATTCTTAAAAGGTCTGCCGGAGATGCTGACTTGCCTGCCTTTAAGAAACTGATATAGGCATCTATCTCTCCCTGGCCCTTTTCCTCCACCTGTTCGCATATGGAAGCTGCATAAGTGATAGAAGTAGCGTATTTATATACATAGTAATCATAGTAAAAATGAGGGATCCTTGCCCAGTCAATGCCCGAATCCTCAAGAAGAGTCATTCCATCACCGTAATAAAGCTTCTGAAGCTCCATCCACTTATCGGCCATGTCATCCGCATTAAGGGAACCGCCCTTTTCGATTGTTTTATAACAATAATCCTCAAATTCAGAATACAGACATTGTCTCATGATCGTATTTAAGAACAGGTTGATCTCACTGTCAAGCCAGTAAAGCTTCTCATCCTTTGACTTGGCATTGTCGATCATATATTTATGGAACATGATTTCATTGGCGGTTGAGGCTACTTCCTGAGTGAATATTCCGGGGGTATTGTTATATTTGTTCTGATTTTCCGCAGAAAACTCACTGTAAACAGCATGACCCATTTCATGGACCAGGGTGGAGATATAGGACTCAGACTCGTTAAAATTGTAGAGGACGTAGGGAGTGGTCACATCTCCATCCAGGTATTCAAATGCCCCTGACCTCTTGGTTTCTGTAGGATATACGTCGATATGAGGACTTTCGATTATCTTATCAAAAACTTCAAGGTATTCATCCCCCCATACCGAAATGCCTTTTCTTCCTATATTTGCGGCATCCTCATAGGAAATCTTTTTCGGCGAATAATCCGTAACCGACTGCTGAAGATCACAGAGCATGATCTCATCCTGGGAAAGCAGATCCTTCTTAGTCTCATAATATTCATACACCTTTGGCAGCATATCATGTGTAAATTCAATTATCTTATCGTAAACCTGCTGGTCTACGTCTGAATCATAAAGCGCTGCGGAAAGAGTTGAATCAAATCCGTGCATCTGGGCTCCGGCCCAGTTTCCTCTTATGGCTCCCTCCAAAAGAGAAGCGTAGGTATGGGCATAGGGCTGCCTCATGGCATTGCGGAGTCCATATATCTCCTTACGAAATTCATGATCATACTGAGGACTTTCCATGATCCTCGAAAACTCTTCATCTGTAAGTGTTCCCTCAGTACCGTCAGGGTAGGTAAATGAAGGCCTCCGGAGCTCAACATTATCAAATATAGAATGAGTATCATAGCTGTTGACTGCGGGGCTAAGGAGTGCTACAGCCTTCTGGACATCCTCAGACAGTACAACATATTCAGGATCCGTAAATCTCTTTAACGAGTATGCATAGGGCTCAAGACGTTTATCCGAAAAGATTTCCTTACGCTTTTCAAGGGGCAGCTCCATGATCTCAGGGTCATAAAAGGCATAGGCCATCAGATGCTTTTGAAAGACCTCATTGTATCTTGCGCGCACAGTTCCTGCCCAGGAGTCTGTCGCATCAAGAGCGTCAAGAAAAGAAGAGTACATACCTGCTCTAAGAAGGATATCGTTTATTTCCATAAGCTTGGGATTTTCCATATCATTTAAGATACCCTCTGCACTGTTAAGGGTTCCTCTCTCGGCTTCAATCTCCGGAAGCAGCTCTTCAACCCGCTTCATATCGGCTTCAAAGGCTTCCTTATCAGCATAAAGATCCGTAAGATTCCATTTGGTCGGAAGGTTTTTAAGTACCTTATCCTTAAGGCCTGTTTCCTCTGCTTCAGGAGCTTCGGACTCCTCAGTGTTACTGATGGTATTTGTGGTCACTTCCGGAATATTGGCGGCAAAGCACCCGGATACCATAAGGGCGATACCAAGCAGCATCGATATTTTTCTTTTCATTTGGACCTCCTGTTTTCTTAGATGGCTTGTGACGTGAGTGTTAAAGGAGAACTATAGCCACACCCTTAACCTCAAGAAATAATCGGCGCTAACAGGTCAGGCAATAAGCAGACTTTCACCATAAGATTGTTAAAATGTGGGCACCGCAACTTTTTTGAATGGGAAGCTTAAAAAATCACCGACACCTTATAGAAGATTGTTAATAAGTCGAAATACTGTATGTGTATATGCTGCGGCTTCAAGTGGAGCATAACGGATGACATTTACCTCGAGAAAATGATCTCTGGACTTGATGGACGTGGTTTCTTTGCGGAGAAGCAAGGAGTGAGTGATGGATAAATATCTAATGAAAAAAATTGAGCTGTCAGAAGATTTTACTTCAAAAATAAAGCCATTACTGGCCTTTCGAGACTGTATATGAGGTTAGGCTGTCAAACTACCGCGTACCATTTCAACCAAGTCAAAAAACACTAGCGAATCTGCCCCTCATTTGCTAAGATAGAACGGTGATTGCATCATACACCAACGTGAGGTTGTGGCGGAATTGGCAGACGCGCAGGATTTAGGTTCCTGTGCCTTAGGGTGTGCAAAAAGTTCAAGCGGTTGTGATGGAATTGGCAGACATGCAAGATTTAGGTTCTTGTGCCGCAAGGCGTGAGGGTTCAAGTCCCTCCAACCGCATCGGCTTCCAGTAAATTCATAGTTTACTGGAAGCCTTTTTCTATACTTTGGGTAAAATCTACTTCTTTTATACTCGTGAGATTTTCGGTTGACAAAACGAACAATCTAACGAGTGGGAAAGGAGTGTTTTTTATGGCAAAAGTATCTTTTATGAACACGAAAGACTTGACGGTTACTGAGGCTTTCGAGGATTTCTTGGAGCATTGTAAAATCAAAAATCTCAGGGCTGACACAATCAAGGGCTACAGAGGTCACTTCAATATCTTCAACCGATTTCTGGATAATGAAGATATGTTGATTTCTGATATTGACTATCAGACGGTAGGGCGGTTTATTCTTGATTTGCGTTCAGACAATCATAACTGTAATGAGATTACGGTCAATTCGTATCTGCGTGGTGTTCGGGTATTCCTTTATTACTGTATGGATATGGGGTATCTTGAACGCTTCAAAATCGTTATCCCCAAAGTTGATAAGAAACTGAAAGAAACCTATACAGACTCTGAACTTGCTGTGCTTCTGAAAAAGCCTGACTTGAAGAAGTGCGACTTTTCCGAGTATAAGGTGTGGGTGTTCTCGAATTATCTGTTAGGAACTGGAAACCGTATCTCAACCGCTTTGGATGTGAAGATTGCGGATATTGACTTTGCAAATGGACTTATTCAGCTTAACCACACCAAAAACCGCACCTCACAGCTCATACCTTTATCGCCAACGCTTGATAAGGTGCTGAGGGAGTACCTTAGGTATCGCAAGGGAGAGCCAACGGATTATGTATTCTGTAATAGTTTTGGTGGGAAATGGGATAAGCGTACCTGTCAGGAAATGCTTGCTTCTTATAATCGTAGTAAAGGTGTTGAAAAGACCTCAGCCCACCTCTACCGTCACACCTTTGCAAAGAAATGGATATTGAACGGTGGGGATATATTCAGACTTCAAAAGGTTTTGGGACATTCGGATTTAACTGTGGTAAAGGAGTATGTTCAGATGTTCGGGCAGGATTTGGCTGTGGATTTTGATAAATTCAACCCCTTAGACCGTACTGTTTCCCCGAATGGCTGTAAAAAGATAACTATGGATAGATAGGCGGTGGAACTGTGGAGAAGTATATAACGGATACGATTTACAACAATACCGCTTGGGAACGGTCAGTCTATGAAGAACTGGGAGAAAAGGAGATATACCATAGGCTTTCAGCCCTTATTCCTATGGAAGAATATATGCCGATTGAGGAATTGCTGAACGAGTTTTATGTAGGGCTGGAAAAGGAATGGTTTTATCGTGGATTTACTGAGGGGATAGGGTTTATCTTGGATTTGATGTAGTGGCGGTGATACGGTGGTAGCGGTGATAGAAAACGTAAATTTTCTAAAATTTAGAAATTGCCTTTGCTTCGCAAAGATGTCGCTTCGCTCCATCTGTATTTTATGTAGGATTTTGGGTTTTGAATTTGGTTAGAAAACTTAGGGGAACATTATTGTCTTGGATAATAAGTGTATGGGGGACAGAGGTATTATATAGATAATCCAAGAAAATCATACTACGAGCGAAGCGAGTAGTTAGAGGGGCGAAGCCCCTCTAAGGCTATAAGCCAAATTAAGAAAATTTCTAAATTTTATCGCCGTATCACCGTAACTCCGAGGGGTGTTGTTTTTCCATATAGGAAAACAGGAGTTTTACCATATTTACCGCTAACTCCTTTTCCTCAGTAGTTCTACCATCAAAGAGTCTGCGGATAAGGTCAAGGCTATTGTCATCGTTCGGGATTACATTCCCGATAAGGAGAGAGTCAACACTCACTCCAAGCCTATTCGCCAGAGGAATGAGTTTCTCTAAGGTCACGCTACGCTCTCCACGCTCTATCTGTCCGAGGTAGGCAGAAGAAATCCCTATATCTTCTGATAGTCTTTCTTGTGTAAGTCCAAGCCTAAGGCGTTCTTCTCTTATCCGTTCTCCCAGTATCTTATTGTCCAATATATCACTCCCTTTCCGACAACTATCAGCCTAAGAAAATGATACTAACTGTTGTATTCACAAGGAATATGCGGTATGCTTTTATTATCTATGCGTTCAGTTGTTTTATGTGAGCGACTATCAAAGAAAAGAGGTGTTTTACTATGTTTTGTGTGAAATGTGGTAAAGAAATATCAGAGGGGACAAGGTTTTGTCCGTATTGTGGAAATCAAGTAACAAGCGAGGGGAATACCCCTGCTGCCCCTGAGGAAAAATCGGGGAATACAAAAAAGGTTATCATTGCCTTATCTGCTATCGTTGCTGTGTTGGTTGTCGTTGTAGGAGTGTTGCTGATGAATAATCGGGGAAGTGACAACGATACATCTCAAGCCAATACTTCCTCAGTTAACGAGGATAGCCAGACTTCCCAGACCGAAACGAAGGAACATACACCGACTTTTGATTTTGCTGTTGAGGGATATGTGGAAATCCAGAAGGGAGAGGTTGATAAAATCAATGTAAAGGAGTATTTGCCCGATAAGGATATGACGCTGACTTATCAAGGAGAAAAGGGAGATAAAACGATTTATTATGTGGCTCCTGATCCGAATGATGATAATAGTGTTGAATATAAACACACAGAAGAAATAACCAATTATGAAGCTGTTATCGGAGGAACTTACTATTATGATGAGAATGCTGATTGTTTAGCGAATAAAGATAGGTCTTTAGGGACAGATACAGCGTATATCATACCGATGGGGAAATCTCTTGACGAGAAAAGTAACGGTGTGAGTATTCAAGATATATCGTATTTATTTACTGTAAATACAGAAAGTGGTATATATAAAGATTGTATATGTGTAATAAAAATAGATGGTAGCGGAAATACTGAGATAACAATAGCAACCTTTTATGCAAAGGGAATAGGCGAAGTCCTTTCGACAACGAATTACTCATCCGATGATATTCATTCCTACAAGGTTGATAGTGAACTGATAAGCATTGAAAATGGTATCTCTATATCTGAGCAAAGTACACCTCAATCCGATACCAACACGCCATTTGTCGATACTCCATTCTATGACGGTTGGATTGAAAATAATCCACGCTTTGAGTGTTTTGAAACGGCTGGTGGGAAAGATGTGATAGCGAGTTTCTATGAGGAAAACGGTCAAATAATGCTGAAAATCGGTGATGAAAATCCTGTCTCTATAAGCTATGATGACGCTATCGAGGGATACGAGGGCTACGCTGATGATGGCTCGCATATTATCATTCAGGCAGTAAGCGGAAATGAGATTGAAATAGCAGGCTATAAGGACTATTACGGCACATATATAGGGCTTCCAGATATAGACGCAACCGAGGGATAGCTTATGGAAGAAGATGTATATAATGCTGATTGGCTAAAAGAGGGGAAAAGGTTTGTAAGGAATGTTAGCGGTATAGAAACGGTTATATATCTTGCTGATAACGGAAATGGTCTTAATTTCTATATCAATGACAAGTTGGTTGATATAGTCTGGTGGTGCTATCGGCAGACGGACAGTCTTTACTATGCCAACGAGGAAATGACCTTAAATGTCTACTATGATGAAGAAAACGATTTGCTGAGGATAGAGAGCGATGATGTTTTCGAGGGCTATTCGGGGCTATATCGACAGCAAAGAGCGTGAAGAATGATTTTCAGAGGTACGGAGATAATGGTGGTTATTTCCGTATCTTTTTGTTTGAAGAACTTATGTTTTGTGCATCTTTTTTTTACTATTTTTGGTCAATCGTATACTTGCCCTTTGGCGAGTTGCCCCATTTTTTTCAAACCTATAAAAAGGCTGTTTTTTCAGTAAGTATGTCAATAGTTTTCCATTGGAAATTGTGTTAGAATACCTATATCAACAGAACAATTCAATTCTATTGATACCACATTAAATACCTCAATATATTTGAGTACCCAACAGAACAATCCCGATAGGGCGTATGTGTAATCATAGGCTTTTTATTTGTATTCAGAGAAGGAGGTAGTGGTATGTCTAATGATAAGAACTCCACGAACATAACTGAAAACTTGTTTGGAATGCTTGAGAATGATTTTCAAGTAAAGAACACAAATTATGATGTATTGGTAACGATAACAACCGCTGATGGAAAAGAAGATGTTTCGCTTAGAAGTGACAAATTCCGCAGTGTCCTTGCAAACCGATATAGAAAGAAATTCGGGAAGATACCTTCCTCTGCGAAAATCAATGACTGTGTACTCAGCTATCAAGGAGAAGTCGTTGAGGAAAAGACGAAGGTCAAAAACTCTAACCGCTGTGACAGAGGGAAGGATAACAGCATTTTGATTGACTGCGGAGATAAGAATGATACATATCTTGAAATTTCCACAGATGGTATGCGTGTTGTTGAAGGCATGGGAAGTGAGTATTTTTTTAAGCATTCCCGAAAGGGAGAAATCCCGATACCCGATATTGAAAACGGAGATATTGACCGTATTTTTAAGTATTGTCGTGTGCCTGAAGATATGAAAAACATCTTTATAGCGTATCTTGTCAGTTTGTTTATCGGAGATATTGAACACCCTTGTCTGGTACTGAACGGAGAACAAGGCTCTGGAAAAACAACAATGAGTACCATCATTAAAGCTTTGGTTGACCCCGTAGGCGATAGCAGACCGAGTTTATTCCCTAAAAATGATGCCGATTTGCCGTTGATGTTTCGGGAAAACTACCTTGTGGCTTTTGATAATTTACAGACGATAAATGCCAGATTAAGTGATAAATTGTGTACGATAGTAACAGGAATAACAGAGTCTCGCAGAAAACTCTATACCAATGATGAAATGATGCACTTTGACTTGTGCCAGCCTATCATTCTGAATGGCATTCACGATATAGTAAAGCGTGAAGATATGCTCAGTCGCTGTATAGTAATAGAGATACAGAAACCAATAGATGAAAGTGGTGTTGCTTGTGATAAGGTGTCCTTGATGAATGAGTTTATGAAGGACAGACCGATTATTTTCGGCGGTATTATGAAAATACTGATGGAAACATTGAGCGAATATGAGCCTAATGTTGATAAGTTAGGAAACGATATAAGAATGGCGAGTTTCTATGATTATGGGTATTATATTTGTGAAGCGTGGAATACTAAAGGTGTTCAATTCGTCAAAGAATATGCGGCTCTTGTAGATAATCAGCTAAAAATATTTAGAAAGAATGGGGCGTTGTTTGATTTAATAAAGACCTTTGCAGAAATTGAGGGAGAATGGGAAGGCACAATGCAAGAACTTTTAGATGATATAGTGGAATGCTGTTCCGAAGATGATGAAACAATCCCTAAAACCGCCAATCGTTTGTCAAGAGAACTAAATAAAATGCGTGGGGATTTGTTTCGGTCTGGTGTAGTGATAGAAACTTCTAAGACGAAGAATAACAGCAGATACATTACGCTAAGTTATGAGGGAGAATAAGATTACTTTACAGGCAGCAGGGGCTTTTTACTGTTATGGCGGTCATATCTCCACGAAATTGAACTTAAAAGACGACCGCCTTACAATCAAGGTAAGCGACCTGAGGAAGTATCCAAAGGTGCTTAAAAGGTGTTGAGAGCGTTCATTAAATAAGGTGTAAAATGCCCCCGAATACGCCCAGCCGAAAAGTGGCGTGCTGATTTTGCTATTTAAAATAAACTTTTAAGATGGTTAGCTGTTCCTCTTGTGAATGTCTTGATAGTTTAAGGAATTTCTTAAATTATGAGTTCTGTTTTAAAGAATTGGGATTACATACAAAGAATGGTGTCGGGGCGGTCTAAAAGTGTTTAAAACTATTCAGACTGCCCCAAACCGTTGTGATATTTACTGACGAAAAATAATATCGGAAAAGGCTTTACTTTTCTCGTAGGATTAGCGATAATAACTTCGTTCAATTAGTTAGTAGTTAACTCGTAAGATTTTCGGCAGACTAAACTGAGAACTTACGAGTGTAAAGTGGTAGAAGTCCTACGAGCATAGATGTTGGACTGTGGATTTACTGGACTTGCTTGCGGCTGTGGCGGAACTGGCAGACGCGCAAGATTTAGGTTCCTGTGTCCCTGACGTGTGGGTTCAAGTCCCATCAACCTCAGAAATCAAACAAAAGCGGCAGAAGCCCCATTCCCTCCGGAATTACGTGGTTTCTGCCGCTTTTGTTTTTTCCTGGTTTTTCCGCCATTTCAGAAAAACGACAAGCTTGTTATTCCGGTACTTTACACAGGC
The DNA here is from genome assembly GCA_017627595.1 of Oribacterium sp. Lineage (GTDB taxonomy): Bacteria > Bacillota > Clostridia > Lachnospirales > Lachnospiraceae > Oribacterium. Next base: position 22,641 of record JAGAGL010000106.1, on the reverse strand, counting down.
CATCTCAGTGATGTCTGCCCAAGATCCCCCGGATTCCCATGTGACTCCGGAGGGAGGTAGCAGAAAAAGCAATGAAAGAATTTTTCTTTTAATTCCGGACATGCAGAAAAAATACGTCAAATTTTCGATTCAACTATGCTATTATTATATATAAGATTTTGTTCGTGATAATCAGTCAAAACAGAAGGAGATGCATATAAACAGGACTCCTCCCACCTGCTAAAGCAAGTGGGTTTCTGTACATGACAACGAAAGGATATTACTATGAAAAATCCAAATACATCAAACATCATAAAATCAATGAAACTCAAAACCTCAACTTTTAACAGTCCGTTTGATACGAAGGACATTACTGCCAAAAGTGTAGTGAATAAAAAGACATCAACATCTAAACGTTTAATTAAACTGCAGGCGCTTTCGATGGCGTTTTTCATGCTCCTCGCATTTCCCGCGGAAACCCTCGCCTACACCGTCGTAGGACATGGAACCATCGCAAATACCGGCATGAGCGAACCTACTTATCCCATGAATCCCAATGCGAGAGGCATAGATGGTTCGGAAATGACATTACAGCAGATCGAGAACGCAAAGGGTGCCTGGTTATGGGCCGACACCGCAGGAAACGGAATGGCGGAAAGATACTATTTCCTGAACTCCGACAGCTACCTCATCAATACCATCACCCCGGATGGACTCACAGTGGATCCTTTAGGCAGGTGGACTGTGAAGGGCTATGTCATGCACCGTATGAGCAGCGATCAGAATACTGTAGCCCAGGCCAAAATAAGAGCTGCCCGGCTTCACGGAAACAGCTACAACGGATTATATTCCGGACCCGTTACTTTCAGTGGGACAAAGACCAAATACTATACCATAGACATTACAGAAAACTCCGACACCGAGCTCAATGTAATTCTGTCCGACGATGATGGCCTTGATACCATTACCTACACCTACGTCGGAAAAAATATTCCTCATCCCGGCATCACAATGTTTAAATCAAACAAAAAGGATCAGGAGTCGTATTTATTATTCTCTGATTACAATACGATCGTTTATTACAATTACGATGGCAGTATCGCAGGACAGCTTTCAAAAATAGGCTGATACAAAAGCCTGTGGGTTGATCTCAATATGTCAGAGATAAACGACGAAAAACATGCGTTTACAGGAGAGCTATATGAGAGCATTAACAGTTTTTATTGACGAGCAGTGGCTTGCCGCCGTTTCGGAAAAAGACATGAGTGTTCCTTCACACATCATTGCCAAGGACATGACCGAGCAGCTTCCTCTGGAAGTGCAGTACCTTGGAGTCACAAAAACCACCTTTATCTATGATGAAAATGTTCTTGACGAGGAGAAAGCAGTTTACTACCTGAGACAGATCCTCCAGAACAGATTTGAGATGGATTACGATGTTCAGGAAGCCATCATTAACTACAGGATCAGCGCTATCAGTGATGAGGATGAAGATGAAGATGAGGACGAATCCGGCCGGGGTGAGCCCGAAACCGGAGGCACTCATAAAAAAAAGTCTTCCGGTAAAGAGTCCCATGCCGAGAAGCTTACCGGTTTCGAAGAAGGTGGCGGCAAAGAAGGCAGCCATGAACAGACAAAGGGTGCTCCAAGCCGAAAACGCATGAGAACAGCCCCTGATACCTCCCTTAAGGAGGATTCCGAGGGTTCTGATGAAACAGAGATAGTAACTGTGGGAGAAGAGGGTGCCGGCAACGTGGGCAAGCCTTCCAAAAAAGGAAAAGAGCAGGATAATGTCAAATCCAAAAAGTCTGAGAAAAAGCTCGGTCAGGATCCCATCTCCTTTGGAAACAAGAAAGAAGACGGAGACATCGCCCCGGCTTTCCAGAGGATAAAGAACCTTAAGGGAAGTGACAGTCTCATCTCACTTTGCGAACGCCTGAACCGCATCGCTCCGGCTCTTCAGACAGAGGAGTTCATCGATGTCCTCGAGGACAGAGCCTATCTTTTCTCGGCAGAGCAGGATATAGGCATTAACGCCAGAGTCTCAATGTTTTTCGATTTCATGCGCGACGAGAATCTGCTTCCGTCAGAGTACGGAGGCTGTGAGATACAGCTGGCCTGCGGAAGATCCATGGGTCTTCCCACCACCATGGCAAAGCAGTTTATAGTCCAGACCGAAGCCAGTATGTACTGCATAGACATCAGTGCCTGGGTTGGACAGATAGACGATCCCGAGTTCAGAGATTTCCTTCTGTTCCTGTACGGGCAGAAGGATATGTACAGATATGTTTTCAGGATACCTTATGTCGAGAAGAAGATCCTTAATCAGGTGGCGGATGTAATAGGGGATATCTTTACAGTTGAGGTGGTAACACTTCCGCCACTAAACCAAAAGCTTCTTGAGGAAACAGCGGTTTCCCAGCTTGAGGATTACGGCTACAACATTTCCCCGGAAGCCCTGACCATATTCAGAAAGCGCATCGCGGAAGAGAAGTCGGACGGACGTTTCTATGGTATGAACACCATAGGAAAGATAGTCAAGGAAATGGTGCTGAAAAAGCTGGAGCAGAGCATCACGGAAGATGAAGGTGAGGAACCCGATAACAAAGATAACAAGAAAAACTCATCTAAATCTTCAGCCGCCAAAAAGGAAACTGAAGAAAAGGAACTGAAGGAGATCACCGGGAAAGACATTGGCGACCTTATAGTAAAGCACCACGATACTTCAACTCCGGAGCAGGAGCTTGTGGATATGATAGGTACCGAGGAGGTCCGTGAGCAGTTAAATATCCTGATAAAGGAAATGTCGGAAACGAAGCAGCCTCTCAATATAAGGTTTGTGGGTAATCCCGGAACAGGACGAACTGTTGTTGCGAGACTTCTCGGCGACATCCTCCGGGAGAAAGGCATTCTCAAAAAGGGTGAGATCATAGAGCACAGCATGAAGGATCTCATGGGAACGGTTCCCGGAGAAACAGTTCCGAAAACCCTCAGCATATGCAGAGATGCTCTGGACTCAATTCTCTTTATAGATGAACCATATCCGGAGATAAAAGAAATGGTCAGCGACCTTGATGAAGACACTGAAGACTTTGATGACGACGATGAGGAAAACAGCAAACCTGAATATGACTTTCATAAGGAGGCTCTGGAAACCCTGATATCAGAAATGGAAGCCAACCGGAATCTGGTTGTGATACTTGCCCTGACATACGAGGAGCTTGAAAAGGTACGTAAAGACGTTCCGGATATAGACAGTGTCATGTACAGTGAGATCGAGTTCAAGGACTTCAGCCGAAAGGAGCTTGGAGATATATTCCTAAGGATGGTCCGCAGAAATAAGTTCAGTCTGGAGGATGGGCTCCGTGAAGAGATCCTTAAGTATTTTGACAAGCTTCCTGAAAAGGTTACAAAATCCGGCAGGTTCACAAACGCCCGTTATGTCAGAAATCTTTTCGACATGACCTGGTCCAAAACCCTTCTCCGGGCTGAGATCGACCAGAATGACGGAAGACTCATAACCAGACAGGATTTCCGCCTGGCGGCCTCGGAAAGTGCCGAAATACTTAACAAGAAGGAACCCCGCAAATATCCTCTGGGTTTCAGGCTTGAGACTGATGATTAAGAACTATTCGGAAGCAATGCTTTCGACCTTGAAATCTACGGACCAGATTTACGATCCATGTCTCCGGGAAAGGCAGATATATGACAGAAAATGGCTTAAAAACACTTATAGAAAAAGCACTGGATATGCGTAATTTTTCCTATGCGCCTTACTCTCACTTCAGGGTAGGGGCCGCACTCCAAAGCTCCGACGGCCGGATCTTCGAAGGCTGCAACGTGGAGAATTCCAGCTACGGGGCAGCAAACTGTGCCGAAAGGACAGCATTTTTTAAAGCTGTAAGTGAAGGCGTAAAGGATTTCAAACGCATCGTGATCACAGGAGGACTTGAGGGTGAACCTTTGCAGTATGCCTCACCCTGCGGCATCTGCCGGCAGGTCATGAGGGAATTCTGCAATCCTGACACCTTCGAGATCATACTTGCCAGGAGCACGGAAGACTACAAAATCTATACACTGGCCCAGCTGCTCCCCGAGAGCTTCGGACCGGAAAACCTGCTTTAATGAACAGAAATCCACCGGGGACGGTTCTCGCCGGTGAGAACCGTCCCCGGTGGATAAAATCAATGTCAGTCAGAGCCCCTGACTGACACATAAATTCTAGGAGGAAATGAAAAATGCCAACACCACATAACAAAGCAAATCTTGGAGACATTGCAAAAACAGTTCTTATGCCGGGAGATCCCCTTCGCGCAAAGTACATCGCAGAAACCTATCTTGAGAATCCCGTATGCTTCAATACAGTAAGAAATATGCTGGGCTTCACCGGAACCTACAAGGGCAAGAGAGTTTCCGTTATGGGCGGCGGAATGGGCATACCTTCCATCGGCATCTACAGCTACGAGCTTTACAACATGTATGACGTAGACAATATTATCCGTATCGGATCTGCCGGAGGATTACAGGACGACATTAATCTCAATGATGTCATCATCGCCATGGGTGCCTGCGCAGAGTCCAACTATGTATCACAGTTTGAGCTTCCGGGAACCTTTGCACCTATCGCAACCTACGGTCTTCTCGCAAAGGCAGTGGATGCCGCAGAGAACCTGAAGGTGGATGTGCATGTTGGAAATGTCTTAAGCTCAGATATATTCTACGACAAGAGAAAGGGCAAAAACGAAAAGTGGAGAGACATGGGCTGCCTTGCCATTGAAATGGAGGCTGCCGGTCTTTACATGAATGCTGCCGCAGCACACAAAAATGCCCTTGCCATACTTACCATTTCCGATCATCTTTTCAAGTCCGGTGAGCTTTCCGCCGATGAGCGTGAAAAATCCTTTAACAACATGATGCTCATAGCTTTAGAGCTTGCATAATGAGAAAAATACATCTCTTAACTATTTGTGCCGTCAGACAAAACGGGCGTAATGGAGATTAGTGTGAAAAATATATTCCATCACTATTTGTGCCGCAGCTTAATGGCGGAATGGAGATTAAAATGATTAATTACTCAGAAGACCAAACCATGTACCATATAGGTGTTGCCCCAGGGCAGATAGGACGATATGTACTACTTCCCGGTGACCCTAAGCGATGCGAAAAAATCGCGAAGTATTTTGATAACCCGAAATTCGTAGCTGATAATCGTGAATACATTACCTACACGGGAACTCTCGACGGGGTTCCTGTGTCTGTTACCTCAACGGGTATCGGCGGACCTTCTGCCTCAATAGCTCTCGAAGAGCTCTGTATGTGCGGCGCGGATACATTTTTACGTGTGGGAACTGCCGGAGGTATGGATCTCAATGTCGAGTCCGGAGATGTAGTCATTGCCAGCGGCGCGATACGTATGGAGGGAACTTCAAAAGAGTATGCTCCCATCGAGTGGCCCGCAGTTCCGGATTTTGAGGTGACCACTGCCCTTAAAAATGCCGCAGAGAATCTGGGCTTCAAACATCATGTTGGCGTTGTTGAGTGCAAGGATGCCTTCTATGGTCAGCACAAGCCGGAGGATCTTCCCGTTAATTACGAGCTCCTGAACAAATGGTATTCCTGGCTTAAGCTTGGCTGCAAGGCTTCAGAAATGGAATCCGCTGCCATCTTTACCGTAGGAGCTTATTTAAGAGTCCGGGTGGGAGCAGTTCTTTTCGTTATGTCAAACCAGGAACGTGAGAAGGCCGGTCTTTCCAATGTCATAGAGCATGACACCGACAAAGCCATTCGCACAGCCATCAAAGCCATCCGTATCCTCATAAAGCAGGATCAGGCAAAGGGTAAATAAGGATATTTTTATGAATTTAACCCAGGAAGAAAAGTATATGAAGCTTGCCATAAGGGAAGCCCGGAAAGCTGCCATGAGCGGAGATGTTCCCATAGGCTGCATCATAGTCTATGATGGTACGGATCCCAACACTAAGGCAGACAAGAATGCCGAAGCTCACGGTATCCTCCCGGGAACCATCATCGGCCGGGGCTACAACAAGCGTAATAAACTGCACAGTTCCCTTATGCATGCGGAGATAATAGCCATCAAAAAAGCCTGTAAGGCATTTGATGACTGGAGACTTGAAGACTGCACCATGTACGTTACCCTGGAGCCCTGCCCCATGTGTGCCGGGGCTATAATCCAGGCCAGGATACCAAGGGTCGTTATCGGTGCAATGAGTCAAAAATCCGGCTGCTGCGGTTCAATCCTTGATATGCTGCATGAGGAAAGATTCAATCATCAATGTGAAGTAACAAAAGAACTCCTTCTTGATGACTGTACATATCTGATGACGGATTTTTTCCGGAATATGAGAAGCAGAGAGAAGTAAGCATTATCCTATAACAAAAATGGCGGAAACCCACAACATAAAGGTGATGGGTTTCCGCCTTAACAACGAAAGGCAGAATTTATGAAGCGATGCATAATTGTCGGTGCGGGAGACTATTTCGGAATCCCCATAGAACTCACGGAAGAGGACTTTATCATAGCCGCAGATGCAGGATATAAGAATTTAAAAAAGTCAGGTATCCGGCCGGATCTCCTTGTGGGGGATTTTGATTCAATGCACATTGACGGGGTAGCAGGCACCACCGGACCGGTTAAAGATCTTGACATATATGAAGACGCAGAAAAAGCCGAATATCTGCATCATCTTAAACAGATGGAGGTTGACGGCATCGAAACAAAGGTCATAGATCCCATAAAAAACGATCCCGATATGATGGCCTGTGTGAGACTTGGCCTCGAACAGGGCTTTTCGGAGTTTCATATCATAGGCGGAACCGGAAAGCGTATCGACCATAGCATAGCCAATCTTCAGATACTTGGGTTTCTGGCTGCCCGTGGCTGCCGGGGATATATTTACAACGAATTCCAGATCATAACGGCGATACATAACGAAACCCAAAAATTTCCGGTTGAAATGCAGGGGTATTTTTCCGCACTTGCTCTGTCGGATCGGTGCCGCGGAGTAACCGAAAAGGGCTTCAAATACATCGTCAATGATGTGGAACTGCAAAACACCATCCCCACCGGAATAAGCAATGAATTCGTGGGAACAGAGGCGCAGATAAGCGTTAAGGACGGAACCCTTCTTCTTATCTATGACCAGATGAAGGTGCATAAATTCAGCTGCTGTAATTAGCCGTGCAGGGAAAAAGCACCCTGCCCGGTTTCGCGTTGGCCGTCATATGTGCTTTTGTGCCGGCATAACGCACGCATGACGGCCTTATCGCGAATGGAAAAAATTTTTTTATTTCTAAAATTTCTATGACAGTTTTGGACATTGCTTGAATAGAAAAATATGTTCTGTTATAATTCGCTTAAGAAGTAAATAACTGGAACGTGCGAGGCCGCACAAATTGAACCTACAAATACGACATACGGGATTCCGATATCTGAATACATAATATAATGCCTTCCATCTGGTAAAGGACTATAGTGGTATTCGTGGGGTCTCCCACCTAGCAAACAGGCTAGGAGTCAAGCGTGTGGTACGGCGTTTTGGTCTTACTCCAAAAAATCGTATGATTTTTAAACCGGTGAGCAGTTCACCGGTTTTTTTGTTTGCGTTCAGGGAGAAATAAATTCCCATAGTTTAATGTAAAAAAGTGAATTTGGTTTATCATGTGCTATAATCAGTATTATAGTTATATAAGATAAAGGTCGATTCTTTCACCTTAAAACTTATACAGGATCATCCCGGAGGACAGCAGTGAATAAAGAGAAGTGGGAAATACAGAAACGCTGGGGAATCACAGCATTCCTTGTGATAGTAGGAAGTGCCGTTGTCATATTGGCCTTACACAACTTTAATTTGATAACCGACAGGTTCAACAATCTGATAGATATCTTATCGCCCATCATAACCGGTGCTGTCATGGCTTATCTTGTGAACCCTGCCTACAAGCTTATTTATAAATACACAGGGATACTTTTGGATAAAGTCATGAAGTCTGCCTCGGATCAGACTACCGAAAAAGCTCTCCTTGAAAGGCAGAAGCTTCAAGCAAAGCTCAAAAGCCTTTCCGATAAGATTTCCGATAAGATTTCCGAAAATAAGTTTACCGACAGGCTGCGGGAAGAAGTCACCGGAAAACTTGCAAAAAACAATACCGAAGAAACTCCTGCTGAGGTTAAGAGACAGAACTTTATAGCAAGGATCAGCAGTATCTCTGCTACATTTTTCTCCGTGCTACTTGTTTTGATAGCTGTTTTCGGACTCGTTTCAATGATCATTCCTGAGTTGATCAAGTCCCTGTCCAGCCTGTCCTACACCTTGAGATTTATCGATGACGACTATTTCTCAGAGCTGATTGAGAACTCCACTGATTCTCTGGGTATCATCACTCATATCTCCAATTTTATACAAGGCATTACAAATTCCCTGGGAATAGGCGATTCTTTGTCCGGTGAAATACAAAAAATCTTCACCTCTATGCAGCAGTTTATTCAGAATTCCCTGCTTCCTAACCTGAGAAATGTCATTACATCCCTGGGAATAGGTATATGGTCAGCGGTAACCTGGATAAAAAACTTCATCATCGGTCTCATCATCATGGCCTACCTTCTCAATACCAAGGAGTCCATGCTCATAAGCGCCCGCAGGATTCTCTTCGCCATACTTCCATCAAAGTATGTTCATATGATAATTGCTGAGCTAAAAGAAATAGACAGGATGTTCGGAGGCTTTATAGTAGGAAAGATCATCGATTCTTTCATCATCGGTATAATATGCTTTGTGGTTCTGAGCATAATGGATATGCCTTACACCATGCTGGTTTCCGTTATAGTGGGAGTCACCAATATAATCCCATTCTTCGGACCCTTCATTGGAGCCATACCTTCAATCATACTTATACTGATACAAAGTCCTATCCATGCTCTGTATTTTGCCATCTTTATCCTGATCCTTCAGCAGCTGGACGGTAATATCATCGGTCCAAGCATACTTCACGGATCCACCGGTCTCAGCAGCTTCTGGGTACTGTTCTCCATCCTTTTGTTCGGCGGCCTCTTTGGATTTGTTGGCATGATCATCGGGGTTCCCATCTGGGCCATCATCCTTCAGGGGGTAAAACGCCTCACCCAATATCTTCTGGATAAAAGGAAGGTGACGCTGGATGACCAGGGAAACCTGATAGCAGATAATATTACAAATGCAGAAAAGTAGTGTAGAGCCGGAGGCATCCTCCGGCTCTTTTTCAGTCACTTTATAAACCGGTTTTCTAAATTACCTTGAAAGCGCTTTAAGTGTTGCAATTCCGCCATTTTTATGTATAATGATTTTGGGTTCGGAAGTCCTGTTTTGGCAGAGCTCCGGACCCATTTTTTATAACCAAAAGAGCATTGTTTTTTTTCAGGAGGCTATCAATGGATATAAGATACAGCGCAAATCAGAGAGATGTAAAAAGATACACAACAGAAGAACTCAGAAACGAATTTCTGATCACAGACCTTTACAGGCCGGACGAAGTAGTTGCAGTTTACTCCCATGTTGACCGTATGGTTACATTCGGATGTATGCCGGTACATGAAACAGTTTCTCTGGACAAAGGCATCGATTGCTGGCATAATTTTGGAACACACTATATACTTGAAAGACGTGAGATAGGTATCTTCAATATCGGAAGCGGATCCGGAAAGATCCTGGTTGACGGTACAGAATATAAGCTTGGCTACAAGGATTGCCTTTACATCACAAAGGGAGCAAAGGAAGTTCTTTTCTCCTCCGATGATGCTGAAAAGCCGGCTAAATTCTTCATGGTTTCTGCACCTGCCCATGTAAGCTATGAAACAAAGCTCATTACCATGGCAGAGGCAAATCACAGACCTTGCGGAGAGCCGGAGCTTGCAAACCAGCGTGTCATCAACCAGTTCATCCATCCCGATGTACTTAAGACAGCCCAGCTCAGCATGGGTATGACAGAACTTAAACCGGGTTCTGTATGGAACACCATGCCTGCTCATACACATGAGAGACGTATGGAGATCTATACCTATTTTGAGGTACCTGAGGATCAGGTTGTTATCCACTTCATGGGAGAGCCTCAGGAAACAAGACATCTTGTAATGCATAACTATGATGCTGTTATCTCACCTTCATGGTCCATTCATTGTGCTTCCGCAACCCATAATTATACATTTATCTGGGCTATGGGCGGAGAAAATCAGGAATTTGATGATATGGACAATATTTATACACCAGATTTGCGATAAATATAGTAGAATAGTGTGGTGGTCTGTCGTATAATGTCAGACCGAAACATTATCAAAAAAGGAAACCCTGTGACAGGGTGAGGAGATTTTTATGGCAACATTACTTGAAACCTGGAGAACCCAGGCTTACGGCAACGGACTTTCAAAGGCTGACCAGGAAAGACTCTGGCAGGAGTACTTCGCACTTGAGAAGGGATTCTATGAGGAAGTACTCAAGGATCCTTCACATGTATACGAAGGAACTGTCAAAGAGCTTGCAGACCACTTCGGCATCGATGTATTCCATTTCACAGGAGTACTTGACGGAATCGACGAGTCTTTAAAGGGATATCACAATCCTATCGAAACCATGGATGAGAACACTCAGGTTAAGATTGAGATCGACCCTGAGAAGCTTTACTACAACATGGTAGAGGCAAAGGCAAGCTGGCTTTACGGACTTCCTGCATGGGATTCTATCCTTACAGAAGAGAAGCGTCATGAGCTTTACCGTAAGCAGAAGGCTTCAGGAACCATCCGCAGAGAAGGCAGGAAGATCTACCCTAACGATCAGTGCCCTTGCGGATCAGGCAAGAAGTACAAGAAGTGCCACATGCGCATAGACCAGGAAAATGAGCTCAAGGCTATGGCAGGAGCTGAACAGTAATGTCAGAAAAGATCAGGACAAACATAAGTGCCGGTGTGGAGGGTAATGCTTCCGCCGGCACTTATCAGGATAGAACCCCTGCGGATTCTTTTGAACCGCTCAAAGCCGAGGGGCTCACTCAATCAAATATCGAGGACAGTCATGATTATGTGGTAAGAGCAACTGCGGCTAATGGACTGATCCGAGCATTTGCATGTACAACCAGAGATCTGGTTGAGGAATGCAGAAAAATCCACAACACCTTCCCTATATGTACAGCAGCCATCGGAAGACTTATGAGCTCAGCGCTGATGATGGGTGTTGACTTAAAGGGCGACAGAAGCGTGCTCACACTTACCATAAAGGGCGACGGTCCCATAAAAGGCTTAACTGCCACAGCTGACAATCTGGGCAATGTAAAAGGCTTTGTTTCCAATCCCAATGTCCTTCTTCCTCCAAACAAAGCAGGACATTTGAACGTGGGAGAGGCTCTCGGAAAAGGAAAGCTCAGTGTTATTAAGGATATAGGTCTCAAGGAGCCCTACATCGGTTCTGTGGATCTCCGGACCGGAGAGATCGCAGAGGATCTTACATATTATTTTGCCGTATCCGAGCAGATACCTTCTTCAGTGGGACTCGGTGTTCTTATGAACACAAACAACACCGTAAAGCAGTCCGGCGGTTTCATCCTTCAGCTTATGCCGGATGCCACGGAAGATGTTATCTCAAAGCTGGAAGAAAAGCTTTCAAACATCAAGTCCGTAACAGCCATGCTTGATGAAGGCATGACACCGGAAGAGATGCTTCAGTTTATCCTCGGTGATATGGATCTGGAGATCAACGATCATATTCCTGTACGTTTTCATTGTAACTGCAGCAGGGAAAAAGTATCAAAGGCTCTTATATCCCTGGGAAAGAAGGAGCTTGAGGATCTGATCGCCGACAAAAAAACACAGGATGTTTTCTGTGATTACTGTGAGAAGCACTATAGTTTTTCTGTAGCCGAGCTACAGGAACTGTATGATTCAGCAAAATAACCCCTGAAGACGTATGATCCCGGATCTAACCCCGGGGTTCATATTATTTTTATTTATGTTTCACCCTTCAAAAATGTATAACCGGTTTGTATACATTTGATTGACCTTGATTTTGGTTTATGCTAATATTTATTCCGTTGCAGAAATCATTCTGCATTACTTTATGGAGGTATACACAATGAAGGGTACAGTTAAGTGGTTCAACAATCAGAAGGGTTACGGTTTCATTTCTGATGAGTCAGGCAAGGACGTTTTCGTTCACTATTCAGGTCTTACAGGTGATGGCTTCAAGTCACTTGAAGAGGGACAGAATGTTGAGTTCGACGTTCAGGATGGCGCAAAGGGACCTCAGGCAGTAAACGTAGTTAAGCTTTAATTTTTAGATTTCCACGTACCTTAATTGTAATTAATATATTATTTGCAAGAAAAGTATCAGAGAACTAAACAGAAAAGCAAAGCGGTATCCGGATGGGTACCGCTTTTACTTTGCAATAACTTAAGCGCTGCTATACACAGTACTTATACTTGCGATTAAAATACCCTTCGCTTATAATTACCGTTATGAAAATATCATCAAGAAAAACAAGTTTATACGGGATGCTTCTGGCACTGGCTATGATTCTGAGCTATGTAGAAGCAATGATTCCCATCAATATAGGTGTCCCCGGAGTCAAACTGGGACTCCCGAATATAGTTACAGTCATAGGTCTTTACACATTGGGTGCTGTGCCTACATTAATCATAAGTTTCCTGAGAATCCTTCTGGTAAGCTTTATGTTTGGCAACACCATGACTCTGGCATACTCTCTGTCTGGCTTTGCACTCAGTTTCCTTACCATGACCGCACTTATAAAGATAGGCGGTTTCCAAAGAACAGTGGTAAGTATCACCGGTGGTGTGATGCATAATGTGGGTCAGCTTCTAGCCGCGATATTACTGCTTCACAGCGAGGCACTGTTGTTTTATCTCCCTGTACTTATGGTGGCGGGAGTTGTTGCCGGAGCACTGATAGGTCTCGTCTCGGGACTTATAGCAGACCGCATACACATGTATCTGCATCAGGCACAAAACATGTAAATTATAAAATAATCATAAATAAAAGCGAAACATATATTCGTTATATTGATTTTCAATTTCAACCATGATACAATTGCTCGGCAAACATTTGTTTGTCGAGCTTTTTAAAGCATTTTACTTTTTTAGCACATAAACTGGAGTAGTAATGGGAAAGAATTACATTAAGATCAGGGGAGCCAGCGAACACAATCTCAAGCATGTGGATCTGGACATCCCAAGGGATGAGCTTGTTATCATGACAGGATTATCCGGCTCAGGTAAATCATCGCTGGCATTTGATACCATTTATGCCGAAGGGCAGAGAAGATATATGCAGTCCCTCTCGTCCTATGCAAGACAGTTCCTGGGACAGATGGAAAAGCCAAAGGTAGATATGATCGAGGGTCTGAGTCCTGCCATATCCATTGACCAGAAATCAACAAACAGAAACCCACGTTCAACGGTCGGAACCGTTACCGAGATTTATGATTACATGCGTCTTTTGTACGCACGTGCCGGTATCCCTCACTGCCCGAATTGCGGAAGAGAGATCAGACGGCAGACTGTAGATGAGATCGTGGATCAGCTGCTTCTCATGAAGGACGGAACCCGTATCCAGCTGCTTGCTCCCATAGTAAGAGGAAAAAAGGGCATGCACGAAAAGGTTCTGGACAGCGCCCGTCGTTCCGGATATGTAAGAGTGCGTATCGACGGAAATCTCTACGAGCTTTCTGAAGAAATTCATCTCGAGAAAAACATCAGACACAATATCGAGATAGTAGTTGACCGTCTCGTCATAAGAGAGGGCATAGAAAAACGTCTGGCAGATTCAACTGAACAGGTCATGCAGCTTAGCGGGGGTCAGATGACCGTGGATGTCATCGGCGGTGAGCCGGTTAATTTTTCCACCAGTTTTGCATGTCCTGACTGCGGTATATCCATCGAGGAAATCGAGCCCAGAAGCTTTTCCTTCAACAATCCTTTCGGTGCCTGTCCCGAGTGTTTCGGAATCGGCTATAAAATGGAATTTGACATTGCCCTCATGATCCCCGATGAAAGCCTGAGTATAAATGAAGGCGCCATCTCAGTCATGGGATGGATGAACTCAAAGGACGAGGGAAGCTATACCCATGCCATGCTGAAGGCTCTTTCCGAAAAATATGCTTTCAGTCTGGATACTCCTTTTAATGAACTGAGTGATAAGGCCAGAGACATCATCATAAACGGAACAGGAGACGAGAAGGTTACTGTTTACTACGAGTCCCAGTTCGGAAACGGCAACGAGCACCACGTAGCCTTCGAGGGTCTTGTTTCCAATGTTAACCGCCGCTACAGGGAATGTTTCTCCGACAGGATGAAGGCAGAGTATGAACAGTTCATGCGCATAACTCCCTGTCCAAGCTGTCACGGCGCGAGACTTAAACCCTCAAGCCTTGCAGTTACAGTAGGAGATCTCAATATTTACGAGACTACAACATTATCCATTACCAAGTTCAATGAATGGGTACAGGGACTGGAGCTCACCCCCATGCAGCATAAGATTGCTGACGAAATCCTGAAGGAGATCAAAAACAGGATAACCTTCATGCTGGATGTGGGTCTTGATTACCTGAGTCTGTCACGTGCTGCCGGAACTCTTTCCGGAGGTGAAGCCCAGCGTATACGTCTTGCCACCCAGATAGGATCCGGTCTTGTGGGAGTAGCCTACATACTTGATGAACCGAGTATAGGACTGCATCAACGTGACAATGACCGTCTCATCGGCACTTTGAAACATCTGAGAGACCTGGGTAACTCTGTTCTTGTGGTAGAGCATGATGAAGATACCATGAGAGCTGCCGACTATATCATAGATATAGGACCGGGAGCAGGTTCCGAAGGCGGAGAAGTTATCGCCACCGGTAATATAGACGAGATCATGGCAAACCCGCGAAGCATAACCGGACAGTACCTGAGCGGTAAGCTGAAGATCGCGGTACCGAAGAAAAGGCGCAAACCCAACGGATGGATAAAGGTTGTCGGTGCACGGGAGAATAATTTAAAGAATATCGATGTGGAATTTCCTCTAGGTGTGTTCACCTGTGTGACAGGCGTATCGGGATCCGGCAAGTCATCTCTTGTAAACGAGATACTTTATAAATCACTGGCACGCCAGCTTAACAGAGCCCGTATCATAGCAGGAAAGCACA
This sequence comes from Oribacterium sp., assembly GCA_017627595.1. GTDB lineage: Bacteria > Bacillota > Clostridia > Lachnospirales > Lachnospiraceae > Oribacterium. Next base: position 7,485 of record JAGAGL010000106.1, on the reverse strand, counting down.
CACGTATAGACGGAATCAAGCAGCTGGATAAGATAATCGCCATAGACCAGTCACCCATAGGCCGTACTCCCAGATCAAATCCCGCAACCTATACCGGAGTATTTGATCTCATCAGAGATCTCTTTGCAGGAACTCAGGATGCAAAGGCCCATGGTTACAGCAAAGGAAGATTTTCCTTCAATGTTAAGGGCGGCCGATGTGAAGCCTGCCAGGGCGATGGTATCGTAAAGATAGAGATGAACTTCCTTCCGGATGTGTATGTTCCATGTGAGGTATGTAACGGCAAGAGATTCAACAGAGAGACTCTGGATGTTAAATACAAAGGAAAGAACATTTATGACGTTCTGGAAATGACTGTTGAGGAAGCTCTTGAGTTCTTTAAAAATGTTCCTACCATAACCAGAAAGATACAGACTCTCTATGATGTGGGTCTCGGTTATGTAAAGCTTGGTCAGCCCAGTACAGAGCTCAGCGGCGGTGAGGCACAGCGTATAAAGCTCGCTACCGAGTTAAGCCGCAGACCTACCGGAAAAACCATCTACATCCTTGATGAGCCCACCACAGGACTTCATTTCGCGGATGTCCACAAGCTTGTGGTCATGCTTGATAAGCTTGCCCGAAGCGGCAATACAGTAATCGTAATCGAGCATAATCTGGATGTCATCAAATGTGCGGATTACATCATAGATATCGGTCCCGAAGGCGGAGAGAAGGGCGGTACGGTTATAGCCAAGGGCACCCCCGAAGAAGTAGCAAAGGTAAAAGAATCCTATACCGGACACTATATAAAGAAATATCTTAAAAAATGACAGAAAAAAGGGATATCGCCCGGATGATCATCATCCTGGCGATATCCCTTTTTAGTGGACCAGACGGGAGTCGAACCCGTGTCCGAAAACAAATTCCCTCTCCTTCTACTATCATAGTACACTTCTAAGATTCCCCATCATTACTAAGATGTGCACGTCTTGTTATGACCGGTATCCTCTGATACGCCCATTAAGAGGAGGAACTCTTAAAGTCGTTTCTCACATAGATGAGGCCAGGTTCTCAAAGTGTGAGTGCAATGAGGCTGACCACGCAGCAATTAAGCTGCGTATGCGTAACTTGTATCGTTAGCGTTTATATTTAGGTTTGAAGTTTAACGCGACTGTCTTTCGGATAGCTTCTAAAGCTGCATCGTCCCCGTCGAAACCGGTACTAGCCCTTGTTACGTAATGATAATAGCGAATTTATAAAGACTTGTAAATAAACCTGTGGTTTAAAAATTTGTTTTTAATTTGTACATAGTAACAGATCAGTCGGTGGGCCGGACCACCCCACCCGGATCACCGACTGAACTGTTACTGTACATAGGAAACCCCTGTTACAAAATGCAAACATCCTCAAACTAACCCTTCCCGGTATATTTAATTTCCATTTATCACCAAATCCGACATATAAATTTTTGCTAACTATAACGGATTAGGTAACTTCTCACCCAATCCGAGAATGTTTATATTTTCCAAATGCAATTAAAATCACGGCATAAGGAGAAAAGTTATGCCTACATACAGAAAACGTGCAAAAAACAAAAGAATCTACCCAGAGGATCCCATCTATAACAACAAGTCCTATCGCATCGATTGGAAGATTATAGGCAAAAACATTGCCAGACGTCGCGTTGAACTTAATTATACTCAGCAGAATCTCTCGGATATAACAGGAATTCCTTCAGTTACTATTTCTCAATTCGAGAGAAATAATTATGGAAAACATCCCAACCCTCACCAGCTTGTTATTTTGATGCATGCCCTCAAAATGGATGCCAATGCTCTTTACGATGGAATTTTGGAATCAGAGCCTCTCAGCAAAACAGAAAAAGCCCTTAATGAATTGATGAAGAACATTAATGCAGAAATTGCAAAATCAGAACTGTACCAAAGTGCCCTTGAAAACGACAGGAGACATACTCTAAAACCTCTCACGGTAAACAAATATAAAAACGATGGTCCAAACACGAAGGTTGCAGATACCAATAAGACAGGCTTTAACCAAAGCAATACGAAAATATCCATAACAAACGAAAACAATACACCTTCATGAGCATCTGATAAAATGGCAAAGAAAAGTCTTCTTTAATCAAATCACATCTTCCGGACTAAGGGACACACTCATTGCAAACCGTTGATCATGTAAAAATAAGAGAGACTATTACGTGTTTCATCTACGTAATGGTCTCTCTTTAGTATTAACCATGATTTATAAAGTGCGCGGCAGCAGCATTATAAGCTGCAAACTAAATGTTTGCTCAGCTCGTGATCACATACCGTAGTCCGTCTTTTTCAGTTCAAACCGGTGTCTTGGTCTTACCGGTGCCTGCACCCTTCTCATGATCACATCCCGGAGCCATGGCTTTGTCAGCCTGCCAGATCGATCATATATGCATGATCACTGAGCTGATCGATGGGATTAACCTCACAGGCATTGATATCCCTGACCATCAGATTAAGCTCTTCAAAATTCATACTGCTCACCTCCACCGGCAACACTATAACCTCATGAATAGAAGAGGGCAGCATAAAAAGGGTGTCGTACCCGTGACTTCCGGCCCATTCCTTAACAGCTTTTTTATTGAAGATCTGCACAGCACCATTCAATCTTTTTTGATTTGAAACAACATACATGGGCACATCATACTCATTGGGGTCATCAAGCTTTCCGAGAATTTCCTCAAAAACACTTCTCATAGGTTTGATGCAAATATTTTCCTCCGAAAATGTATTCTTCTCAGCTCTTTCCCAAACCTCTTTTTCACTAAGTCCTGCATTGTCCAAAAGCGCCCGGCTAAGCTTTACTTTCCAGCTGCTTCCATCCTTATTGTCACCGGAGATAAAGAGGAACTGCTCAATGCCTTCAAATTCGGTTGAACGCTTGATCAGCTCCTGATCCGAACTTCTCTGGACGCCTATGGCCACCCTTTTAAGAATATTCTCTTTTGAAATAAGCTCGCACGGATCTCCGATATCAGGATCCTGACTTCTTACCAGGCGACGTTCGATAAAGTCACAGGCAACTTTGGCATTTTCAAGATTTCTTATTTTATCCGTGATATAAATGCAGGGAGAAATGATTTCATCTTTATTTTTTCTGATGGTTATTCCGGTCATCCGGACTGAATTTTTCACAACATCGGAAATAGTAGCCTCCGCATAACCACGAGTTAATAATTCCTCTCTGATTTCATATTCATTTGTCATTGTTTTTAATTCTCCTCTATAAACGTAAGTTTTTTACCGTTTATCTCTGACATACAGATGCAGATTTATACGGCTCCTTATTTTTGAAATTTCGACCCGCAGAAATAGGGTCTGTAAGTAAGCTCAGGTCTTCATATAAAACCTGAAACCGATGATATTATTGTTGACTGAATTTTTTATTGACCTGAAAGGTCTGATCCGCCTGATTCCCAAAAGTTAATGTCGGTTTAAGCGCATGACCGGAAGCTCCGATGGACGATCGATTCCCTGAAGCTCTTAACTCTGATACAGGCATTATAGAAATATACTGAGTCATCCGGGTTTAACAGATAATGAAAACCCGAGAAAAACTCATTTATTAAAAATCATGATTTTCTTGTTCACGATTTTCAGAATTTACTATATTTTAGTTTCCCTCCGATGTCAACAAGAAATTATTTTTTTAAGACTTCCTCATCATTATGTGCTAGAATTATCAATGTTTTCAAAGGGCATATGCATCGTTCCGGTCTCAGGACCTTCGAAGCATATAAGAATCATCCCGCTAAACAAGGAGGCTATTTTTTATATGGAAAAGTTTTTTAAACTAAAGGAACACGGTACAACTGTGAAGACCGAAGTCATTGCAGGTGTAACAACATTTTTGACCATGGCATACATCCTCGCCGTAAACCCTAACATACTGGGTTCTGTTATGGACAGAAGCGGCGTATTCGTTGCAACGGCAATTGCGTCAGCATTTGCAACCTTCATCATGGCATTTTATGCAAATTACCCCATCGCTCTTTCCGCAGGTCTGGGTCTCAACGCATACTTCGCCTACACCGTATGTCTCGGCGAGCTTGCCAATGTTGAAAATCCTTTCACCATCGCTCTTACAGCGGTTCTCGTAGAGGGTCTCATATTTATCTTTCTCTCTGTATTCAAGGTGAGAGAGCAGATGATCAACGGAATACCTCAGAATCTCAAAAACGGTATATCCGCAGGTATCGGTCTCTTCGTTGCCTACATAGGACTTCAGGGCGCAAACATTATCTATTTTAATGTTAACGACGGAAGTGCTTCCATAGCTCTCGGAAGCTTTGCAGATCCAAGAGTTGCACTTGCGCTCATCGGTTTCATTATCATCATCGTACTCGTCAACTATGAAGTTAAGGGTGCGGTTCTCATCGGAATCCTTGCTACATGGCTTCTCGGAATCCTTGCCGAGTTCTCGGGCTGGTACAAGGTTGACATCGATGCAGGAGTTTACAGTCTCATCCCTGATTTCTCACAGGGATTACAGCTTGGAGGCATCGCAAACACAGCATTCAAGTTTAACTTTGGTTGGGTAGCAAAGAATCTTATACAGTTTATCGCTATCGTATTCTCATTCCTTTACGTAGACCTTTTCGATACAGTCGGTACTGTAGTCGGTGTTGCCGATAAGGCAGGTTTACTTGATAAAGAAGGCAAGCTTCCACGAGTTGGAAGAGTTCTTATGGCAGATGCACTGGGTACAGTAGCAGGTGCATGCCTCGGTACTTCAACCGTCACCTCTTTTGTTGAGTCTTCAGCAGGTGTTGCAGCCGGCGGAAAGACAGGTCTTACAGCATTTACAACAGGATGCATGTTCCTCGTATCCTTACTGCTTTCACCTATTTTCCTCGCCATCCCGGGCTTTGCAACAGCTCCGGCGCTCCTCTATGTAGGAATGCTCATGGTATCTTCTGCAAAGAAGATTTCCTTCGATGGAGATATCGCAGACACTGTTGGTGCTTATCTTGCAATGCTTATGATGCCGCTTTCATACTCCATCGCTACAGGTATCATGTTTGCAATTCTTGCATGGGTTATCATCAAGACGTGTGAAGGAAAGTCAAAGGATGTCAGCCCGACCATGTGGGTAGTATTCGTGCTTTTCTGCCTGAGAATAATTACACTTATAATGAACTTCCAGTAATTAGATTTAGATGCGTGCTCCCAAAGGGCACGCATTTTTTGCAAAAAATTATATTAATTGTATATTGATTTATCATCTGATTTTTTATACATTGATTTACAGTATCTAATTGTTTAAAAGGTTTGGAGGAAAAATGGCAAAAGAACTTGTTGTGGTACTGGACTTTGGTGGTCAGTACAACCAGTTGATTGCAAGACGAGTACGTGACCTCGGAGTTTATGCCGAAGTTTACGCATCTTCAATCGGTCTTGATAAGATCAAAGAATTAAATCCAAAGGGTATCATCTTTACAGGCGGACCTCAGTCTGTATATAAAGAGGAATCTCAGCACATCGACCCGGCTATCTTTGATATGGGAATACCTATCCTTGGTATCTGCTATGGTGCTCAGCTTATCGCCTATGAGCTTGACGGCACAGTAAAGACTGCACCGGTTTCAGAGTATGGTCGTACCGAGGTGCTTATTGATGAACAGAATTCTGTTCTTCGCGGTGTTTCAGACAGCACCATCATGTGGATGTCCCACACCGATTATATTGCAGAAACACCAAAAGGCTTCAGGATCATTTCCCACACAGAGAACTGTCCTGTAGCAGGAATGGAGGATCCTGAGCGCAAAATTTATGCGGTTCAGTTCCACCCGGAGGTACAGCATTCTGTAGAAGGAAACAAGTTATTCCATAATTTCCTTTATGATGTCTGCGGCTGCACCGGCGACTGGAAGATGGAGACATTCGTCCAGGACAAGATTGAGGAGATTCGTAAGACTGTCGGAAACGGCAAGGTGCTTCTCGCACTCAGCGGCGGAGTTGATTCTTCAGTTGCTGCATCTCTTATGGCAAAAGCCATCGGAAAGCAGCTTACCTGCGTATTTGTTGATCACGGTCTTCTTCGTAAAAATGAGGGTGATGAGGTCGAGGCAATCTTTGGCGACAAGGGTCAGTACGATCTTAATTTCATCCGCGTTAACGCAGGACCTGAATATTTTGAAAAGCTTCAGGGTGTTGAAGAACCTGAAAAGAAGCGTAAGATCATCGGCGAGCAGTTCATCAGAGTTTTCGAGTGTGAAGCAAAGAAGATCGGTGCTGTAGACTTCCTCTGCCAGGGAACCATTTACCCTGACGTTGTGGAGTCAGGCCTCGGCAAGAGCGCAGTTATCAAGTCCCATCACAATGTAGGAGGCCTTCCTGAGAAGGTTGAGTTCAAGGCCATCATCGAGCCCCTGCGTCTTCTCTTTAAGGATGAGGTTCGCCGTGTAGGTTTACAGCTTGGTCTTCCTGAGTATCTTGTATACCGTCAGCCATTCCCGGGTCCGGGACTCGGTGTCAGAATCATCGGCGAAGTAACTCCCGAGAAGGTTCGCATCGTTCAGGATGCGGATGCCATCTACCGTGAGGAAATCGCAAATGCAGGTCTCGACAGAAAGATCAGCCAGTACTTTGCAGCCCTCACCAATGTTCGTTCCGTAGGTGTAATGGGCGACTTCAGAACCTATGACTATGCTGTTGTTCTTCGTGCAGTTGAGACAGATGACTTCATGACCGCGGAAGTAACCAACATTCCTTTCGAAGTACTTGAGAAGTGCATGAACAGGATCGTAAACGAGGTTAAGGGAGTAAACAGAGTATTCTATGACCTTACGAGCAAACCGCCCGGGACGATAGAGCTCGAATAATGGATTATCGCTGGAAACAGGCATAAATACTGGATTTTCAAATCCTTTGGTTGCAGAATGGTTGCAAAATCAGCTATTTAATAAAATGTCTTGTTTTGACTCGTTTTGTCTTGTCTCGTCCGACATTGGACATATACACGGGGAAAGAGCAGTGATACTATTAATATAGAAAAGCAAAGGCATTTAAGATGCGTGAGAAGAATTGATTTTCTTCCCACGCATTTTTTATGCCTATTTTTATGCGCAGATTTAAGAAAGCCAGAGGAGGTGGTGGAATATATGCGTGTTCAGTATTGTTATTCGGTAATGATATCAATATTAAGTTAAGTTAATTGACTTCTTTCAGTCGCTTTTCAATATCAGAGGCACTGTATAATACTCTGGTTACCGTGACAAGCTCTTCCTTGAATACATAAAATACCGAGTAATTATCTACCAGCATTCGCCTAAGTCCTTGTGAGCGTTCCGGTTCAAAATCTACCAGTCTGAATTTCTCTGGAAAGAAGCCAAGTTCAAGTACACGATCAGCTATTCTGTTATACTGCCCCATAGCATTTTCCGGTGATTGCAAATTAACTGCGATATACTCATATATCCCATTCATATCACCCAATGCTTTTTCAGTAATT
>JAGAGL010000105.1:0-11769 GCA_017627595.1 Oribacterium sp. | reverse complement strand
GGACGGCAGCTTCACAAAGATAAAGACACCTGACGGAACCTTCTCCGGAAAGGCACTTTTGGATTACTTTAACGACAAGGCCATCGATGCTTATTTCCTTAACGGAGAAAATGATCCTCAGGGTAAGCTTTACGCCACAGACTTTTTCTGGTACATGTGGTGTGGTCCCAATTCTCCTCTTTTCGGAAAGGACAAGATAACAACCTTTGAACATTGCTTCATAGAGGATCCTGCGACTCATAAGGAAAGATTCAATGTTTACTATGACTTCGCAAAGGAAGAGAAGTATGTAGACAAGATCTTCGAGGAGTTTGGCGTGGATGCTTCTGTCGGACACATCGTAAACGGTCATGTTCCGGTTAAGACAAAGCTTGGAGAGTCACCTATCAAGGCAAACGGAAAACTGTTTATCATTGATGGAGGTATCTCAAAGGCTTATCATTCCAGAACCGGCATCGCCGGATATACCCTTATCTTTAATTCCCGCCATCTGGCCCTGGCTAAGCATAAGGGCTTCCAGAAGGGTGCCGAGAATACACCTGAGATTCAGATCGTTGAACAGATGAAGACAAGAGTAAGAGTAGGCGCAACCGACAACGGAAAGAATCTCAAGAGTCAGATAGCTGATCTTGAAGAGCTTCTCGCAGCATACAGAAACGGTGACATACTTGAACAGGGAGAGGTCATCCCCAGGAGACATTGATAAGTTTTAATATTGAATTTAAAAAGGTTCAACCCCGACAATTACGCGTCTGGGTTGGATCTTTTTTGTAAGGAGCGGCAGCCACATGAAGTGACTTATGTATTTCGGAATACCACTGGGGACGGTTCTCACCGGCGAGAACCGTCCCCAGTGGTATTTTTTCCGATCAATAACAAAGAAATTGTTATACAAAACAATATAACATTAAGATGATGTGGTACAATAGATACAAATGTTTGAGATCTTAAGAAAGGAATGAGAGTAGTGTAAAATACATTTTTTCGCTATTTGTACTGTTAAGAGAGAGCGGCGGAATGGAGATTATAATGAAAAAAATATCAGCAACACAGAAGACCATAAATGAATTAAAGAAGTATTTATTGTCTGATGAGGCAAAAATAGGAGACAAGCTGGCTACGGAAAAGGAAGTCTGTGAAAAGCTGTCTGTCGGCAGAGGTACAGTAAGAGAGGCTTTCAGAAATCTGGAAGCGGAAGGCTACATTTCCATAAATCCCGGTAAGGGTGCGTTTATAGTAAAAAAATCCCAGAATAATGAAGATGCCCTTGCCAGCTGGTTCACCAGGAACAGAGGTCGTATCCAGGATTATGTGGAGTTCAGAAATATCCTTGAACCTGCGGCGGCAAGAATGGCGGCAGAAAGGGCTTCTGACAAGGATCTCAAGGCTCTTGAAAAGATTCATAATGATTTCATCGAATATGCGGCTGTTATGGATAACGAAAAGCTGGCACTTCTTGATGAAGAATTCCACACCAGGATAATGAAGATGACCGGCAATGAAGTCATGGAAATGATCAATCAGAGTGTGAGTAAAAGGATAATGAATTTCCGTTTCCGGACCTTTAAAATAAAACACAATGTTGAGAATGGGATTAAGGCACACGATAAAATCCTGAGGGCTCTTATGGACAGGGATCCGGACGTGGCTGAGGTATATATGAAGAGGCATATCGAACTTATCGATGAGGATATGGAACGCATAATTGTGATGTAACATAGAGCCATTAGTATTGACTTTCAGTGGCTAAGTCATAAAATAGTTAGGTAGGAAAAACCCAAGTATTCGAAACAGGGTTTAAATGATGAAGGTACTTGGTTTTGGTTAAAATACCAGGAGGAAAAACATGAAATTTTTTATTGATACCGCAAATGTAGATGAGATTCGTCAGGCTAACGACATGGGCATCATCGCCGGTGTAACAACAAATCCTTCTCTTATCGCAAAAGAGGGACGTGATTACATGGCTACACTGAAGGAGATCACAGAGATCGTTGATGGTCCTATTTCAGGCGAGGTTAAGGCAAGCACAACTACAGCTGAGGGGATGATCGCAGAGGGAAGAGAGATTGCCAAGATACACAAGAACATGGTTGTTAAGATTCCTATGACACCGGAAGGCCTTAAGGCTGTTAAGGTTCTTTCAAGCGAAGGCATCCACACAAATGTGACTCTTATCTTCACAGCTACACAGGCACTTCTTGCTGCAAGAGCAGGTGCTACTTATGTTTCTCCTTTCCTTGGACGTCTTGATGATATCTCTACAGACGGAATCACTCTTATCCAGGATATCGAGGATATCTTCCAGATGTATCCTGATATCGAGACAGAGGTTATCTGCGCATCTGTTCGTCATCCTATGCATATCATTGATTGTGCTAAGACAGGCGCTGATATCGCTACAGTTCCTTTCAAGGTTCTTATGCAGATGACCCAGCATCCTCTTACAGATATCGGTATCGACAAGTTCGTAAAGGACTACGAGGCTGTATTCGGAAAATAATCCAAGTGTTATTAAATCCCCTGAGATTACATCTCAGGGGATTTTTCGTTAGGAAAATACTTTTTGTTTCCTGTATTTTTGTATCTCATTGAAGTCTAATTCTTTTACGAAGTGGGCACGGTGATCGGAGGCGCCGGGGCCGTAGTTTTTGTATTCACAGAAGCTTACGGTGGATTCGACGTCTTTTTTGTTCCAGTTGTGGAAGCCGGCGGGATGGATATGGCTTCCGAGGTAGGAATTCCGGATCAGTACATTTGCAAAGTTTCGCCAGGGGCGGCCCAGATAGCAGCTGTGCTCAGGGCAATCTGACTCGAAACGGCAGTTGTCGAAGATATATCCGTAGTTCTGACCTTCAGGAGTAGAAGCTGCGGTAGCATAGCTTTTGGCTTCCCTGGATTCGTCGCTTTCTATAAGCTTCTTTAATTCTTCGTATTTCTCATTACTTAATCCGGTTCGGGCTGCCTGCATAAGCTTTACTTCGGAAAAACTGCCGGACATCCTGGTATCATTCTTTAACAGATATTTATATATAAGAAGAGGAGTCCTGTTCTTTTGAAAGATATAGCAGTTGTCAAAATATGCTGTGGCCGAACCGAAAATAAAATCTATATCCCCTTCTATATATGAGCTTGTATAATATTGTCTTCCGTTTATTCTTTCGGCAAACTGTTTTGGACCGATAAAGCCGTTTTTTTCTATTTCCTTAGGCGGAAGTGGTCCTGTGAAGAGGGTGTCCTGCCAGCCCAGCAGTCGTATGTTGCTGCAGCTGATTCCTTCGCCTTCTGCGTAAAGAGCTATTGCCTGACCGATATCGGGACCGGCTCCGGCGGAATTTTCGATGGTAAGGTTATTGAGACTTATATTCTCGGCATCTATAAACATGGTATAAGAACGGAAGGTCCCCAGTTTTCCAATGTCTTCGGCGGGCATATTGCCATACAGACCATAGGTGATGACGGTTTTGTCGGATGAGATATATCGATTTGGATGTAAATTGCCATCCGTATCCGCGAAGCTGTATTCAAAACCTTCTGCCTTTATATATTCTCTGAAATCTGTATTGCATCCTGTCAATGTAAGTCCCGGAGTCTTTATTTCAACTCTTTCATTATATATTCCTTCTTCTATTAATATAGTGTCGCCGGATTTGGCATTGTTTACAGCTTCCTGGATGGAAGTGTAATCGCACTTTCCTGTTTTGGATACCGTGATCATGGTATTTTCCTCCATTGTGGATCTATATGGTTTGCTTTTATCAGAAATCCGATGGTTTATTCCGGGATATGTAATTCCCGGGTTGATGTTATTGTTTACGGAAATATCAAAGAACCGATAACTATCAATATTATATGATGAATAAACATATGCATGAATATAAAATCGGATACTTTTATACTATCGGATACTATAAGTCGAAAAAATAGCGCTTGGAGTTATGATTACTTTAAGGATAATGACTGATTTGATAGAAAAATAACAAAGATTGTAACTATTGACGATGTAAAACGCTTACAAAATTTATCAATATATCGATATCGACGAGAGAAAAGATTGATCATGTGCAAAAAATGGCATAAAACATGGAGAATAATTATCTAAAAGGATATCGCAGAGACCTAAAAACCCTAAAAAAGTAGCTCGAAAAGGCAAAAAATATATATAAATAGTATCAGATAAGATAATTATGAGTAAATTGGGTCAGTAATTGTAAGATTTAAATCAAAGTGGCTGATATAATCATAAATGTCAGTAAGAAATGAATAAGTGATCAGAAATGATCCTTGAAAAGAGGAAGTATGGATTTTCAAATAGCAGCCGTTTTTAAACGGAGTATAACAATAGAATTATTGAATGATACGATCTGCTATGCTCCTTCGGGATACAGCATTTTGATAAACGGAGAGGAAAAGTTAAAGTCCGATCTTAATGTTGTGACGGTTGACGGATTAAAGCCCGATACGGAATACACCATCACTCTTCTGACGGAAAACGGCAGGACGGATAAAACCTTCAGAACAGAATATGAGTCTGTTCTTCTTGATGTCAGAGAATTCGGAGCATCAGGAGAAGGGGAACAGGATGACACGGGTTTTATACAGGCGGCTATAAACAGCTGTCCTAAGGACGGTACGGTATATATTCCCAAAGGAACATATCTTTCGAGACCGCTCTTCCTTAAAAGTCATATGACCTTATGGATAGATGATGAGGCGGTTCTGATGGGGGATCCGGACAGAAAACATTATCCTTTATTACCGGGGCTTACACCTACTACGGATGAGAAAGATGAGTACAATCTTTCAAGCTGGGAAGGCAATCCCGAAACAAGCTTCGCGTCGCTTATCACAGCAGTTAATGCCGAAGAAATCGAAATTGTCGGAAAAGGAATCATCGATGGGAACGGAGATAAGGGCGACTGGTGGAAGGAGCCCAAGAAGAAAAGGATAGCCTGGAGGCCCAATACCGTTTTTCTGAATCATTGCAGATCCGTAAGGATGCAATCGGTGACAGTGAGAAATTCTCCCTGCTGGACCATCCATCCCTACTATACAGATGATATAGCACTTTACAACTTAAGTATCTGGAATCCATCCGATTCACCCAATACAGACGGGTTTGATCCTGAAAGCTGTGACGGGGTTCTGATCCTGGGAACAAGGATTTCTGTCGGAGATGACTGCATCGCCATAAAATCAGGCAAATATTACATGAGTGATAAACATCATAAGCCTGCAGATCATTTCGTGGTCAGGAATTCGTTTTTGGAAAGAGGTCACGGAAGCGTGACTGTTGGTTCTGAAGCGGCAGCCGGTGTACAGAATGTAGAGGTTTCAAGATGCATATTCAAGGAAACTGACAGAGGGCTCCGCATCAAAACAAGACGAGGCAGAGGACCCGATGCGGTTTATGACAACATAGTTTTTCATGACATAAAAATGGAAAATGTGCATATGCCCTTCACCTTCAATATGTTTTATTTCTGCGATCCTGACGGTCACAGTGAGTATGTTCAGGATCAGAAAGCAAGACCTGTTGATGATAAAACACCGACGATAGGATCTGTAACAGCAGAGAATATCGTGGCAGAGGGTACCGATCAGTGCATGCTGGTTGCTTACGGACTGCCTGAGAGATTTATCGACAGGATAGTCTTTAAGAACATAAAGGTTTCATTCCTTCAAAAGGAAGAAAGAAAACCCGGTCAGACCATAATGATGGATAACTTCCCTGAAATGACCGGAAAAAGTATATATGCCAGAAATGTAAAACATCTGGTGCTTGAAAATGTTGAGATATCAGGTTGTGACGATACAGGTCCGGAACTGATAGATGTTGTGGATTATGACAGCCTGAATATCGTTTATAAAAGTTAACAATGAGTTAAAGCTCAATTAATATAGGAGACCAAAAAGGCTCCTCAGGAGGTAAAAATGAAAAAGACAATTACTAAGTTTCTCGCCGGCGGTATGGCAGCATCAATGATGCTCAATCTTGCAGCATGTGGCTCATCAGCATCAGCACCTGAAGGCACAACAGCAGCTCCTGCTGCAACAGAAGCAGCAAAGGCTGCAGCTGAGACAGTAGCAAAGGCTGAGGGCGGAAACGGAACAGCACTTAGAATTTCATGGTGGGGCGGTGATTCAAGACACACAGCAACACTTAAGGCACTTGATGAATATATGGCAGCAAATCCCGGTATTACCATCGAGTCAGAGTATGGTGCATGGTCAGGCTGGCAGGATAAGATCGCTACTCAGATCGCAGGTAATTCAGAGCCGGATCTTTTCCAGATCAACTGGAACTGGTTATGGCAGTTCAGCCCGGACGGAACAAGATTTGTAGATCTTCAGGAGCTTACAGATTTCGATCTTTCACAGTATGATCAGTCACTTATCGATCTTATGACGATCGACGGACATGTACTCGGTGTTCCTGTTTCATCAACCGGAAGAGTATTCTACTGGAACAAGGCTACATTTGAGAAGGCAGGTCTTGAGGTTCCTAAGAGTTTCGCAGACATCCTTGCAGCAGGTCCCGTATTTAAGGAGAAGCTTGGAGATGATTACTATCCTCTTGCTGCAGGAACATACGATCTTACAATCCTTCTTACATACTATATGCAGGAGAAGTACAACAAGCAGTGGATCGTTGATCACAAGCTTAACTACTCAGTAGAAGAGCTTACAGACGGTTTTGATTTCCTTAAGAGCCTTGAGGCTAACCACGTAATTCCAACACAGGAGAAGCTTACAGGTGACGGTGCTGATTCTCTTGATAAGAACCCTAACTTCATCGATGGCCACTATGCCGGCGTTATTGAGTGGGACAGCTCAATCAAGAAGCTTGCAGATGCTCTTGACTCAGATCAGGAGATCGTAATCGGTGAGTATCCTGCAGATTATGGTACACCTGCAACAGTTTACAAGGTTTCCATGGGATTTGCAGTATCTCCTAACTCAGCAAACAAGGAAGAGGCTGCCAAGCTCCTTCAGTACATGTTCAATGGTGACGGTGTAGAGACTCTCGGACTTGAGAGAGGTGTTCCTGCATCACATGCAGCTCAGGAGAAGCTTGAGGCAACAGGTGCTCTTGCAGGTCTTACATATGAAGCTAACCAGGCAGCAGCTGCTAACGCTCCTTTCCAGCTTTCACCTTACTATGAGGATGCAGCTCTTAAGGACAGTGCAGAGGGTGCATACCAGGAAATCATGGACACAATGTCTTATGACGGTGTAGATTCCAAGGAACTTGCAGAAATGCTCATTGAGGCAGTTAATGAGGTTGAGGGCAAGTAATCATCAAAACATTGATGTATCAATGTTTAAAAATAGTTTTTTCCCTGATCCTCCTAATTTAGGGTTAAAAATTACCACATTAAATGTGGTATATATCGGGCCTTGGCTTTTCTCTGAGGCCCGATTTTTATGCAAAAAATTCAAGAAAGTAAAATGTTTCAATCAAGGTAAGCCGGTGAAAAACGGTACCTTCCAAAGGAGTAGATAAAATGTCAAATTCAAAAACAAATACCGCTCCGAATAACTTCTGGAAAGAGAATAAAGGATTTATATTCATCTTCCCATGGTTTGTAGGATTTCTTGTTTTCAAAGGATACCCATTCATTTCATCACTGGTTTACAGTTTCAGCGATTATTCTCTTTTTGAGGGAATTTCAAAATGGGGCATCTTCAACTATCTGGATGTTTTCACAAACAGAAAGATACAGGAAGGTTTCATGATCACCTTCAAGTATGCATTTATGACAGTGCCTCTTAAGCTGGTATTCGCATTGTTTGTAGCTTACATCCTTAACTTCAAGATCAAGGGAGTTAAGATGTTCAGAACAGTCTATTATATTCCTTCGATTCTTGGATCATCAGTTGCTATCGCAGTTCTCTGGAAAGCAATCTTTAAGGATGATGGAATCGTCAACATGCTTCTCGGATTATTCGGAGTAGAAGGACCTCACTGGTTATCAAATAAAACCGCCGCTCTTTTCATCATCTGTCTCTTACGTGTATGGCAGTTCGGTTCAACCATGGTTATCTTCCTTGCAGCATTAAAGGGCGTATCTCCTGATCTTTATGAGGCAGCTTCCCTTGACGGAGCCGGTAAGTGGAGACAGTTCTTCACAATTACCGTACCGATGATCACACCGGTTATTTTCTATAACCTGGTTACTCAGCTGGTTCAGGCATTCCAGGAATTTAATGGACCTTACATCATCACAGCAGGTGGTCCGAGAGGTGCAACCACACTTGTATCACTGCTCATTTATAACAACGCATTTAAGAAATATGCAATGGGACTTGCAAGCTCACAGGCATGGGTTCTGTTCATTATCCTTATGATATTCACAGCTATTTTACAGTACAGCCAGAAGCACTGGGTATACTATTCTGATTCGGAGGATTAAGCGATGACACTCGAGAGAAAAAGACAGATAGCAACGGTATGTAAATATATCGTACTGGTTCTGGTGGGCATTCTTATGATCTACCCGCTGGTTTGGATGATCGGTGCATCCTTCAAAACAAACTCGGAGATATTTTCCAGCATCGGATTTATACCTAAGGAGCCAACCTTCCAGGGCTACAAGGATGCCATGAACGGTTACGGCGGAGACATTGATATCTGGAAGTCAATGCTTAATACCTACAAGATCGTTATCCCTAAGGTTATCCTTACAATTGCATCCTGCACACTTACAGCTTACGGTTTTGCAAGATTCAAGTTCAAGGGACATGATGCACTCTTTGCGCTTCTGATGGCAACACTGTTCCTTCCAAACGTGGTACTTAATGTTCCTCAGTTCATCATGTACAACGGCTGGGGCTGGGTGGATTCACCTTTATACCTTCCTCTTATCGTTCCTTCAGTATTTGCTCAGGATACCTACTTCGTATTCATGCTCATTCAGTTCCTCCGCAACGTACCGAGAGAGCTTGATGAGGCAGCAAAGATCGATGGATGTACAGCACTTGGAACACTCTGGCACGTTATCGTTCCGGTACTTAAGCCGGCTATGACATCTGCAGCACTTTTCCAGTTCATGTGGTCATCCAATGACTTTATGGGACCTTTGCTCTATGTTTCAACTCCGAAGCGTTATCCTGCAGCTATCTTCGTAAAGATGTCCATGGATGCTGATACCGGATTCTCATGGAACAGAATCCTCGCTCTTTCACTTATTTCCATCATTCCTTCACTGGTAGTATTCTTTATCGCTCAGGATCAGTTCATCGACGGTGTTACTGCCGGTAGTGTAAAGGGATGAGTGGAGAAGTTTTACATCGGTAAAACTTCGACCGACATGGCCAGAGCATAGCTCTGGTCCCGAAGGGATCAGGTGAGGCTATCAACGCCGAGCCTGACCAATATAGGAGAAAATCATGAAAGAATTTCACCACCTCACAGGTGGCAGGGAAGCTACGGAAAAGCTTCTTAATGATTACTTGGATTATCTTATGGCTCATTCGGATTCCGGGCATCCTGCCTGGAATCTCGAGCTCATTAGAAAAGGTAAAGAGAATAGATGGAATTATATAGATGGCTGTATGATAACAGGTATCCTGCGGCTTTACGAGATCACCGGGCAGGAAAAATATCTGAAGTTTGCGGATGATTTTGTAAGCGGATTTGTAAATGAGGATGGAAGCATCAGAAATTATGATACTGAAGAAAAAAACCTCGACAATATAAATCCTGCAAAAAACCTGTTTAAGCTTTATGACATCACAGGAAAAGAAAAATATCTGAAGGCTATACAGCTGGTGAGAACCCAGATAGATAAGATGCCGAGAACAAAAGAGGGGAACTTCTGGCATAAGAATATTTATCCGAACCAGGTATGGCTTGACGGACTTTACATGGCACAGCCTTTCTACATTGAGTATGAGAAGCGTTTCAATGATTCAAAAAACATAAAAGATACTTATGATCAGTTCTGTAATGTAGAGAAACATATGCGTGATGAAAAGACAGGACTTTACTATCACGGATATGATGAATCAAGAGAGATGTACTGGGCAGATCCGGAGACCGGATGCAGTCCAAATTTCTGGCTGAGGGCCGAAGGATGGTTTATCTTGAGCCTCGTTGATGTGCTGGAAGTTATGATGGATATGGATCTTCCTGAGGAAAAGGAGCATCTTAAAAAGATGCTTGTGGATCTTACAGAGGCACTTTCCAAATATCAGGATGAAAGCGGACTTTTCCACCAGCTCATTGCACTTCCGGGAGTAGAAGGTAATTACCTTGAAACCTCCGGTACGGCGCTGATAAGTGCTGCGGTACTTAAAGGCGTGAGACTTGGTTTTATACCTGAAAAGTACAGAAGCATGGCAGAGAAAGCTTTCTACGGTATAATCGATAAGAGACTTTCGAAAAACGATGACGGTACACCATGTGTAACAGGAATATGTCTTGTTGCCGGACTCGGAGGCGTTGATCACAGAGACGGATCTGTGGGTTATTATCTCTCGGAGCCTGTAGTAAAAAATGATGCAAAAGGCGTTGGTCCACTGTTTCTTGCCTATACGGAAATGATACGTTAAAATAAAGGATGTGTGTCTGATTGGATAATGATTCAATAGGATACCATCCTTTATTTGTTTTAAAAAGCTGATCTTTTTCGGAAGAAAAGGTACATGGAGTATGGACGGAAGCGGAGTTCGACGTTTAAGCTCTCCGATACTGGTTATCAAAAAGAGGCATTATATGGCAGACGAAAATTTACATAATTCCAGACTTGAACTGGTATTTGAAAAGCGTATCCCGGGTCTGAGGGTTTCGGAAGCGGTGAGACATCAGAAATTCATAATGAGAAACAGACATTTCCATGAGACTATAGAAATGCATTTCATCATTTATGGACAGAGACTGCTGTTTGTTGATCAGGAAACCTTTCGTATGGTTCCCCACACCTGTATGGTGGTAAACCATAATCTCATTCATAAAACCTCAACAGCCCCCAACATGCCTCCCGATCATCACAATTTCATACTCCAGCTGGACAGATCCGTTTTTGATGAAAAGTTCAGGGAATTCGGCCTGAAGGGGTTTGATGAGTTTGGAAGTCTGTATGGTGGACTTGCCAGGTTTAATGACACAGAATGGCAGCTGGTCTTATCTGTTATAGATGCCTTTAAGGCGGCTTGCGAGGACGAAAGAAACGGGATAACCTCCTCCATGGAGGATCTGCATTCTTTTCTATATCTTCAGACTGTGGAGCTTGCGGGTATTTTCGCAAAAAGCAGAAGAAGAGATCTTCAGAGTAATCTTAAGGAAAAGGGTATAGAGACAGCTGAGCAGCAGTCTGTGGTAAAGACGGGAATCCACCAGAAGGTTCATGATATAGCCATGTACCTTCAGGGGCATACCGGTGATAATGTTACCCTTGATGAGATTGCAAAACAGTTTTATATGAGTAAATCCTACCTTACCAGAGTATTCCGTAATATTACGGGGTTTTCTGTTATTGAATATATTACATATATAAGAGTGAGGAAGTCCCAGCAGCTTCTGATAGATTCAGATACCAGCATTACCGATATTGCGGAGATATGCGGTTTTGGTAATGTCACCTACTTTGAGAAAGTATTTAAACAATTGACTAATCAGACACCGGGACAGTACCGGAAGAATCCGGAAAGTACTAAGCTGATCCTGAAAAATAAGGGCAATATTTAGGATTAAAACAGTATATCGATGATAAATGGCGAAATACCCACATTTGCAGGAGTTTATTTAAGGAGATTTGATATGAT
>JAGAGL010000104.1:0-29519 GCA_017627595.1 Oribacterium sp. | reverse complement strand
TGGCATAGGGCATCTGCGGCATATTCTGATTTTATTCGTAGACATGAGAATCTTCATGTTCTTTATCTTGAATTGGGAGTAGGAGCTAATACGCCCGTAATAATAAAGTATCCGTTCTGGCAGATGACACTGGCAAATGAAAAAGCGGTATATGCCTGCTTAAATTATGGTGAATCATTCTGCCCAGAGGAAATTGCAGAAAGAAGTATATGTATTGATGGTGATATTGCAACCATATTACAAGAGCCTTGACCGAAATTGACTCGGTTTGACTCGTTTTGTCTCGTCTCGACCCACATTAGCGCTTTATTATAGAATTAACGGTGCTATTATCATAGACAAGTGAAAAACACAAGTCCATGAAGACAGACAAGAACGGCAAAGCAATTGGGCCGTCGCCTTGCAAGCATCTGTGGGGCAATAAGCTTGTTTGTACCTGTGGTCATGCTATGAACCGAAGAATTGCTCAGGCTGCCAATAAAGTGAAGAAAATGCAAGGGATGTGCGGCTAGGCTGTTTCGGCGTAAGCCGAAATCAAGCGAAAATGCCTGCGCGTAGCGCATTCAAATGGCATTTTCTCCTTAATCGAGTTGAAAAGACACCCGGCCTGATATGTCCGAACCGGATGCACGTCAGTGCAGCCGGGGCGAACATATCAGGCCGGGTGTCTTTTCAATCTCGTGGGCCGTCGCGCATCCCCTGCATTTTCTGTACCATTTCAATAAAGTGGATTGTCACGCATCCCCTGCATTTTCTGTACCATTTCAGCGCTTATCGGCCTTTACCCGCACACCATATCAGCTCAGCTTCGTTAACCGCCTTCTCGACCATCGGCAGCATCTCGTCGTAAACTATCTGCTCCGACTTACGGATCTTCTCCGGAATAGGTTTGGTAACCGGATGCTTAGCCACAAAGATGGTGCAGCAATCCTCGAAAGGCTCGATGGAAGTCTCATAGGTTCCGACCTTCTGTGAAACCTCAACAATCTGCTGCTTGTCAAAAGCGATAACCGGACGGTAAACCGGAAGCTTGCAAACCTCATTTGTACATACAAGAGACTGCATGGTCTGGCTTGCCACCTGGCCGATGGATTCGCCGGTGATAAGAGCTATACAATCACGCTTCCCGGCAATGGCCTCTGCGATACGCATCATATATCTTCTCATGATGATGGTAAGCTCCTCATGAGGACACTTCTCATAAATCTTCAGCTGGATATCTGTAAAGTTAACTACATGTAAAGCGATAGGTCCTGAGTAAAGGGCTACTTCATTGGCAAGATCGACAACCTTCTGCTTTGCACGCTCTGAGGTATATGGAGGTGCATGGAAGTAGGTTGCTTCAAGAACAGCTCCGCGGCGGGCGATCATATAGCCTGCAACAGGACTGTCGATTCCGCCTGAAAGAAGCAGCATGGCCTTGCCATTGGTTCCCAGAGGCATACCTCCGACACCGGGGATGATTTCTGAGTAAATGTTTATGAACTGGCGGATCTCCACGCGGATAACCACTTCAGGATTGTGAACATCTACAGAAGTATTGGGAAAAGCTTCCAGTATGTCGTGACCAAGTTCAGCATCAACTTCATTGGACTGCATAGGGAACTCTTTATCGGCTCTTCTGGTATTCACCTTGAAAGTAAGCTTACGGTCGCCGTAAACCTCTTTGAAGTAGGAGATGACCTTGTCTGAAAGAACCTTGTAGTCGTGTGTTGAATCCATCTGGATCATAGGACAAATGGACACTATTCCGAATACGTGCTGGAGGGCATCTATTGTTTCCTCATAATCATAATTTTCTGACTTAACTGTGACATAGATACGTCCGCGCTCGCGATATACTTTAAAATCGCCCTCGGCACGCTCAAGCTTTTTTCTGATGTCATGAACCAGTGCATCCTCGAACACATAGCGGTTCTTTCCCTTGGTGCCTATCTCGGCATACTTGATAAGAAAGCTTTGGTATTGCATAGAACTCCTTTTCTTATAACAGAAACTGAGTGCGTACATATCAGTACGCACTCAGCTTGACACTTGTTGATTTCCCGTTAAAATAAAACGATATCGATCACTCTGAAATGATGTATGGTGTCAGAGCGGAAAGAATCTCTTCCATACGAACTGCATCAGCATGGATGTTAAGATCGATAGGCTTTGAAAGATCCAATGAGAAAATACCCATGATGGACTTTGCATCGATAACATAACGACCTGAAACAAGATCAAAATCTACGTCAGAGAACTTTACGAGTTCATTAACGAATGATTTTACTTTATCGATAGAATTAAGTGAGATACGAACGGTTTTCACGATGAAATCCTCCTAAAAATAATATTTATCAGTGATCAATTTTTTAAACACTTATACACTGATAATTCTAGCAACAACAAACTTCAAAAGTCAATAGAATGTCAAAGTTTCCCAAAGGAAAACAAGGATCCGGGTGACGATTCAACTGAATGCCCGATCGCCCGGTCCTACTTGTCCGGCTGAACTGTTACGGATCGAGACATTGGAA
This sequence comes from Oribacterium sp., assembly GCA_017627595.1. GTDB lineage: Bacteria > Bacillota > Clostridia > Lachnospirales > Lachnospiraceae > Oribacterium. The sequence continues at coordinate 27,000 of JAGAGL010000104.1, read as the reverse complement.
ACAGGATGAATTTCCGGATATGAATGAAAAGAGGCATATGGAACTTAAAAACAAAAAAGCGGCGCTGCATAATCTTGGGTGCAAGGTGAATTCCTATGAGGCGGAGGCTATGATCCGGGAGCTTCGGGAAGCCGGTGCGGAGATGGTTTCCTGGGATAAGGAGAAAGCAGATATCTATATCATCAATACCTGCTCTGTAACAAATATTGCAGACCGGAAATCCAGGCAGATGATACACAAGGCCCGGGCCATGAATCCTGATGCAGTTGTCATAGCAGCAGGATGTTATGTTCAGGCAAAGTCAGAGGAACTGAAGGATGACGAGGCTGTAGATATCCTGCTGGGGAATAATGAGAAGGGTAATCTGGTAAACGCGCTTGAAAAATACTATTCGGGTGAAGCAGACAAAGAAGGATCATTTACCGGCGGACAGGAAGAAGAGCCTGCGACAAGTGAAATCACCGGGAAAAGCATTGACAGAAATCTTGTTGATTTTTTTGAAGACGGTTTTTCAGAAGCAGTCTCATTGGGCACTGCAGAAAGCAATCCGGAAAGACGAAATTTCAAGAGCAGAACCTCCTGCTATGTAAAGGATATTTCAAAGGCTCAAAGCTATGAGAATCTGAGAGCCGGTGAGATAGAGGATAACGGCAGGGTATTTCTGAAGGTTCAGGACGGCTGCAACCAGTATTGTTCTTATTGCATCATTCCCTATGTGCGGGGGCGCATAAGGTCTAGGTCTGTTGAAAGCACAGTGAAGGAGGTTACGGATTTTGCCAAAAGAGGCTACCATGAGATAGTGCTTACAGGCATCCATCTTTCTTCTTACGGATTGGATTTTGATAACGCAAATTATGAATTTGCAATGGAAAATGATGTGCCCTCGGAGCACCTGCTGGAGCTTATCAGAAGTGTGGCCAATGTTCCCGGAATCAGCAGAGTGAGGCTCGGCAGTCTCGAGCCTCGCATAATTACTGAAGCTTTTGTTGAAGAGCTTAAAAGTATTCCGGAGATATGTCCTCATTTCCACCTGTCCCTTCAAAGTGGCTGTGACCGTACGCTTAAGGCTATGAACAGACATTATGACACTGCTGCCTTCAGACATTCTGTTGAGCTTATAAGAAAGGCCTGGGACGATGCGGCTATAACGACAGATGTGATCGTGGGATTTCCGGGAGAGACGGAAGAAGATTTCAGAGAGTCCTGTGAGTTCATAGATGAAATAGGATTTTACGAGCTTCATGTTTTTAAGTACAGCAGACGTCAGGGAACTGCTGCGGACAAAATGAAGGATCAGGTTCCGGATAAGATAAAGTCGGAGCGCTCGGAAAAACTTATCAGGCTGGATGAAACAAAATCCGAAGCTTTCAGAAGAAGCTTTTTGGGTAAAGAAACAGAGATCATTCCAGAGGATATCATTGACTTTGACGGAAAAAAATATTTGAGGGGTTACAACAAAAGTTATGTTAGATTCATGGTACCGCTTACAAATGATGCTGAAGGAACGGGTAAAATAGGACAAATAATCAGGGTACAGGGCCGGGAATTATGTGAGACATGTGTACTTGCATTGATTTTATAAATAGTATAGAATTAATTAAGTTATTAAAAGGACGTGACAATATGAACGATTTAGGCAGTACACAGATTATCAGACCGATGCAGGAATACGATTTGGATGTTACGGAGGTTCTGGCCCGTGTCTATGAGGCACTTACGGAAAAGGGCTACAACCCCATAAATCAGATCGTAGGGTACATTATGTCCGGTGATCCTACTTATATCACAAGCCACAAGGGCGCAAGAAGCCTTATCATGAAGGTTGAGCGTGACGAGATCCTTGAAGAGCTTATGAAGACTTATGTTGAGGCAAAACTCAGCAAGTAATTTTGTGTGTCTATGAAGAGTCTGTCCGTGCCGGCAGACTCTTTTATATTTCTGCCCACGGTTTTGATCGTGGGAGCTTCATGTAAGCAATTTTAAACATTAGTGATATAGGAGCCTATTAGATCTGCGTCTGTATGTCAGGGATAAACGGCGGAAAAAATGCGTTTATATAGGAGATTTTCAGTGAGAATTCTGGGACTGGATTACGGATCGAAAACAGTTGGTGTTGCCATGACCGACCCTATGGGTATAACGGTACAGCCTTTTAAAACTATACTTAGAGACAGGGAAGCTAAACTCAGAAAAACCCTGTCGGAGATACAAAAAATCGTTGAGGACTATGATGTGGAAAAGATCGTAGTGGGTCTTCCGCTGAATATGGATGATACTGAGGGTGAAAGAGCTCGGGAGACCAGGACCTTTGTGGAAAAGCTTAAGCTGAGGGTTACGGTGCCGGTGGAGTTCACTGACGAACGCCTGACCACAATGGAAGCAGCGGAGATACTTGATGAAAGCGGCATAAAGAGATCCGAACAGAAAAGGGTTATCGATCAGGTTGCCGCACAGTTGATTCTGGAACAATATCTGAGAGGTTAAAAGCCTCTCTGTGTAATATACAGAAGTTAGGAGAATAACATGGAAAATACTATCCGGTTAAAATCTGAGGATGGAACACTTGAACTTGAAATCCTTGAGGAGACTACAGTACAGGGAGTTAATTATATTCTTGTTACGGATGCTCCCGAAGGTGAAGATGGTGAGTGTTATGTCATGAAAGATGTATCAGGCCCCGAGGATGCAGAAGCAGATTATGAATTCGTTGATGACAAGGAGTCTGAAGCTGTGATGCAGATTTTTTCTGCACTTCTGGAAGGAGAAGGTATAACTATTGAGAAGTAATAAAAACAAAGAGGATAAGGATATGCTCGAAACAGCAGTTAAGGAAAACGATGAGGCTGTTACATCGGATAATGGCGAAAAGCGTAAGAGAAGACCTGCCAGTCATACTAAAAAAACAGAAAAAACAGATAAAGTTGAAAAAACAGAAAAAAAGGATGCAACGGAGGCTGCTGAAAAGGAGCACAAAACGACAAGCCACAGGAGAAAAAAACAAAAATCCGACAGCCCGGTTCCGAATGGCAAAGTAAGGATCATCCCTCTCGGGGGTCTTGACCAGATCGGAATGAATATCACGGCATTTGAAACGGAAGACAGCATCATGATCGTTGACTGCGGTCTTGCTTTCCCATCAGGTGATATGCTGGGTATAGATCTTGTCATTCCCGATATCACGTATCTTAAGAATAACATTTCAAAGGTAAAGGGTTTTGTTATCACTCACGGACATGAAGATCATATCGGAGCGCTTCCGTATGTTCTCCAGCAGATAAAGGTTCCCGTGTTCGGTACAAGACTTACCATGGCTCTCATTGAGAATAAGCTTAAAGAAAACGGTCTTGACCAGATCATAGAAATGAACGTTGTTCCTTTCGGAGGAATCATTGATTTCGGAGATATCAAGGTTGAGTTTGTAAAAACAAATCACTCTATACAGGATGCTGCGGCACTGGCTATCTTCACACCCGCAGGAACCATAGTTCATACGGGAGATTTCAAGGTAGACTATACACCGGTTTTCGGTGACCCTATCGACCTTCAGCGTTTTGCCGAGCTTGGAAGATCCGGTGTTCTTGCCATGATGTCCGATTCCACCAATGCCGTAAAGCCGGGTTCCACCATGTCGGAACGTTCGGTTGGTGTTACATTGGACCGTATATTTGCAGAGCATAAAGAGAACCGTATAATCGTTGCAACCTTCGCTTCAAACGTTGACCGGGTACAGCAGATCATAAACATGGCTTCCAAGTACGGAAGAAAGGTAGTGGTTGAAGGACGTTCCATGGTTAATGTCATTACCGTGGCATCAGAGCTTAATTATATCGATATCCCCGAGGGAACTCTCATTGATATCGACCAGCTCAGGAACTATCCCGATGAGCAGACTGTGCTCATCACCACAGGTTCACAGGGCGAGTCCATGGCAGCATTAAGCCGTATGGCCAGCGGAATGCATCGAAAGGTACGCATTAAGCCCAATGATGTGGTTGTGCTTTCTTCACATCCTATTCCGGGTAATGAGAAGGCAGTGGACAAGGTAGTTAATGAGTTATGCATGCTTCATGCCAAGGTCATCCTTCAGGATACCCACGTTTCGGGACATGCCTGCGCAGATGATCTGAAGCTTCTGTTCTCACTTGTGAGACCTGAGTATTCTATCCCGGTTCACGGTGAGTACCATCACCGTATGGCTGCGGCCAGAATAGCGGAACAGATCGGTGTTCAAAAGGAAAAGTGCCTCCTTATAGAAAACGGAGACGTGCTTGAGCTTTCCATGAAGGATGGCAAGAGCAAATCAGAGATAAAAGAGCATGTTCAGGCCGGAGGAGTTTTTGTTGACGGACTCGGAGTCGGAGATGTAGGCAACATCGTTTTGAGAGATCGTCAGAATCTCGCCCAGAATGGTATCATCGTAGTTGTTCTTACTCTCGAAAAGTATTCCGGACATCTTCTTGCGGGACCGGATCTTGTGTCACGAGGCTTTGTTTATGTCCGTGAATCAGAGGATCTCATGGAAGAGGCAAGGGTGCATGTTCAGGATGCGGTTGATGACTGTCTTGTACGTCATGTCAATGACTGGGGCAAGATCAAGAACATCATCAAGGATTCTCTCAGTGACTTCCTCTGGAAGCGAATCAAGAGAAATCCTGTTATACTTCCCATCATAATGGAGGTTTGATAAATGGGTCACAGAGATACCTTGGAGCGGGTTACCGGCTTTGTGGTTGGTCTCGCCTGGCGTGTTATATTGATAGCACTTTTGGTATATGGACTGACCAACGGCATCAAAATGGCCTACAGCTATGGTCATGGTCTCCTGTATGATCATGCAATGGCTGTTGAGGGAGCTCCTGAAGAAGAATTTGTCATAAGCGAAGATCAGGGTGTTGAGGATATCGCAAAAGCTCTTTATAAAAAGAAATTTATTGATAATGTTGAGGCCTTCAAGGTTCAGTCGCTTCTTTATGAGGCGAAGTACGTACCGGGTTCCTACAGTCTGTCAAAGTCCATGACTACCTCGGATATCATTCAGCATCTGACCCGGGAAGGTGCGAAGTATCAGGAATTGCAGGATAAGAATCTTATGGATCTGGAAGCCACTACGGCTGCTGAAGAGATAGAGACGGATGCCAATGGAGTTGAGGTCATCGGAGGTTCCGATGATGAGAACATGATAGCCCAGGATGCTGCCAATGCAGCCTTTGAGTCACAGATGGCTGAAAGCGCTGCGGAAGCTGCAGGACAATAGGACGTATAATTTCGCTATTGTGAATCAAACCTGATTTATGTCCTGCGGATTGCGGGTTTTGCGCTTTTACGCCGGACCATTAAATAATTACCAGAGGAAGTGAAGCTTTGATCGTAAACGAGAAACTTGTGAATTATATACATTCACTTGAACCTGATCGGAGTGAGCTTCTGGAGAATGTAAGAAAAGAAGCGCTTGCGGCGGAAATCCCCATCATAAGGGATGAAACGGCGGCGCTTCTTAAATGTTTCATAACTATGCTCAGGCCGAAAAAAATCCTTGAGATAGGCACAGCTGTCGGCTATTCAGCCTTGACCATGGCAGAGGTGCAGCCTTCGGACGGAAGCATTATCACAGTGGAAAACTATGAGCCGAGAGTTAAAGAGGCGGGTAAAAACATTTCCGGAAGCATATACAGAGACAGGATCAGGCTCATTAATGATGATGCCGGCAAAGTGATAAAAAGCTTTGCAGAGAACGGCGAAAAATTTGATTTTATCTTTATGGATGCCGCAAAAGCCCAATACATAGTGTGGCTTCCGGATATCATAAAGATGCTGCCGAAGGGGGCAGTGCTTTTCAGCGACAACATCCTGCAGGATGGCCGTATCATAGAAAGCCGGTATCAGGTGGAAAGGCGGGACCGTACCATCCACAGCCGGATGAGAGAATATCTTTTTGAGCTGAAGCATAACGAACTGTTGGAAACTGCCATCCTTACCGATGGCGACGGCATTTCCATAAGTGTAAAACGCTGAGGTTAATAAATGAGGAGAGGATTGAAAAATAATGTTAAAGGAAACTGAACTGCTGATCCCCGCAGGATCACTGGATGTACTTAAAACTGCTGTAAACTATGGGGCAAATGCTGTTTATCTCGGCGGAGAGGCTTTCGGACTCCGTGCCAATGCCAAGAACTTTACTCTGGATGAGATCCGTGAGGGCGTTCAATTTGCACATGAAAGAAATGTAAAAGTGTTTGTAACCGCAAACATCCTGGCGCATAATGGTGATATGGAAGGTGTCAGAGAGTACTTTAAGGAGCTTGCCACAACAGGCATTGATGCAGTCCTTATTGCGGATCCCGGTGTATTTATGATCGCAAAGGAAGTTCTGCCGGATTCCATCGAGCTTCATATTTCAACTCAGGCAAACAATACCAATTATGAAACCTTCCTTTTCTGGTGGAAGCTCGGGGCAAAACGTGTGGTATGCGCAAGAGAGCTTAGCCTTAAGGAGATCAAGGAGATAAGGCAGCATATCCCTGAGGAACTGGATATCGAGGCATTTATCCATGGTGCTATGTGTATGTCTTATTCCGGAAGATGCATGCTCAGCAATTACTTCACCGGAAGAGATGCAAACAGAGGAGAGTGTACACATCCCTGCCGCTGGAAGTACAATATCGTTGAAGAGACGAGACCGGGACAGTATTTCCCGATTTATGAAAATGAGAGGGGCACATTTATTTTTAACTCAAAGGATCTCTGCATGATCGAGCATGTGCCTGAGCTTATAGATGCAGGCATTGATTCTCTTAAGATCGAGGGAAGAATGAAGACGGCCCTTTATGTCGCTACAGTTGCCAGAACCTATCGTAAGGCTCTCGACGACCTTAAGGAAAGCGAAGAGAAGTACAGAGCCAATATGGAGTGGTATAAGTCTGAGATAGCAAAGTGTACCTATCGTGAGTTTACTACAGGCTTCTATTACGGAAAACCTTCTGCCGATGACCATATCTATGATAACAATACCTATGTAACAGGGTCTGTTTATCTCGGAACCATAAAGCACAGCGATGAGGAAGGCTGGAGTTATCTTGAACAGAAGAACAAGTTCTCAGTGGGAGAGATGATAGAGATAATGAAGCCGAACGGTGAGGATATCCCTATCGAAGTACTTGAGATCCGTGATGCAGAAACAGATGTACCTCAGGATTCCTGCCCTCATGCATGCCAGCAGATCAAAGTGAGATTTTCGATAGCGCCTGAAGCCGGAGACATTATCAGAAAAACAACTCCGGAGAAACAGGACGTGGAGTAAAGCCTGATCCGGGAAAATCTGACTTCATATCTTGCGGAGGGGCCCCAAAACAGCCTTAAAAGGTAAAACATCTTATGGAACTAATCTTTGTAGCAATAGGAATAGCATCGCTTGCATACGTATTCCTGATATTTGTTGAATACGGCCTGACCTCTTTTATGTGGTTTTGGCCGTTATTTGCGTTGTTGAATTTCATTATGTTTTTCATGGTGAGATATGTCAGAAAGAAGTTTAAGGAAAAAAAGGAAATCCCCCTGAGACCCTTTGTCTTCTTCTTTGCCAGCTACGGTCTCGCCGTTGCGACTCTTCTCACCATACTTGCGGTGATATTTTCCAATGCATACACCAGGGTGCAGAACAATCTTGATTATGTAATAGTCGTGGGAACAAATCTCGTTGACAACAAGATTTCCAAATCCCTGGAAAGAAGACTGGACCGGGCCATAGAATATGCCAGGGAAAATCCCAACACGGTTTTTGTACTGTCGGGAGGCAGGAGTGAGTACGGGAGAAACACGGAAGCTACGGTCATGTATCATTACATGATAAATGCGGGAGTTCCTGATAAAAACCTTCTGTTGGAATTCTATTCGGATTCCACACAGGAAAAGATAGGGTTTTCCTTGAGGACAATTCATCAGGATCATGAACAAAAGCTCCTTGCTGAAAAGATCCGGCACCCGGGTAAACCATTTATGAGACAAACCCCAAAAAGAGATGATATAATTGTCGGAGTGGAACGTCCTTTGTCCATAGGTATCATTACCTCGGATTTCAATCTGTTGCGTGCAAAGGAGATCGCAAAAAAATATGGTGTTATGGATGCCTGCCCCATGGCCACAAAGACAGATGAGCTGATGCTTGTTCATCTGGCGGTAAGGGAAGCGGTTGCCCTGTTTAAGGACAGACTTATAGGTAATATTTAAACCGGCATCTAATCCATAAGGCAGAGCTTTAGATCATTACCCCGGTATTCCGGGATACCCGGTTTTATATAAGAGCCTGTCAGATTTGTATCTGTGTGTCAGATATTACGGCTTGAAAAAGCGTTAAAGAGAGGAGAAAGGCTTCATGAAGAATTATGAGCTGATAGAAAAAAAGAGGATAGAAGAGTTATCAACGGATGCCTGCATTTACAGGCATAAGAAAAGCGGAGCCAGAATTTTCACCATGAAAAATTCTGATGACAATAAGGTGTTCGGCATAGCGTTCCGCACGCCGGCAGAAGACAGCACAGGAGTTGCGCACATCACGGAGCATTCTGTCCTTTGCGGATCTGATAAATTCCCGCTGAAGGATCCTTTTGTTGAACTTGCCAAGGGATCCCTCAATACATTTTTAAATGCCATGACCTATCCGGATAAGACGGTTTATCCCATCGCTTCACGAAATGACAAGGATTTCGATAATCTGATGGATGTCTACATGGATGCGGTTTTCCATCCGAATTCCGTCAAGGATCCCCGCATCATGATGCAGGAGGGATGGCATTATGAAATGCAGGATGAGAAGGATGACCTTATCTACAACGGCGTTGTTTATAACGAGATGAAGGGCGTTTTTTCAAATCCCGAATCCGTACTTGAGCGTTATATCATGCATGCGCTCTTCCCGGATACAACTTATGGTAATGAATCCGGCGGAGATCCTGTGAATATCCCGGATCTTACCTTTGAGGATTTCAAAGCATTCCATGCCCGTTTCTATCATCCTTCCAATTCCTACATTTTCCTGTATGGAGATATGGATATGGAGAAGAAGCTTGAGTGGCTTGATAAGGCATATCTTTCAGAGTACACAGCTATAGAACCTAACTCAGACATTGCCGCGCAGAAGCCCTTCGACAAAATGCAGGAGGAAGAGATTTCCTATTCTGTGGGTGAAAATGAACCTCTTGAGAAAAACACATATCTTTCATGGAATGTAGTAGTGGATGCTTTGGACAGCAAGTCAAATCTTGCTCTCGACATCCTGGATTATGCACTCCTTTCATCTCCGGGAGCGCCATTTAAGCAGGCTCTTATCGATGCAGGTATAGGAGAAGATATCTTCGGAGGTTTCCAGGACGGAATCAAACAGCCGTATTTTTCAGTTACTGCCAAGGGAACCGATAAGAAAGACAAGAAAAAATTCCTGGAGATAATCGAGGGTACTTTAAAGAAGCTTGCAAAAGAAGGTCTGGATAAGAAGACCTTACTGGCTGCCATAAATCATGACGAGTTCCAGTACAGAGAGGCTGATTACGGACGTACTCCAAAGGGACTTGTCTACAGCCTTACATCACTTGATACCTGGCTCTATGGCGGAAAGCCATGGGATTATCTTTTCTGTGAGAAATATTATAAAGAGCTTAGAAAAGATGTTGAGGAAGGTTATTTCGAGAAGCTTATCGAGAAATATCTTCTCGGAAATAAGCATTCAGCCCTGGTTATCTGTAAGCCGGAAAGAGGCCTTACGGAGAAACGTGAGGAGGAGTTAAAGAAGAAGCTGGCAGCCCTTAAGGCAAAGATGTCAAAGGAAGAGATCAAAAAGTGTGTTTCCGATACAAAGATGCTCAAGGAGTACCAGGAGGAGCCTACAAGCGAAGAGAATCTTGAGAAGCTGCCGCTCTTAAGCATCAGCGATATAGATAAAAAGGCAGAGACCTTCAGCTGGAAGGAAACACGTCTTTCTGATACACTTCTTATCGGTACTGAGCTTGAAACAAGAGGTATTGCTTATCTCCGATTCAATTTCAATACAGCCTGCCTCACAGAAGAGGAGCTTCCATACGCAGGATTTTTGAAGACTGTACTCGGCTATATGGATACCGAAAAGCATACTTATCAGGATCTGACCTCTGACATCCTTTTGAACACCGGAGGCATCAACTTTGACGCAAGTGCTTATCCCAATATCAGTAAGTATGGCTGGTACACTGGTATCTTCAGTATCGATGTAAAGCTTTTGTATGATGGCTTTCCTTTCGGTCTCGATATAGTTAACGAGATCGTTCATACAACAAAATTTGAAGATGATAAGAGGATGCAGGAGATCCTGAACGAGGCCCGTTCAAGAGAAAGAATGAAGGTTGAAGGCTCAAGCCACAGCTATGCCGTTAACAGGGCAACCTCATATTTTTCCGCAACCGGAAGATATGCTGACCTTACCGGGGGCATAAGCTACTACCGTTTCATCAACAGAATATCCGATGAGTTTAAGAAGGATAAAAAGGCACTTCAGAAGAAGTTGAGAGATGTTGCCTGCAAGCTCTTCAGACCTGAAAATATGTTTATATCACTTGCATGTGAGAAAGAGGGTAATGATGCCTTCGCAAAGGAATTCCCTAAGTTCAAAAAGAACTTTGAGCAGGGCATCCGGAAGCTGGAAGAGAAGGCAGTTAAGCTTGATAAAGGTTTCAAGCCATACAAGGCTTCAGCCGGAAAGTCATCGCCGCAGCTTACACTCAGCGGTAATCTCAATGAAGGCTTCAAGACTCCGTCACAGGTTAACTATGTCGGAAGATCAGGTCTTTATGATACAAAGAAGCATCCGTATACAGGTGCCCTTAAGGTGCTTAAGGTGATTCTGAATTATCAGTATCTCTGGCTCAACCTCCGTGTTAAAGGCGGAGCCTACGGATGTATGTCAGGTTTCGGAAGATCAGGTGAAGGATACTTTGTATCCTACAGAGATCCTCATCTTAAGGAGACTCTGGATATTTACGAGGGCATACCTGAGTTTATCAAGAATTTTAAAACCTCGGAAAGAGATATGACAAAGTACATCATAGGCGCTATTTCCGAGCTTGATACACCGAGGACAAATTCCGCAAAGGCTGCATTGACCTTGAGTGCCTTCCTGTCTCATGTAACCAATGACATGCTTCAGGAGGAGAGAGACCAGATCCTTGCAACAAGCGAAGCAAAGATTAATGCACTCTCAGATTACGCAAAGGAAATCCTTGAGAAAGGTGCGGCATGTACCGTTGGAAACAACAAGCTTATTGAGGACAATAAGGATAAGTTCTACACCACAGAGGAACTCTTTAAGCAAAACTAATTTAATGGGAAATATATGAAAGATAAAAAGATAAAAACCGGTTTCGTGGCTCTGGTTGGAAGACCGAATGTCGGAAAGTCTACACTTATGAATCATGTCATAGGTCAGAAGATCGCAATAGTCTCCAACAAGCCACAGACCACCAGAGGCAGGATACAGACGGTTTATGACGATGACCGCGGACAGATCATTTTCCTGGATACTCCGGGCATACATAAAGCAAAAAACAAGCTTGGGGAGTACATGGACAATGTTGCCGAAAATACCCTTAAGGATGTGGATGTCATCGTCTGGCTGGTGGAACCGACAACCTATATCGGAGCAGGCGAACAGCATATAGCTGAGGTTATCAAAAACTCAGGGAAACCGAAGATTCTTGTGGTAAACAAGATAGACACCATGAAGGACAAGCCCGAGGAGCTTGAAGCAGCCATAGAAAAATATAAAACTCTGATGGATTTTGCAGAGATAGTTCCCTTGTCTGCATCAAGGGCCGAAAACATTGACGGCTTCAAGAATGCTGTATTCAGGTACCTGCCTGAGGGACCGAGATATTATGACCGGGATACGGTTACGGATCAGTCCATGCGGGAGATCGCAGCGGAGCTTATCCGGGAACAGGCACTCCGTAAGTTAAATGACGAGGTGCCCCACGGCATAGCGGTTCTCATAGACCAGATGCACCAGAGACAGGACGGCCTTTGGGATATAAAAGCCACTATAATATGTGAGAGAGATGCCCATAAAGGCATTATCATAGGAAAGGGCGGTTCAATGCTTAAACGTATAGGCACAGGCGCCCGTATCCAGATAGAAAAAATGGTGGACGACAAGGTCAACCTCCAGCTTTTTGTCAAGGTACGAAAGGACTGGAGAGATTCGGACACATTCCTGAAAAACTACGGCTACAAGGATGAAACGTAATTCCGGACCGGAAACGGTTCTCAGGAGAAAATATGCGTGATGAATTAGAACTTCACGGGGTGGTGCTGAGCTCGGCACCATCCCGTGACTTTGATAAAAGACTGTCTGTACTTACAAATGAACAGGGAAAGATCACTGTCTGGGCGGCGGGAGCAAAAAAGCCGGGATCCCGGTTTATGGCAGCCACAAGAAACTTCGTTTTCGGGACATTTACCCTGACAGCAGGAAAAAGTGGCTACAACCTTAGGGATATCAAAGTAAATAATTACTTTGAGGAGATAGCCACGGATCTTGTTAATGCCTGCTACGGCTCCTATGTGCTGGAATTTGCCGACTACCTTGCCCAGGAGAATCTGGAAGCCTCGGAGATGGTGAATCTTATTTTCCTTTCGTTAAAGGCCATACTGAATCCAAATCTTGATAATGAGCTGGTGAGGAGAGTATATGAACTCAGACTCCTTTATATAAGCGGTGAGTACACGGAGGAACCGCCCTTCCCATGCTCCCAGGCCTGTGCCTTTGCCTGGCAGTATGTCCTGTCGACACCCATTATGAAGCTTTACACCTTCACACTTAAACAGGAGGTTTTCGAGGAGTTTGCTTCTAATGTCGACGCCCTCCTCGGTGACGTGATGCCGCATAACTTCAGATCCCTGGAGATACTGAAAACACTGAGATGACAAGGGAGAAACGGTTCACAAGTGATGGATCGGAGTGACGGAGTCAGCGGACCAGGAATTTTTTGTATTGAATTATAAGGTTTCGAAAACTTATCGAAATTTTCGGTGCAATCGATCCGGTTTTTTTGGTACAATCTATATGAGTTAGTTTTCCATGCCGGAGGGATTAAAGATGCCGGGTGGAGTGCCGAGAAAATCTCCTTCTGAATACAAGCCTCATGCGGAGAAGAATCCGGAGGCATTCCGGCGTTTTGTAAGCAAGAACCTGCCAATGGAGAGGAGGCGCACGCCATCACGTGCTACAGTCCGCAGGAGTTTTTAGAGTAATATCAAGAGGGAGCTTGACAGCCATGCGGAAATCGGACACACTTAATCGCAACGTATCGCATAGCATAGCATCGCATGGGTTAACTGTGCTCTTTTTTCATATTAAACAACATATATTCGTGATGGATAACCGCCTTACTTGACGGGGTATTGTACCCTCTGTCAGGTTCGACGGTTTTTTGTTTTAAATCATATTAAGATGGTGATGGTCTTAGATGAGTTTGATATCCATCCGGAAAAGGAAACCGATCTGAAGATCGTGGACTGGGACAGGACCTACTTCCTGACCAAGTATTATATGATCTGATGGGCGCTGAACTGTTTTTCGGGGTGGGGAGAGCCTTATGGAAAACACGAAATCTTCAAAGGAACCTCGAAAAACACCGAAGGTAGTTTCTATTGGCGCACAGAGATTTGAAAATGATAGTTGTCATGGTTGCATGAAACTATTGAAATAATCATTTTTATGGAGGAGGAAAGAGAATGAGCGAGACAACTCAGAAGCCGTTAACAGCGATGGATGTGAAAGAGATGCTGAGATCCAAGTACGGCGGCGAGAACAAAAGGATAACGGGAGAAGGTTACGACAAGTCGCTGGCGGTTAAGTGTGTAAACGGAACATTCGTCGGGAAGAAGACCGAGAATATCATTATGTACAGGGGTATTCCGTATGCCGGAAAACAGCCTGTCGGCGAGCTGCGCTGGAAAGCGCCCGTGGATGTTGTTCCGGATGACGGAGTATACGAAGCGTATTACAATGCGAAAAGTGCCTATGGAAATCCGAAGCTCGAAACGGGATCTTATTACGATCTGAGCGAGGACTGTCTGTATCTGAATGTGTGGAAATCAGATGATGACTCTTCAGAAAAGAAGCCGGTAATGGTATGGATCCATGGCGGCGGTTTTGAGGCGGGAGGAACGGTGGATCCGATGTTTGACTGCCACAATTTTGTTCAGGAGAATCCGGAAGTCATCGTCGTTACCATTGCATACAGGCTCGGTCCCTTCGGCTTCTTGCACCTGTCTCACCTGCCGGACGGAGGGGATTACAAGGATTCGCAGAATTTAGGCCTTTTGGATCAGGTGAAGGCTTTGAAGTGGGTTCATGAGAACATCGAAGGCTTCGGCGGAGATCCTGACAATGTGACGATCTGGGGTGAATCCGCTGGCTCCGCAAGCTGCAGCCTGCTCCCGTTGATCGAAGGGGCGCAGGCCTATTTCAGGCGGGTCATTGCCCAAAGCGGCTTCGTCAATCAGACCAGATCTTCGGAGGAAGCCATCGCCTGCACGAATGAATTTATGGAAAAGCTTGGCTGCAAAACGGTTGCCGATCTTTTGAAGGTCGACGGCGAAACGCTGGAGGAAGCATCTTCTGTAATCTTTTTAAGGCAATTTCCGGAAAGAGACGGAAGGATTCTTCCGGCGGAAACATTTGAAGCCTATGCGAACGGCGCAGCGAAGGATATCGAGTTCCTTGCGGGCTGCAACAAGGATGAAATGAACTTTTTCGTGAGCAGCTTCGGACCGGAGGGCTGGGATGAATGGGCGCGTGGCCGCATGACGAGATTGAAGGCCCGATTAACGGAGAAGGAGAAAGCGCTGGTTGAAAGCTTTTACAATGATGTTAAGGGGGAAAGCTACCAGCCAAGCAGCAGCCTGTTCAGTCAGATCTGGTTCAATGCGCCGTTCATAAAGCAGTCGGATTGCCAGACTGCAGCGGGAGGAAAAGTCCACGCCTATTACTTCACCGTGGAGTCTCCCGATCCGGTCATGAAAAGCGGTCATGCGATAGAGCTTTCTACAGTATTTAAGCATCCGGAGATGTCCGATGATACAGGAAGGGTATTTGATGAAACCTTTTCCAAAACTATGCGCAAGATGTGGGTTCAGTTCGCGAAGACCGGTGATCCTTCCCTTTCTGCGGATATTTCTCCGGACGGCAAATCGTATGAGTGGCCGCTCTACGACATGAAGGACAGAAAAGTGATGGTTCTGGACGAATTTGATATCCATCCTGAAAAGGAGTCCGAGATGCATATCGTGGATTGGGACAGGACCATTTTCCTTACCAAATATTATATGGCTTGATAGTTTTTATCAGGATACGTACGCGCTGGAGACAGGAGCGGTTAGATGCGTATCTGTCTACACAAGATTAAGGAGGAATCTAAAAAAATGAAAGCAAAGACAATTATTTTAGGAAATGTCATTACAATGGATGAATTCAAGCCTTATGCCGAGGCAATCGCGGTAAGTGATGGAAAAATCATTTACGTTGGCAGCAAAGAAGCCGCAATGAAGCTTAAGGATGATAAGACTGAGGTTTTGGATTACGGAACGAATTCTATTTATCCTGGCTTTTTAGAGGCCCACTGCCATCCCGGCTTCGCAGGAAACAACATGTTCGGCAGGGCGAATCTGTTAGAAGGTAAAACACCGGAGGATTACCTGGCGATCCTGAAAGAGTATGTGGAAAAGAATCAGGATAAACCTCATATAGTCGGTTCAGGCTGGGCAGATGATCTGCTGTATCAGCTTAATGCGAAGCAGTTAGATGAGATTTGCCCTGATAAGCCCATGATCAATCAAAGCTCCAGCGGTCATATGATGTGGGTTAACACCAAGGCTATGGAAGCGTACGACATCAATGAAGAAGCAGTGGCACAATGGGGAACGGAATGCATTCATGTAGACGAGAATGGCAAACCGAATGGTCTGCTTGCTGAAAAGCCAGCCATAGATCTTGTTAAGAGGGTTCAGCCGGATCTTGAGCAGGCCAAGAAGGAGCTTCTGGGCTTCCAGCAATATGCGTTTTCAAACGGGTATACGGGTGTATATGACGCCGGCTACCAGCTTCTGACCAAGCATGATCCCCGTGCCTACAAGGAGCTTGACGATGAAGGCAGGCTGAAGATGTATTCCTTCTGTGGAAGCTTCGTGAATGACAATACTGATACTCCCGAAGAGGATATGGAAAGGATCGCTAAGGAGGCAGAGGAATTTAACGGAAAGCATGTCAGGGTGATCGGAGCCAAGGTCTTTGCTGATGGAGTTGTCGAGGGCCATACTGCGTGGATGCTGGATGATTATGTGGATAAGCCCGGGTACAAGGGAGTAAGAAGGTTTGATGATCACGAAAAGATGGTAAGGCTCGTCAAGGCGGCGGCCGCCCACAATATGAACGTTCACATTCACTCGATCGGAGACGGAGCCACAAAGGCATGGATCGACGCAATCGCGGAGGCGCAGAGCGAGACAGGGAATTTCGATATGAGAAATGCGCTGGCGCATTTACAGGAAGTCACTCCGGAGGATGTTAAGAGAATGGGCGAATATAATGTTATGGCCGTATGCGGCATTATGTGGGCGATCAAGCATCCTGCCGGCTTTGCACAGGAGGTTGCCTATGTGGGCGAGGAGAAGTCCTATAATGCCTACCCGGTCAAATCCATCATGGATGCAGGCGGCGTGGTTGCCAACCACTCAGACTACCCCGTGTCGCCTCTGTTCAGCGCGGTTCAGGCGTTTTGCTATGGAGTGTTGAAGAAGCTGCCCTCAGACCCGGATGACTATATCAGAAATATTGATCAGGCGATCAGCAGACATGAGGCATTAAAAACGCTTACAAGCAATGTGGCTTATATGTGGCATGAAGAGGACAGGATGGGCACGATCAGCATAGGAAAGCTTGCCAACTTCGCTGTCCTGGACAAAGATTTTATGCGGGACGACATGTCAGAGATTGAAAAGGCAAGTTGTCTTGTTACAATCGTGGACGGTGAAGAGGTATATAAGGCCTGAGGCTGTTCAAAGGAGAGAGATCGGCATCGAGGCCGGCAAGGATGCAGACTTCCTGGTGTTTGACAAGGATCTGCTGACGGCAGAGAAGGAAGGCTTCAGCCATAACATGCCGCGTGATGTATATTTTTGCGGAAAAAAGTTTATTAAACATCAGATCCTGGCAGATTATGATGCATCGTGGCAGTATAGTAGGGGACGGCGATAATCCGTCCCCTCTTTTTTTATGTTATCGCAGGGCCGGGGTGAGGAAATTATTGCCTTGCGGCGAACGCCGGCTCATGGACGATATAAAGATTGAAGCGAAAGATCCGACATGTAATAAAGATGGTCATAAAGAACATTATGGAATACTGGCCGGAATTTAGCTGGATTTTTTTTGATTCAGGTTGTATAGTGAAAAACAGCGCAGAAGCGTGAAACTAAATACTTTATTCTTAGCCGCACTCCGGCGGCAGAAAGAGGAAAAAATGGCAAAAGAATACACAATGGACACTATCGTTTCCCTTGCAAAGTCAAGAGGATTTGTTTATCCGGGCTCCGAAATCTACGGCGGACTTGCCAACACATGGGATTATGGAAATCTTGGTGTTGAATTAAAGAACAACGTTAAGAAAGCCTGGTGGAAGAAGTTCATTCAGGAGTCAAAGTACAATGTCGGAATCGACTGTGCTATCCTTATGAACCCTCAGACCTGGATTGCTTCAGGACATCTCGCATCCTTCTCTGATCCTCTTATGGATTGTAAGGAATGCCACGAGAGATTCCGTGCAGACAAGCTCATCGAGGATTTTGCAGCTGAAAATGCAATTGAGCTTGAAGGCTCAGTTGACGGCTGGTCAAATGAAGAGATGGAGAAATTCATCGAGGATCACAAGGTAGCATGTCCTACATGTGGTAAGCATAACTTTACAGGTATCCGTCAGTTCAACCTTATGTTCAAGACCTTCCAGGGTGTAACAGAGGATGCAAAGAACGCAGTTTATCTCCGTCCGGAGACAGCACAGGGTATCTTCGTAAACTTTAAGAATGTTCAGAGAACTTCCCGTAAGAAGCTTCCTTTCGGTATCGGTCAGATCGGTAAGTCATTCCGTAATGAGATCACACCGGGTAACTTCACATTCCGTACCAGAGAGTTCGAGCAGATGGAGCTTGAGTTCTTCTGTAAGCCTGACACAGATCTTGAGTGGTTTGCATACTGGAAGCAGTTCTGCCAGGACTGGCTCTTAAGCCTCGGTATGCCCAAGGAAATGCTTCGTGCAAGAGACCATGAGAAGGAGGAGCTCAGCTTCTACTCAAAGGCAACAACAGACCTTGAGTTCCTCTTCCCGTTTGGATGGGGCGAGCTTTGGGGTATTGCTGACAGAACCGATTATGATCTTGGACGTCATCAGGAGGTTTCAGGTCAGGATATGACCTATTTTGATGATGAGACAAATGAGCATTATGTTCCGTATGTTGTAGAGCCTTCACTTGGAGCTGACCGTGTAACTCTTGCATTCCTTTGCGCAGCCTATGATGTAGAGGAGCTTGAGGGCGGTGATGAGAGAACAGTTCTTCACTTCCATCCGGCACTTGCACCTGTAAAGATCGGTGTCCTTCCTCTTTCAAAGAAGCTTGCCGAGGGTGCTCAGGCTATCCACGATGAACTTGCCAAGTACTGGAATGTTGAGTATGACGACAGAGGAAATATTGGAAAGAGATACAGAAGACAGGATGAGATAGGTACTCCTTACTGCGTAACCTATGATTTTGACTCAGAGAATGATCACTGTGTTACCATCCGTGAGAGAGATTCCATGAAGCAGGAGCGTATCGCCATCGATCAGCTTAAGAGCTATTTCGAAGAGAAGCTTGCATTCTGAGAAAAATTTTGATTATAGGTAACAGTTTAGTCGGCGGGCCACCAACCCCGTCCCCCCCTGGCCCGCTGACTGAACTGTTTCGATTATAGTAAAAACTTCCGACATTAATATGATGTTGGGAGTTTTTTTTCATATAATAGTTATGTTATAATCAGGTTAGATTTATAAATTTTATAGAGGGACACAGCATGAAACATGTCGGACTGATGGGACGGGTGGCGGTAAGCTTTTGCATTAGTACCATCCTTCCTTTGATACTTATGTATCTGATGTTCAGGGGTTATACCACCATGAGCATGAACGTGATGATACTTATAATTGCCGGACTATTTTTTATATGCTGGATCTATATGGGTATCGTGAAACCTGTGGATGAACTGAAGGCGGCAGCCAAAAAGATAGAATCAGGCGATCTGGATTTCACCCTTGAGGCTGAGACCAATGATGAATTTGGCGAGCTGATGCAGGCCTTTGATGAGATGCGCATGAGGCTCAAGGAAACCCAGGAGGAGAAGATATGCAATGACAATGCCAACCGAGAGCTGATCTCAAACATTGCCCATGATCTGAAAACTCCGCTTACGGCTATAAAGGGTTACTCGGAGGGGATACTGGACGGCATTGCCCAGAGCCCCGAGATGCAGAAGAAATATATTCAGACCATCAATATAAAAGCGAATGATATGGACCGCCTCATAGATGAACTTAGGTATTATGTTAAGGTAGAGTCCAATAAGATACCTTATGATTTTCAGCACATGCCGGTACAGGATTATTTCCAGGATTGTGCTGATGAAATAGGGCTCGATATGGAGTCCCAGGAGATCACATTCACTTTTGAGAATAAGGTATCCCGGGATGTGGAAATGATAGCCGATCCGGAGCAGCTTAGAAAAGTCATCAACAATATCGTTTCAAATTCCGTAAAGTACATGGACAAGGAAGAGAAAAGGATTGAGCTGGTACTGGAGGATGCGGGAGATTTCATACAGGTAAGTCTCAGCGATAACGGAAAGGGCATAGCAAAGACAGATCTGCCATATATATTCCAAAGGTTTTTCAGAGCAGACAGCTCCAGAAATTCCATGAAGGGCGGATCGGGCATAGGATTATCCATTGTCAAAAAAATAGTTGAAGATAGCGGAGGCCGCATATGGGCGACATCTGTTGAGGGAGAAGGTACAACGATAAATTTTGTTTTGAGGAAATATATCCGCAGTGTACAGGAGGTGGATTTAAATGGATGATGATAAAAGAAAGATCCTTATAGTTGAAGATGAACAATCCATTGCCGAGCTGGAGAGAGATTATCTTGAGCTTTCCGGCTTTACTGTAACCATTACAAATGACGGAGATATCGGTCTTGAGAAAGCTCTTAATGAAGAATTTGATCTCATCATTCTTGACCTTATGCTGCCGGGAAAAGATGGCTTTGAAGTCTGTAAAGAAGTAAGATCGGTTAAAGACATCCCTATCATTATCGTTTCTGCGAAAAAGGATGACATTGACAAAATCCGCGGACTGGGACTTGGTGCCGATGACTATATGACGAAGCCGTTTTCGGCATCAGAGCTTGTGGCCAGAGTCAAGGCACATCTTGCAAGATATGAAAGACTGATCGGCAACGGAAAGGAAGGAAACGATCTTATCGAGATCCGCGGCCTGAAGATAGACCCTTCCGCAAGACGTGTATGGGTTGGCAATGAAGAAAAGACCTTTACTACCAAGGAGTTTGATCTTTTATATTTCCTTGCTTCTCATCCAAACCATGTGTACACAAAGTCTGAGCTTTTCAAAGAGATATGGAAAATGGATTCAGTTGGAGACATCGCCACAGTAACCGTACATATCAAAAAGATAAGGGAAAAGATCGAAATGGATTCCGCAAAACCTCAGTATATCGAAACCATATGGGGAGTGGGATACAGATTTAAGGTGTAAACTGATTTTTATTGTGATTTAGCTCTTGTTTCTTGCGCTGTTTACACTGCGTATAAGACAAAAAGCCTTAGAAATTCTTTGGTAATTCATAGAATTTCCAAGGTTTTTTTTATTTATAGAAAATTAATACTAAATGTAACCGTTTTCATATAAATGTTTTCTTTACAAAAAAATACTAGTCGAGTACAATCTCAATGGTGATTTTCCCGACTGTACGGGATAAATCAAGATAGCTTTTTGTAGAGGTTATCCTATACATACTGGCACTTAAAGGGTAACTCTTTATAAAAGACATATAAATATACACAAGTAATATTAGGAGGATCAGTAATGGCTAAAAAATGGGTCTACACCTTCAAAGAAGGTAACATGTCCATGAGAAACTTACTTGGAGGTAAGGGCGCAAACCTTGCAGAGATGACAGAGATCGGACTTCCGGTTCCACAGGGTTTCACAATCACAACAGAGGCTTGTACTCAGTACTATGAGGATGGTCGTAAGATTAACGACGAAATCATGAGCCAGGCTATGGAAGGCGTAGCATGGATGGAGAAGGAGAATGGCAAGAAGTTTGGAGATCTCCAGAATCCTCTTTTAGTATCAGTTCGTTCAGGTGCCCGTGCATCTATGCCGGGTATGATGGATACAATCCTTAACCTTGGTCTTAATGATGAAGTAGTTGCAGCTATGATCAAGGGCAATCCTGATCCTGCATTCGAGCGTTTCGTATATGATTCATATCGTCGTTTCATCCAGATGTTCTCAGACGTAGTTATGGAAGTTGGTAAGAAGTATTTCGAGCAGCTTATCGACAAGATGAAAGAGGAGAAGGGTGTTAAGTTCGACGTTGATCTTACAGCAGCTGACCTCAAGGAGCTTGCAGAGCAGTTCAAGGCTGAGTACAAGAAGCAGCTTGGAAAGGACTTCCCTTCAGATCCTGTAGAGCAGTTAAAGCTTGCTATCGAGGCTGTATTCCGTTCATGGGATAACCCACGTGCTAACGTATATCGCCGTGACAACGATATTCCTTATTCATGGGGAACGGCTGTAAACGTAATGCCGATGGTATTCGGTAACCTTAACAACCAGTCAGGTACAGGTGTTGCATTCACACGTGACCCGGCTACAGGTGAGAACAAGCTCATGGGTGAGTTCCTTATCAATGCTCAGGGCGAGGACGTAGTTGCAGGTGTTCGTACACCTATGCCTATCGCTCAGATGGAGAAGGAGTTCCCTGAGGCTTATGCTGAGTTCATCAAGGTTTGTGAAACTCTTGAGAACCACTATCATGACATGCAGGATATGGAGTTCACAGTTGAGAACAAGAAGCTCTACATGCTCCAGTGCCGTAACGGTAAGAGAACAGCTCCTGCAGCTCTTAAGATCGCATGTGATCTTGTAGACGAGGGACATAAGACACCTGAAGAGGCTGTTGCCATGATCGATCCTCGTAACCTTGATACACTTCTTCACCCTCAGTTCGATGCTGCCGCTCTTAAGGCTGCAACACCGCTTGGAAAGGGACTTGGTGCTTCTCCGGGAGCTGCCTGCGGTAAGATTGTATTTACGGCTGATGATGCTGTAGAGTGGGCTGCAAGAGGAGAGAAGGTTGTTCTTGTAAGACTTGAGACTTCACCTGAGGATATCACAGGTATGAAGGCTGCTCAGGGTATACTTACAGTTCGTGGTGGTATGACATCACACGCTGCTGTTGTTGCCCGTGGTATGGGTGAGTGCTGCGTATCAGGATGCGGCGACATCGTTATGGATGAGGAGAACAAGAAGTTCACTCTCGGCGGCAAGGAGTTCCACGAGGGAGATTTCATCTCTATCGATGGTACAACAGGTAATATCTATGACGGACAGATCAAGACTGTAGATGCTCAGATCGCAGGCGAGTTCGGACGTATCATGGCTTGGGCTGATCAGTTCAGAAAGCTTAAGGTTCGTACAAATGCTGATACACCTGCTGACGCCAAGAAGGCAAGAGAGCTCGGTGCTGAGGGTATCGGTCTCTGCCGTACAGAGCACATGTTCTTTGAGGAGAGCAGAATCGCTGCATTCCGTGAGATGATCTGCTCAGATACAGAGGAAGAGAGAGAAGTTGCTCTTGATAAGATTCTTCCTTACCAGCAGGGAGATTTCAAGGCTCTTTATGAAGCACTTGAGGGTTGCCCTGTAACAATCAGATTCCTTGATCCGCCTCTTCACGAGTTCGTTCCTACAGAGGCTGCTGATATCGAGAAGCTTGCAAAGGCTAAGAATAAGTCAGTAGAGGAAATCAGAAATATCTGCGAGTCACTCCACGAGTTCAACCCTATGATGGGTCACAGAGGATGCCGTCTCGCTGTTACATATCCTTCAATTGCAAAGATGCAGACAAAGGCTGTAATCCGTGCAGCTCTTGAGGTTCAGAAGGAGCATCCGGACTGGAACGTTAAGCCTGAGATTATGATCCCGCTTGTATGCGAGGTTAAGGAGCTTAAGTATGTTAAGGATATCGTTGTTGCTACAGCTGATGCTGAAATCGCAGCTGCAGGTGCAGACCTTCAGTATGAGGTTGGTACAATGATCGAGATTCCTAGAGCAGCTCTTACTGCTGATGAGATCGCTAAGGAAGCTGATTTCTTCTGCTTCGGTACAAACGATCTTACTCAGATGACATATGGATTCTCTCGTGATGATGCAGGTAAGTTCCTTAATGCTTACTATGATGCAAAGATCTTCGAGGTTGATCCGTTTGCTAAGCTTGACCAGACTGGTGTTGGTAAGCTTATGGAGATGTCTCTTAAGCTTGGAAAGCCGGTTAACCCTAAGCTTCACGTAGGTATCTGCGGTGAGCACGGCGGCGATCCTTCATCTGTTGAGTTCTGCCACAAGATCGGTCTTGATTATGTATCATGTTCACCGTTCCGTGTACCTGTTGCACGTCTTGCTGCAGCTCAGGCTCAGATAAGCAATCCAAGGGATTGATAGGAATTTAGCCGAAAAGGCTTTGTGTAAAGCCGGGAATCTAGGATTCCCGGCTTCTTTTATATCGCAGGGGCTTTGTGAGTGATATTTTTGAAGGATGCCGATAGAGTCCTGCATTGTGAGAGGAAAAATTAATCTTCCTGCTCAATTTATAGGAGTCTAGAATGGTTGGATTTTTATCTGATAAATATATAAGAACTGCAAAAACATTATTTTTCCTGTTTATGTTCATGCTGATGTTTGATTTTATAGCAAAAGCAGATACCATATATCAGGTTACACCAGAGTCGGATCTACAGGAGATTATCGATTCCTGTAATGACAGCGAACAAAATAAGGTGATCATATATATGCATTCCGGAATCTATAAACCTTTTTCGGCCATATCTTCAATGGGAATGCCGGAACGATACATAAGCTTTATAGGTCTTTCGGATGGCGTGGAGATTCTCAGTGAAAGCGTGCTTTATAAAAATCCTGCTGCAGATCTAAGGCTAAATGGTAGAGTGGAAAATATTCGATTTATAGCAAGCCATCCTGATGGAGAGCTTAATGTAGAGGACAAGGGTGCTTATGCCGTACATGCGGACTACGGCTCCCAGCATACTGTATTTTCTGACTGTACATTTATTTCTTATCAAGCTTCTGCCGTAGGTATGGGACTTACCTATGACAGTGAAATGATATTTAAAGACTGTCATTTTATCAACAGAGCAACGGCAAAGTTCGGCAGCTATTGGAGAATGGGAGCCATACTTGCCCATACACCTGAGTTGGAATCCGGCACATCAGGAGCGAAGCTGACTCTTGAACACTGTATATATGAGTATCCCGGGGAATCATACGCCGGAGTTATAGTTTCGGAACTGAATGGAAGTGAAGTGGATTTTAAGGAGATATAACAGCTATTTTGCTGCAGTTCAGGCTAGGATTAACAATCACAGACAGTAGTATATATAAAGTTACGCATTTTCGCGCCGGGGGTATGTCCCTGGCGCTTTTTGTGTTACCCGGACGAAAAAATGTGTCCTCATGTTAACGGAACATATTGGCTACCGGACGAAAAAATGCGTCTTCATGCCAACGGCTCACGGCGTTGAAAGTACACTCCGAGAAAAATGTCCGACAGTGTCTGAACACTTACGTGTTCGCCACTGTCGGACATTTTTCTCTCCGTGTTCTTTCAAGCAGCAAGCCTAGTTGGCATTTTAGACGAATTTTTTCTGTGCTTCGAAAGATTAAATGAATTGGTTTATCTGACGTTGAGGAGACATTTTTTCTGTGCTTCGAAAACCTGAACGAATTGGTTTATTTGACATTGAGTATTCACTGGGGACGGGAGATATGATGTGGTGATGGAGCCGAAGAACCCATCAGATGTAGCGGACATCATGAAGTTTTAGGTCCGTGATGAAAGACGTGGGGAGAAGACATTGGCAGAAACCGCGGACAATGCTCTGTAACAGATAAATGCCCGGAAGTATGATATGGATCTTCTTTCGAAAGGAATCCCGGAAGATCGTATCTATAAATACGGCTTTGTCTTCGAAGGGGAACAGCGCCTTTTAAAAAAGGGGTGAGAGGCAAAGGTATAGTATGATTGATGAAGAAAAAGGCTGCTGCGCAGCAGTCTTTTTCTTGTGCAGAACTGAAGTGATAAAAGAATTCCGCTTTTTTGATTATGGATTATAAAATCGGTGAAAAAAACCTTGATTTTTGCCGGGGGGGGTACAATAAGAAGTATGGAAAAATACATGTAATCAAGGAGTATAGTATGAAAACTTTTAATTCAATTCGCAGTAAGGTGAAAATTGCAGCAACAGTGGCGATGACAACTGCCGCAATCGGTGTAGCAAGCATGAGCGTATTTGCGGGACAGTGGGTTCAGTTTGGAGATAATTGGTACTACTATCAGGATGACGGAACTTTTGCAACAGGAGAACAGTGGATAGATAGCTATATGTATGGCTTTGATGAGACTGGCCGTATGAGAGCTAATGAAACTTATAATGGATATTCTTATGGTGCTGATGGTAAATGCTATGAGTTTAATGATGCTACAACAGGGGAAAAGACAATCTATGGCGAAAATTTTTATATGCCTGCTAATTGGCAGCCATCAGAAGAAGAAAAGGCGGCTTTAAGAGAACTTTTTGGTAGAGACTTTTAAGGTGGCAAATATTACTGGCATTAAATTAAGAATGCTAGTGATTAATAAACGGATTAGTTGCTGAAGATTGCCGATGTCAATACTTGTGTGAACACAGAAAATTCTTTAAACGAGCATGAACTTCACTTACTTGTTTTAGAGGATAATGAATGAGGATGTAAAGTATGAAGAATTTTGTCAATAGAAGCATTGATGCAATAAAAAATATAAAAATTCCTTCTCTTGAAGTAAAACCAAGCATTATTAGTGAATTAAATAACACTATAAATAATCCATCTCTGGTTCGTAAGGAAAATAATATCACTAATAACACCTATATTATTCAAGAAAATAACGAAGATTTGAAAAACAAAGAAGATAGTATAAGAGAGATAACTAAAAAATTTGAAACATTCAAAATAAATGCAGAAGAATTAAGTGATTCTATAATAAATGATACATTGGACGCTCTGATAGAAACAAAGAATTTTGTAAATTTGAATTTTTCTGACACAGATAGGATTTCCAATGTTAATAAAACAGAGAAACTTATACACAAAATTGAATATGTAAAAAATAGAGAGAAAGAGTATAAATCGGAAGTACAAGAGTTTATAAATTATGTAAGAGACGAATGGGCATTTTATGGTCTTGACAATGACAAGATTGTAGATGCAATTCTATGTTTTGACGACGATAAACTCGAGGTGATTCCAAGTTTTAATGAAGATATAGTGTGAACTTTGCTCCCGGGGTACACTAAAACAGGTGTAACCCCATCAAAAATGGCGTAATTCCGTGGATTCTGGGGTTGTTTTGCTTCTGAAATCGTGATATAATTAGTGTAACGGTTACACTAAAGCATGGAGGACTCATGTATTACGATTTCAGAGTAGAAATTCCAAAACTCAAGGGTAAGATCATCACGAAGAAAAAGGGCACTGCGCGATACATCTTATACCAGTACGGAAGTAAATATAATCCGGAAAAGAAATATGCCGTACC
>JAGAGL010000103.1:0-12826 GCA_017627595.1 Oribacterium sp. | reverse complement strand
TTTCTCATTATTCAGCGAATGGGTTGCTGTAAGTATGCCGTCCACCATATTGCGGCTCAGCATATCGAGATACGCCTGTTCATTGGATCTCTCTTCGCTGGTGTTACAGATCATTGCCTTGTAACCATGCTCCCTGAGACATTTCTCAATCTCTGAAGTCAATTCCGCAAAATAGGGATATGCCACATCGGGAACTATTATGGCTATGATATTTGTTCTGTTCTGTATAAGGTTTCGGGCAATCTCATTAGGGGTATAATTCAGCTCTTCAATCGCTTTTTCGACTTTCTTTCGGGTTTCCTCCGAAACATAGCCGTTTTTATTTAATACACGTGAAACGGTTCCGATACCGACTCCCGCTTTTTTTGCAACATCCTGTATTCCTGCCATTAAACTGACTCCATAAAACATTTCCTAAAACAAAGTGGTTGTCACGAACTGCATCAATTACATCCGGGATATAATAAGCATAAATTCCGACACTCTGTTTTCTTTAACATTCCGCTCTTCCGGACCGATAAATCGTCCTTTCGTGCTTCATGACAATTATATCAGATTATAACGTATGTCCTGCCTTTAATCATCCCTTTATTCCGGTTCCGGCGATACCTTCAACATAATACTTCTGCATGAAGATGTATATTAAAAGCATAGGCAGTGATGCAAGTGTCAATGCCGCCATGATGGCTCCGTAATGAATAGGCTGTGTTCCGAAGAATGCCTGGACCGCAAGCTGCACAGTTCTTTTTGCTTCACCGGTTGTGATGAGGAAAGGCCACATGAAGTCATTCCATCTTGCTACAAAATCAAGGATAAAAACCGTTGCAAAAACAGTTTTCGCCAGAGGCATTACAATCTGGAAATATGTTCTGATGTGTCCGCATCCATCTATTGCTGCAGCTTCTATAAGGGCATCCGGGATATCCAGAAAATATGAGTAAAACATATAGATTGAGAAGCAGTTTATCATAAAGGGAAGAGCCAGACCTGCCATGGTATTGACCCATCCAAAATGTGCCATTTCGATATACAGAGGCAGAAGTATCGCTTCCACCGGCATAGACATTAGCGCAATCACCAGGGTGAGCAAAAGTCCCCGGCCCTTGAATTTTAATTTTGCAAGGGCATATCCGCACATGGAACCGAAGAAAAGGTCTCCCAGAAGCACGATGAATATATATCCGAAGGTATTTCCGAGTATCTGCGGAATGTTCAGTCTGCTGAAAACTTCGGTGTAATTTCCCAAGGTGAAATGGAGTGGAATAAAAGTGGTTATGGAGTTGATGTTCGCGAAAATTTCAATCTCAGGTTTAAAGGATGCCGCTATCATCCACAAAAGTGGTGATACAAATATTAAACCTATCAGAGCATTTCCGGCATAAAACATAAAACGTGCCAGCATTCTGTTGTTCTTTTGACTTTTCATCTTTAACTCCTTACTTGGTTCTTGTCAGCTTTTTAACCACCAGTGACAGAATTACAACTATGAAAAAGAATATAGCCGCAATGCAGCAGGCATAACCGAAATTACCCTTCTGAAAGCCTTGTTCGTAGATGTAGTAAACCATAGTCTTGGTCTTGTTCTGAGGACCGCCCTTTGTCATGATGTATGGCTGAGTGAAGAGCTTCATTGCCTGGATTATGGTTATCATGAGAACGTATTTGATGGTGTTCTTAAGTCCCGGAAGAGTTACATAAAGGAACTGGTCCACAGGATTTGCCCCGTCAACTGAAGCTGCTTCATACTGCTCCGATGGGATGGCATTGAGTCCCGCAAGGAAGATCATCATCTGATATCCTGCACCCTGCCAGGCTGACATGAAGACGATGGAGTTCATTGCTATTTTCGGATTATTTAAGAAATCAAACGGTCCCAAACCTATGCGGGAAAGTGCGGCATTTATAAGACCGGTATTGGCATTGGAATTGTAAAGAATAACCCATAGGATAGCAATGACTACCATTGATGTAACCTGAGGGCTGAAATACATGGTTCTGAATATGGCAACACCCTTCATCTTTGAGCGGACCAGCAAAGCTAATGCCAGGGCCAATGTACACTGGAAAGGAACAACCATAATAGAGAAATATACAGTATTTTTTAGAGCTATATAAAAATTCTCGTCTGTAAGCAGCTTTAAGTAATTATTTATACCGTTGAATGTTTTTGCATCCGGACGCATTACCTGATATTTAAAAAATGAAAAGTATATGGTTCCCATGATGGGAATGATCAAAAAAGCCGTAAGCATAAGGATTACCGGAGCAGACATGGTGATGCCGGCAATAGAGGATTTATTCGTTTTCATACTAAACTCTCTCTTTAATTTCTTTTGTCCGGTTTTACGCAGAAGGCTTTCTGATGAAAGCCTTCCGCAAGGAGAAGAAAAGTGATTATCATTAGTTTCCGTAATAGGTTTCATAGTCTTCCTCGAAATCTGTAGCAACCGTATCAAGCTCTGACTTTGCATCTGTTCCTGAGAATACGTTGAGGATTGCTGTTGCGAATCCCTGTGAAAGTACTGAGTAGGAAGGGGTACTTGGACGGGCAACACCTGTATTCTGAAGCTGCCAGAGGAATAATGCTCTTACACCGTTATCCCAGCCTTCCATCTTCTCATAGGACGAGGTTCTTGATGCAGGCTTTGCGATGGCTGATGCATAAGCTGCTACATTATCGGTATTAAAGAACCATTTGAGAACTTCCATTGCTGCCTCGGGATTTTTGCAGTCCTTTGTAACTGCTGCTGTCCAGTCGCCGGTTGGTGATACAGCCTTATGGTCATCAGATACAGGATAGTAGGAAACACCCCAGTTAAGATCTGACTTTTCGAGATCAGCTATATTCCATGATCCACCCAGCATTGTGGCTGCTTTTCCGTTTAAGAACTCATCCTTTACTGGATCGATATTAGCAATACCTTCCTTTATAAATTTATCGAGATAATTCATGGTATCAACCATTGCTTCGCTGTTTACATAACCCTCTGCCTTTGAACCGTCATCACTTACGAAAGAAGCCCCTTTCTCAAGGAAGAAAGGCTCCAGGGCATAAATCAGACCCTCGCCCTTATCCATGATAATGTTGGTTCCCACATAATCAGCAGTGGTAAGTTTCTTTGCGTTCTCGTAGAACTCTGTCCAGGTCCATGCATCTTCTATATTGCTGTCTGAGGGGTACGGAATTCCTGCAGCATCAAGATAATCTTTGTTGTAGTAGAGTGCAACTGATGACTCTGTCGGTCCGATAGCATACATGTGATTATCGTAGGTATTCTGCTGAACCGAGCTTGGCATGAAGTCCTTTTTGTCCTCATCAGACCAAACCTCATCAATAGGAATAATGGTCTGGTTTTCCGCATAATAGGAAACTGTGGGACCATCTATAAAAAGGATGTCCGGAAGATCATTAGAAGTGGTTGCTGTTGTGATCTTATTCTCATAAGCATAGGAATCCGCTCTGTCGATGGCCTCTCTTGAAACCTGTATTTCAGGATGCTCGCTGTTCCACTGAGCCATTTTTTCTGTCCACCAGTTTTCAACTCCCACTTCATCAGTAGGGCTCCAGATCTTGATCTGTATTGCGTCCGAAGAAGAACCTCCTGAAGTTGATGGCGACTGGCTTGCTGCGGTACCATCAGGTGTCGATGACGAACCGCAGGCAGCTAAAGATGCAGTCATTGATACAGCCAAAATTGCAGACATAAGTCTTCTCTTCATGTTTTTAATCCTCCGTTTTTCTCATAATTAAATGATTCCTTTTGGTTTATGGAAAGGTTTCCATGTGTTTCCAAAAAATAATGTGGAAACCTTTCCACTCGTCTTGAATGCATATTACCGCCATAGTTTTTTCTCGTCAATAGAAAAATGTAATTCTATGAGATTGTGACAAATTTCATGAAATAATTTTGGTCAGAAATGCTACATACAAATGCTCATTAAGACTGTTCTTGCGGTTGTGAAACCTTCCCTGTAAAGAACCACCGTATAAGGTTCTCGAAAGCGAGAACTGTACACGGTGGTTTTCTGTAGTCATCAACAGGTTATGACCAAATGCTCCCCGGCCACATCATTATAAACCTTACAGTTACCCTCAGACATTTCATAAACATGAACAATGTCCATAAGCTTTTCGTTTTCTTCGAATTTCTTAACAATATCCCTGTTCTTCGTGAGTTTTTCCGGGGCAAAATGCAGAGTCTTTTCGTTTTGGAATACAGCAGTATAAAGTATCTCAGCTTCCACAAGATCCTGGAAGATATGGCTTCCATAGGAAAGCTCAGGGTTGTAGCCGGCTCTTGATTCTTCTGTTTCGCATATAATCTCATAGGCACTTATATCAGAAAATGCCGTAGGGACTCCAAGCTCGGGAGAGGAGGTGCCAACTCTTCCGGGAACTATCAGCATCATGTGCTTATTCTGATCCCGGTAATTCCAGTTGATCTTCCTGATTAGTTCAGCCACAAGATGTTTTTCACTGTAAGGCATGTTGTAATATTTTACCGGATCAACATAAACTACCAGGTCAAGTTCTGCTGCCTTGCACATGCCCATGGAGGAATTTTTACTTTCAAGCAGGATATTTTCTTCCGGAATGCCCGGCGGAATAATGGTTCCCGCTTCACTCTTCTGCACCTGAAGCGGTCTGCACTGGAGAAGGTCAATGGAATACTCACCGCTTTCGGAAATGTTAATGGTAAATTCTGTATCCACCGGGTAATCATATTCTTCCTGAATGCAGCTAAGCATACACTTCATCTGTGACATCAAAGTCTCGTTCGCCACAAGTCCTTTACAGGATATGAATTCCACATCCCGGTCTCTTCCTATCTCCCTGAGTCTCCGTTCCGCATCATAATCATGCTCCAAAAGGATTTTATGAAGATACTTCGGGATATCCGGCAGCATATCATAAAGAGTTAGTTTTTTTAATTTTTTCTCAGACATATCTATAACTTCAGCTTTGCCCTGGGAAAACTTGTGTTTATCAGCTGATGAGGAATAGTTGGATTTTTCCGGCATGTCCAGATTCACAATTCTCGGGTAGGAGCCTTCAGTCCTGTCCACCGCCGAGGTTCCCAGTCCCATAACAAGCCTGAGCATTCCGGCAGAAGGATCTGAATCCTTCATTACACGGTAGGGGCTGAAGGAATAGCCCACACCTGCTGCGCAGGGCATGTAGAAGGATCCATAATATGATCCGGATACTCTTTGGATGAGAAGTGCCATCTGCTCATCACGTTTATCAAGTCCGCGGCGCTTACGGTAATCAAGTGCCGATAGTCTCATGGAGCTTGCATAAACCACCTTTATAGCATGTTCGAATTCATTTAGACGCTCTTCAAGACTGCCTCTGTTCACACAGAATACGGATTCATATTTCCCGGCAAAAGCATTACCAAAACCATCCTCCAGGATACTGCTGGACCTGATAATGTAGGGATCCTGACCATAGTACTCGATGATCCTTACAAATTTTTCCTGCATAACTTCTGCAAAACTACCGTTTAATATCTTTTCAGCAAACTCCGG
Organism: Oribacterium sp.; assembly: GCA_017627595.1. Classification (GTDB taxonomy): domain Bacteria; phylum Bacillota; class Clostridia; order Lachnospirales; family Lachnospiraceae; genus Oribacterium. The sequence goes on along the minus strand of JAGAGL010000103.1, from coordinate 7,294 downwards.
GGCAAGCTCGAAATACCCCTCTTCCGTACGCTGGTTGACTCTCAGATCCCAGAGATTGTTATCCACTATATAGGTATAGTACACATCAGACCCTACATAAAAGGAATCGTGGGGTTCCAGAACTTCACTGATATCCGGCTCCCTGTTTTTGATAATAGCTCTGGCAAGCAGCATTCCGCAGGCCTTTCCGCCGATCATGCCGGTACCTATCATATGATCTCTCACAGCAAAATAGTCATCGGGAGTGAAATGTTTCTTTACCATAAGCCTCATCTTTTCATCACGGGTCATCATGATATTACACATCCTGGAACAATCCTCGGTAACATCCGCTCCGCTTTCTTTTTTCAGCTTAACAAGATTAAAGAATCTGTCCCAGGAATCAGAATACTGCTCCTCAGCAGAACGCTGGGCCTGTCCCAGAGCATGATAAAACCTGCTGGATTTCACTCCGTCAAGTATAGGCCTGAATTCGCTTGTGGCCGGGTCATAGATGTGCGGCAGAAACATTGTCTCCGAATTCCTGTTCCAGACCTTTTCGGGACGGACATAAATGTTTTTGCTGTCCGAATAAACATCAAAGAAAAGCTGTGTGGTATCGAGGATCTTGTTGATGGCCTGAACTGAATGCATTCCTCTTATGATGGGAAAAAATGCCACCGTATCCAGGATAAAAAGGAACGGACAGGTAACCCTGAAAAAGTTTCCCATCATGAGATCCGTTGCCCAGGCAGCCTGAAGTTCGGAAAGACAGTCAAAGACATAGAAGGCATCCTTTCCTTCCTGCTTTATGTAATTATGTATGTCCACTGTGAAGGTTTCAAATCTGTGGGAAAGGGGCACCGTTATGGTTTTTATCTCCGGTCTGTCTTCCAGGAGTGGCTCGTGACTCGCAAATCTGAAATAAATAATGTTACGCCTGTCCTCTATCGCCTGTTTTATAAAAGGCTCCATAAACAGTTTGAACTGGGATAATTCAGAAACCCGCCATACCACATTATCGCCCATACGAATATTATCAAGTGCCTGATCCATCTCCTGGATTCCGCTTTTTACTCTGTCAAAAGAAGCCATGGTTTCTCCTTTCGTATAAATACAAAAAGACGCCCCATCCCGACAGGATGAAACGTCTTTGTTTCCTCTGATTATTTATGTATCCATCTTAACATTTTGTATAAGCTGGCGCAACGATGTCTTAAGCCTTAAATAGTTCAAAAGGGACGATTCTCAATACAAGAATCGTCACCTGTGGATACCCTGCGGTTATGTATCATAAATCAGAATCCGTTTTCATCTTTCTTCACTTTGTATGGCTCACCCTCCATCGTAAAAACTATTTTACGTATTGATGGATCGTGTGTGTCATTGAAATCAAAAGCAGACTGTGCCTCTCTGAAATCACAGACGTGAGAGATTTTGTGATCAAGGTCAAGTTTTCCTGCTTTCACAAGATCTATAACTTCCTGGAATTTTCTATTCTGAAGTCTCGAGCCCCGGATGTCCAGCTCCTTTGAAGTTATACCAAAGTTAGTAACTTCTGTAGGACTTGTAGTGAATCCCATAGTGATAACTCTGCCGGCATTACCTGTTCCCTGAATTAACGTTCCGAGAGAATCCTTTGTACAGGCACAGTCAATAGAAACTGTAGGACCATATCCGTCAGTTGTAAGTTCTTTCAGCCTCTCAAAGAAATCTTCCTTCTTTGGATTTATAGCTGCATCTGCTCCGTTTGCCAATGCTTCCTCAAGTTTCTCATCAAAAATATCCGAAACTATAATCTTCTTTGGATTATAAAGCTTAACTATGGAAAGCATTCTAGCCCCAAGAGCTCCCTGACCGTTTATCAATACTTCATCATCTTCTTTTATATCTGCTCTGGAACAAGCCTGAACAGCAATTGTTGTAGGCTCGATAAGCACTGCATCCTCATAACGAAGATTGTCGGGAAGAATGTAACAGGAATCATCCGGAACCGCAATATACTCTCGATATCCACCATCTATATGAACTCCACGAACTCTAAGATTCTGACACACATTCGGGCGTCCATGGCGACATGCATAACAGTGTCCACAGGCATTGACCTGATCTATGATAACCCTGTCTCCAACCTTTACTTTGGATGCAGATGAACCACATTCAACAACTTCTCCAACTATTTCATGTCCTATGATTCTTGGATAGGTTGCAGCTGCATTTGCGCCATGATAAATGCCCGCATCCGAGCCACAAAGTCCTGATGCCTTAACCTTCACAAGAACATTATTAACCTCATCTATAGCCGGCATATTCTCTTCGACAATACATAATTTATTCGGCTCAATTATTCGTACTGCTTTTATTTTATTCATCTCATTTATCTCTCCATATTTCCTTCTATATCTGATCACAAAGCTGTGGCATTGCTTCATTTTACAATTCCTATCAATTTCAGCGGGAAACTCTGACCTTTATTATAAACTTGCGAATCATTTCTGAGTTCTCTTCCGCATTACACAAGGGGCAATGCGGTTCCAACGGCCATACTGCATAGAATTCTCCTTCGCCGATGCTTATACTTCCTGTATCCTCACACTCCCAAAATCCATTATCTGTCTCAAGGTTGTAATCAATACTTTCTTCCAAAGGCAATTCAGAGACAAAACAGCGTTCCTTCCCTTTCAGCATGTAATGTATATCCATGAAGTTTTTATGTATCTCCATTTTGGCTTCACTTCTTTTGTGAGTTTCCTTTGTTAAGACATGAAGAATGATTTCATCCTTAACAACTTCATAGGTTCCATCCTGTAGCTCTGTTTTTTCAGAATATTCCTTTATAGCTTTCAAAGCCTTTATAATGTTTTCATCGATACCCTCGTATCTCTCTATATTTGTGATTTTGTCCGTTATCATTGCTTCACTCCCCGACAGCTAACTGCTTTTTAAAGGCGGAAATGGAATCCCATCTCCGCCCCGCTCTTCTTTTGGATCAAAGTCCCTTTATCTCACTCCATACAGTGTCATCAACAAAGATACCATCTTTGTCATGCTTTTCATTGAAGCTTATACGACCCGCACCCGGAGCATGGATTCCGGAATTGTGCTCATCAGGTTCTGCCCCTTCCATATACTCTATCTCTTTCTGAATGGTATTCTTCATGGCAGTTCCATCGGTAATCTTTGACGGATCGATGACTATCATTACCTGAGAACAGCCTCCGCATGAGCCCTTTGTAGCAGCATTAAGATCAGCCGCACCAACTCCGTCAGTAAGAACAGCACCAAGCACATCCAGCATGAAGGCAAGACTTGAACCTTTCCAGTAACCCATAGGCATGATGCGCATTGAGTCTTCAATTGCTCCGGGATCATCAGTAACATTTCCGCCTTTATCAAATCCACCCGGGAAAGGAAGTTTCTTTCCCGCAAGTCTGAGAACCTGAAGCTTGCCATATGCATATTGGCTCATAGCCATGTCAAGAAGCAGTACCGGAACCTTATCTGTTCCCGGGCAAGCCATAACAAATGGATTATTTCCGAGACGACATTCCTTTGCACCCCATGGCGGCATACAGGCTTCTGTATTGGTCCACATAATGGCAACATAGCCCTTTTTTGCCACCTCAAGTCCATAGGTGCCACCCCTCATCCAGTGGGTGGTATTCTTTATCCCGACCATACCGATTCCATACTTATCAGCAAGTTCCATAGCCTGATCTGCTGCGAAAAGTGCATTCAGCACGCCGGGGCCCATATTTCCATTGATCACCTTTATAGCCCCAAGGTCTTTCTCTACGGTTGGGTCCGCATTGGGATCCACCCAGCCCTTCTTCAGATAATCCACGAATCTTGCAACTCTGTTTACTCCATGTGAATAAATACCATCATAAGTTGACTCTGTATGGATCCTTGCACAGGTTTCTGCCTTCTCTTCCGGAAGACCATATTTTATAAATACTCGTTTTATTTCCTGATATATCTCATCAAAAGATAATCTCATTTTATCAACCTCCGTAAACCATATTTGGCAGGAACAGTACCAGTTGAGGAAATGCTGCCAAAAGTATCAAAAGAACCACTATAGACACTACAAAAGGAATTGATTCCTTCGTATAGGTTTCTACCGAACATCCAAGTATCGAGCAGGTTGTATACATGGTTACTCCAATAGGCGGTGTCATACCACCCATTGTTATGAGAATCATGTACATTACGCCGAAATGTACCGAGTCGATGCCATACTTTACCATGATAGGCAGGAATATAGGTGTCAAAAGGAGTACATTAGCTGTTGCTTCCATAAACATTCCCGCAAAGAATACGAACAACATAACAACAAGCAGTACAACATATTTGTTATCTGAAAATGCTGTAATAGCTGTAGCCATAGTCTGAGGTAAACGTCCTGTGACGATGGCGTAGCCGAAGGCATTGGAACAAATAATGATGAACATGATAACCGCAAGATCAATGGCAGTTGTTGAAAGACACTCGATAAGCTTTTTAACAGTCAGTTCCTTGTATACGAACATTCCGATAATAAGTGCATAAACGACTGCAAATGCTCCTGCCTCAGATGGAGTAAAAATACCGAAACGGATACCTACGATAAGTATAACCGGGAAGAGCAATGCCCATATATTCTCTATAAGTCCCCCAAAAACTTCTTTCATTGAGGGGAATTTTTCATGCTCGGGTTTGTAATCTCTCTTCTTTGAGATAATGGCTACAGCAACCATAAGAGCAACCGTCATGAGAATACCCGGAACCAGTCCGCCTAAGAAAAGTCGTCCGATGGATACTTCACCGGTTACTCCATAAAGAATAAGTCCGAGAGATGGTGGAATAGTTGATGTAATAAGACCGCCCATGGCAAGAATAGCAGCGGTGAATCCTGTGGAATAACCTCTCTTTTCCATGTCAGGACCAAGTATGCGGCTCTCCATTGCCGCATCCGCCGTTGCTGATCCCGATATTCCTCCCATGAGACATGAAAGAAGTACGGAAACCTGTGCTAGACCGCCCCTCATATGTCCTGTAACCAGATTACAAAACTTAATAAGTCTTCTTGTTATTCCTGTTTCATTCATCAGGTTTCCGGCCAAAACAAAGAATGGTACTGCCAGAAGTGAAAACGACTGGGTTGAGCTTACCATCTTCTGAACCACAATCTGTAATGGCACCTGCCCTGACAGGAAATACGCCATGGCAGCAAGTCCTACCGTAAAGGCGATTGGTACGCCTATTGCAAGTAGTACGAAAAATGTGATACCTAAAGATACCATAATGTCCTCTCCTTACTAATTTCATATCCCTTCATAGTTCTCCATGAAGGGATCTATCTACATTTCTTTCACAAAACACCGGATACTATTTTTTGCGACTTCTTGGCATTTTGAGGTAATAACTCCTTCACATTCTCCACTATTCTCTTAAGTGAAGTAATAGCCATAAGAAAGCATCCGATAGGGCAGCTTACTGTTGCATATGAGTAGCTTATGTAAAGAGTCTGATATTTTCGTGCTGCATTTCTTACACATAAATCAGCACCATAGTAAGTCACTACTGCCAGAAAGATAAAAATCAGAGTATAGTTAAAAATCCATATGATATTCTGTATCATAGGCGAGAAATGCTTTATAAGCATATCCACACCCATGTGCTTATCTTTTCTCATGGCGAGGTCAGCTCCTATAAAGCTGACCCAGGCGAATACCAGCTGTGCAATATCAGTTGACATCGACATATCTATCCCAAAGAATCTAAGTACAGCCGCCGCAAAAACGGTGATGATCAGTATGCTCAAACCTGCACATACCACTACGGTTTCTATCTTGTTGAGACCATCTTCAATGGTTTTAAACATTTGCCTCTCCTTTACTTTCCAAGCTCAGCATCAATCTTTGTCTTAATCTCTGTATACTTGAGTTCATCGTAAACCTTAGCGCAAGCCTGCTTGAATGCTTCCTTATCGCATTCAACAACTTCGATTCCGCCATCCTTCAGTGTCTGAAGATACTCATCATTTCTTGCAATAACCTGTTCTGATGCACTCTTGCCTGCTTCAAAGCTTGCGTCTTCAAGTATGGTCTTATAATCATCAGGAAGAGTTTCAAACCAGGATCCTGAAATCACAAGTCCGGTAAGAAGCTGTTGATGTCCTGTGAAAGCGAGGTACTTTGTTACTTCCTGCATTGAAGAACCAACTGCTGCTGAAAGGTGAACCTCAACTCCTTCAATAACCTGCTGCTGAAGTGCCTGATATGCCTCTGACCATGCCATGACAGAAGTATTGGCACCCATAGCCTCAAGTGTGCTGGTCACAACCTGAGATCCTGATGAACGGATTCTCTGACCCTTCAGATCCTCAGGGCTCTTAACAGGATTCTTTGTAAAGAGTTCTCGCTCACCCTGAAAATAGTTAAATGAAAGAATCTTGAATCCGTTATCTTCTACCTTCTGAGCAACTTCCTTATAGGTTTCTGTCTCAAAAAGCTTAAGCGCATCCTCATAACTGTCAGCAATGTAAGGTGCCTGAAGAACTCCTATATCATATACATAATTGCTGAGACGTCCCGGATCTGTGATAACACCTACGGAATCTCCAACCAGAGCCTGTTCCAGTACATCTTCATCATTTCCAAGCTGAGATCCTGAATAAATCTCTACCTGAACATCACCGTTTGTCTTTTCCTCAACTGTTTTCTCAAATACGTCTGTAAGAGCGATGTACAAAGGATCATTTTCAGTGAGAGCAGTATTAACTTTAAGTGTGTAACTGCCTTCAGCAGAAGTTGCCTGGGTTGATGCTTCTTTACTTTCAGTTGTTTTATCTGATTGTGCATTTGTTGCTGCTGGTGCAGAAGATGCTCCAGAAGATCCGCATGCTGAAAGAGATGCCATCAGTACTGTACCTGTAAGAATTGATGCTACTAAACGTTTCATGATTACCTCCTAATACTCTTTTGCCGATGTCAATTGATTTACAGATCGAAACCGACAATTTCCCATATACCCTCAGATGAAGGCAGGGTTCCTTCCGTTTTTTTTCATAAATTGTTCGAACATTTCATATGTTTGTTTGGCATGTCGATATACTAACATGTTAGCATGTTAGTAGTCTATTTGTAAAAATGCTAAAAGCATCAATAATTAATTATGCACTATGCACAATCATTTTTAATATAACCGGTTTTCCAAAGGCATGACAGCCCGAAGCTTATACTGTATAAATACCCGGTTAATGCTTTTTCATATAAATAAAAAAAAGAGATGACCTTTTGGCCATCTCCCGATTGAGTGTCATATATATATA
>JAGAGL010000102.1:0-42323 GCA_017627595.1 Oribacterium sp. | reverse complement strand
CTGAACTGTTACTTGTCATATGATTTTTGATATGGCATTACCGGAAGGATTAATGTATAATGAAGTCATTTCAAAAATGTAAAGGCTTACATTTATCATGAAAGGATAACTTTTATGAGTATCGATCGTTTTATTTTGGCCTCCGGGTCCCCCCGCCGAAAAGAGCTTCTGGAGCAGATAGGTATAAATCCGGAGATCATTCCCAGTGATATAGATGAAAAGGTCACCACCTCTGTTCCCGGGGAGCTTGTGATCAGCCTCTCAAAAAGCAAGGCTATGGATATAGCTTCAAAGCTGCAAATGTCGGAGAGAACCGAGGATATTTCTTTTACGACCGGTACACCTGTGTGTTCCGAAGACTTTTCCCCTGCAGCATCTCCTCAGGATAAGATAACCCTTATTCTTGGCGCGGACACTGTAGTCTCTGTGGACGGTCATATCCTTGGAAAGCCGCATTCCCATGAAGAAGCAGCAGAGATGATCCGGTCCATCCGGGGACGGAGCCATCAGGTTTACACCGGCGTCACCATCATAGCAGGAGACAGCACAGGCCAGACTGCCATTGACTCCTTCGCAGTAAAAACCGATGTTAATGTTTACCCCATGACAGAAGAGGAGATCAGAACTTATTCCGAATCCGCTGAACCTATGGATAAAGCCGGGGCCTACGGCATTCAGGGGACTTTCGCCAGATACATTAAAGGCATAGAGGGCGACTACAACAACGTTGTGGGGCTCCCGGTTGCAGAAGTGTATCAGAGAATCAAGAAATATATGATATAACAATTCAGCTTTTCCACCGAAGCGTCCTGTCCTGAATTGGTGTTCCCGTCCGGATTCACCGTTTACCGCCGACAGCCCTGCCTCTTAGGAATCTGTTTTTTATAAAGGAGCACTTACTTGTATCACTATCTTTTTCGTTTAGACAGACTTTATGACAAAAGCAAAATAGCCTGGGATGACCTTGAGTTTTCAGATATTGATCTACGTAAACTCCTTATCCCCCTGATGATTGAGAATCTCCTGACCTCCTTTATGGGTATGGCAGATTCCATGATGGTGACGCGTATCGGCAGCGCCGCAATCTCCGCGGTATCCCTCACCGATGCCATTAACACCCTGGTACTTCAGATGTTCTCGGCCATAGCCACCGGCGGCACCATCATTTGTTCCCAGTATATCGGAGCAAAGGATACAAAAAAGGCTAATGAAGCCGCCCGGCAGATAGTTCTTTCCGTAATGTTCATCGCCTTTCTGGTAATGCTTATTGCAGAGGTCTTTAATGCCGGCATCCTGAAGCTCGTTTTCGGCTCAGTGGATGATGCAGTCATGAATGCCTCCAGAATATACTTCCGATTTACTGCTGCATCCTTCCCCTTCATAGGGCTTTATCAGGTCTGCGCGGCATTTTACAGAGCCGGCGGAAACAGTAAATATCCCATGAATATATCCGTGCTTTCCAATATCCTTAACATAATAGGAAATTTCACATTTATATTCATCTTTAAATGGGGAGTGATGGGAGCAGCATTATCAACACTTTTATCGAGAATTTTTTCCGCTGTAGTGCTGACTGTTTCCCTTAGATTTCCAAGACAGCCCATCGTGATACGACATTATCTCGTAAAGCCGGATCCCGGGATGATAAAGCGGATCCTTTACATCGGAATCCCTTCAGGCATTGAAAACGGAATGTTTCAGTTCGGAAAGCTGGCGATCCAGTCCTCGGTTTCAACCCTGGGAACTACCGCCATCGCAGCTCAGGCCATGACCATTATCTTTGAGAGCATCAATGGAATTGCCGCCATCGCTGTCGGCATGGGGCTAATGACTGTCGTCGGTCAGACTCTGGGTGCAGGCCGGAGGGAAGAGGCCAAATACTACATCGTCAAGCATATGAGGATAGGCGATTACATCATTATCCTTTCCTGCCTTCTCACCTTCGTATTTTGTAAGCCGGTAATGTCTCTGGCGGGCATGGAGCCGGAGAGTGCACGTATCTGTTTTAACATGATGATTTATATCACCATAGTAAAGTGTCTCGTCTGGGTGCCAAGCTTCATCACTCCCTACGGACTGAGAGCTGCAGGAGATGTAAAATACTCTATGATAGTCTCATCTCTTTCCATGTGGCTTACAAGAGTTGCCCTGTCAACCATCCTTATCAGGTTTTTCGGATTTGGGCCCATTGCCGTCTGGTACGGCATGTCTCTGGACTGGCTTGTAAGAGGACTTTTTTTCCTCCACCGGTTCATGGGCAAAAAATGGCTCAGCCATAGCTTTCTGTAATACGGCCGGTCAGCGTCGGAGGGCATCCATTTAAAACCGAGGCGCTTCGTCGCTGACCTTGACTTATGCTTCATCTACATTGTCGGAAGTTCGATTTTGAAGGTGTTGATGCCGTCTTTTGATTCTGCCCAGATCCTGCCTTTATGCTCTGTCACTATATTCTGGGCTATAGAGAGGCCGAGGCCGTAGGAGTGGTTCATGGCACGGGCTTCGTCGATGCGGTAAAAACGTTTGAAGATGTTTTTGATATCTTCCTCGGATATCTGTTCTCCGGGATCCGCCACGCTTATGAGGCACTTGTGTGAACCGGACTTCTCAAGGGAAACTGTGACAGTACCCTTTGGATCCGAATACTTTTGGGCGTTATCCAAAAGGATTTCTATAGCCTGCTTGATATGCTGTCTTGAGCCTTTGATGCTTATTCCTTCCTGAATATTTTCTGTAAGCATTAACCCCTTCTCAAAGAAGAGGACTTCAAAGGTCAGGATTTCATCGGAAATCATCTTTGAAAGATCGATTATCTCGTGAGGCTGCTTTTGTATGGCACCGTTATCGACTCTGGCAAGCTGCAGGAGACTGTCCACAAGCCCCCGCATCTGATGGGACATGGTGTAGATATTTTCGGCGAACTGCTTCTTCTGTGCCTCATCCAGATTCCGGGATTTAAGCATTTCCGCATCCGTCAGTATGACAGTGAGGGGAGTTTTAAGCTCATGAGAAGCATCGGAAACAAACTGTCTTTGCTGTATCCAGGCATCCTCCACAGGCTTAACTGCCCATCTGGCGAAGAAGATTGCTATAACAAGGAATACCAGGAAGCTTAGAAGTGCTATAAGCATACAGTTTCTTATGAGGTTTCGCATGGTTGCAACTTCGGAAGATATGTCAGCAAAAACGATAATCCGGTTTCTCTTTCCGTCCCAGTTTTCTTTCCCTATCGCTCCGGAATCATAATCTTCCTTATTGATTATTTCAGGATTGGGAACTTCATTCCCCGTAATATTCTGACCGGAGCCTTCGGGTGGCTGCCCGGGATCCTCCATGCCGGAATCCTTCTGAGGCTGACCCATGGACATTGAGTTATCATCACCCTGAGGTATGTTATCTCTGTTTCCATTTACTTCCGGGGGTGTCGGCTCTGAACTTCCGGCCTCCAATGCTTTACCATCTTTATCTACCTGAGGACTCTCGCCCGGAGCCGGCTGAGCTCCCGGATCCATCATTTTTATATTTGATACCATTGAACGGAAGTATCTTAGGTTATAGTCACTTAAATCTCCGATCCTCTCTGAACGTGCCAGCACATCATTTACCAGTGTCTGAAGGCTGTCTTCATCCGTAAGATCGTAAAAATCTCCGTCTGTGGCAATGATTTCCCCGTTACTGTCCACCTCAACCCTGAAAAACGGAAGCTGCACACTGGTTTCCTTATTCCGTTCCCGTCTTTCCGGACGGCGGTTCTGATTCATACCGAGAGGCACTCCTGACAATTGACTGAGCATTTTCACACTGTCCGAATAAATACGTCTGTGAGTGAGACTCAGTACCAGCCCGAAAATGACCAAAAGCATGACGGTCACGATAATCATGGTAATGGCCACAAAACGGAATCTCAGTTTCTTTATCATTTTCATAAGCATTTACCCCTCGAGCTCGAGATGGTAACCGAGACGTCTTGCTGCAACGATGCTGACATTGGAACCTATGGACTTAAGCTTCTTACGAAGAAAACCAACATAAACCTCCACATGGTTTTCAACGGCATCGGAATCATAACCCCAGGCTTTACTAAGGATTGTTTCCTTCGAAAGATTTTTTTCCTTTGACTGCATCAGCATCCTCATGACATCAAACTCCTTGGCGCTGAGTCGAAGCTCGTTGCCCTCGCACATAAGAGCTCCGGTTTCCAGATCAAGAGAAGTATTGCCGAAGCATAGCTCGTCTACTTCATTACCCTGACGGCGCAGAAGAGCAGAGACGCAGGCAAGAAGCTCCCTGCTGTCAAAGGGCTTTGTGAGATAGTAATCAGCTCCGGAATTAAGCCCCTCCACGCGGTCCATAAGCTCAGACTTTGCGGTAAGCATCAGTATAGGAGTGCTGAGATGTATCTGGCGAAGCTTTTTTGCCACCTGATAGCCGTTCATCTTCGGCATCATAACGTCCAGTATTATAAGGTCGTAAACTCCGGTCTCTGCGTAATCCACCCCGGATTCTCCGTCATAAACCGCATCCGCGTCATAGCCCTTTTCTTCCAGAAGAGTCTTTACGGAATCCGCCAGTAGTTTTTCGTCTTCTACAATCAAAATCTTCATTATCTTATCCTTTATCCTTCAACATTTTTAAATATGCTAATGCTAAGCACCTGAAAACACTCACTTCTTTATTATATCCCAGTACTGTGAAAATCATAACTTTTAAGTCTTAAAAGAAACTGAAAATCCCGAAGAGGACTTCAGAATTCCACCGGGGACGATTCTCGCCGGCGAGAACGGTCCCCGGTGTAATTCCCGTGGCCTTTCTATTTATGATTTTTTTGTGAACTATGTTGCAGTTTGCCCATTCCTGAAAAATTTTTCAGCTTCGTTTCAGTTTTCATCTTTACAATGCAAAACGTATTGAGCACAGGAGCCAATTAGTTCTGCATCCAGGCGTCAGATATTGTGGCTCAAAAAAGTATTCACAGATAAGGAGACTATATGTACAACAGATTCACGTATGGCGCCCTCGCTGCCGTGACCGGCATTGTGAGCGTCGTTTCATATACACCGATGACAGCATTTGCATCTACGACCCTAACCCAGAGAAAGAACGCACTGGTGAGCGCAAAGATAATTGAGAACTTCGATGTTACTCTGAACGAGCAGCCGGTTTCCAGGGCACTCTTCGCAAAAATGCTGGTCATGGCATCAACCTACCATACCACAGTTGCTGCGGAGTCCAATGTTTCAGTATTTTCAGACGTGCTTGCAACCTCAGAGTACGCTTCCTATATAAGAATAGCAGCAGAGCAGGGCTGGCTCAGTGCTTACCTTGGCGGTCTCTTCAAGCCTGATCAGGGCATCAAGATGGCAGAGGCCGAGAAGGCCTGCCTTACTCTCCTTGGGTACACCAACGAGGATTTCAGCGGCAGCATGGTGTCAAACAGAAATGCCAAAGCAACAGCCATAGGTCTCGTGGAAAACATTTCGAAGGGTGTGAACGAATACCTGACCTACGAGGATTGCGTCAACATTTTCTATAATCTTATGAAGACCAATACTTCTGCCAATGAAACTGCCACCAGATCCAACAGTACCATCTACGGCAAGTTATTTGGCTACACCCTTTCAGATAACGATGAGATCAATCTTCTGGATACCCTTGAGTCCAATCTTAAAGGTCCTTACCTTCTTAAGGTGGACAAGAGCCTTACCTCCATCATCCCCTTCAGCAGAAGTGATGCAAGCTGTACTCTCAACGGCGAGTCTTCCTCTGCGGATGAGATCGAGGACGAAGCATCCAGCGGCGATCCTGTTGTGGTTTACTATAATTCATCAACAAAGTCGGTTTATGCTTACTCATCAACCGGAAACGATATGGGTACCATCACCGGAGAAATCACCAATATTTTCTACAGCTCAAGCAGCCTCATGACCCCTACTTCCGTAGAAATCGACGGAACAGAATATGAAGTTGGCAATGACGATGTGGCTTATGCATTCTCGGTATACGGAACACGTGAGAAGGGCAGCAAGGTAACCGTTGTATGGAGACGTAACTCTGACGGAAAACAGGAGATAACCGCAGTTGCCAAGTGATTTTGAATATGGAGCATTTCATGAAGTTAAAATTACCAGTTAAAAAAATCCTCATCGGAGCTGTAGTTCTGGCAGCGGTGATAGGCGGCATAAAATTCTACACCGCCAAAAAAAGTCAGCCGTCAGCATCCGATAACAAAGTAAAGACCGGAACTGTAACGAGACAGACCATCCAGTCATCTCTTTCAAGTTCCGGAACCATTTCACCAAAGAACAGTTACAAGATCACTTCCATGGTAGACGGTAAAGTCATTTCCGCAGACTTCCAGGAAGGAGATGTGGTAGAAAAGGGACAGGTTCTTTATGAGATAGATTCTTCCTCCATTACATCAAAGCTTAGTTCCGCAACCAGCTCCCTTGAGCGTTCGGAAAACAAGTACAGTGATGCCGTGAAGGATTACGACTCGGCAGTGGCGGATTTCAGCGGAAATACCGTAAAGTCTCCCTATTCCGGTCACATTAAGACCCTCAACATCTCTATAGGTGATCAGGTAAATTCCAACACCGCAATAGCCGAGATCTATGATGACTCCACCATGAAAATAGACATTCCATTTCTTTCCGTGGAAGCAGCAATGATCCCTGTGGGAAATACAGCCACAGTCATTCTTGATGACACGCTGGAAGAGCTCATCGGTGTTGTTACTTCTGTGGATTCCATGGAAACCACACTTGCCGGCGGACAGCTTGTAAGATACATCACCATCGAGGTGGCAAACCCCGGCGGACTTACCACCGATATGTATGCCACTGCCAATATCAATGGCATGAATGCCTCAGGAAGTGCAGTTTTTGAAGCCGCAAGGGATTTCACCATTAAGGCTAAAAATCTTACTTCCACAGTAACTGTTGCGGATCTCCTCGTGGACGAAGGTGATTATGTCACAGCAGGGCAGTCACTTTTCCTTGCAGAAGCAGATGATATAGAAGACATCATTGACTCCTACAAGGATAAGGTAGACAGTGCAAAATCCTCAGTGGAAAGTGCACAGTCAAGCCTTGATACAACCTCAGATAACTTTGAAGACTACACTATCACCGCACCGATTTCGGGAACTGTTGTCACAAAGTCTGTCAATGCCGGTGAGAATGTACAGAACGGTTCACAGGCAACTTCCCTTGCAGTTATATATGACCTGACGGAAGTGACCTTTGACATGAACATTGACGAGCTTGATATCTCCAATGTTGCTGTCGGGCAGTCTGTGGATGTTACGGCAGATGCCTTTGAAGGCCAGACCTTCAAGGGAACGGTAACAAAGATTTCTATGGAAGGTACTTCTTCAAACGGTGTTACCTATTATCCTGTAACGGTTACCATGACTGAATTCGGAAGTCTCCTTCCGGGCATGAACGTTGAGGGTGTCATAATCCTTGATGAGGCAGAGAACACTCTTGCAATCCCTATCGATGCACTTCAGAGAGGCGACAAGGTTTATGTAAAGAATAAGGAAGGAGAGACCTACACTGAAGATGAGAATTCCCATGTACCTGAGGGCTTCCATTCGGTTTCCGTTGAAACTGGTCTTACTTCAGACAGCTACGTTGAGATCCTTTCGGGAGACCTCAGCGAAGATGACGAGGTTTACATTTCCCAATCCACAGTCGGCTCAGATGATGCCGGCATGATGATGGGAGGCTTCGGAGGCCAGCCGGGCGGAGGTTTCAGCGGCTCCGGCGGTCCGCCCAACGGTGGCGGCTTCGGAGGCGGTTCAGGCGGAAGCAGAAGCGGTGGCTCAGGCGGCAGAAGCGGCGGCATGGGCGGCGGTCCGATGTAATAGTCAGAACAAAAATCCATATACCGGCATGGGAACAAATACGTATCCCATACCGGTATAGTTATACTTGTAACCGCAATAAACTGCTGATTTAAATAACCCTGGTGTGAGTTTAGGAAATTATGTCATTAAAAGATTTTATCAATAAAAATAAAACTGAAAAAAGTCAGGAGAATGAATCTCTCAAAATAGAAAATTTGACAATTTCTGACACTACGTCAGATGATGTTTCCTCAAAGGATGAGGCTGATCATTTAAATAATGACAGTACTGCTGACACAGAAAGCACTTCCGTAGAAAACGAAGCTGAGGAAGAAGAACCTGACGAGTATGCCGAAAACCACGACGAAATCGCGAAGCTGAAGGCTGCCCGGGATGCAGCCTCGGCAAGCTCCGAACATGCTAATGTGGTCTTCATCCCGAAAGAGCATATCGGAGAGCTTCCTCTGCTGGAGCTCCACGACATTTACAAAATCTACAAGATGGGTTCCGAAGAGGTTCATGCCAATGACGGCATCTCCATAAACATTTACAAAGGAGAGTTCGTGGCCATAGTCGGAAAATCCGGCTCGGGAAAATCTACCCTTATGAACATTATCGGAGCTCTGGACGTGCCCACCAGCGGAAAATATCTCATCAGCGGTCAGGATACCTCCTCCATGAAGGATGACGAACTGGCAGCCATCAGAAACAGGAAGATCGGTTTTGTCTTCCAGCAGTACAACCTGCTTCCGAAGGATAACCTTCTTGATAATGTCTGCCTGCCCCTTCTTTATGCAGGAGTTCCAAAGGCTGATCAGAATGAGCGTGCCATGAAGCAGCTGGAGCGCGTCGGACTTTCAGACAAATGGATGCAGAAGCCGGCACAGCTTTCCGGTGGTCAGCAGCAGAGAGTTTCCATTGCGAGAGCTCTCGCGGGAGATCCCGAACTTATACTTGCAGACGAGCCGACGGGTGCCCTTGATTCAAAAACCTCAAAGCAGGTGCTGGGCTTCCTTAAGGAAATCAACGAAGACGGAAACACGGTAGTCATGATAACCCATGACAATTCCATCGCACTTGAAGCCAAAAGAATCATCCGTATCTCTGACGGCAAAGTAGTTTATGACGGAACAGCGGAGGACTATGCTAAACTCATTTAATCTTGCTCTTAAGAGCATCTGGGCAAACAAAATGCGTTCGTTCCTTACGATGCTTGGTATCATCATCGGTGTTGCGGCGGTTATCATTCTGGTAGGAATAGTAAACGGCGAGATGTCCTTTATGACCTCAAGCTTTGCCTCAATGGGAACCAACCGTATCAACGTAAATGTCACAAATCTCAGCTCCCGTTCGGTAAGCGTTGATGAGATGTATGACTTTTATCAGGATAACGAAAAGTATTTTTCACATCTTTCACCTACGGTTAATGTCAGTGCCACTGTAAAGGTGGGTAATGAAAACTCCTCAAACACTTCTGTTACAGGTGTTTCTGAGGACTATCTGGATATCATGGCTTATGACCTTGAGAAAGGCCGTTTCATCCAGTACGCAGACATTGCCGCAAGACAGAAGGTTGCGGTCATCGGACTTTATGTGGCGAAGACCTATTACGAGAGCGCCGAAAAGGCTCTCGGACAACGCATAAGCATTAACGGAACAAAGTATGAGATAGTGGGCGTTGTTGAACGGCAGACCTCCGAAAGCGACGAGATGAGCGAGGGCGGAAGTGATGATTTCGTTTACATCCCCTACACTGCAGCCGTAAAGCTGTCCCGAAACGGAACCATCAACAGCTACACCTTCACTCTTCATGATGAGTACGTTGAGGAATCCTCAACAGTCACCACTCTCATCGAAGATTTCCTTTACACCATATTTAAAAATGATGACCTGTATAAGGTCACAGCCATGAGCGAGCTCCTGGATTCCATGAACGAGATGATCGCATCCATGTCTCTGATGCTGGGCGGTATCGCAGGAATCTCACTTCTTGTTGCCGGCGTGGGTGTCATGAACATTATGCTGGTATCCGTAACGGAGAGAACAAGGGAGATCGGTATCAGAAAAGCTCTCGGTGCAAAACGTTCCACCATACTTACTCAGTTTGTCATTGAGGCGGCTGTTACCAGTTCCATGGGCGGACTCATCGGCATAGTAGTCGGCTTCATCGGTACTACTCTGGCAGGCAAGTTGATGAACATTGATGCACAGCCCTCCTTAGGCTGGGTCATCGCCTCCTTCAGCATCTCCATTGCTATCGGTCTTATTTTCGGATATATGCCCGCAAGAAGCGCGGCAACCCTGAACCCGATTGACGCACTGAGGTCGGATTAAAATTTTCTATAGCGCATAAGTCAGAATCAGGACTTATGCGCTGTTTTTTGATACAATAAATTATATTTTATTTGCGGAGGACTTCACATGCAGGATCTGATATCAGGAACAGTTGCCAAAAAGGCAGACATGATAGCCATGGGAGAGATGGGGTTCGAATCTCTTGCTCTTATGGAAAACGCAAGCTCAAAGATAGCCATCTACATAAACAGACATTTCACTTACGAGAGGGAAGCCCGCATACTTGTCCTCGCAGGTGTCGGCAATAACGGAGCCGATGCAGTGGCTGCTGCCCGCATGCTTAAAGAAACAGGCTATGACCCGGTGGTATGGGTTGTGGGAAAGCTTGAAAAAGCAAGCTGGGAATTTCTTTATCAGATGTTTCACTTTCAGAAGCTTGTCGGAAGAGTAAATCTTTACCGTGTCGGTGATGAACTTCCGGACTGTGACATTTGCATCGACGGAATCTTCGGCATAGGACTTCACCGCCCTGTAGAAGGTGTTTACAGGAGCTTCATTGAGGAGGCCAATGCTCACACCCGCGGCTTTACCCTTGCCATCGACGCGCCCTCCGGCATCAATACCGACACCGGAGAGCTTCTGGGATGCGGCATAAAAGCGGATGTGACCATCACCTTCGGAAAGAACAAGACCGGACTTATGACCGGGACCGGAAAAGAGTACAGCGGAAAGATCTTTGTTGAGGATATAGGCATCCCGGAGGAGGCTTATACAAAGGCAGAAGGGGAGCTTAACCGGACTTAAATACCTTTAATCGCATTAAAAAAGCAGCACGCCGAACAAAAAAAATTACAAAAAGGCTTAAATTTTTTATTTTTCTGTTTACTTTTCATTTGAATAAGTCTAATATGAAACTTATAAAATGTCTTAAAGTAAGGGGAAATTATGAGTGAAAACAAAATAGACATACGTATGCTCGGTGGTTTTTCCATTTCTGTTAACGGACAGTACATGGGCCTCGGGCAGAATAACAAAGCAAATTTCTTAAAGCTTATCCAGATCATTCTTTTAAATTATAAGAAGGGCATCTCCAAGAGAGAGCTGATCGACGGAGTTTTCGGCTACAAGGATCTTCTTGACGAAAACAACAGCCTTAACAACCTGCTCCATCAGGCAAGAACACAGCTTAAAAAAAGCGGTGTTCCCGGAAAGCGGTATATCGAAGGAAAGAAAGGTGTTTACTACATTGAGAAGCCCGAAGGCTATGAAGTGACTCTTGATGTAAAGACCTACACAGACGCTTGCCGTAAGGCTGCCGAAGCCGAAGATGAGGAGACAAAAGCAAAGCTTTACGAGCAGGCTTTAGAGCTTTATAAAGGTGAACTTCTTCCCGAATTTTCCACAGATAACTGGGTTATCGTTGAATCTGTCAAGCTGAAGCATCTCTTCGATGAGCTTGTATTATTCCTCGGTGATTATTACAGAAAAAAAGAAGATTACACCAGTCTCTACAAGCTTTACAGCAAAGCCAGCCAGATTTATCCTGACGGCGGATGGCAGATCAATGTTATCGACGCATTGATCCTTCGCAAGGAATACAAAGAAGCTTATGAGCTCTATAATAAAACAGCCCGTTATTATCTTGATGATCTGGAGGTTCCTCTTCCTGACGACCTTATCAAGTGCTACGAACGCATCTATGATGACATCAAGGTTGTTTCCGATGATATCGAGGAAATCCAGGCCGGTATCCTTGAGCGTGATGCAGCTCTTAAAAACAGTAAGGGTGACAGTCGCAGCCTTGGTTCATACTACTGCGCATTCTCAAGCTTCATCGACGTTTACAATGTTCTCCGTCGTAACCTGGTACGAAGAGGCAACTCCATCTTTATGATGCTTTGTACTCTGGTTGACTACGAAGGAAAACCTATACAGAATCAGGAGAAGCTGTCCTCAAGAGCCGAAGCCTTGAAGAACGCCCTCTATGCAGAACTCAGACAAGGTGATGTTTATACCAAATACAGCTCAAGCCAGTACCTCCTTCTTCTGATAGGTACCAAAAAAGAAGATTGCGGCATAATCTATCACAGAATTTCCAAGAAGCTTAAGGAACTTGCCGGTTCCCGTGCCGAGCTCAAGTACCGCATTGTTTCTCTTGCCGAGATTCCATCGGTTTTGGAGAATGCAAAGAACGCAGACCTTTTATAAGGTCCCGGTATGAAGGATAAACTTCTTATCATTAACCGTGTAAGCCGCCGGTCATTTTTGACCGACACCTTTTTATCCGGCGGCTCTGTATAAATAATTCAGGGCTTGCAGTATGCTGCAAGCCCTTTTTTGAGGAGATTTTATGAACGATAATCGTGAAAGTTTTAAATCAAGACTGGGCTTTCTTCTGGTAAGTGCCGGTTGCGCCATAGGAATAGGAAACGTATGGAAATTCCCGTACCTGGCGGGTCAGAACGGAGGAGGAATATTTGTCATATTCTACCTTATCTTCCTTGTAATCATGGGTGTTCCGGTTCTCACCATGGAGCTTGCAGTGGGACGCGCCTCCCGTAAGAGTGCAGTGCTGGCATATAAAAATCTGGAACCCTACGGCAGCAAATGGCATATTCACGGATGGTTTGCCATTGCCGGTGCTTACATCCTTATGATGTACTACACAACTGTTTCCGGCTGGATGGTTTCATACTTTATGAAATTTGCCGTCGGTAAATTCAACAATATTTCCCTGGATGAAGTAGATTCCGTTTTTGTCGGCCTTCTTTCAGATCCTGAAGAAATGATGATCTGTATGATGCTGACAGTTCTGTTGGGTTTCCTTGTATGTTCCTTCGGAATCCAGAAAGGTCTGGAAAAAGTAACAACAGCCATGATGACTGTTCTTCTTGCTCTGATCGTAATCCTCGCTATCCACAGTATTACTCTGCCGGGAGCCGCAAAGGGAATCAATTTTTACCTTGTTCCAAACCTTGAAAAAGTAGCAGAAGCAGGAAACGGAAGTATCCTAAGAGGTCTCGGCTCGGCTGTTTCCGCAGCCATGAACCAGGCGTTCTTCACCCTGAGTCTCGGCGTTGCATGTATGGAGATCTTTGGTTCCTACATGTCTGACCGCTTTACGCTTGTCAGTGAATCCGTAAGGATCTGCGCTCTGGACACTTTTGTTGCCATAGTATCAGGTCTCATCATTTTCCCTGCCTGCTTCAGTTTCAATGTAGATCCCGATGCAGGTCCGAGTCTCATTTTCATGACTCTCCCCAAGGTATTTATGAGCATGACCGGTGGACAGCTCTGGGGTACACTTTTCTTCCTGTTCATGTCCTTTGCAAGCTTCAGTACAGTAATAACCGTTTTTGAGAACCTCCTGTCCACCTCCATTGATAATTTCAAATGGACAAGAAAGAAAGCGGTTCTTGTAAACTGTATTTTCATACTTATCACAAGCATACCTTGTGTACTCGGTTACAATATCTGGTCCAATGTTCATCTGATAGGAGCAAGGGACATTCTTGATTCAGAGGATTTCATCGTATCAAACCTTCTGCTTCCCGGCGGTTCCCTTATATACCTCCTTTTCTGCGTTAGCAAATGGGGCTGGGGTTTTGATAACTACCTGAATGAATGCAACAAGGGAGAGGGCATGAAACTCCATCCGGGAGTAAAGAACTACTTCCGGTTCGTTCTTCCGATACTTATTCTTATCATCCTTATCCGTGGACTTATGTAAGAAACAGATTTTCACAATTTTTGAAAAACTATTGATTTTACGTTTTTCCTATGTTATCTTTGTACCGTATTTATTGACTAGTTGAAAGGAGCAGGCGTTGAGCCCGCTCCTTTTGCTTAAGTTTAGAGGATTTTTATATGCAGGCAAACGGTGATTACACAGTAAGGGTAAAAAAGTATCTCGATGAGATGTGCCCTAAAGAAGGGTATCAGGTAGACAGTGTTACTTTTACACTTGAAAACGGAGAATGGTACCTTAGATCTTTTATTTACCGCACAGATGGAGTTGACATGACTGTAGATGATTGTGCCAGGGTTTCAAGAAAACTGTCAAAGTGGCTCGACAAAGAAGATTTCATTCCTGAGCAGTATATGATGGAAGTATGTTCACTCGGTTTTAAAGACCAGCCTGGAAACGACGATATCATACCGGATACTACGGCTGATGATAACGCTGAGGAAACCTCAGATGATGGATCAAATGATATTATTACCGGGAGGGGTAAAAACTAATGAATAAAGAACTTAGCGAAGCACTCGATCTACTTGAGAAGGAAAAAGGAATTTCAAAGCAGTCTCTTATAGAGGCAATCGAGCTTTCACTTCAGACAGCTTGCAAGAACCACTTCGGTTCTTCTGATAACATCCGTGTCAGTGTGGATCCCGACACTTGCGATTATTCCGTAATTGCCGACAAAACTGTAGTAGAAGAAGTACTTGATAAAAACACCGAGATCACCCTTGCTGATGCAAGAATGATAGATCCCGGATATACACTTGGTTCCATCGTTCCGGTAAAGGTTGATTCCAAAACCTTCGGACGTATCGCAACGCAGAATGCAAAGGGCGTTATAGTACAGCGCATCCGTGAAGAGGAGCGTAAGGTTCTTTACAACGAGTACTACTCCATGGAGAAGGAAGTTGTTACAGGAACAGTTGACAGAGATAACGGAAGATCCATTATCATCAATTTAGGTAAGGTTGACGGATATCTTTCAGAGAATGAACAGATCAAGGGCGAAAAGCTCGAAACCAATGACAGAGTAAAGGTATACGTAGTGGAGGTAAAGGATTCTCCCCGAGGACCTCGTGTCATGGTGTCCAGAACCCATCCCGAACTTGTAAAGCGCCTTTTCGAAGAAGAGGTTTCCGAAGTAAGAGACGGTATCGTAGAGATCAAGGCTATCTCCCGCGAGGCCGGTTCCAGAACCAAGATGGCTGTTTTATCAAACGATCCTGATGTTGATCCGGTTGGAGCATGTGTAGGTCTCAACGGTTCAAGAGTCAATACTGTGGTAGAAGAGCTTCGTGGAGAGAAAATCGATATCATCAACTATGACGAGAACCCGGCATACCTTATCGAAAACGCTCTTTCACCGGCAAAGGTTATCGCCGTTATCGCGGATCAGGATAATAAAGAAGCCATGGTCATCGTACCTGACGCTATGCTCAGTCTCGCCATCGGTAAGGAAGGACAGAATGCCCGCCTTGCCGCCAAGCTCACAAACTACAAGATCGATATCAAATCAGAGTCCCAGGCTCAGGAGCAGGGTATCTTTGATGAGATGGGTATCGATTATCAGGGTGAAGACTATGAAGATGACGGTGCAGCCGAAGATGATTACGAGTCAGATTCAGAAATGATTTCTGATGAGAGCGAGGAAGTATGACCGGTATGAAGAAACTGCCGGAAAGAACCTGTGTAGGCTGTGGTCAGAAAAAAGAAAAACCTGACCTTATACGTATCGTTCGTTCACAGGACGATACCTTCAGCATTGATCCGACCGGCCGGAAAAACGGCCGCGGTGCATATATCTGCAATGACCTTGCATGCTTTGAAAAAGCAATCAAACGCAAGGCACTGGATCGTGCTTTCAAGGTAAGTATTTCTGAAGCTACAGCACAGGCACTCAGAGAGGAACTGATAAAGCTTGATAGATGATAGAATATACGGTCTGCTGGGCTTATGCCAGAGAGCAGGCAAATTGAAAAGTGGCGAGTTCGCAGTGGAAAAATCCCTTAAGGGCGGTAAATCCCAGCTAGTGATAGTTCCCGAGGATGCGTCAGATAACACAAAGAAAAAATTCAAAAATATGACAACCTACAGAAATGTGCCGTATTTTGAATTGGGAACTAAAGACAGGCTGGGGGCACAGCTCGGAAAATCCGAACGGTCATCTCTCAGCGTAGAAGATGAAGGTTTCGCAAAAGCGATGATCAAATATATTGACGGAGGTAATGTGAATGTCAGATGAGAACCAGAAAGAAAATGGATTAAACAGCAAGGAAGCTAAGAAGGAAGAGGCACCAAAGAAGAAAAAGCTTGCTGTGGTTTTCCATTCCCAGAACTCCGCTAATCATAAAAACCATCCACTTGGCGGAAAGCTTTCTTCAGCCAAGGAGCAGGGCGCACGTAAAACCAGATCTGCTGCAGAGTCAAAGGAAAAGGAGCAGCCTAAGAAGACAAGCCCCAACGGAAGACCGCTTCCTCCCGGAACAGCAAGAGTCACACCTCTTCGTGAGCTGAATGAAATTCAGCGGCGTCAGGCTGAAGAAGAAGCCAAGGCCGAGGCAGCACGTAAGGCTGCTGAGGAAGAAGCAAGAAAGAAGGCCGAAATAGAGGCTAAGGCAAGAGCGGAAGAAGAAGCAAAGGCTGAAGCAGCACGTAAGGCAGCAGCGGAAGAAACAGCCAGAAAGGCTGAAGCACGCTCTTCAGCTTCCATCGAAGGAAGATCCGGCGATCAGAAGCCCCGTATGGACAGAAATACAGGCGACCGTCAGCCGAGAACCGGTTTCGCACCGAGAACCGACCGTGGAGACAGACCTCAGGGAGGTTTCCATAAGGACGGCGCAAGACCTGCCGGCACAGGAAGACCGGCAGACCGAAGCGGTCAGCAGAGACCGGGACAGAGACCTGCAGGTGCAGGCTTCGGCGGTCAGAGACGTACGGACAGTTCAGCTGCAGCCGTAGATATTTCTTCAAAGCCAACAGCCAACAGAAATGCGTACAAGCCATCAGACAAGAATTTCGGAAATAAAAATTTCGATAACGAGAGAGCTGAGGCAGCCAAGAGAAATCGTACCAATCGTAAGCAGAATAAGTACACTGCAGAGCAGTCTTACGAGAGAGACGATGAGATGGCAGCACGCAAGAAGAAGACCGGAAAGGGTGCATTTATCAAGCCTGAGGTTGTTAAGCCTGTTGAGGAAGAGATCAAGTCCATCACAATCCCCGAGGTTATCACCATCAAGGATCTTGCGGACAAGATGAAGCAAAAGCCTGCCGATATCATCAAGAAGCTCTTCATGCAGGGCCAGATGGTAACTCTCAATACCGAGCTTTCCTATGAAGAAGCCGAGAATATCGCAGTTGATTACGATATCCTTTGCGAGATGGAAGAGAAGGTAGATGTTATCGCCGAGCTTGTTAAGGATGATATCGAGGACCAGGAAGAGGATATGGTACAGAGACCTCCTGTAGTCTGCGTAATGGGTCACGTTGACCACGGTAAAACATCTATCCTTGATGCTATCCGTAATACAAATGTTACAGCAAAGGAGGCCGGCGGTATCACTCAGTCCATCGGTGCTTACCAGGTATCCGTTAATGTTAACGGCGAGAATCGTCTCATCACCTTCCTTGATACACCTGGACACGAGGCATTCACAGCCATGCGTATGCGTGGTGCACAGTCAACAGATATCGCTGTACTTGTAGTTGCAGCGGATGACGGTGTTATGCCTCAGACAGTGGAAGCTATCAACCATGCAAAGGCTGCAAACACTCCTATCATCGTTGCCATCAACAAGATTGATAAGGAAGGTGCAAACCCTGACCGTGTTAAGCAGGAGCTCATGAAATATGACCTTGTTCCTGAGGATTACGGCGGAGATACCATCTGTGTACCTGTTTCTGCAAAGAAGGGTATCGGTATCGAAGATCTTCTTGAGAACGTAGTTCTTGATGCAGACGTTATGGAGCTTAAGGCTAACCAGAATCGTTCAGCTTACGGTGTTGTTATCGAGGCAGAGCTTGATAAGGGACGTGGTTCCGTTGCCAGACTCCTGGTTCAGAAGGGAACTCTTCACCAGGGTGATGTAGTTGCAGTAGGTTCCGCTTACGGCAAGGTTCGTGCCATGACAGACGATAAGGGCAGACGTATCAAGAAGGCCGGTCCTTCACAGCCATGTGAGATACTTGGTCTCAATACTGTTCCCAATGCCGGTGAGATTTTCCAGGTTAAGGACAGCGAGAAGGAAGCCAAGGCTTATGCTGCTGCCTTCGTAACAGAGAACAAGCAGAAGATGGTTGAGGAATCCAAGAAGAAGGTATCTCTTGATGCACTCTTTGACCAGATCAAGGCCGGCGAGATCAAGGAACTTCCTATCGTTGTCAAGGCTGACGTTCAGGGTTCAGTTGAGGCTGTTAAGGATTCCCTTGAGAAGATCAAAAACGATGAGGTTCAGGTTAAGGTTATCCATTCAGGTGTTGGTGCCATCAACGAATCCGATGTGGTTCTTGCAAGTGCTTCCAATGCTATCGTCATCGGTTTTGACGTTAAGCCTGATGCAACCGCAAAGGAAATCGCAGAACGTGAGCATGTTGATGTAAGACTTTACAACATTATCTATAAGGCTATCGAAGATATCGAGGATGCCATGAAGGGTATGCTTGCTCCTGTTTATGAGGAGAAGGTTATCGGTCATGCAGAGATCCGTCAGATCTTTAAGGCCTCCGGCGTTGGTAACATCGCAGGATGTATGGTTAAGGACGGTCTCGTGCAGAGAGGTGCCAAGGCCCGTATCATGCGCGGACCAAAGCAGGATCTGGTATTCGAGGGCGAGATTGCTTCCGTAAAGCGTTTCAAGGACGATGTAAAGGAAGTAAAGGCAGGCTACGAGTGTGGTCTTGTATTTGAAGCCTTTAACGAGATCGAGATTGATGATTATGTTGAAGTCTATGTAATGGAAGAGGTTAAGCGTTGAGAAAAAATTCCGTTAAAAATACAAGAATAAATGCCGAGGTCATGAGAGAGCTTTCCGTAGCGATCCGTGACCTCAAGGATCCCCGCATTTCACCTATGGTGTCTGTTACCGGTGCCGATGTAACTCCCGATCTTCAGTATTGCAGAGTTTACATTTCAGTACTCGGCAGCGAGGAATCCCTTAAAAAGACCATGGAAGGCTTAAAGGCCGCCAGTGGTTTCCTGCGTCGTGAACTTGCGCAGACCGTAAATCTCCGTCACACCCCGGAGCTTCAGTTCATTGAGGATCACTCCATAGAGTATGGTGCCCATATGGAAGAGCTTATCAGCAGGGTTGCGAAAGAAGATGCGGAAAAGCATGTTGATCAGGAAGAAGATCCTGCTCAGGATCCTGACACAACAAAAGAAGTATGATCATTGACAGGCAGAGGTGCATCCATGCATTTTCTGCCTCAATTTCTATAGAGGAAAAAGAGTTTGATGAACGAATTTGAAAAGTTGATAGAAGCAGCAGAAAGCATTTGCATTCTCGGACATACAAATCCCGATGGCGATTGTCTCGGTTCCACCCTCGGTACAAAGCTTTATATACAGGAGCGTTACCCTGACAAGAAGGTCAATGTTTATCTCCAGCCCGCTAATGAAAAATTCAGGTTCATGCCCGGTTTCGACGACATTATACATGTTCCTTCAGACCGTAAATACCGTTTATGCATCATTTGCGATTGTAACGGCTATGACAGGGTGGGTGACTTCAAGGTGCTTGCCGAGCACGCCGATAATATCTATGTTGTGGATCACCACATTCCCGGAAACCAGAAATTCGAGAAGTGCACTATCATCCCTGAGGCTTCCAGCACCTGCGAGGTTGTCTACGACCTCATGGATGACAGCTACGTTACTAAGGAAGCCGCTTCCTGTCTCTACCTTGGCATGGTACATGACACCGGAGTTTTCAAGTATAACTGCACCTCCAGACACACCATGGAGCTGGCAGGACAGCTTATGTCAAAGGGAATAGATTTCGGCTCCATAATTGATGATACCTACTACACAAAGACCTATGCACAGCAGCAGGTTTTGGGTCGCGTCCTTACGGAAAGCCTTATGATCATGGACAAGCGGTGCATAGCCGGATGGCTTACCTGCAAAGATATGCGATTTTATAATGTCACCTCAAAGGACATTGACGGCATTGTAAGTACCATGCGCGAAACCAGAGGTGTAGACTGTGCTGTCTTCATTTACGAGATGACCAATCAGAACTATAAGGTGAGCTTAAGAAGCAACAACAATATGCTGGATGTAGCAAAGGTGGCTTCCCATTTCGGCGGCGGCGGTCATAAGATGGCAGCAGGATGCTCACTTCAGGGATCACATTTTGATGTGATAAACAACATTACAAAGGAGCTTTCTAAGCAGCTGGATGCGCCCGGATTTATTTCAAACAGCGCCCAGTGATAAGATAACCAATGGATGGAATAATAGTTGTAAACAAAGAAAAAAACTGGACCAGCTTTGATGTCACTAAAAAGCTACGTTCGATCCTTCATGAAAAGAAGATAGGTCATACAGGAACTCTTGATCCTCTGGCGGAAGGAGTTCTGGTAGTATGCGCCGGTACGGCCACAAAGCTTGTGGATACCATCTCCGGCACAGAAAAGGTCTATGAGGCCGAAATGCAGCTTGGTATAAATACAGATACAGAGGATATAACCGGAGCTGTATTGGAGGAGAAGCCTGTCAATGTTACCGAATATGAGATCCGGGATGCTATTGCCTCCTTTATAGGAACTTATGATCAAATCCCACCCATGTACAGTGCCAAAAAGCTAAACGGCAAAAAACTATATGATCTGGCCCGGCAGGGGAAAACCGTTGAACGTAAAGCAAACAGGATTACAGTTCACGACATTAGAATACTTGATATCCGGCAGCCTTACGTAAAAATTGAGGTCACCTGTTCTAAAGGCACCTACATCAGAACCTTATGTAAGGACATAGGCGAAAAGCTGGGAACAGGAGCTGCCATGACAGCTCTGCTCCGCAAAAGAGTCGGGAAATATACATTGGCAGAAAGTCATACCATATCTGAGCTTTCGGAGCTGGAACAGAAGGGTGAACTCTATTCCGTTGTAAAGCCGCCTATCTTCGTTCCGGAGCCCGCAGTTGTTGCCTTCGGAAAATTTGACGGAAGCCATAAGGGGCACCAGCTCATTTTTGAAAATATGTTTTCCATTGCTAAAAGCAAGCATTATAAAACAGCCGTACTTACATTTTCACAGAATCCGGACAATCTTTTTTCCGGAACCAGCAAAACCTCCATCTCATCAAGCGAGGAGCATATCACAAGACTCAGAAATCTCGGTTTCGATTATGTATTTTCATATCCCGTGAACCGGGACACCATGAAGGTTCCGGCGGAGTTCTTTTTAAGAGATGTGCTTATCGAGGGCATGAACGCAAAGGACATCGTCGCAGGAACCGACTGCCGATTTGGTCACAAGGCTCAGGGCGATGCAGAAATGCTTATGGCTCTTCAGGAGAAATACGGTTACACCGCACACATCATCAAGAAACGTCAGGTTCTTGATGAGAACGGTAACTCAAGGGAGATATCCAGTACCTTTATCCGTGAAGAGATCCAGAAGGGAAATGTTAAGCTGGCAGCAGATCTTCTCGGAAGGCACGTAGCTTTAAGCGGTACAGTCATCCACGGAAAACATATAGGCTCAACGGTACTTGGTTTTCCTACCGCGAACATCCTCCCAACCTCAGGAAAGACCCTTCCGAAGGCCGGAGTTTATATCTCAAGAGTTCTGGTGGGACAGGAGCTTTTCAGAGGCGTCACCAATATAGGTACCAATCCCACCGTATCGGATGATAATCCGGTAAGCGTGGAGACCCATATTGTTAATTTCAATAAGGATATATATGGTCAGAAGATCCGCGTGGAATTCATGGACCGGATCAGAGATCAGGAAAAGTTTGCGTCCCTTGAAGTCCTGAGACATCAGCTGGAAAAGGATGTGGATGCGGCAATGCATTATCCGATGGATTTATAGAAGCAGCCGTTCAGCCGGGGCACATGAAGGGGCTCCGGCTAAACTGAAAAAAACGGAAGAAAGCTTGTTAATGTATTCTTTTAGCTTTTCTATGTGATATCGGCATAATGCGTCTATGGAAGGAGAACGAAATGAGTACAGAAAAAGAACTGCAAAATAAAGTGAATCCTGTAGGGAACACTGCAGTAACGACACTTGCCCTTAAAGCTGCGGCTGGTTTAAAAAGGGCAGGAGAGGTGTATATGCGCCTTGGCTTTATGAATGCGCCGAAGAGTGATGACGGACCGGATGAGCTGACAAAGCTCTGCTTTATCGCTATACATGATATGCGCCATGAGACGCTTGACCGCATGATCGAGGAAGCAGGGATGCCGTACGTGTTTGACCTGCCCTGCGGGTACACGCACCGCGGCCTTGATATGGCGGACGCAGGAAAAAAATATATTGGCGGAGATCTCCCGGCGGTCATTTCGGACATAAAGCCTGTGATAGAGGCAATGGCGACCCCGGATGAGCTTGAAAAAATCAGCTTTGCTGAGGTGGATGTTACCGACCTTACTTCCATGCTGAGTGCAGTAAGATCCGCAGACGGTGAGATCTGCATCGTGACTGAGGGACTTACGGTATACCTTAACAAAAGTGAAAACCGGCTTCTGTTTCAGAACATCGCTAAGCTGCTTTCGGAAAAGGGAGGCTGCTGGCTCCTTACCGATCCTGAGACCCTTGCGTATTACATGGCGGTGATCACAAGCGTTGCGGGGGATAGAGCCCGGGATGTGATGGATTATGCGGCAAAAAGCTTCTCGTCGCAGTCGGATGTTGATATCCTTTCCACTGCAGTGGCACTGAAGGATGTCCATCAGTCAGACAGCACGAATCTGCACGGCGGCGTGGATTATGAGGCACTTGAAAAGGGTGCCAATTCGTTCGGTCTACGCGTGGAGAAGGTGCCGTATTTCAGGGAGGATCTTGAGCTTGCAGTGTATCCTATGATGCCGGAGGAAGCGGTTGTGAAAATGAAGGAAGCCATGAAAAAAATTTATGTATGGAAGCTTACCTTCGATGCCGGTCTTCTTTCTGCCGCAAAGGGCGGAGGCTCCGATGAAAATATGAAATTTTCGGTAACAGCCCAAAGGAAGGAAAGTGAGCTTGCCATGAAGCTTTCCGGTCGGGTCGATACACTCACCGCACCCGAATTCTTAAAGGCCTGGGAAACAGAAGGCAAGGAAGGCGGGATTTCGTCGGTTACCATTGATTGTACGGACCTGCAGTATATTTCGTCAGCTGGGCTCCGGGTAATGATGATCATAAGAAAGGCTCTTCCGGATTCAGGACTGATGCTTAAAGGAGTAACCCCCGGTGTCAGGGAGATCCTGGAAACCACAGGCTTCATGGATATTTTTGAGATCGTCTGATACGCTTACGGAATACAGACTTTACGGAGCTGTTTGATATCCAAAGGAAGCTGCTGAAAAAGGCATGGATAACATACATTTTTCAATAATATCATGTGTTACAGTTGACAACTCCCATAGCTTCTGTTAAAGTACATGAGTATGCGCGTTGGCATGGTTCTGCGGAACTCCTTTCGGGAACTCTGTTAACGTAAGTTTGATCACGAAAGATCGTGAAAAGTTATTTTAGGAGGAATTAAAAATGATTTCTAAGGAAAAGAAAGCTGAGCTTATCGCACAGTACGGACGCAAGCCCGGAGACACAGGTTCACCTGAGGTTCAGGTTGCTATTCTCACAACAAGAATCAACGAGCTTACTGAGCACCTTAAGAAGAACCCTAAGGATCACCACTCAAGAAGAGGACTTCTTATGATGGTTGGTCAGAGAAGAGGACTTCTTCAGTACCTTGCTAAGACAGACCTTGAGGGTTACAGATCACTCATCGAGAAGCTCGGTATCAGAAAGTAATTTTGATAAAGGAGAGCGGAGAAATGATTCTCTGCTCTTTTATTTTTTTCAGAGTCATAACTCAAAAACCGGTCGACCGTTACTAAAGAATCTGATAAAATCTGTATAATGATCCGCAGATGTACCATATAAGGATTCAGATTTTTTTATGAACGGGTCAGATCAACAATCAAACATTGACAGGAGAGCTATCCGAGATCACTGACAAGGTTCCGGTTCAAAGGACAAACATCAGCCTGAATCCGGATGCAGCACATAAGCCTGCTTCCTTCAGGTTTCATTTCCTATCGGGAAGTGTACCAATTTTTTTATAGCAGAACTGATAGATCCTGCTTCCTTCGAAAATCCTTTCGAAGCCGGAGGTGTAATGAATATCTTTAAAACAGAACGTGTATCCTGTTTCCTTCGAAGGTTTCTTTCGATTCCGAAGGTATACCGGACGTCTTTAAAGCAGAGCCTTATCAGTGTTTTTGGACCTCCCTGTCAAAATAATGGAGGTAAAAATGTACAAGAGTTATTCCATGGAACTCGCCGGCAGAACACTTACCGTTGATATCGGTCGTGTTTGTGCACAGGCAAACGGTGCAGCACTTATGCACTATGGCGATACAACCGTTCTTTCAACATGTACCGCTTCAGCCGCTCCAAGAGACGGCATTGACTTCTTCCCTCTTCAGATCGAGTATGAGGAAAAGATGTATTCAGTTGGTAAATTCCCGGGTGGATTCAAGAAAAGAGAAGGCCGTGCAGGTGATAATGCTATCCTTACATCACGTGTTATTGACCGTCCTATGAGACCTCTTTTCCCTAAGGATTTCAGAAATGACTGTCTCGTTGACAACCTGGTTATGTCAGTTGATCAGGATTGCTCACCTGAGCTTCTTGCAATGCTTGGTTCATCCCTTGCAACAGCTATCTCAGATGTACCTTGGGACGGTCCATGTGCATCAACACAGGTTGGTATGATCAACGGTGAATTCATCATCAATCCTACCAATGCAGAAAAGGCTGTTTCAGACCTTGCTCTTACAGTTGCTTCAACCCGCGACAAGGTTATCATGATCGAAGCAGGTGCAAACTGCATTTCCGATGACAAGATGATCGAGGCTATCTACAAGGCTGACGAGATCAACAAGCAGATTATCGGATTCTTCGATTCCATCATCGCAGAGTGCGGAAAGAAGAAGATGGAATATGTCAGTGCTGCAGTACCTGAAGAGGTATTTGAGAAGATCAAGTCCATCGTTCCTCCTGAGGAAATGGAAACAGCAGTATTCACTGATGACAAGCAGCAGAGAGATCTCAACATGGCTGAGGTTACAAAGAAGCTTGAAGAGGCTCTTGCAGAAGACGAGGAAGCTCTTGCTATCCTTCCTGATGCCATCTATCAGTATGAGAAGAAGACCGTTCGTAAGATGATCCTCAAGGATCACAAGAGACCGGATGGTCGTAGAATCGACGAGATCAGACCTCTTGAGGCTGAGGTAGACCTTATTCCAAGAGTACACGGTTCTGCTATGTTCAAGCGTGGACAGACTCAGATCCTTGATATCGTAACCCTTGCTCCTCTTTCAGAGGTTCAGAAGGTTGAGGAACTTAACGAGTACATCACAGAGAAGCGTTACCTTCACCAGTACAACTTCCCGGGTTACTCAGTAGGTGAGGCTAAGGCAAGCCGCGGTCCGGGACGTCGTGAGATCGGTCACGGAGCACTTGCTGAGAGAGCACTCCTTCCTGTACTTCCTTCAGTAGAAGATTTCCCATATGCTATCCGCGCGGTTTCAGAGACAATGGAGTCTAACGGTTCTACATCAATGGGTTCAACCTGTGCATCCTGCCTGTCACTTATGGCAGCCGGTGTTCCTATCAAGGAGCCTGTAGCAGGTATCAGCTGCGGTCTTGTAACCGGTGATACAGATGATGATTATCTGGTTCTTACAGATATCCAGGGTCTCGAGGATTTCTTCGGTGACATGGACTTCAAGGTAACGGGTACTCATGAAGGTATCACAGCTATCCAGATGGATATCAAGATCCACGGTCTTACAAGGGATATCGTAACAGAAGCTATAAAGAGAGCACATGAGGCACGTCTTTTCATCATGGACGGCGTTATGAAGGATGCTATCCCGGAGCCTCGTAAGGAGCTTTCACCATATGCACCTAAGATAATCACTCTCCAGATCGATCCCGAAAAGATAGGTGATGTTATCGGTAAGCAGGGCAAGACCATCAATGGGATCATTGACGAGACAGGTGCCAAGATCGACATCGACGATAACGGTATGGTTTCCATCTCCGGCATCGACCTTGCAGCTCTTGAAAAGGCCAAGAAGATCGTTGAGTCCATCGTTAATGACATCGAGCCTGGTCAGATCCTTGAAGGTAAAGTTGTGCGTATCATGAACTTCGGTGCATTCGTACAGTTAAGCCCTAACAAGGACGGTATGGTTCACATCTCAAAGCTTGCTGATGGAAGAGTTGATAAGGTTGAAGATGTTGTAAACATCGGCGATGAGGTTACCGTAAAGGTACAGGAAATCGACAAGATGGGCAGAATCAATCTCACCATGAGACCACAGGATCTTAAAGATTGATATAATCAGAATACCTTGGCATCGGGAGTTTCATGAAAATGCAGCTCCCGATGCATTAACACATAGGGGACATGCTTTTTAAGCATATGACTCTCTGTGAATATCAAATTTTAAATCTAAGAGCGGGGACTGGCGACAGTCCCTTCTTTACATTTAGGAGAACAAAATGAAGATCAGAACACGATACGCTCCGTCACCAACCGGAAGAATGCATGTTGGTAATTTAAGAACTGCACTGTATGCTTACCTCATTTCAAAGCACGAGGACGGCGATTTCCTTCTCAGAATAGAAGATACAGACCAGGAGCGTCTTGTTGAAGGTGCGGTAGACCTCATTAACAGAACCCTTGCCGACACAGGACTCATTCCTGATGAGTCACCTGATAAGCCGGGTAATTGCGGACCTTATGTTCAGTCAGACCGTGTTAAGTCCGGCATCTACATGGATTACGCAAAGCAGCTCGTAAACGAGGGCAAGGCTTACTACTGCTTCTGTACAAAGGAGCGTCTTGAGACTCTGAAGACAACCGTTAACGGCGAAGAGATCATGCACTATGATAAGCATTGTCTCAGCCTTTCAAAGGAAGAGATTGAAGAGAACCTCAAGGCAGGAAAGCCTTATGTTATCCGTCAGAATAACCCAACAGAGGGAACAACCTCTTTCCATGACGAGCTTTACGGAGATGTCACAGTAGACAACTCTGAGCTTGATGACATGGTACTTATCAAGTCCGACGGATTCCCTACTTACAATTTTGCCAATGTTATCGACGATCATCTTATGGGTATCACTCACGTTGTCCGCGGCAATGAGTATCTGAGCTCAAGCCCTAAGTACAACCGTCTTTATGATGCATACGGATGGGAGATTCCCAAGTATGTTCACTGTCCGCTCATTACAGATGAAAACCACAAGAAGCTTTCAAAGCGTTCAGGACATTCTTCTTTTGAGGACCTCATCGACCAGGGCTTTGTTGCAGAGGCAGTTGTTAACTTCGTAGCTCTTCTCGGCTGGTCACCGGATGACAATGAGGAGATCATGTCTCTTCAGGATCTCATCCGTAAGTTTGATTACACCCGTATCTCCAAGAGTCCGGCTGTTTTTGACATGGGCAAGCTTCGCTGGATGAACGGCGAGTATATCAAGGCTATGGATTTCGATAAGTACTATGAGAGAGCGCTTCCTTTCATTCAGGAAACCATTAAGAAGCCTCTTGACTTCAGGCATATCGCTACCATGGTTAAGACCCGTATCGAGATCTTCCCGGATATCCCTGAAATGATATCTTTCTTTGAGGAGGTTCCTGAGTACGAGAATGATCTTTATGTAAATAAGAAGTCTAAGACAAATCTTGAAAACTCACTTCAGCTTCTTAAGGATGTGCTTCCTCTTCTTAAAGCTCAGGAGGATTACTCCAATGATGCGCTTTTCGCACTTCTTTCGGAGTACGGCAAGAAGAAGGAGCTTAAGACTGGTTTTGTTATGTGGCCTATCCGTATCGCTCTTTCCGGTAAGCAGATGACTCCTGCGGGTGCTACCGAAATCATGGAGGTTCTCGGAAAGGACGAGTCTATCAGGAGACTCGAAGCCGGAATCGCTAAGCTTGAGGGGTAATGTTTTTACCGCAGGGTTTTGAAATGGGTCAAGAAAATGCAAGGGACGTGTGACGGCCCTTGCATTTTCTTTCACATTTTCTCTTAATTCACAAAAGGATAATCTATTTTCATCACAGATTATCTTTTTTAATTGGTGTTAATCGTCTTCTCACAAATTTCTTTTTTCGTATATAATCGTTAATATTTTATCTTTGTCTTATATGCTATTATAGTCTCGTATATTTTTTAAGTCCTTCCAATATTCGGAGGGCAGATGGGAGTATGTATGGGATTCTTTTTATTATTTCCTTTTTTAGTTATTCTTTTTCTTATTTTGAGTAGCTGCATCAAGGTTGTGCCGCAGGGGTATGCTGTTAATGTTGAGCGTCTCGGAAAATATCATGATACCTGGCACGCGGGGCTTCACTTCAAGATGCCTGTCATTGACAGGGTTTTCCGTAAGATTTCTCTGAAGGAGCAGGTTTGTGATTTTGATCCTCAGCCGGTTATCACAAAGGATAATGTTACCATTTCTATTGATTCTGTTGTTTACATGACAGTTTTTGATCCCAAAGCTTATCAGTATGGTATCGAAAATGCCATGAGTGGTCTTGCTAATCTTACCGCCACAAACCTTCGTTCCATCGTTGGTGAGATGGAGCTTGATATGACTCTTTCAGGCAGAGACATCATCAACAGCAAGATGCAGATGGCTCTTGATACGGCTACCGATCCATGGGGTATCAAGGTCACAAGAGTTGAGGTTAAGAACATTCAGCCACCTCGTGAGATTGAGGAGGTTATGACCAAGCAGATGAGAGCTGAGCGTGAGAGACGTGAGACTGTCCTTCAGGCAGAGGCTCATCAGGAGTCTATCGTTAAGAGAGCAGAAGGTGACAAAAGGGCTAAGGTTCTTGCGGCAGAAGCTGAGAGAGATGCCCAGATCGCCATCGCTCAGGGTAAGGCTGAGTCTGTAAAGCTTGTCTACAAGGCTGAGGCAGAGGGTCTTGAGATGCTTAAGTCTGCCAATGTTAATGACACAGTTCTGAAGCTTCGCGGTCTTGAGGCACTTAAGACTGTGGCTGACGGTCGCGCAACAAAGATTTTCCTTCCGACAGATATTTCTGCAACAGTTTCTTCTCTTGGTGCTCTTACAGAGGCTGTTGGAATCGGTGATTACACAAAGATCGACAGAACCCCAAAGGAGGCAGCACAGCGTCCGGTTGATCCATGTCTGAATGAAAACAGCACTCCGATCACTCTGGAGGCTGCCGGAAAGTCAAACCAGATTGCAGACGACATTGAGCATAGACAATAATATTTTCCTTAGCCCCCCTCGCCAAGTCAGAGTTGTCATAAAGAAAACTCTGACATTGCTGCCCAAGATTTGTTTTTTAATCTTGGGAGCCGCGCGGCTTTGAGCGGTTCAAAAGAATCCGTCAGGATTCTTTCTTTGGCGAGGGCCTAGAGCCTCTTAGGGGTTCTGTTATAGATTTTTCCGCCGGAGCGACCCGTTTCTAAACGGATGCCCTCAGGCTCTGGCTGGACAGTTTTATAATTCCTATAAGGAGCATAGTAAATGAAAAATTTCAACAACAGCGGCCCGGGAAATGGTCCCGGTATGCCGCACATCGATATGCCGGATCCAAAGAAGGCAAAGGAAACTGCAGGAAAGATCTTTAAGGTTCTGGCTCTGATTATCGTAGTTTTTCTGGCCATAAGCTTTGTTTCCTCGGGTCTTTACAGAGTTTCCGAGCAGGAACAGGCAGTTGTTACAAGATTCGGTAAGGTTCAGGACGTTAAAACCGCAGGAATGTATTTCAAAATTCCATTCGTCGATACGGTTCATCTGGTTCGCACAACTACCTACGGAATTCCGATTGGTTACAGGGTGTACGACGAAAACACCGGAGAAGACGGAAGAGCCGAATCACTTACCGAGCAGTCTCTCATGATCACCTCGGATTTCAACTTTGTAAACACCGATTTCTATATCGAGTATCGCGTGTCTGATCCGGTGAGTTACCTTTATAACTCGAGCAATCCCAAGGCAATCCTTGAGAACCTTGCCCAGGCTGCCATCCGTACCATCGTTTCCAACTATAACGTTGATGATGTCATGACTACCAGCAAAAACAAGGTACAGTCTGATGTCCGTGATTCTCTGGTAAGCGCCCTTTCAAAATCAAACATCGGTCTTGAGGTTGTTAATGTCTCCATCCAGGACGTGGAACCGCCAAACCAGCAGGTTATGTCTGCCTTCAAGGCTGTTGAAAACGCAAAGCAGGGCTCTGAGACTTCCATTAACAATGCAAATAAGTATAAGTCAGAACAGCTTCCCGCAGCCGAGGCCAATGCCGACAAGATCGAAAAACAGGCAGAGGCAAAGAAGGAATCCAGAATAGCGGAGGCTCAGGGACAGGTTGCCAGATTTAATGCCATGTACGATCAGTACAAGCTTAACCCCCTCATCACCAAGCAGCGTTTATTCTATGAGACAATGGAGGATGTTCTTCCGGGTCTAAAGGTCATAATCGATGACGGGGGCACCCAGACCATGCTTCCTCTCGAAAGCTTCACATCAGAAAGCCGCACTAATGTCGTAAACTATTCTGAAAACACAGCTGCAGCTGCGGATACAGATACAAATGCAGCTTCAGCAGAAGAAAACCTGACCGGAGAGGAGAGCAACTCATGAAGAAAACCTTTAACATAATAAGAGCTGTCCTTGTGGTCATACTGCTTTGCTTTTTATTCCTGTCCGGTACAGCCTTTTATACTGTAAATCCCAATGAATACGGTGTTGTAACCCATCTTGGAAAGATCACAAAGGTAAGCACCGAAGCCGGTCTTTACACCAAGCTTCCTTTCCTGGAGAGCGTCCGTTACATCCCAAAGGACCTTCAGATTTACGATATCCAGCCTTCAGATGTCATCACAAAGGACAAAAAGTCCATGATTGCGGATGACTTCATCTTATGGAAGGTCACAGATCCCGTAAAGTTCACCCAGACTCTCAATGCCTCCACCAGAGCAGCAGAGGATCGTGTCGGTGTAGCAGTTTACAATGCCACAAAGAACACAATTTCCTCAATGTCTCAGGACGAAGTCATTGCTGCAAGAGGCGAGCAGCTTACGAAGCTAATAACAGAGGATTCCAATTCCGACATCGGCGGCTACGGCATTACCATCACCGAGGCTAAGATAAAGGCACTCGACCTCCCCGATGACAACAAGGAAGCCGTTTACGAGCGAATGATCTCCGAGCGCCAGAATATCGCTGCCTCCTACAAAGCACAGGGTGACAGCCAGGCCCAGAAGATCCGAAACGACACCAACCGTCAGGTAACCATCATGGAAGCAGAGGCAAAGAAGCAGGCTGCCATCATCGAAGCAGAGGGTGAAGCAGAGTACATGAAAACCCTCGCCGAAGCCTACAACACCACTGAGAAGGCGGAATTCTACAACTACATCCGCTCCCTCGACGCCCTCAAGACTTCCCTCAAAGGTCGCGGCGACAAAACCATAATCCTCGATAAAGATTCTGAACTCGCAAAAATCCTATACGGTACAGACCTTCGATAAACCAGGGTTAGCCCCGGCGGGCATCCCTTTTAAAACGTTGAGCGAGGACGTGAAAAATCAAAATCTGGTCCCTTAGAGGCTCTTGATCCCTTTTCCTTAGCCCCCTCGCCAAGTCAGAGTTGTCATCAAAGAAAATCTCTGACATTGGCGAGGGTCTAGAGCCTCTTAGGGACCAGATTTTAGATTTTTCCGCCGCAGCGACCCGTTTTAAAAGGGATGCCCGCCGGGGCTAACCCGTATGGTCGAAATTCAGACCATAGGAGATTTCCGAAGCTCGTGGTACACTATGTGCCATGAGCTTTTCTAATGAACAAATTCAGGCAATCAATCACATAAACGGGCCCGCCATGGTGCTTGCGGGTCCCGGCTCCGGAAAAACCACAGTCATCACTCAAAGACTCCTGAACCTCTTATCCTTAGACATTCCCTCAGAAGACATTCTGGTGATCACCTTCACAAAGGATGCCGCTCAGGAAATGGAAACGAGATTCAATAAACTGGCAAAAGAGAAGGGCCACGAAGGACACCGTATCACCTTCGGAACCTTCCATTCGGTATTTTTCTTTATTCTGCGGCTCAGGTACAACCTGTCCTTCAAAAACATAATAAGCGACAGAACAAAGGTAATGATCCTTCGTGAACTTACCATGCAGGAGCACATTGACAGCTCCTATGATATGGATTTTTTCAGACTGCTTCTGTCCGAAATCTCCAAATTCAAATCCCTGGGGAAGAATACCTCAGGCTTCACCTCAAAACTCATTGATACGGACAAATTCCTCCGCATCATAGAGCAGTACCGACAGGAGCTCCGGACACAGCGGCTGGTAGATTTCGACGATATGCTGCTTTTATGCCACGAACTGTTTCTGAGGGAACCCGGAGAACTCAGAAAATGGCAGAAAAAATACCGCTTCATTCTCGTTGACGAGTTTCAGGACATCAGCCCCGTACAATATGAGATAGTTAAAATGCTGGCGGCTCCCGAAAATAACCTTTTCATAGTGGGAGACGATGACCAGTCCATCTATCGCTTCAGGGGTGCCGAACCCTCCATCATGCTGGGCTTCGGTAAGGATTATCCCGACGCAAAACAGATCTTTCTCTCAAACAATTACCGTTCAAGGCAGGAAATCGTAAATTTTGCGAAGAAAGTCATCAGCCACAATAAACAGCGCTTTTCAAAAGATATCCGGGCGGTGAACGGACCCGGAGGAGTAACATTATGCTACAGGACAAAGGACCCGCTTAACGAATACCTGCAGGTACTTGAAAATATTAAAAAGGAGCTTGGAACCGGAGTTCCGCCTGAAGAAATTGCAGTTCTTTTCAGAACAGAGCTTCTGGTGCATCCGCTATTGACCGAGCTTTCCAAGCTTCAGATTCCTTATACATTAAAGAACAAGGTTAAAAATATCTATGACAGCAGCACCGCCCGGGATATTATCTCCTATATAAAACTGTCCCTGAATATGGGCTCCCGGGCAGATTTTCTCAGGATAATGAATAAGCCGCTCCGCTATATCTCGAGAAAGGCCCTTGACCGCCGGGACATGAGCTTTGACAAGCTGAAGCGGTATTACTCTTCATCCTCCGAAATGCTCTATAAGATTGACCTGCTCATGAGAGATCTTACGTCTATAAGGAGACTCCCTACGGTAGCGGCCATTATCTATATCCGGAAAAAAATCGGTTATGACCGGTTTATAGAGGATAATGCAAGAGAGAATCATCTTAATCCTGAAAACGTAAATGCTATAATGGATGAGATAGAAACTTCCTCCCGGCACATTTCCGACAAAAAAGAATGGCTTGATTTCGTTGAAAATTACGGGGAAGAGCTTGCGAAAAAGCAGGACGGATCCGACAAGGGCATCCATCTCATGACCTTCCACGGCAGCAAAGGACTGGAGTTTGACATCGTTCATCTGGTGGATATAAATGAGACCATTGTCCCCTACCGAAAGGCAGTTTCAAAAGAAGATATCGAGGAGGAGCGCCGCGGTTTTTATGTAGCCATCACCAGAGCGAGAAAAGAGCTTCACATTTATTTCACAGATCAAAGATATAGTAAAAACTGCAGTCCAAGCAGATTTCTGCTGGAAGCAATGAAATAAACTTAAGTACTATACAACATTATGTGTTCTGTACCTTGAATCAGGTTTCTGACATTTTTTAATCACAAAGCCTGATAAGCCTGATTTTAGGTCTAACACATCAGATGGACATCTGTATGAAAAATACACATCCTGATAAGCCTGATTTCTAGGTCTGACACATCAGATGGACATCAGCATGATAGATATAAAGGAAAAACTGATTTTGGGGAGGATTAGCTATGGATCGTTTAAAAATACTTGTTGTAGATGATGAAGACAGAATGAGAAAGCTGCTTTCGGACTTTCTCAAAATAAAGGATTTTGAAGTAATCGAAGCCGCTGATGGGGAGGAAGCCATCGATAAATTTTTCTCCATAAAGGATATAGCACTTATCATTCTTGACGTTATGATGCCGAAAATGAACGGCTGGGATGTACTTAAAACAGTGAGAGAACACAGCAAGGTTCCTGTGATAATGCTTACGGCCCGTTCTGAAGAGTCGGATGAGCTTAAAGGCTTTGAATACGGTGCGGATGAATACATCTCGAAACCCTTCTCGCCAAAGATACTTGTGGCCAGAGTCGAAGCAATACTGCGAAGATCCGGCATGAATCAGGACGATGTGATAGATATAGGAGGCATAATCATTGACAAATCCGCCCACTCCGTAAAGATAGACGGCAAGGAGATTGAGCTTAGCTTCAAAGAATATGAACTCCTAGTTTATTTCATAGAAAACAAGGGCATAGCTCTTTCCAGAGAAAAAATCCTCAATAACGTATGGAACTACGACTATTTCGGAGATGCCAGAACCATCGATACTCATGTAAAGAAGCTCCGTGCCAAGATGGGAGATAAAGGCGACTACATTAAAACCGTGTGGGGCATGGGCTACAAGTTTGAGGCGTAATGAGTAAAATCAGTTCTCTCAGACAGACTATCACATCCGGAGCATCGATAATCCGTTATGAAATATCCGGAAAATGCTTTATGACAAGACTTCGGTTCTGAGAAAAACCCGGAATGGAGATTTAGATGAACAAAAACTCTATCCTGAAAAAAAGCATAAAATGGCGGTACACCTGCATTTTTATCTGCATTATCGCCGCCATACTGGCTGCCATTCTTTTGACCAACACCTTCCTTCTGGAAAGGCTTTATACCAAAGAGAAGATCACCACCCTTGAGACAGCCTATGAAAATCTGAACAATATGCTGAGCAGCAATAACGATGACAACATTGCCTCAAAGCTTTTCCCCTCAGACTACGACAGTTCAGATCCCGAAACCGAAACAACCGCCACTAAATATCTCAAAGAGCTTTCTGAGACTAACAATGTCAATGTTATCATCATGGACACAAAAACCGACCGGATATTCTCCACCTTCGGAGACCTTAATTTCCAGCTTCGGAAGCTTAATCAGTACATTCTCGGAAACAGATCCGGTATTACGGCTGAAGTGGTCAGAAAATTCGACAACTATTCAATCGAAAGAAATGTTGATAACCTGTCAAAGAACACTTACCTTGAAAGCTGGGGGTATTTTTCCGATAATACCACCTGCTTCATCATGTCCATGCCGGTTTCAAGTTTAAAGGAATCCGTGGGATTTTTTAACCGATTCCTGCTTTTTATCGGTATAATAGCCATGATCTTTGGCTCTGTCATTGTTTATTTCATGAGCCGCGAGATCACCAAACCCATAAATCAGCTGGCCCGGCTCAGTGAAAAGATTTCCGCTCAGGATTACAGCGCAAGGTATGAAGGTACGTCCCAGGATGAGATAGGCGTTCTGGGAAACTCCATGAACACCCTTTCCGAAAGTCTTCAGAAAACCATCGCGGAGCTGAAAACCGCCAATAATGAACTCCAGTCCGACGTAGAAAACAAGATAAAGTATGCCGAGCGTCAGCAAGAATTTGTTGCCAATGTCTCCCACGAGCTTAAAACCCCTATAGCTCTTATCCAGGGCTATGCGGAGGGGCTGAATGAAGGGCTGGCGGAGGATCCCGAAACCAGAAGCTACTATTGCGGAGTCATAGTGGATGAAGCAAAAAGGATGAATACTTTGGTTCATGAGCTGATGAGTCTCAGCTCGATCGAACAGGGTAAGGATCTTCCCGACTTTGCACTTTTTGATATCTCAAAGGTTGTAAACGGTGTCATTACCAAGTCAGAGATTCTTATAAAGCAGGCTTCGGCCCATGTAGAGGTAGACATTCCCGACGGCACCATGGTGTGGGCAGACGAATTCAAGGTGGAGCAGATCATAACGAACTACCTGAACAATGCACTCCATCATCTGAAGGAGCCCAATAACATAAGCATCTTCTCCGAAAAAGAACGGGACGGAACTCTGTCCATTCATGTATCAAATACAGGAAATCCCATTCCCGAAGAAGATCTGGCAAAAATCTGGGAGAAGTTTTTCAAGGTGGATAAAGCACATACCAGAAGCTACGGCGGAAGCGGACTGGGGCTAAGCATTGTAAAGGCCATAGTTGATGCCCACCACCAGAAGTGCGGAGCAAAGAACACCAGGACCGGAGTGGATTTCTGGTTTACACTGGAAAGAGAAGATAAGCGCAAACGCTGACAAGTTGTTACAAACTTTTGATT
The DNA here is from genome assembly GCA_017627595.1 of Oribacterium sp. Classification (GTDB taxonomy): domain Bacteria; phylum Bacillota; class Clostridia; order Lachnospirales; family Lachnospiraceae; genus Oribacterium. The sequence goes on along the minus strand of JAGAGL010000102.1, from coordinate 5,981 downwards.
TGTTCACCATTTCTTTATATTTTTTCTCTTTCAATATATCCCGTTTTAGATTAAGATGTGGGGAGCGATTTAATTCGCCCCCACTTTATTTTTGAAATTTTGGAGGTAACACAAATGATAAATCCCGCAGAAATGATGAAGATTGCAGGCATAATGAAGAAATTTCAAAGCAATCACCCAAAGGTAGTGGCATTTATGCAGCACACCTTCTCAAACAGCATTCCCGTAGGTTCGGTTATAGAATTAACCATCACAAAACCGGGACAGGACCCTGTGACTACCAACTTCAAGGTTCTGGAGGATGACGTGGAAATGGTTGAAACCTTAAAGCAGATGCACAAGTGATACCATGAACCTTTCCAATTTGTTAAAAGACCCTGTAGATATTCCCTTTCTCCTCGTATATGTTACGGGAGTTCTGGTCATGGTATACTGCGCCATGCAGTTTGTCCATGGCGCTATCTACAAAGAAAAAAAGGCTCTGATCCACGGAATAAAAACCTTCCTTCTGGCTGTGCTACTGCTGGCTCCCAGGCTTATTTACCAGAGAGTCAGAGTTGACGGATCCGATTATCTGAAGCTTATAAAGACTTCAGTTAATGCCACCGGCCTCATTAATGATTCTTCCGCCTCTTATGATGAGCAGCTCGAAGAACGGCAATTGGAGGCATTGGCAGAAAGGTTATCGGCAGCCGGATATCGCACCGATGTCTTAAACGGAAGCTTAAGCAGTAATTCCGAAACCGGGGTTCAAATGCTCAGTGCTGTAAAAGCCGCATCATCGGATTCTGATGATGCAGACATCATTCTGATTTCCGCATATCTCGATTCTTCCGATGCCGATGCCGTCTTTTTAAACACATCAAAAATAGCAATCCTTGAGTCGGCAGCAAAAAGGCTGTCCGCCATGGACACATCAGCAGAGATCCGTTTTCTCATATCCCGTGACCTATATAAGGGGCAGAATGCGGCAGAAGAATATTTATCGAACCTTTCTTCCGACGAAAAGAACCGTATACTTTTTGAATTAAGCCTTGACCTTAGGAAATCCGATGAATACCCGGGGTTCGAAGCAGCCACCGCTAACGGTAAAGCAACGCCCCTTTCCGAAGCTTTGATAAGCTCCATCAGAAAAATGACAGGGCAGAAGACCGAACTCAAAAGATCCACAGAAACAGAGTATATTGTTTACCATGTAAATGATATTCCATCGGTTTTACTGATCCGTAATTTACCGGAAGATAGCAGTACAAAGAACGCTCCTCAAGTACCGGATGCGGAACAGCTTTCCGACACAGCCGCCATAATAGGAAATATACTTTCAGATGCCTGTTCAAAAAACAGCACAGCCTTTACAACTTCCATCAGATCTATAGATAAGAGCAACATCGGTTCCGGCTCTTTCGTAAAGAAAGCATACCCGAAATCCGTATCCGTGATGAAGATATCAGAGGAGCTGGGAGTAAAGCTGACAGAAACCGGAATGAAAGCTCAGGATGGTACAGATATCTACAGCGGAAACCTTTACCTTCTTACCTTTGATTCACCTTCAGAGGTTTTCCTTCATATTAATGATGAAGGCCTCAAAAGGATCACTGTAAACACAAAGGATCTTTCCCGATCAAAAGAGGAACTGACACAGATTTTAAAAAATCTTTTCGGCGAACCCGAAGCAAAGGATGATGTCCTGATCTGGACAGACGAAGAGTACGGTTCAAAATATCATTTGTCTGAAACCGACTCATCAGACGCATTTGAAAACAGTGTATCTGAAGGATACACATTATATATAACCAAAATCCACGATTAAAATAGCGGGCAGCCACAGAAAGGATCCCTACGGATTCTCCTGAACCGCTTAAAGCCGCATGGCTCACGCAATCAAAATCGCGGATAGTACCGAAAGCTCCGGAAACCACTTGCTATAGTGATCCCCGGAGCTTCTTTAAAATTTCACTTTTTCATGTCCGTTAGAAGTCCCGCCGGTGAAGATGACAGGATAACGCAAAAGCCTTCTTCAGTAGCTGCTATAGCCTGAGCACTCAGACTTAGATTTTCCAAAGTGGTATCTATAATTCCGATTTTTTCTGTTGAAGCAGATGCCGTTTTCTGTTCACTCGCAGCCGCTTTTTTTGCATTTGACGCTTCAATCGTGTCAGCCGCATTGATAACCGGTATTGTTACCTTTCCGGACTCAGATGTTGAAACTGTCGATACGCTTTGTGCTGTGACAGTATTCGCGGTCTGAACATTAACAGCCGCAGAAATGATCGGTGTTGCAGCCTTATTTAAGTTAACTTCATCCCCGGGCTCAACAGCGGTGGTTACAGAAGATTTATTCTGATTGTTTGATGTTGTATATTGAGATGCAGAAGAGGGCAATGATGAAACCGTCACCACATTGTCAGCCAACGCCGGTGTTGCCGGGCTCAATGTCATAACCCCGCACATCATCGCTGATGCCAGAACCCTGTTCCATATTTTATTCATAACTCTAACCCCTTACTTTCGGGATACAGGCCATTATCAAAGCTCAAATGACCGGGCACTAAGTTTATGGTAAGCCAGATTCGTGCACCAATCCCTGAATTCATTATAATCCAAATGCTCCTTGCAAAATGTTACATTTATTCTACGTTTTTCAATCAAAACAGGTATGGGGATAATCCTGCCTTACATAAATCCACCGGGGACGGTTCTCTTCGATGAGAACAGTCCCCGGAGAAATTTCCATGAAAACAAAGAACCCATATCAATGACCTCTATACAATCATTGATATGGGCTCTATTTTTAAATCAGTTCTGTATTCAGATTAGTGAGTTGCCTCGTAAGCTGCATTAGCAAGAGCTGCTGCATCAGCTGAAGAAAGAACAGGTGCTAAAACTACCTGACTACCTGCTAACGCTTCCTTTGCAAGCTCAACAGTAGCGTTAGCCTGAGCTGCTGCTGCCTGTGAATTTGCAACTCTTGATGCGTGTGTGTTAGGAGCAAGCTTGATTCCGTCTGCTGCTGTAAGAGCCGCATAAACTGCATCCTTTCCACCATTTGCCTGAACAAATGCATTCCAGTAAGCTTCACGTTTTGCGTTAGCATCATTAGCAGCAAGAGCTGATCCTGAGTAAGGATTTAAGCTGTGAACGTGTGATGATGATGCAAATGCAGGAACAGCCATAGAAGCTGCAATAACACCTGACATAACAACAGCCAACATTGTCTTAGAAGTTTTCATCTCAATATACCTCTTTTACTTTTTGTTATCATTTTTAGTGATACATAATTTCTTCGCCTATTATACAGCAAAAAATTAAGATTTCCATAATTTTTTCAATATTTTTACAAAAAGCGTACAAAATCAGTACTAACTCGGTAATAGTGCGGCTCAACTGTTACCGAAATTATGATTCGATACCCTTAGACGATGATCTACTTTGACCCGTTAAGATATCGCCGGAGGAAGGGGGGATGCTACGGGATATGTTATAATGATGGAAGATTATGCTAATATATGCGTAGAAGATATATGGGAGGTTCAGGATGTCAAAGGTTATCTCCATCGGAGCACAGTATTTCTCTGATTTAAGAGAAAAGGACTGTTTTTATGTAGATAAAACATATTTTATCAAGGAATGGTGGGAGAAGAAGGACATAGTTACTCTCATAACCCGTCCGCGCCGTTTTGGAAAGACACTCAACATGAGTATGACGGAATGCTTCTTTTCCGTCAAGTACAGGGACAGAGGAGATCTTTTTGAAGGTCTGTCCATATGGGAGGATGAAAGGTACAGAGCACTTCAGGGAACGTATCCGGTTATATTTCTGTCCTTTGCGGGAGTGAAGGCGGTAAATTATGAGACAACCAGAGAGTCTATCAATAAGCTTATAGTAAATTTGTATGATGATTATAAGTATATTCTTGAAGATGACAGATTTGATAAGAAAGATAGGAGAATTTTTGATGAAATCTCTATGGATATGTCTGACAGTACTGTATATACGTCAGTAAACCAACTGTGCAAATACCTTGAACTGTACTACGGCAGGAAATGTATAGTGATCATCGATGAGTATGACACGCCTATGCAGGAGGCATGGATAAACGGGTATTGGGACGAGCTCACGGCATATATGCGAGGGCTTTTCAACAACACCTTCAAGACAAATCCATACCTTGAGAGGGGACTCATGACAGGCATAACGAGAGTGAGCAAGGAGTCTATATTCTCTGATCTTAACAACCTGAATGTCATCACCACCACATCAGATGAGTATGCGGATTGCTTTGGATTTACCGAAAAAGAAGTGTTCGAGGCAATGGATACACAGGGCATCGATCCGTCAGAAAAGGAAAAGGTTAAGACATGGTATGACGGCTTTACATTTGGAAGCATTACTGATATTTATAATCCATGGTCAGTAACATCCTATCTCGATAAGAGAAAATTTGATACATATTGGGCAAACACAAGTGGAAACGGTCTGGTTGGCAGGCTTCTCAAAGAATCTGACAGAGGAATCAAGATAGAGTTTGAGAAACTTTTAGAGGGAAAGAGTATTGAAGCAAGGATAGATGAGCAGATAGTATTTGATCAGCTGTCTGGAAGTAAAAATGCTGTCTGGAGTTTGCTTTTGGCCTCCGGATATCTAAAGGTTACAAGAGCCGTATTTAGCAGTGCAGGGAAACCAGATTATCAGCTGGCTCTGACTAACTATGAAGTAAAGTGTATGTTTGAATCCATGATTGAAGGCTGGTTTTCACAGACTGACGACTTTGGGGATTTCATTTCCGCCATGCTGCGAGGTGACGAGTACGAGATGGAAAGATACATGAATCAGGTAGCATTAAACACCTTCAGTTCCTTTGATACCGGAACATCTCCTTCCGGCGAAAAGCATCCTGAAAGATTCTATCATGGCTTTGTTCTCGGCCTCATGGTAGATAAATCAAGAGACTACATCATAAAATCAAACCGTGAAAGCGGCTACGGAAGATATGATGTGGTGATGGAACCAAAGAACACTTCAGATGTTGCGGTGATCATGGAATTCAAGGTCCGGGATGAAAGACGCGGAGAGAAGACCCTTTCCGATACTGCTGATAATGCATTATCACAGATAGAAGACAGAAAATATGATGCAGACCTTATTTCCAGAGGCATCCCTGCGGAACGCATATACAAGTACGGCTTTGCCTTTGAAGGTGAGACCTGCCTCATCAAAAAGGGATAAGGCTACATTATTATCCCCCTGTAATTTTATTTTTCCGGCTTTATAATTACCTGTTGACAGCCATGCCTTCAGATGATAGTCTTTAGGTGAAATTGAAATAAGTTCTTCGGGGCAGGGTGTGATTCCCTACCGGCGGTATAGTCCGCGAGCCTTTGTGCATGAACCGGTGTGATTCCGGTACCGACAGTATAGTCTGGATGAGAGAAGAAAACGTGAAGTTAGCGATGATTTATCTCAGTGCCCGAATCAAAGGTACTGAGATTTTTTCGTTATCGGGAGTATCCCGATTCGATGATATATCGAAATTTCAACCATCTCAAAGAGCTTGTTTCCTCAAATATTTATTATGATTTTGGAGGACAACACTATGACAAACAGATCAAACATTCAGAAACTGGTTTATACAGGACTTCTCGCAGCCCTTGCGGGAGTGCTCATGTCACTTGAATTCAGCATTCCCTTCTTCCCGCCTTTCTATAAGATAGACTTCAGTGATATGCCAAGCGTTATCGCGCTTTTTACTCTGGGACCATTTTCCGCATTCTTTGTTGAAGTTTCAAAGCTTCTGATCAAGCTTTTCACCGTCGGAACAAACAGCATGTATGTAGGTGAAGTTTCAAACCTTCTCGGAGCATTTATTTTCATCGTTCCTATGTGGTTAATGTACAAGAGATCCGATAAGTCCATCAAGAGCATTGCCATCTTACTTATAGCCAATGTTTTCATCCGAACAGCCTGGATGTGCTTCTGCAAT
>JAGAGL010000101.1:0-57068 GCA_017627595.1 Oribacterium sp. | reverse complement strand
CGCCACGGTAATTTTCTGAATCAGGGTTTTTTCCTTGCGATTTTCCTCCACATAATTGAAAGAGAAAAACTCGCAAAAGTGCGTAAATTCAAGGATTGTCAGGTATTCTGCCTTGTTAGCAGAACCACAGTCTCCACATGAACTGTTTCGCAAAAATTATCCACCGGTCTTACTCTCCTAAGCTCGTACCCGTGGTTTCTCAGATACTTTACGTCCCTGGCCAGGGTTGCCGGGTCGCAGCTGACATACACAAGCTTTTCCGGCGACATCTCTATGATAGTGGCCAATGCTCTCTCATCGCAGCCCTTCCGGGGCGGATCCACACACACCACATCTATGCGCTCTTCCGGATGCTGTTTGTACCACTCGGGAAGCACCTCCTCTGCGGCTCCCACATAGAACTCAGCATTGGCGATGCCGTTAAGCTCAGCGTTCTGCTTTGCGTCCCTGATGGCCTCAGGGATTATCTCAACTCCGTAAACCTTTTTTGCCTTCTGTGACATGAAAAGCGAGATGGTGCCGATTCCGCAGTAAAGATCCCAGACGTTTTCTGTTCCATTAAGGTCTGCAAACTCAAGTGCCGCACCGTACATCTGCTCCGTCTGAACAGGATTCACCTGGTAGAAACTGAGAGGCGATATCCGGAACTTTATATTTCCGATGGAATCCTCAATGTATCCCGGACCGTAGATATCAACAATCGTGGTGCCCATGATGACATTGGTTCTTTCAGTGTTGACACTGAAGCTTAATGAGTCAACAGTGATCATATTTGAAAGCCTGTCCTTCGAAATCTCCCCGGAACTCCCTTCCGGCTTCTTTATCCCGGAAAAATCATCAGGATGCTCCCCATAATTCTCACAGCTTTCTATGACAGCTTCATTCATCTCCGGGGTGATGCCTTTATTCCTTCCCTGTTCTCCGCCGCACAGCTCCTTCACCAGCTCTTCCTTATATGGCAGCGACCTTCCGTTTATCACCAGGCACACCATCAGCTCCCCTGATTTAAAGCCCTTTCTGATGAGTACATGCCGAACCAGACCCTTACCTGAAGCTTCATCATAAGGGTCAATGTCATAGCGCTCCATCCATGCGATGATCTTATCAAGTATGATCTTATTTTCCTTTACTCCCAGAAGGCAGTCCTCACACTCTATAACACTGTGGGTCCGGCCGGCATAGAAGCCTGCGATGATCCTGCCATCTTTATTCCTGGCTATGGGGAACTGGGCTTTGTTACGGTATCTGAAGGGATCCGCCATACCGACTACAGGTTCAAATGTCTCATCCAGAACCTCCTTCTCCACCTCCCCTATGCGAAGCAGGTCATTATAGACCTTACCCTTTTTAAACTTTAGCTGGGCCTCATAGCTCATCTGCTGCAGCTGACAGCCTCCGCACTTTCCCGCAATGGGACATGGCGGCTCTGCACGGAACTCACTTTTTTCCAGAACCTTTATAAGTCTCGCAAAGCCATAGTTCTTTTTCACCTTGGTGGCTGCTGCCAGCACCGTATCCCCGATGACAGTATCCTTTATAAACCACACAAACCCGGCATCGGTTTTACCGATGCCGAGTCCTTCACTTGAAAAATCTTCTATTGTAACTGTAAACTGTTCATTCTTTTTCATCTGAAAATCTCCCGGCAGAAGCATTAGCCTCCATGTCTATCTCCGGATGAAGCCAACCTCTGAACAAGTATCCCGTTACCTCCGGTCAATGAATACCTTTCCGGCAACATTAAGCGTAACGCTCTTTGCATCGCCCAGTTCCTGATTATTGTGAACCAGAACCATCTGGCCTGTACCGGTCAGTCTGGCCTTATCCAGAGCAAGATTTGCGCTGGAGGTAAAGTCCCAGATCCTGCTGTAATCTTCCGGTTTATGGATACATATGCCCTGGGACAATGTAAACTCCGGAAGCTGCTGCACACGTATAGCCTTCAGGACGTCATCATTGATGCTTCTCAAACGGTCTATAACTTCATCATCTCTAAAGTCTTCAAAAAGCAGTACAAACTCAGAGCCATCGTATCTGGCAGCATAAAGATGTTCCGATACATATCTCTTAAGGACATTGGAAAGCTCAATCAGGCATCTATCACCAATGGCATAACCATACATATCGTTTATACGCTTCACATTATCGATATCCAGCATGGCGATTCCGAAAGTCATCTGCTTAGCCGAACATCTTTCGAAGAACCTGTCCGCCATATCATTAAAGGATTTACGGTTTGGCAGACCTGTAAGGTCATCTTCTACTGTACGTTTCTCTAAAGCTGCTCTGAAATCATAATCCAAAAAGTCCATGACATCAACTTCAATCAACATACTCATGGCACGATTCTGAGCATGGAAAGCAGCATTGCAATACTCACGGAACTTCTCCAGCTCCTCGAACTTTCTGCTGTTGTTTTGGCTGTTCTCATAGAAATACAGCTTTACATTACTAAGCTCCTGCTTGAAGCCGTAAAGATCGGTATAATTCAGAAAATTCTCCATTTTTACGGAAAGATTTTTGAAATAATCCACATAACTCTCGTTTTCCGCAAGAATATTCAGTATAAAGAAATACTCCGAAACGTAATCTCCCTTGAAATTCTTTGAAGAAAAATAGCTGTTAAGCTTGCCAATGTAAGCATCGTCCCACTTATGATCCCCTGTAAATTCATTCCACACAATATGAGCAACGGAAACATAAGGTTCAAAGGAGATACTCTTATTCTCCTGAATATAATTATCCATCTGAGTGATGATGTCTCCTGCGTTTGTGGTATCACCCAGAAGCACATAGCATCTCACCAGAGAACAAAGATGACGCACATAGTAAAGCGGATAAAAATTTTCCCTGTTTATCAGATAGAAAAACCTCTCCGTGGCGATCTGAAATTTTACACCCTCATTGTAGTTGCCTATGTTATAACAAATATCGGAAAGATCCATATAAGAACGGATCAGTATATGAGCAAACTCCTTATGTTTTTCAATGTTTTCTTCGGAAATTTTTATGGCAGTAGCGAGACACTGCATGGCATTGGACTTATTGCCCTGTCTTGTGAATGCACTGGCAAGAAGTGTTATGGCACGGCACAGCTCGAGCTTGGAATCAGACTCTGTGGCATCTTTGATGGTTTTTTTCAGATATCTCACGCACTCGCTGCAGTTGCCCCTGTTGTAGTAATATCTTGCAATATAATAATTACACAGGCTTGAAAGCGATTTATCACTTCTCCTTCTTGCAACCTGAAGAAGCTCATTGCACACCCGTAATGTTGACTCCAGCGCCTCTTTTTTGGTTTCTTCGAGGTTATCTATCTTCTTGATTATATCCTGACTGTACTTTGATAAATCCATACTTTCCCTCTTTATATAAAATCCCACCATGAAAGAATCCTTACGGATTTTTCAGAACCGCTCAAATCTCAGGCAGACATGTGCCTGCGATAACCTATAGGTATCATCGGCATGAAAAGATATATATATTAAGAAATTATATGAAAATAAATATTACAAAAACAGAATAGAATTCTTACATAACCAGATACAATAAGAAAAACGAGCCCTTTTTCAGGACTCGTTGCTTGTTCTTCTCATATTTGAATCGATAAGACGGTTAAATCCTATCCATCCGTCTCCTTCTGTTGACTTTCCGTTCTTATCCGCAGCGTCAAGAGCCTCTCTCATGGTCTCAAGCTTGGCATCAACATTGTCCGCAAAGGACAGAGCCATGGCCTCCATAAGTGCCGGCTTCTTTGGTGAACCAAACTCAAGCTCCCCGTGATGAGCGAGGATACAGTGCCCAAGCTCCGCAGCAAGAGTTGGCGGGAATCCTTCGATGCTGCCTGCAACCTCCGTTATCCTCTGGTATCCGATAACGATATGCCCGATAAGCTGACCCTCATCACTGTAATCATTTCTCGGAAATGGCGTAAGCTCCCTTACCTTGCCGATATCATGGCAGAGAGCCGCAGTAACTAACAGATCCCTGTGAAGATCGGGATAGCGTCTGGCAAAATCATCGCATATGCCTGCCACTGATAATGTATGCTCCGCAAGGCCTCCCACGTAACCATGATGTACCGACTTCGCCGCACTGTGAAGCATGAATTTCTTATGAAAATCCGCATCCTCCATAAATATGATATTTAACAGTCTGCTGAGATACGGATTCTTAACAGATTTTATAAACTGACTGAGGGATGCTTCCATCTCCTCTGCCGGTCTTGACGACACCGGAAGGTAATTCTTCGGATCATAGGAGCCTTCCTTTGCAACTCTCAGTCTCTGAATGCTTAACTGGTTGCTGCCGTTGTAAACAGTAACATTACCCTCTACATAAACATAATCCAGCACATCGAAATCGCTGATTCCGGGAGAATTGGGCTCCCAGACCTTGGCATCCACCTGACCTGTTCTGTCCTGAAGTATTACATTGAGATACTCTTTACCGTTTTTTGTAAGAGCAGCATTCTTTGTCTTTACGAGATATACATCCGAAACCCTTGCTCCGTCATAAAAATTCTCGATAAATCTCATTCCCGCCGCTCCTGCGGAATCTCCATTCATTTCTTTAAAAAACTCGTTTATTTCCATAGATTCTGTCTTTCTAATTAGTTTGGTTGATCATTTTGTTTAAGAGCCGCTACCGCACAGGAAACTTATTCTCCTACCCACGGGTATTACATCTGCCCCGACGTTGACACGCTGCTCATACTACCATGTTTTTTATCTTCCCGCAACGGTCACCCTGAAATCAGCCTCCTGATATCCGGATCCGTTTTGTCTCATAATGGTGATCACAGCCTGTTCTTCCCCTGTGAGTTTTCTTAATGCAGTCTCATAGTCAGCCATGCTGCCGATCTCTTCATCATTGATCTTCACAAGGACATCCCCATTCTGAATGCCAGCATTATAAGAAGGGGAATTCTTGATGCAGGACCGGATATACAGCCCCTTCTTCGGAAAATCCGCCTCAGGAATTGCATCGGTAATATCCGATGTGAGCTCCTGAGCCCTGATACCCAGGAACGGATATCTGGTACCATTGGAGATGGTTTCAATCTCGTCAATATAATCCGAAATACCCTTTATCCGGTGATAGCCCTCTGCATCGCCTTCATCCGAACCGAACCATCCAACCAGCTCTCCGGCTGTATTTATAACAAAGCTTCCATACTTCGGGTCAATGTCTACATCTGCGATTATATCCTTAAAATAGCCGTCTACCTGGATCTCATCGTAGGAAACCGAAGCTACCGACCCCACGGTGGATGATCCGTAGGCTCCGGCAGGAGCTCCCACCGCAAGGATCATATCTCCTCTCTGAAGCATTGACGAATCACCGATATCGATGTTTTTGATAACCTGACTGTCCCTGAAGGTGATGGTTGATAACGGAACTGTGACTACCGCTATTCCATCCGTTTCATCAACAGCCTTGACCGAAGCGCTGTAGGTTCTGCCGCCGTAGAATACAACCTCTATATCACCGGCATCCTTTAGAACCGAATCCGTTGTAAGTATGAGAATCTCTCCCGAAGTTCTGGCAATGATCACACCGGAGGCACTGCTGCCGGATTTTACATGCTCTCCGAAAAGATCCGTATCCGTAACACGGCTTCTGACCTCAGTAAGAGCATAGTCAGCGCTGAGGGCCACCTGTTTTAAAGTGTTGTTCAGGCGCTTGTAATCTTCGATATTGTACTCGTATTTACGAACCTCGTCCCTTACTACTTCTTCTATAGGTACCGTCTCTGCGATGGTTTCTGTCTCAGGCGGTTCCGTAACCTCTTCTGTAGTCTCAGGCTCGGTTTCCGGCTCAGTTTCGGTTTCCGATTCAGTCTCCTCCGTTACCGGTTCCGTCTCGAATTTCACGGTTTCCTGCTCTTCATTATGGAAAAAGCCGGAAAACAAAGGTCTCGTAGCCGCAAAGGTTCCTGCACTGAGTACACCAAATAAAAGTGCCGAAAAAGCGACCCTGATATAGTGTCTGGTGGTCTTTTTCCAGCCCTCTTTCCGTCCCACGATATTCTCTTTTATAAAGTCGTTTTCTCCCATAGCACCTATTATATACAACCTGTCTTATACACGCAAGAAAGTGAAAACGGAATTCCGCGTTTAGCAAGTGGCAAAAGCCTTTCTCATTTGATATACTGAATTTTATGAATGATAAAGCTTTAAATACATTGGAATTTAATAAAATAAAAGAACGCCTGGAGGGATATGCAAACTCTCCCATGGGTAAGCAGCTGGTTAAGGAGCTTTTACCCTCTGTAGACATTAACGAGATTGAGCAGAACCTTCTGGAAACAGATGCCGCCCTGCTTCGTCTGGGGCTTCATGGCAATATCTCCTTCTCGGGAGTCAGGGATGTAAATGACAGTCTCAAGCGACTCGATATAGCTGCATCTCTTTCCATACCGGAGCTCCTTCAGATAAGCGGAGTGCTCACTGCCGCGGGTCGTGCAAAAGCCTATGCAAGAGACTCCGAGAAGGCACCGGAGGAAAAGAAGCCTGTACCGAGAGCTGTCCGGCTTAATGCTCACTACACGAAAAATCAGCAGGATCCGGAGAAGCTGAAGGACACGGCAGACAAGGAGAGAATTCTTACGGATTCTTCTGAACCGCTCAAAGCCCCACGGCTCCCACAATCAAAAATTGTGAGCTGTGATGACAGCTTGTCCGGCTACTTCAGAGACATTGAACCCCTGTCTCAGGTGAATAAAGAGATAACCAGATGCATCCTTTCCGAGGACACCGTTGCTGACGATGCCAGTGCCGGTCTTTTTTCTGTGCGTAAAAAGAAGCACGTTTATGAGGAACGCATACACACCTCTCTGAACAGCATTCTCAACAGTTCCAGGTCAATGCTTCAGGACGCAGTCATTACCATGCGCGACGGACGTTACTGTCTTCCGGTAAAGGCAGAATATAAATCAAGCTTTCAGGGCATGGTTCACGACCAGAGCTCAACGGGGTCAACATTATTCATAGAGCCCATGAGCATCGTGAAGCTTAACAATGACATAAAAGAACTGGAGGCAGAGGAAAAGAAAGAGATCGAGAAGGTTCTGGAAACATTATCCGGATCCCTCATGCCTCATACAGAAACCATAAGAAACGATATCGCAATTCTGGCACATCTGGATTTTGTATTTGCAAAGGCAAAATTTGCCGAGTCCATGCATGCCACCATGCCGAAGCTTAACGATAAGTACTACATTTCCATCCTTAACGGACGACACCCGCTTATCGATCCCAGGAAGGTTGTTCCCACAACTGTTTATCTCGGTAAGGAGTTCGACATGCTGGTCATCACGGGTCCCAACACCGGCGGTAAGACCGTTTGCCTGAAGACTATAGGTCTTTTCCAGCTCATGGGACAGTCCGGACTTTTTATCCCGGCTTCCGAGGGCTCCGAGCTTTCTGTTTTTGAGGAAATTTTCGCAGATATCGGTGACGAACAGTCTATCGAACAGAGCCTGTCCACCTTCTCTGCCCACATGACAAACACAGTCAGGATACTGGAAAAGGCAGACAGCCACAGCCTTTGTCTCTTCGATGAGCTTGGTGCCGGAACCGACCCTACGGAAGGCGCCGCTCTTGCCATGGCAATACTTAATTTCCTTCACAACATGAAGACCAGGACTGTTGCCACCACTCATTATGCCGAAATAAAGGTTTATGCTCTCTCAACTCCCGGTGTTGAAAATGCTTCCTGCGAGTTTGATGTGACAACATTAAGCCCCACCTATCGACTGCTCATAGGCATTCCGGGTAAATCCAATGCCTTCGCCATATCACAGAAGCTGGGACTTCCGGGTTACATCATCGATGATGCAAAGAGCCGCCTCGAAAAGGAGGACGTTAAGTTCGAAGATGTCATCGCGAGTCTTGAAGAAAGCCGCGTAACCATAGAGCGTGAAAAACAGGAGATCGAACGCTATAAGGCAGAGATCGAGGAATACAAGAGACGTGCAAGAGAGAACTCCAAGGGCGTTGAAAAGGGTCGTGACAAGATACTTCAGAAGGCCCGTGAGGAAGCCTCCCAGATACTCCGGGATGCAAAGGAAACCGCAGACAGCATAGTTAAGGAGCTGAGACGTCAGGAGCAGAACGGAGCCGCCACTCTTGAAGCCGAGAAGACACGTTCAGCCCTGAACAAAAAGCTGAAGGATACCCAGGCAAGCATGTCAGTATCCCAGAAGATCAAGGGGCCTTCAAAGCCTGTTTCCGCAAAAAGCATCCGCATCGGTGACACCGTTCATGTTGCATCCATGGATATCAATGCTACAGTATCCACACTTCCGGATCACAAGGGAGAGCTTTACGTTACCGCCGGAATCATTCGTACCAAGGTTTCTGTCAGGGATATAGAGCTTGTGGACACCGGCAGGGTAACCGGTCCGGGACTTGAAAATATAGGCAGGAAAAAGAAAGGAAGCACCTCCGGCGGAGATATCCGCATGCAAAAGACCATGGGCATATCTCCGGAGATCAATCTCATCGGCATGACCACCGCAGAAGCCATTCCCGAACTCCAGAAATATCTGGACGACGCATATCTTTCTCATATTCCGCAGGCCCGTGTGGTCCACGGACGCGGAACCGGCGCCCTCAGGAAGGCAGTTCACCAGCAGCTTAAAAAACTGAAGTACGTTGAGTCTTTCCGTCTGGGAGAGTTCGGCGAAGGCCAGGATGGTGTTACCATAGTGGTATTCAAAAAGTGATCAGAAAACTGTTAAAGGTCTGACCTTGGGGAGGGGAAATGGCTGAAAAACAAAGAATTATGATTGTAGATGATGACTCTAATATATCAGAGCTCATCTCCTTATATCTTGAAAAGGAAATGTTCGACACCATGTGTGCCGAAGATGGTGAAGAGGCTCTCAGGCTCTTTCCTGAATACAAACCGAATCTTGTGATCCTCGACCTCATGCTTCCGGGAATTGACGGTTATGAAGTGTGCAGAAGACTTCGCTCCATAAGCCGGGTTCCGGTGATCATGCTTTCCGCAAAGGGGGAAACCTTTGACAAGGTACTTGGACTCGAGCTGGGAGCGGATGATTACATAATAAAGCCCTTTGAATCCAAAGAGCTCGTTGCCCGTGTAAAGGCTGTTCTCAGAAGATATCAGCACGAACAGGAGCAGACGACTGTGGCAGCACCGGATTCTTCTCGCAGCCATGCCGTCAGTGAAGGTGAAGAAGCCCTTCGCATCGGTAACTACATCGAGTATACGGATCTCATCATCAATAAAACAAACTATTCCGTGTTCTTCAAAGGACACGCCATCGAGATGCCTCCTAAGGAGCTGGAGCTCCTGTTCTTCCTGGCTTCATCTCCGAATCAGGTTTTCACCCGCGAACAGCTTCTTGATCATATCTGGGGCTACGAGTTCGCCGGTGACAGCCGCACCGTGGACGTTCACATCAAGCGTCTCCGCGAAAAGATCTCCGGCAACACCGAGTGGGAGATCTCGACCGTTTGGGGAATTGGCTACAAATTCCGGGTTGGGTGAAACCGGATAGTTATGAAATGGGACAGAAAATGCAAGGGACGTGCGCCGGCTCACTCGATTGATAGCACATCACATGCAATTTGTTCGTCTGGTTCGCACTAATCGTGCGCCCCAGCCGTACAAATCACATGTGATGTGCTCTCAACTCGCAAGCCTTGGCACCCATCCCTTGCATTTTCTTCACTTTTTCTCTAAATATACTGAAATCCACCGGAGGATAGTTCTCGAAGACGAGAACCGTCTCGGTGGATTATTCTTGTTCCGGATAGTAAGCGACAGGTAATGTGAACACAAATTCTGTGCCAACGCCTTCGGTGGAGATGCAGTCGATATTTTCGCCATGGGCGTTGATGATGGATTTTACAATGCTGAGACCGAGACCGGTGCCGTGTTTGTCCTTGCCTCTTGACTGGTCAGCTTTGTAGAATCTGTCCCAGATTTTCTGTACGTCTTTTTTGGGAATACCGATGCCGGTATCCTTTACTGAAATAAATACTTTGCTGCCTCTTGATCCCGTAGTGATCTTTATGGAGGACTTCGGATTGCTGAATTTCAGGGCATTATCGATAAGGTTATAAAGAACCTGCTGGATCTTCGGGTAATCCCCGTAAACCATTTCCTTCTTTTCCGCAAAGGTAAGTTCAAAGACTATTTCTTTTTGCTGGCAGGTCATTTCAAAGCTGGCACAGACATCTCTTATGACTCTGTTAATGTCAAAGTTTGTCCTGCTGAGAAAGCCCTTTTTATCAAGAGTACCGAGATTGAGCATTGACTGGGTAAGCTTTGTGAGTCTCTCTGTCTCGGAGATAAGTCTCTTTAGATACTTTTCCTCAAGCTCCTTTGGAACTGTTCCGTCAAGTATGGCCTCAAGATATCCTTTTATGGATGTCAGGGGAGATCTGAAATCATGACTGACATTGGCAATGAACTGTCTCTGGTAGTCATCTGCCTTTGAAATCTCATCCGACATGAAATTAAGGGTCTCTGCAAGATATCCCATTTCGTCTCCGGACTTTGTTTCTATCTTATAGCTGTAGTCTCCGGCTGCATACTTAGTGGCTCCGACGGTTATCTTGTTGAGGGGTTTGTATACAATTACATAGAACACCACCAGGATGAACAGGGACAATATAAATATGATGAGTGCTGTTATGTAAACAATATTCAATATCTCATACTGTGATGAAAGGATATTGTCTACTGAATTGTGAATGATTACATAGCCATTGGTCACATAGTCCCTGGTCACGGGCGCCATGACCGTAAGCACTTCCGACTGAAACATGTCATGATAGGTTCCGACCTCATACCTGGTACCGGTACGGGTAGTATCAAAGGCCTCTATCTGCTTTCCCTTGTATCCCTCCTTACCTGCATCACTTAGGATCACTCCGCTACGATCCACGATCCAGATGTCTGCGTCCAGGAAGGTGGAAACTGCATTCATCTGTTCGGTAACCACCGCCTCACTGAGACTTGTATCCTTTGTTTCAGAGTACGTTGTGGCGATAAGGGTTGCCTCACTGTAAAGGCTGTTGGCCCTCTCCTGAACCAGATACCTGTATGTCAGCCTGGAGGACAGAATGGCCACAACAGAGAAGCCCAGCACACCAAATATGATATATGCCGCTATGAATTTCAAAAATAATGATTTCTTCAATGTTTCTGCACCTTTCGGGTCGCTGCCTTCTCATGCAAGCAATGATCTACCGGGGAGAGTTCTCAACCGCGAGGATCCTCTTTCAGCAAACTTTCAAACTAACTTCAGGGAAACACTGATAAAATCAGCATTTCCCTGAACATAACATTCCGAGCCACCGGGGACGGTTCTCGCCGGCGAGAACCGTCCCCGGTGGTTTTCCCGGTGGATTATTCGTTACCAAGTACAAGTCTTGCACTTCCGTAGATTCCCGCATCGTTTCCGAGGGTAGCCAGAGTGATATCTGCCTTTTTGTTTAAGAGCGGTGTGAATTCTTCATAATACTTTCTGGTCACATCCACAAGATACTGACCTGCCTTTGAAACTCCTCCGCCTATAACGAAAAGCTCGGGATCGGATATCATGGATACATGTGCCATAACGAGAGCAAGGTACTTAAGACTTGTTCCGAGGCTCTTAACTGCGAGCGCATCCCCGGCCTTGGCACAGTCGCAAACATCCTTTGCTGTGAGAGCATCTCCGAAATCTCTCATGGAAGAAGGCTCTTCTGAAGCCGCAAGAGTACGCTTTGCCTCACGAACTATTCCTGTAGCACTTGCAACCTGCTCGAGACATCCGTGACCGCCGCAGTTACAGCTCTCAGGTTCACCGTCTCTTACATGGATGTGTCCGATCTCGGCTCCTGCTCCGTGAACACCCGGGATGATGTGTCCGTCAATGATGAGACCTCCGCCGACACCGGTTCCCAGTGTCACCATAAGAAGATTATCGTGACCTTTTCCACCGCCCTGCCACATTTCGCCAAGGGCCGCAACATTGGCATCATTTCCTGCCGCACATCTGATGTTTCCGCCCATAAGCTCTCTCATTTCCTTTGCGGGCCAGTGTCCATGCCAGCCAAGGTTCACACATACATGAACGTAACCGTCAGGCTGTACAGGACCCGGAACTCCGATGCCGATGCCTTCGATATCATCAAGCTCCAGCTTTTTCTCAGCCATATGAGCCTTTATGGAATCTGCCACATCCGGAAGAATATACTTTCCTTCCTCTTCTTTTCTTGTTGGTACCTCCCAATTATCGATAAGAACACCATTGATAGCAAAAATACCGCATTTTACTGTGGTACCTCCGACATCTACACCAACAACATACTGATTCATAGCATACCCTCCTCTTTTAACCCTTTTCTTGAGCCTTGATATCTGACACTTCATTGAGATCCGATCGGCTCTGTTCAGACTTCTTTATCTTTATCCGACATTCTTTGTTTTAGCCGGATTGTCTGCTTACTTAAGTTTGACGGATTCCACCAGACTGGTGCTTCCCACAAGAACATCCATTCCCAGCGGGGTTGTGAGTTTAGCGGTTCCTCTGGCCTTCGAAACCGGAATATCCAGATCCTCATCGAACTTGATATTTCCACTCATATCGTAAATTCTCAAACTCTTGTCATTGTATAAAAATACTTTATCTCCGTCTATATCAAATCCTGACATATTGAAGGAAAAAGCTGTACTGAATACTGTCTGTCCGTTTGTTCTGTACACCGTCAGCCTGTAAGCCTCCTGAACACTGTCATCGGAGTTCAATGTCACAACGCCGACGTAGTCTTTGGAATAGGCTATGGCACGCATGGCCTCAGATATGACAACGTTATTGATAAGCTCAGGACTTGTAAGCACCTTTGTGCTGAAAAACGCTATACCGCCGTCATAAAATGCCTGGGCATAGGTATTGTCAGAGAAATGAACTCTTCCTGTGAGATGCCCCGCAAAATCTTCCGTGAAACCACCAACAACACGGTTATTTCCGGCATTTTGTCCTATCTCATCAAGGTTGTAGAAAATAATCTTATTTTGAATTGTTCCGCCTTCAAGGGCAACGAAGGAGACAATAAGTTCTGTACCATCCGGCGAGACACTGATATCAACAGGATACCCATCTCCTGAAAGGATGGATTTAATGCTGATGTCAAGGGCTGCACCCTCTCTGGTAAATACAGCTATGTGACTTGATGCCGAATCTTCCATAAGTGCATATACAACTCCGGTACCCGAAACCGAAAGCTTGCTTATGGGAAGGGTAGTCTCTGCCTGACCTGTTGTGCCGGAGGAGTTCATTATAAAGATAGTCGTCTTTCCCTGATCTCCGATGGCACAGTACTCTCCGTTCACAGCGGCATACGGATGATTCATTTCATACGCCTGGTTCCATATGGTCTTTCCTGCCGAACTAATATAGGAAGCTCCATCACGTGTTACCTTAAGCAGGCCATCTGCATAAATGTAGTATTCCTCATAATCCGAATCAATGGCGCCTTCCTGTGCAGTAAAGTCCACTGTCCAGTTCACACTGTAATCACGGAACTGCCGGTGAGCAAGATAAAATCCTCCGGCAGCTATCACCATGACAGTTATCATAATAAGCAAAAACACCAAGAAACGACGGGGCCTTCTGCCCTGTCGCTCTTCGTGTTTCTTATGTTCACGCTCACGGAGAGTCTCTGTATCAACGACCCTCCTCCTGAGCTCATTTTTTCTGTTTTCTCTATATGAATCAGCCATTAAAACCTATGTTCCGTTTCACTTTTTTTAGTGCCTCTGCCGGCACTATATTTAAGACAACGTCATCGGATCAATGTTTCCTGATATCAGAAACACTGATCACTGCGTCTACTCAGAAAAGACTGGCAGGATAAACTCCCTTGTCCACAAGATCTTTAAGGGATTTCTGAACCGCTTCCTTATCTTCTGCGTAAGTAACGCCAAACCACTTATCGCGGTCCTTAAGAACTCTTACTGTTGCCTTTCCTTCCTGCATAAGACCGCTTATCTCCTGAGGAAGCAGATACTCTGACTTCATCTCCTTGCCATTCTTATCAAGCCATGCAGGGAAGTTTTCGATAAGAGTATCAAGGAACTTCTCCGGAAGACCGAACATGTTCATGGACACAATGGCTTCACCGTCAACTCTTACTTCATTTCCGTTTGCATCGCTTCCTACCAGACTTCCGTCAGCACGCTTCTCAATATCATAGGTCTCATTGATCTCCTTAAGATAATCATTTTCACCCATTCTGCAGACACCGCGGTTAACGGTACCGTTGTCTGAAAGAGTATTTCCGACAATGTAGCCTGCCATACAGATATCAAAGGCAGAAGCATCCTCATCCATCTGATTTACAAGATAATCATGGATGAGCTTAAAGCCTTCCTTACCATAAAAATCATCAGCATTGATAACCGCAAACGGGCAATCGATGAGATCACGAACCTGGATAAGGGCATGGGCTGTTCCCCAGGGCTTAGTACGACCATCCGGAACCGAATATCCCTCAGGGAGCTTGTCTATCTCCTGAAAAGCGTACTCACATTTTGCCACCTTTTCGATACGATTTCCGATTATCTCCCTGAAATCCTTCTCGATATCTTTTCTTATAATAAAAACTATCTTGTCAAATCCTGCTTCGATAGCATCATGAATTGAATAATCCATGATTATCTCTCCACTTGGTCCCAGCTTTGCCAGCTGTTTGATACCGCCTCCAAAACGTGATCCAAGTCCTGCCGCCATAATTACAAGTGCTGTTTTCTTCATCATCTATCCTCACTTATGTTTTATTCAGGAAATGCTGACCGATATCTTTCCGGAAAGCTTTTCGAGTTTTTATAATTCTGTTTCCGGAATACACATCACCGGATGCTTTCTCAGAATCCAAGCCAGGCTCCGTCAGAACCCACATGGAGTCCATCAGGTGTGGTGGCGTCTGTAAGCATTGCGCCATAGTCATCGCCCATCTGCTCATTGAAATAATACCACTTATCATTTATCTTCCACCAGCCATGGAGCATTGCGCCGTAAGTGGCAGACGACTGGTCGGTATTCAGAAGATACCACTTGCCGTTCGCTCTCTGAAGTCCCGACAGCATCGCACCGTTGGATCCGAGAAGGTATCTGTTGACTCCATCCGGACATATCCATCCTGTAAGGAACTGTCCGTCCTTGAGATAGTACCAGTCATTCTGATACTTCATCCAGGTTCCCTCCGGGGAGTTGACTGTTCCAGGTTTGTTCTGAAGATTGAATCCGGGTCCGAATACGTTCTCCGCACTGTTTTTCACGGTTGCAGTAGAAGATGAGGTGGCCAGGGAATTGGACCTTGCAATGGGGATATTAAAATTATAATACGCATCGCTCTTGTCATCATCTATTCCGCCATCGTCACTTCTCACGTATTGCGAATTCGCGACAAATTTTCCCCCATCCCCACTGGCCTGTGCCTGAACCGAAATATACTGAAGGGAACGATCGCCGGTTTCATAGCTTGAAATACTCACCTTATGCTTATTATTGTTAACCGTTGTATGGGTTTCATGGTCGTCTCCATTACTGTCTGACCAGTAAATATAGACAGAATACTTGTCGGCGTAATCCACCTTGTCCCAGGTTATATCGTTCCCGCTCTGCTGGATATTTTTCGGATTTTTCAATACATAGAACGGGAAGGTTGTCGCCTTGACACGTATGCTCTGGTTTGTTCTCGAAAGGATACTCACAGAGGTAGCGGCACTTACTTCCACAGCACAGCCGTCAGAAAAGGTATTCCCCTCAGAAGGATGGACATCAATGGTATAGGTATAGGCGGTTTTCGGTTTATCCCTGGTTCCGGACATACTGTAATCATAAATAAAGTATGTGCTGTCATAGGTTCCCGGTTCCCCACCGCTTGACAGCTCACCGGCCCCCATGGAGCTTTCATTATCCGGTTCCAGACTCAGTCGCACAGTACTGATCTCCGCTGCCAGTGATGATAATGCAAATGCAGTAACAAAAGCCGTTGTGGTCAAAAAAATACTACGTAGCTTCATCTATGTTTGCTCCTTTCGAAAAGCATCTTATATTTTAACATATTTTTTCGGTTCTTCAATTTATATCGACCATATAACCGCAGTCATAATGTCAAAAATAAGAAAAAGCCCTACGGATTTCTTAAATCCATAGAGCTTCTTAATTCTGGCCTTATGCGGTTTCTGCAGCTTCAACAATCTGCGTCACAGCATTTTCACCCGTACCGGAATTTCCGGTGGTGCCGATAACAGTATTTCCGGCAGAGCCGGTAACGGTGTTTCCGGTTGTAACCGGGTTTTCGGTGGTGCCGGTAACTGCGTTTCCGGTTGTAACCGGAGTTTCGGTGGATCCGATAACAGTATTCTCAACTGATTCGGTGCCTCTCAAAGGTCCGTTGGTGGTTATCTCGGTACCGGAAAATGCCGCAGCGGTTTCGGAAGCTGTTGTTGTGCCATCGGAAGAAACCGAAGCCGAAACACCTGCTGCCGGTGCTACTCCTGCTGCCGGCACCGTGGCAGAGACAGAAGCACCATCAGCGGTGGTTTCTGTTACAGCCGGAATCTGAAGACCTTGAGCTGTACCGGTGCTTCCCTCAGCTGCAGCTGTCTCATATATGTTTCCGGATGCAGCCGTATCATACATATTGCCATGGGCAGCTCCGTTGGATCCGCCATAGGGCTTTACGGAAAATTCTGTTGTGACATAGCCCTTGATACCCTTAACGGTTCCCTTTTCACTGGACTGCCAGATAGTGGTAACGGCACCTTGAACCGGCCTGTAAACCTTATCCGAAGGGTAGGATGCATACCACACATCATAAGGAAGCTGTGACAGATTCATATGCTTTGTAAGCCAGGTCTTGTTGGCATAAACTATCGGAGTAAATCCCGACTGGGTCATAGCCTGACAGTAATAGTTGATCATAGCCGTCATATCATCGGCTGTGGCACCACCCTCAAGCATCTTATTTACCTCTACGTCATAAGCCACAGGATACTGCAAAGTGATTCCCTGAAGCATCTGAAGCGTCAGCTCAGTCTCCGCCTTTGTATCCTCAAGATTCTGTGCTGTGGAACAAAGATAAACTCCCACCTTGATACCGGCAGCCTGAGCGCCCTGAATATTAACATAGGCATAAGGATCCATAGTAGTACCGTAAGCGATACGGATCATAACAAAATCAAGACCGTCAGCCTTAGCCGCCTGCCAGTCAATGTCTCCGTCCATATTCTGGAACTTGGAAACCTCGGTACCCTTCTCAATATAAGTGAAAGTGGAGCCATCTTCATTAACAAAACCATGCCACCAGTCAGTACTAGTATCTCCCGAAACCGCAGCCTCCACCGCAAGTGCGCTAATGCTTCCTCCGAAAGCCCCCATGGCCACCATCGCCGCCGTAAGCGCCGCCGCTATAGTTTTTCTGTATTTATATAAACTCATATAACCTCTCCAATCTGTTATGAAGTCCCGCTTTTCCATGACAACAGCAAAGCTTCCTCCACCTATCGTCGTAGACCTAGGATACCAACATACTCCAATCATATCAATAGATGTGATGTAAGCTTAAATAAATGACAGAAAATCGAAAGCAACAGTTCAACCGTATACAGAAAGGCCGGAGCCGGTGGGCATCCATCTAAAGCCGTTAAGCTGAGTCGAGAAAAATCAAAATCGGACCCCTTAGAACCACTTGGCTCTATTTTCCTTAGCCCCCTCGCCAAGTCAGATGTTGTCATAAAGAGAACTCTGACATTGCTGCCCAAGATTTGTTTTTTAATCTTGGGAGCCGCGCGGCTTTGAGCGGTTCAAAAGAATCCGTCAGGATTCTTTCTTTGGCGAGGGCCTAGTGGTTCTTAGGGGTCCGATTTTAGATTTTTCCGACGAAGCGCCGCGGCTTTAGATGGATGCCCACCGGCTCCGGCCGCCCTTTCGGGATGATTTTTACATGCTTATAAGCCCAAATACACTCGCCACTGAGGAGAACAAAATGATCACTACGAAGAACGGGCACAGATACTTTATCATAAAGTCGAATACCGGCTTACGGCGGAATCGCTTCCCGTTAAGCATTACCTCCTCAGCGATCTTATCAACGCCAACAACTCTCACGATAAGGAGGCAGGTACACATAGCAGCGATCGGCATCATTACAGAGTTGGTGAGGAAATCAAAGAAATCCAGGAACTGCATTCCGATAACCGTAACCGCGGCAAGAGGTCCGTAACCAAGTGCCGAAAGAGTACCAAGTACCACCATGATCACACCTGTGAATACCGTTGCTCTTCTGCGGCTCCAGTGAAGCTCATCCTCAAAGGTTGAAACCGCTGACTCACTAAGGGCGATAGCTGAAGTAAGCGCCGCAAAAAGCACCAGTACAAAGAAAAGAATTCCCATCGGTGTACCAAAGCCCATACTTGAAAAAATCTTCGGCATGGTGATGAACATAAGTGATGGACCGGCTTTAAGATTCTCTGCCGCAGAGTCCCCTGAGAAGGCAAATACTGCAGGAATGATCATTAAACCTGCCATGATCGCAATGCCTGTATCGAATATCTCCACCTGCTCGGTAGCCTCTTCGATGGAAACATCCTTCTTCATATAAGAACCGAAGGTCACAAGAATACCCATGGCAATAGACAGTGAATAAAACATCTGCCCCATGGCAGAAACCACTGTCATCCAGGAGAAATTGTCCGGATTAGGTACCAAGAAATACAGAATACCGCTTACGGCACCGGGTCTGGTCATTGAATAGCCTGCAATGATGACTGCAAGCACCACAAGTACGGGCATCATGAACTTCGAAACTCTCTCTATACCGTTCTCAACTCCAAAATAGATAACAAGGAGCGTCATAACAGAGAAGACAATAAAACATATCTCAACCTGCGGTCCGTTTGTGATAAAGTCTGTGAAAAAACCATCCTCCGCAAGCTTTACTGTTCCTCCCGGCATAAAATATTCAGCCAGATAACGGATTACCCAGCCACCGATAACACTGTAATAAGGAACGATAAGAATCGGTATGACAGCATTGATCCAGCCGCTCAGACTGAACTGCCAGCCATGGCCGAATTTGTTAAATGCTCCGACCGGGGATTTTTTCGTCATTCTGCCAAGGGCGGTTTCCGCCATGATCATGGTATAGCCAAAGGTCACCGCCAGAATGATATAAACCAGAAGAAAGATTCCTCCGCCGTATTTTGCTGCAAGATACGGAAATCTCCAGATATTTCCAAGTCCGACCGATGCACCGGCCGCCGAAAGTACATATCCAAGCTTACCGGTAAAACTGCCTCTTTTCTTTTTTTCCATTTTGAACCTCCCGTGCCCGTCCCCTTTAACGTAAAGAACCCGGGAGCATTGACTCCCGGGAAACTGATCTTTTGATTCAATACGCAACTACAGGACAACACACTTCAACACTTTTACACTTTAAATTACACAATTAAAAAATATAGACATTTAATCCCTCAGTTGCAATTTCCTATTTTTTATATCTGGAGGGGAGAAATATAATCCACAGTAATATCCACTATTCCCCTTGAAATACTTATGAAATCACTTAAATTATCCACAAAATATGGATAAGTCTGTGTATAAGTATAAATTTTTTTAAATAGTGCATAAATAATGTTGATAACTTTTTCGAATTCCACATCAGAGAAAAAATTTTTTGACTTTTAATGATGTAAACATATAATTGAACTATGGGTAAAAAAAGAGACAACTTGCTTATAATGCTTAAGGCACTGGCTAACGAAACCCGGCTTAATATTCTGAAATGGCTTTCGAATCCGGACAAGTATTTTCCGGACCGCAAGGAACAAAATTTAGAAGACATTGACTTTACAGGAGGGGTCTCAGTCGCTGACATTCAGAAAAAGGCCGGCAAGGCCCAATCCACCACGTCACATGACCTTGACCTTTTAGTAAAAGCCGGTTTCCTTGAAGTAAAATACGAAGGAAGGTACAGCTACTTCCGCCGTAATGATAAAACGCTGAAAAAGCTGGTGAAATACTTAAAAAACGAAGTATGAAAAGAGCCGGAGGGCAACCCTCCGGCTCTGACCGGCTTTATACAAGCCTTCTTATAGCCAATATTCTTTTGTATGTTGCGCTGTTTACAGTAATTCCATATCTGCTTCCGAGAGCCGATAACAGTCTGCCCTCTCCCAGATATATGCCAACGTGTCCTGAATAACAAATGATATCGCCGGGCTGAGCTTCATAGAGACTTCCTACCGCCACACCCACAGATCTCATCGCTGAGGAGGAGTGAGGCAGGGAAATACCGAAGTTCCCGTAAACACTCATTACAAATCCCGAACAATCTGTTCCTGAAGTAAGGCTGCTGCCGCCATATCTGTAGGGATTACCTATAAACTGGCTGGCAAACTGTACTACCTTATCTCCCAGGGAGTCCTCTCCCGCTGCATAGTTCAGAACCTCTGCTGCTACAGATTCCGCATCGGGAATGCTTAGAGCAGCATCATCTGTCTCACCTGTGTTTCCTTCTGTTGATGAAACACCTTCTGCTATGGTTGATGTTTTTGTCTTAACTGTGCTGTTGCTGCTTGAATCCGAGCTTTCCGAAGAAACTGCCGCTTCCTGAATAGATGATGAAGCCGCCTCTTCTGCTTCCTTAAGTTTCTTTTCGTACTCTGCGTTTACAGTTTCCTCAAGTGCTGTATTGTCTCTGGTTTTAGTATCCGCAAAAGCCGGCACTGTAAACATTGTCAAAATTGTCATAACTGCGATAGTAGAGATCATGAGCTTTTTGGTATCCATGAAGTTGGATACAGAGATGCTTTCAATCATGTCCATCTCTTTAGTCTTTGCTTCGCTACTACCAAATAATCTGTTTTTTAAATTCAAAAATAACCTCCGTTTTCACACAACGGAGGCTATTCTAAATATCAAATATGAACTCAAGGTGAAAAACCAATAAACAATACTTACCATTTTCGGGCAAATTCTTATGAACGTAGTGACTAAATCATAAAAATTTTATAAAATATTTCACTTTTGATATCACATATTCTGTTTTTACAAAAATCATTTCCCAATTAATGATTTTCTTAATCGCACACAACCACCACGGTTCCCTTACCGATGAGACCGTACAAAGCCTGGGCCTTGTCCTTCGGGAGATTGATACAGCCGTGGCTTCCGTCTGAAAGGTAAATGTTTCCGCCGAAGGATGAACGCCAGCTTGCATCATGGAGTCCGATGCCGCCATTGAAAGGCATCCAGTAGTCTACATGAGATTCATAAGTAGGCTTTCCTGTACGAGGGCTTACAGGTCCCTTCAGAATCCTGTTCGTTTCCTTATAGTTAACAGAAAATACACCCTTTGGTGTAGCTCTCTCGGGATCTGTCTGGGTACCTGAAACTATAGGGCTTTCCCATACACAATTACCGCCCTGATAGTAGTAGGCATGCTGGGAGCCAATGCTGACTTCCACAAAGGTGTCTCCCCACTGAGGCATCTCTCCACGGGCAGCAACGGAAGAGTAAACCGGCTGTCTCACCACAGACTGAAGGGCCTGAATATCGGCAGTAAGAGCCGCTGTCTCTCCTGCAAGGTCGATGTAATAACCGTAATTTGTAGCAAGAGACTTTTGAGTTCCGTCCGCACTGAGCCAGGTCTGAACTCCCTTTGTATCATAGATGTCCTTCAGTCCCTGAACATAAGCCGCAACCTGATTCTGATCAACAAAGATGGTTGAACCGTCATTTCCGGTAACCCATGAGGCAATGGTAAGACCGTCAAGCACAATGGTTTCTCCCGTTGCCATCTGATATGTAACTGACATGCCATTAACTGAAGCAAGCTTCTGACCCTTGACCATGGCTTCAAAAGGTGACGATGCCGAAGCATTAACCGCTGCCATATCTATAGGTGAGTTAACACCATTTGCGGCATTGATCGCCTGCTGCGCCTGAGCCGCCTGCATGGCACTAAGATCTGCCGGTGTATACACCGACGAATTGGGTGCCTCCACCCCAGCCGGAACAGTCGCTGTAACATAATTATCAGTATCCGCAAAAGCCGAAACACTGATTAAAGCGCTCACCGAAAGTGCCAGAACCGCCGAACGAAAAATATGTTTAATCATAACCTTCTCTACCCCTCTGAAATCGCGCCGTAATATAGTGTAGCGCAACACCACAAGCATACCTCTTTTCTATATTTTTTGCTACGGCTAAATAGTAATATTTTCCATATTTTAACAGTTTAACCGCTACATATAGTATGAAAGAGCAGGAGGGCTTCCATCGAAGCGACTCGCCTTTAAATGGATGCCCTCCTGCTCGTCCCACTATAATACTCCTCCGCCGTCATGATCCTGACATGCAGCGGTGCCAGCCCCTCCAGGATTTTCAGCGTCGCCTTCTCGGTCTCATCATTAAGCCCCGCGCAGGCATCCCTGAGATACACAAAGCGGTACCCGAGATCCGCCCCCTGGAAGAAAGTCGAAAGAACACAGCACTCGCTCACAACCCCCATAAGGACGATGTCTCCCCCGTGAACCATAGCTCTGTCAGCCGCCGCCCTGATATAAGGATGGGAAAAACAGCTGTAGGTACTCTTATCATAATAAGGAAAGTCCTCAACATATCCTGCGATCTCCGGAATAAACTCTTCCATCACGTGATCATCATTTATTTCCTTATTTACATTGTTATAGTCATGCCAGACACCGATTGCATCCTCCTCCGGAGGTGCGATAAAGCGGGTCAGCATAACCTCCGGAACTTCTGCTCCGTTAATTGTCCGTGAGCTAAGATCTCCTGAGACATTATTCCCGATATCATCACCCGATCCGGTTTTGTCCGGTGTCTCCGACTTTTCCTTCAGCTCAATGATCCTGTCCAGAAGCTTTGAAATGTTCTCCGCTGCCTTCCCCACGTTCTCACAGGCCCAGGGATTCCCCTTCAGATACACCTTCTGCATATCTACAACCAGAACCAAATCCTCTTTCTTCATATCGCATCTCCTCATCTATAAATGCATGTTTTCCACCGTTTATATCTGACACACAGCTGTCAATCTAACCGGCTCTATAAACGTAACTTTTTTACCGCTTTTCACTCCCGGATCCCCTGCACTTTCTTTCACAGAATTTTCATTCATGATACTTTCATCCTCAGATAGTGGTTTTTTAAACAAAATATCTTCAATCAGGAAAAAAGGTGTATAATAATGAGGATTTTCATCCAAATAAAAAACGGCATTGCCGCATCAGATTGATTCATTTGCCTGGAGGGCTGAGCATTAGCTCTCAAAATCAAATTCATAGGGGCGTAATACTATGGGAAAATTATTTAAAACAACTTTTTCAACACCGGTGATCGTTCTGATCCCTGCATGTATCGGTATCAATTATATCGGAAGACTTTTTGCCCAGGCCTTGAAGCTTCCACTGTGGCTTGATTCCATCGGAACCTGCCTCGGAGCCATCCTCGGCGGCCCGATCATCGGCGCTATCTGCGGAGCCTCCAACAACCTGATCTATGGTTTCACAACCGGCGACAACATTACCCTTATCTATGCTCTCACTTCAGTGGCCATCGGAATCGCTGTGGGCATAATGGCAAGGCTTGGCTTCATGACAACATTTACTAAGGCAATGATGACAGCCTGTGTGGGTGGAATTGCCGCAGTTATCGTTTCAACTCCACTTAACATACTTTTCTGGGGCGGCACCACCGGTAATGTCTGGGGCGATGCGGTTTTCGCAGCAACTCAGGCTCAGGGTCTACCGGTATTTATCGGTTCACTCCTCGACGAGATCGTTGTTGATATTCCTGACAAACTCGTCACCGGACTCATCGTATACCTCATCATAAGCAGGCTTCCGAAAAAGCTCACTGCACTTTTTGATGAAAACGAAATGCCGGAGTCCCTTGATTGATCATATTTTTTTGCTAAAATTAAACAGGACTTTGGAAACTGAGGCGGTCATGAGATTCATGGCCGTCTTTCAATCCTTCGAGTACATGATTCGAAGGTCGCACCTCGCCTCGATGCCCAGGCTGAACTGTCACGTCCGCCTTTAGTCCTTCGAGTACATGATCCGAAGGTCGCACCTCTTTTCGATGCCCATGCGCTCGATGTAGATATCCGTCTTCGGAATCCACTTGTCGATGTAGTCATCGAGCTCGGAAGTGCCCTCCCGGTCGATAACATTCTCAATCTGCTGTTGATGCTCCACATCCATGAAAATCTTAAGATCATATGGCTCCCCGAAATACGGATTCATACAGTACGTCCCCTCAACGATATTGAGCCGCTTCGGCACCATATCCCTCGCATACTTCGCATCAAAATCCATCGTATGATAGTTGAAAGGTCTGTAATGCACCACCTCACGCCTCTCGATCACATCCAGCACTTCCCGCTTGAAACGCTCGTAGTCAACATTACCGCCAACCTCCAGCAAACGCTCCTTAGTCCGCTGATGACTCTGCAGATAGAAATCATCCATGTGAAAAAGATTCCCGCCAAACTTCCCGTGAAGGTATTTTGCAATTGTGGTTTTTCCGGCTCCGGTGCGCCCGTCAATGGCAATGATGAGACAGTCATCGCCTGTCCTGATAAGTTCCTCTATCGCAAGGACTGCAGGCAGGAATCTCTCCTTGTCCCTAACCTGCCTCTGTCGAATGTTACTCATTACTGTTACCCTCACCTCCGGGAATGTCAGCCCCTTTATAATAAGCTTTAAAGGAGCTGTTCTCATATGTCAGCTTTGCTGTAAAACCCTGTTCTAAAGCTCCATCACCTTCATGACCTCATCTCTTAGCTTCGCCCTCTGATCCTTTAAAAGCAGATACTGATTGTACTTGTAGTAGGCTTCATTTCCGCACTCTGAGATGAACTTAAGAGAATAGAAGCCCGCATTAAGATCACTAAGGAAAATGACAAGCTCCTGTCCTTCACCGAAGGTCTTATTGATAAATTCAAAGGCATTGGTCAGGTGATCACCTGTAGTCCTGATAGCTCCGGTTCTGGCCGCTTCCCTCTCTGTAAACCACTGTTTTGCCACAGCGAAAAGCTCTGCATCGTCGCCTTCCGAAAGAGTCAGCTTCTCCTCCAGCTCCTCAAGAGCCAGCAGAATCTTTTTCTGAATCCTCTCCTGGTAACGGCTGAGCATATGGGCCTTGATATTTCTTTCCATCTGAAGCTTCAGGAAGTCATGATCGGTTTTAAGGATGTCAAGAAGATCCGCATTACCATGAACCGAAGCTCCCGCAGTGCTTGCTTTACCCGACTCTCCCGCACTTCCTGACGAGCCGGCTGCCGCAGTATCCGCCACAGCACCCTTCAGCTTCTTCACCTCCGCGAACACTTCTCTCTGAATATCGAGATTCTCCGCATACTTCCGGAACTCCCGGTTCAGGGTCTCTATCATGAGACCAAGAAGTGAAAGCTTCTCATCAAAAGGCGCCGTCACGATTGCACGCACATCCTTCGGGAATTCCCCCGCAAGGATCGACGGTACCTGATATGTAACGCGGTACTTATTGTAAAGCTCATAGTAGGTTGCAAAATCCCTCGCGATCTCCGGGTCGCCAATGTACTCTGCCACCAGATCTCTCGTGACCTTGAGTTCCATATCCTCATAAACCTTGATGATACGGCTGAGATCCTCCCAGCCTCTGGCTGTGACGAAATGCTTCCCTTCTATCCCGGCCTTCACCGAATAGAACTTGTCCTTCTTTATCTCAAGATATGCAAGGATCGCGCCGCAAACATCCATCCTGTAGGCATATTCCTTCCAAACCTTGAAATCCTCCAGGATGTCGATCCGCTTTACGCGGTCCAGAGTTACGATATCAAAATCCCTGACCGACTTGTTGTACTCCGGCGGATTTCCCGCAGTCACGATGACAAAGCCCTCCGGCACACGATGGGAACCAAAGGTCTTGTACTGCAGGAACTGCAGCATGGTGGGTGCCAATGTCTCCGACACGCAGTTTATCTCATCCAGGAACAGTATTCCCTCCTTCACCCCGGAACGCTCAATCTGATCATAGATCGACGCAATGATCTCGGACATGGTGTACTCGGTAACCGAATACTCCTCCCCGCCATAGCTCTTCTTACTTATATAAGGAAGTCCGATGGCAGACTGCCTGGTATGATGCGTGATGGTATAGGACACCAGGTTAATGTTAAGCTCCTCCGCAATCTGCTCCATGATGGCAGTTTTTCCTATTCCGGGAGGTCCCATGAGGAGCACCGGTCT
This sequence comes from Oribacterium sp., assembly GCA_017627595.1. Taxonomy (GTDB): domain Bacteria; phylum Bacillota; class Clostridia; order Lachnospirales; family Lachnospiraceae; genus Oribacterium. The sequence continues at coordinate 30,779 of JAGAGL010000101.1, read as the reverse complement.
CTGTTTTTCCACCGGAATCCTGTAGGCTCCGGTCTCATCCTTCATAAGATAAGCCTTTACTGTATTTACAACTTCCTGTTTCGCTTCTTTGATGTTCATAACAACCTCTGTAAGATTTTTTACACGCACCTGGTCTTCATTCGCTCTTCTGCGTGTCGTCATTTTCTAAAACAATCAGTTTAGACACGCAAACTACCTTATATCCTTTTTCTGCGTGTCATATACTAATTCCAACTCATTTGAAGACTAATACCAAAAACAAAGGGCTTTATTCTTTCAAATACAATTTCATCGCCCAATCCGGGACGTCTTTGTCATTGATATCCGCCAACGGATCAAATACAAATGCCGTATCATAGTCCGGTGCCTTCTCCGGAAACTCTCCGTAACCATCGGTAAAATAAAGCATTCCCTTCATATCCGGAAGCTCTCTCCTTTTCCGAAGCTCTTCTACGTAGTTAAAGGCCGGCCTGAAATCCGTGCCATAGCCACCCCGGATCTGGAAGCCCTCCGCATACTCCTCAATCTCTTCAGGCTTCAGGAGAGTCACATCCTTTTGAACCTGATCGTCGCATTCTACTATATGGACTCTTATCTGCTTGAAGAAGCTTTGCCTGTTCCTGAGGAGCGCCGCCGTTTCATTGAGAAACTTCTGGACCTGCTCCTGCTTGGTGGAAGCCGAGGTATCTATGACGACGACCAGATCGGAAATCCTTCTGTCCTCGCAGAATTCGTTTTCCTCTATAAGCGGCATGTTTCCGTAGACCTCCATGCCGTAATTATAATAACCGTAATCAAAGCTCTCGGGATCGACTCTGGTTTCCTCCCTCACAACCGTGAGCTTTCTTAGGAACTCTCTGAAATCCGTTTCCTTCCTGTACTGCGCAGAAAGCACCCAGGCGAGACTTCCCGTCTCGTCCCCTGCTTCAGTTCCAAAAGTCTCAAGCTCTGTCTTTAGCCTTTCGGCGGTATCCTTCCAGTTCTCGTCAAGCTCCTCCATCGGAATCTGCTGAAGCGGCGCGCTTCCGCCGGCATCCTCCGGTTTTCGCTCTTCAATGTCTTCGCCGAGAGGAGAACCATTCCCCGAGTCGGAATTTCCATCGTGCCCTGAATCACCCGACCGTGGCTGACCGTTTTTGTCATCCTGCTTCATCCCACTGCCTGCGTCAGCCTGATCCTCGGAATTGTCATTACCATCCGGTTTTTCCGAACCGGAGCCGTCATCTGACTGATGTGAGTCATCCGGGTCCCCGTCGTCAGCATTATCACCTGCGACACCTGCAGGCGGCTTCATATCATCCGGAATCTCCGGAGGCTGCCCGGCTTCAGAATCTTTGCTGTCATCCTCCAGCCTCTTCCAGAACTGATGGTCGCACCTGTAAAACTCCTGCTGAAGCTTCAGCTTCGTATCTATATCGAGATTGATGCTCTTAAGATAATGATAAATCCTCTCCGCCGTCAGCACCTTGCACTCAGCCTTAAGCTTCTCGTACCACTCCTCCCGAAAGGGATAGGCCGGGCGGTTAATGATGTCATAATCCATGGAATCCAGCACCGACTCCACCTGTATATCCGACGCCAGGTCCCAAAGCTCCTTATCTTCATACTGGTCCGACGTAAACATATGCCTGAAGATGCAGTGAAGCACGATATGAAGGTACAGCCTGCAAAGCTTCTGGGGACTCTCTATAAAAAGATGGAACACGAAGCTCGGATTATAATGTATAGTCCTTGCATCCGTCCCCATCCTCTGGGTATTAAGGTCCAATGTATACCCCAGGCTGTCCAGCGCCCTTCCCATAAATCTCATGGCGAGATACAGCTCGGTCCTTGATTCCGCAAGTATTCTGTTTCCAAAATCCATAAGGTCCCGATGGGACTTCATTAATTTCTGATCTGCCATAAATCCACCATGTATATTATTTATTCATTAATCTTTGAGTCTAATAAAATACAAACTTACTAAAGCTGTTAGTTCCTCGCGTTGATCACGGTACATAACCTCTGAGTTTAATTACATTAAAGCACCTAAGAGATCAAATAACATAATACAAATACACCAAAGTTCATTTTTAAACAGAAACAAACATCCTAATATCATCTTCAGATACTGGTATTTTTTTACAATTCAAAGGTCTCCGGTCCTGTCGCCGGTCCCCCTGCTGCCCCGCTCCTAAAATGCCGGTTCTGATAGTCCATGAGCTGAGCCGAAATGAGAACCGCTCCCTCTTGTGAAGCTGCCTCCAGCGCCGGAGCGATAGCCTCCTCAGAGATTAGTTCCTCCTCAACCATAAACCTGATCCTTTCATCTGTTCTCCTGCTGTCCTGAGGTATCCAGATAAGCTCCCCTTCATGTCCGAAGCGGGGCGCTTTCTGCCCCTGAATCAGCCTCGGCAAAATCTCCGGGCTGTGACTCCTCAGGTACTCACGATACTGCTCCCTATAATCATCGGAAAGTCTCCAGGGATACATAAGTCTTCCAAAGGCAGCATTAACCGCACTGGCCGGCTCGTCATAGGTAAACCTCTGAAACTGCCTGTCATAGCCCGAAAAATCAATTTCCGTTCTCGTTACCAGCTGCCTTGTGTTGTAGCCGGAGCCCTCGATATGTTCATGAAACGCCCGGCTGAAGGTATCCTCCTCGTAATTATCCGCGTAGGACGGAAATGTAAGCGCCGCCGTAACCATGGTTCTCCGGCTGAGACTTCCGTCCGGATTCATGATCTCCTCTCGCCTTAAAATTCTCTCCGGCAGCTTATCCAGAACCTCATCTGCCCGGAGATGCTCCTCATCCACAGGGAAGTGGATCAGCACCGGGATCATGGCATCACTGTCGCCTATTATCTCCTTCAAAAGCCGGAAACTCCCAATCTGATTAAAGGTAATGTCAATTTCCTGCAGCTCCTGGCACTGACGTATGGCCCCGTCATAATAATCCACCACACTGTCCGTAAGCTTCATGTAGTGAAGATGGTGGCAGTTGTGAAAAGCATAGGGCCGGAGCCTCTTCACCTTATCCGTAAGAGTCACAGACTCTATATCATCCCTTGATGCAAAGGCTCTGTTGTTGATTTCCTCAATCGGAATCAGAGGCCCATTTCCATCACCCTCCGATCCGGCACCTGCATTATCCTTATCTCCCGGTTCATTTGTACCTCCCGAAGCTTCACAGCCCCCTCTTGCCTCCATATATTCCGGCACAAAAAGCACCCGTACAGACCCTTTATAGCCTGTAACAGACACAAAGCTCAATCCCTTTTCTGTTTTTATCTCATATGTTAATGCCATTTGGATTTCCCTTCACACACCAACATACCATCGGGGACGGTTCTCTCCGGCGAGAACCGTCCCCCGGTATCCTTTAGAAATGTAAGTCATTTTCATATACAAAACGCCGCATATAACGGAACTGCCTTTTTTCCCTCTTCAAAACCAAAATTCTTTGTTGAAAGTCTTATTGCATAATCTGAGTCATATTTTTTCATAAAGATATTAAGACTCTTTGCGCGAACATTTTCGGCAGCCTTTACTTCGATAGGAATGATCTTCCCCTCTCGCTGTATCACAAAGTCGACCTCCGAATTGTTATCACCTGTCCAAAAATACGTAGTATACCCACTTGTTTTAAGCTGGACATCAACATAGTTTTCTGTCATTCCACCTTTAAATTCATCAAGCTCATGAGTATTATAAAGCACATCCTCCGGGACCACCTGCTGCTTTGCCAAATGGAGACCAGTATCAGACATATATATCTTAAACGCGTCTATATCCTTATAATTCTCTAAAGGCTTTTTTGCCTGCTCCAAACCATATACCCTGTCAACAATGCCTGACAAAACCAGCCATTCTATGGCATTTTCAAGTTCAGAAGCTCTTCCACCCTTTTTCACAAGTTTATACTGAAATCTTGTATTTTGTCTCGAAAGCTGAGTGACGATGGAATTATAGGTAAGTCTGGTTTTGGGAATCTCAGTATTTTTATTATACTTACTCATATCACTCATGTATCCTGCAAGAATGGTTTCCTGCGTCTGACGGATCAGAATGTGATCACCGGTTTCAATGTATTTCGCCACACACTCAGGCATCCCACCCACAACAAGGTACTCCCGATATAACCTTAATGCGTCTTCATGTACAGCCGAAGGTAACGCTTCATTCATGTCAAAAGATGACCTGATCCTGTTTCTCAGCTCTTCCTCTCCTTTTGCGAGAAGATACTCTTCAAAATCCATCGGATACATATCAATCATATCAACTTTACCAACAGGAAATGAAAACTGCTCACGATTAACAGCCACTCCAAGAAGACTTCCCGCCGCAAGTACATGATACTCCGGTGCCTCTTCGCAGAAGTACTTAAGTGAGGCAAGGGCCTTTTCCGAAAGCTGTACCTCATCAAAAATGATCAATGTTTTTTCTTTTATTATGCTGGTCTTGCTGATTCTGGACAATATAGGCAAAAGATATGATGGCTGTATATTTTCCTCAAATGTTTCCATCAGCCGTCCATCAGTCTGAAAATTGAAATATGCTACATTTTCATATTCTTCCCGTCCAAATTCCAGTGCAAGATAAGTTTTCCCAACCTGACGCGGTCCTTGCAGGATAAGTGGTTTTCTGTAGGGATTTTGCTTCCACTGATTCAGTTTTTCCTTTACTTTTCGATACATATAACCTCCTGCATCTTTCGTACAACGGCCTTTCTGTTAAATACCTTTAATATAATCATAATATAATGTAATTTTATATATAAATTTTACATTATTTGATGTATTTTTTAAAGCAAATCTTCTCGGATTATTTGTTTCACTCAGGAAAACAGAAGCTGAAAAATATTCTAAACCATTTGAAAAACCCTAAATTTTAGGGTATATTTGGATTATAGAATTTCACATTATAATCTCTCGGAAATATATGTTCTTACGTTATTTTTATTTGGGAGGATTTTGCATTGAGTGCGACTAAGTATGCTTTTGCATCGGAAATGACCGGAGATGAGATCAAATCTGTAAGAAAAATGGTGAAAATGACTCAGCAGGAATTTGCTGATTTCTGTAATGTTTCCCGCAAAACTGTTGAACATTGGGAAAGCGGAAAAGTCAATGTAACCGGACCTATAGTAGTTCTTTTACGGCTGATCACCGAAGATACCAGTATTCCAAAACATTATTCCATACCGCCTCAAACAACACCACTACGTATTTTATACATGTATAAAAATGATCTTTGCACGCTGATTGATGTTGACGACCGTGATGAGACGGTGAAGATAAGAAATTATACAAATGACAACCAGTTTAAAGCCTTCGGTGTAATTACAGAACCTTCCTATCAGGACTATCTGGCCTTTTTGGAGGAAAGATGCTTTCCCAGAACCCGGGATAAAATGAAAATTCAGTTAGAAGCCATGGAACTTCCATTTTATGATCCAATGCTGATAATTGAAAAAACACAAGGTCGGATGGCAGAGGACTATTTCTGGCTGGATGTAATTAAGAGGGAAAGAGAATGATTGAACTTTATTCCAAAAATCTATATATAGCCGACCGTCAATCCTCTAAAGGAAATCAGCTTAAATGGAATCAGGATGATGTATGGTACAAAGCTGACTACACAGGTTATGAAGGTCTTTCGGAATATGTGGTATCCAGATTAATGACCATGAGCAATCTAACTGTCAATGAATATGTCCTGTACGAAACAGAACAGATACATTATAAGAACAAAGATTATCTCGGATGTAAAAGCAAGGATTTTTTGATGGGCTCCAGTCAGCTAATCACTCTGGAACGTTTGTATAGAAAACAGTACGGTTCCAGCTTTTATCAAGAAATTTTTCATCTTCATTCAGTCGAGGGCCGGGCAAGATTTTTGGTTGATACAGTGGAGAAGCTTACAGGAATTACAGAATTCAGTGATTATCTCTGTAAGTTACTGACCATAGATGGTTTCTTTTTGAATGAGGATCGACATCTTCATAATATAGCTGTTATCCTGGATAACACGAGGCAATATCATCTGTGTCCAATTTTTGATCAGGGTGCAGCATTGCTATCAGATACGAGCATCGATTATCCCATGGAAGAAAATATTTACAATTTGATTCCTTCCGTTCATTCAAAAACAATATCTCAGAGTTTTGACGAACAGATGGAGGTTGTCTCTAATCTTTGGGGGGACAAACTTAAATTTTCATTTACCAAAAATGACGTAAGACGTATTCTAAACGAGGAAACATTTTATCCTGAAAATGTAAAGAAACGCGTGGAAACCATCATTTATGAGCAGATGAGAAAGTATATGTATTTGTTTGACATATAAACGGGAGCGGATTTCTCCGCTCCCGTTCTCATTTCACATTAATTATAAAGTCCTGTTGTTTCATAATCCGGATGCTCTGCCAGGAGCTTCTCAAGGTATGGCTTGTTGGCCTCATCCCTTTGCGCTTTCGCCGCCTGTGCAGCTGCATAAAGTACGTTGTTCTCCTGCGTAACCTCGGATGGCACGGTCTCTTCCGGTGCATAGATATACTCGGCACCATGAATTGTCTTTCCTGTAATCTCGCCCTTAACAGAAGCTGCTGCAAGCTGTGCCAGCTTTTCATAGAAAGCTCCGGTCATATGAACCTTATCTTCCATATAGTACTCCGGATGACCGATGGCAAGATTATAGCTGTCGATGACAGTTGCGCCAAACCTTGCGGCAACCTTGAGTGTAGGTTCTACGGCATTTCTCTGAAGGCTGAAATATTCATCCCTTGACTCAGGCGGGATAACAAAAAAAATCTTGTGCTGCTTGTTGCTTCTGGTATAAGTATTAACAACCTTTGCATACTGGTTTTCAAAATACTTAGGTGTCCAGTCATAAGCACGGATGTCATTGGCACCAAACATAAATATGAGAATGTCTCCATCATAAGCCACACTCTCAGGATATATCGGCGTATCGATATACTCAAGCGCCCCGTCATCAATAACATAAGACGCAGTATATCCGAAATTCTTCACCTCATAATCCTCTCCCAGAAGCTTTTGAAGCTGTGAAGGATACGACTCCTCCGGATTCTGAAGAAGATAACCCCTGGTGAGAGAATCTCCTATACATGCAACCTTCGTTGCCGCCAGAGACGTAACAGAACATCCCATCACCATCACTGCCGCCAGCACCAATGCGGCAAGCTTTGCAGCCTTCCGTATTCTTGAAATAATATTATTAATCATATCTCTCATTTAACCTCGTATTATTCAAGCTGTTTCATCAATCTTTATTCTTATTCTAATTACACCACCAGTCTAATACAAGCCTGCATATTCTAAAACAGTCTTACAATAAAATGAATTAAATAATCTTGAACCACTTCAACCAAATAAATCGTTTAGATGTTTAACAGATTGACTTCATATTAATATTTATCATAATAAATCATTCATTCTCGATGCCTATATGACTCAAAACACAAAATTTTCAGAGTGAGTCAAGCCCGGAAGCTATTATTCTGTCATGATTCCCACAGCCTTGAGCACGTCCTCTACATATTCAACAGGGACGATCTCCAGCTTGTCCTTAACCTCGGGCGCCACGTCTCTCAGATCTTCCACATTATCCTTAGGGATAAATACCCTGGTGACTCCGGCACGCTCTGCCGCCATAAGCTTCTCCGGAAGTCCGCCGATGGCATTGACTGTGCCTTCAAGAGAAATCTCGCCGGTCATACCGATATGTGGGGAAACCGGATGTCCTGTAACAAGAGATGCCAGGGCTGTCGTCATGGTGATACCCGCAGAAGGTCCATCCTTCGGAGTTGAGCCATCCGGCACGTGAATGTGCAGATCGTTCTCCTTGAACTTCGAAGCAAGCTCAGGGAATCTCGCCTTAACCACCGACAATGCTATCTGAACCGACTCCTTCATCACATCTCCAAGCTGTCCCGTAACATTGAGCTTTCCTTCACCCTTTGTGAACAGCGTCTCGATGTAGAGGATCTCGCCGCCCACCTGGGTCCAGGCAAGACCTGTGACTACTCCCGGCTTCGCCTCGTCCTTTACCTTGTTGTGGGTCAGGGCGTGCATGTCGAGATATTCTCTCAGTTCGCCCTTCGTAACAATTATTTTAGGCTCGCCCTCGGCTCCTTCATTTTTAACCGCTGTCTCCTCTTCGGAAGCATCAGCCTCCGGAACCCCGTTCTCTCTCACGAACTTCACCGCAGCTATACGGCACAAAGTATCCAGCCTCTTCTTTAATCCTCTGACACCGCCCTCACGGGTATAATCGGAAATGATGGTCTCCATGGCCTCATCCGTAACCTTTACATCGCCCTTCTGAAGTCCCACTGCCGACAGGGCTTTCGGGAGCAAGTGCTTCTCCGCGATCTGGAATTTCTCAAGGGGTGTGTAGCCCTGGAACTGGATAACCTCCATACGATTAAGAAGCGGAGCCGGAATAGTGTCCAGAGTGTTGGCCGTACAGATAAAAAGCACATCGCTGAGATCATAAGGAACATTCATATAATGATCTGTAAAGGTATGATTCTGCTCCGGATCCAGCACCTCCAAAAGTGCACTTGCGGGATCTCCGTTGTAGGAGCTTGAAAGCTTATCGATCTCGTCAAGCACCATGACAGGGTTTGAAACCCCTGCCTTGCTGATTCCGTCCATGATACGTCCCGGCATGGCGCCGATGTAAGTACGTCTGTGGCCTCTGATGTCGGCCTCATCCTTAACGCCTCCGAGAGATACCCTCACATACTTTCTGTGGAGAGCCTTCGCAATGGACTTTCCGATGGAAGTCTTACCTGTACCCGGCGCACCCACAAACACAATGATGGAACCTGACTGCTTTCTCTTAAGGTTCATTACCGCGATCTGCTGAATGATCCTTTCCTTTACCTTCTTCATGCCGAAGTGCTCTTCACTGAGGATCTTCTCCGCTTCATCAAGGTCGATGAGCTCAGGCTGCTCCTTTTTCCAGGAGAGACCCGTAACGAAATCAAGATAATCGTAAAGCATTCCCGACTCAGAGGAATGCTCGCCGTCGTTTTTCAGCCTGTTGAGAACCTTCGTAGCCTCACGTCTGGCTTCCTCATTCATCTCGGATTCCTGTATCTTAAGCTCAAACTTGCGAACCTCGGACACCTGCTCCGGATGCATTTCATCCAGCTCCTTCTGGAGATAATCGATCTGCTTCTTAAGGGCATTCTCCTTGTAAAGCTTCTGATAATCCTGCTGCTGGGCAGTGTGGGCATCCGTGGTAACCTTTGTCACCTCCGCATACTCATAAATGATCTTCTCCAGAGCCTCAAATCTTTCCTTTTCGGAATCCATGGCAAGAACCGCATAGCGTTCCTCATTTGTGATGGAAATCCAGGAGCTGAGGACCGAAGCCGCCTCTTCTATGGAAGTATACTGATCGATATAATTCTCCATGATGGAGCCCCAGCGGAATCTGGACAAAAGCTCCTTCAGATCCGCCTTTATCTCGTAAAGCTTCTGTCTTGCTTCGTTAATGTTCAGATCCTTTATATCCTCGCGTACCGAAGTCTCGACGAAGATCTCATGCTGTTCATTGATGGCAATTTCATCAACATTGATACGTCTTCCCGTTTTAATGATGACATAACCTTCTCCGCTGATCTCCTCGATCTTACCCTCAACGCCGATGGGATAAAAACTGTCCTCAGTAATCTCTTCCCGGGTCTGCTGCTCCTTCATGATAAGGAGTGTGACATCATCCCCCTGATAAACATTGTTACCGGCAATGGCACGAAAAGCCTGAGTCTGAAAATAAATATTTGAATTCGGTAAAACCAGAACATTATAAAGTGGCAATACTTTCATAAATAACACCTTCCTGTCAGCCTCAGCCCACCGGTATCTTACTCCGTGAACATCGGCATATAGTATTATCCGGATAGCCCGAATTTCAAAGATGCAGGCTTTATCCGAATCTCTGTTAGCAACCAATTAAATTGAGTGCTAATGATTTAGAAAAGAATAACACCGGCGCAAACCGGTGTCAATCCATCATGCCCTTGTTAACAAAAAGTTTATAAATCTACTTTAATAGCTCAGCAGGTGAACTGTTACAATCCACTAAAATTCTCAGAAACCGAGCTCCTTTACAAGCTCCGGAACAGTAGTCATGCCTGTCAGCTTTCCGACATTGGAACCTGTGAAGAAAAGACCTTCCTCATAGTTACCCTTAACGGCTTCAATGAGTGCCTTTGTGATACAGTAAGGCACCTGGCTCGGATTACAGGTCTTGATGCATCTCGAACAATGAGTGGGCGGAATTCTTCCGATGGACTCCAGACGCTTTATAAGCGGAGTCGCAACTGCTCTTCCCGGCATTCCCACAGGACTGTGGATAATGCGAACCTCCTCGGGGTCAGCATTAATCAAAGTATCCTTATAAGCCTGGGAAGCATCGCATTCCTCAGTGGCGATAAACCTTGTGGCCATCTGAACGCCGGCTGCTCCAAGATCCTGTACTTCCTCTATATCAGCCTTATCCCATATGCCTCCCGCAGCAAAAATGGGAATTCTTCTTCCTATAGCTTCCTCGTAAGGCTTAACTGCCTCAACAAGCTTTTTGAGGATCTCTGTCACCGACTGACAGGCGCCCTCCAGAAGCTCCTTCTCCTTAAATCCGAGATGACCTCCCGCCTTAGGTCCCTCAAGTACTATAAAATCAGGAAATCTGTGGTAATTTCTCTCCCAGGACTTTGCGATAACCTTGAATGCTCTGTCGCTTGAAACGATAGGAGCGATAAGAGCCTTTCCCTCAGGAACAAACTCCGGAAGATCAAGAGGAAGTCCCGCTCCGGAAATAACCGCGTCAATACCGCTCTCAACCGCCGTCTTTACAGCAGACGCATACTGCTGTGTTGCTACCATGGCATTAATGGCCACAAGGCCAAGCCCCTGAGAAATCTCCTTAGCCTTTTGAATCTCCTTCTTAAGTGCCCGAAGGTTTGCCTCCTCCGGCTTTTTCAGGAAATCCTCTTCCCTGTATCCGCAATCCGCAGTACTGATGCAGCCGATGCCTCCGCACTTTGCTACAGCTCCCGCCAGCCTCTCCAGAGAAACGCCAACTCCCATTCCTCCCTGGATAAGCGGGATCTTCAACTCTCTTCCATGTATAGACAACAAAGCCATAACATCTCCTTCCGATATAATCACTAAATAATTTTAGCTAAAAATCTTTAACCATCATCAGCTAATATTAAATTCATTACATACAGAAGTCAATTTAATTTTTGATCCGGGACAGACCTTATATAATTTTTGATCCGTTAATTTTTATAACTTACTGTAAAAGTCCAGCCTTGCCATGGCAATAAAAAAACGGAGAGCATCCATTTGAATACTTTGAGCTGAGTTGTGACTCATATTCAAATGGATGCCCTCCGGGTCTGATCTGCTCAAGTCCCGGCCGGACTGTTACTACTGGCTCCAGCCGAAGGGGTTATTCTTATTATTTTTATTTTCTCCCACCTTATCAACAACGTATAATGGAATCCCCTTCATCACTTACCCCCCCTTCAATAACAGGGTCAGACAATTCTCAAACTGACTACTTCACAAGATTTAAGCCATACATCCTGAGACGATAATCATTGTCGATAAGCAGATATTCATTCTTATCCGTAAGATTGCACAAAATCTCCGCAAGCCTGTCATCGATCATGATCTTCCAGTCTGCGTCTATAACCTCATCCTTTTCAGGATCATCGAGTGAAAAACAATCCAGGAGCATCTTGTCTCTTGTATATTCTCTGCCAACCCAGTACTCCCGGGAATCAGTATTTAAATTATCATAAGCCTCGATATAGAAATCCTGCCCCATATCGTACTTGATATAGTTTCGGAAATCCGAAGCTTCAACCACTCTGGTTCGGCAGTAGCCGCGAAGATCAAGGCATCTCAGTACATCATAAATGTAACCGCACACCTCTCTCCGGTCATTTCCCTTTACCTGAACTTCACTGTCGTCCAATGTTTCGCCCTCAGGCTCTATCACCGGGGTGCCCGTCCTTGTCTCGGCGGAAACATTATCCCGTGAAGCCTGTCCGAAGCCCGGATTGAAATCACCTGATGAAGGCTTGTTATAAGTGCCGGAAAAGAACGGATCCTTACCGCCGGAAAAACCTTCATTGAATCCCTTTAATTCACGGGAAACAAATGCCTCTTCCCTGTCCGGAGCATCTACATAAAATCTTTCATTATGAATCTTATTTCCTACAACTCTGTAAGTATCATCCTCCTGCTGCTGGAAGATTGCGTAGAGCTGTATGCTTCTCTGCCGGAAAATCTGACCGATATCATAATAATAGAAAACCTTACCGGTATTTCCGTCATTGGATATATAAGAATAAGTGTTGTTCTCTATATCATTATCGCCTGTATAAGCGATGCTGACGGCGCCGTTAAAATCTATGAAGCAGACTGCGATTCTTTTGAATGGATATACCAGCTTCCCGTGTCTTGACTTCCTGACAAGAACCCTGAGAACGTCCTCAATAAAATCCGAAGAAGGCTTTCCGTTCTTGCTGTGAATCTCGATACCTTCCTGAAATGCAGTTCTTCCACCCAAAACTCCACAATCCTCGAAAGTTATAGGGTGCACATGTAAATATATATCAATCATCCTTGATTTCTCCTATAATCTGCTGCAATCCTTTGCAGACAACATAATCATCCTTAATTATATCCGCTCTCATCCTAAGAGCCTTTGCAAAGATTACTTACCACCCACATCCCTTTGGGTATCCGCAATTTTTCTTCGCTAAATATTGTATCGGCAGAAAATCAAAAAACTTTATCCTTTTTAACAGCAAAACTTCTTTCGTACTTATAAAAAAACAATTAACACCCGCCGGAAGACTGTTTCCGACAGGTGTTCTGAGTTTTATTTCCTATTATTTTGCTGATTTACACCGGTTTCAAAGCCTTCCCGGCTAACGTGGATTTTTATATGCTTTCAGCTTATTCCGGAGTTTGAAATCCTCTTTGGGTAACCGGATCATTATCAAAGGAACTCTGCCAGAGGCTTTATCTCTATGCCATCTTTTGTAAGTCCTTCACGGAGCTTCCGGACAAATTCCAGAGCCTTCACCCCGTCTCCGTGTACACAGATGGAATCCACCGTAATATCTATGTCCTTTCCGGTTATGGCGGTTACCTTCTGCTCCTTCACCATGCGGATCACGCGGTTCAATGCCTCGTTCTCGTCCGTTATCATTGCCCCGGGCTTTTTACGGTTAACGAGAGTTCCGTCCTCTTCATAAGCCCTGTCGGCAAATACCTCTGCCGCGGCTCGGAGTCCCATGGCCTTTGCAGCCTTATAGAGCTCTCCTGAAGGAATGGCCATAACTATAAGCTCCGGATCATAGTCCTTTATGGCCTTACAGATCGCCTCTGACATTGCAGGATCCTTTGCCGCCATATTGTAAAATGCACCATGGGGCTTTACATGCTGAAGCTTCATCCCCTGTGCCTTCAGAAAAGCATCCAGTGCGCCTATCTGGTAAAGAGTGTAATCATAAGCTTCATCATCGGAAACCACCATGTTGCGGCGTCCGAAGCCCATGAGGTCAGGGTATCCCGGATGTGCTCCCACCCTGATACCGGCAGCCTTTGCCGCCTCTATAGTTTTATGCATAACCGTAGGATCCGAAGCATGAAATCCGCAGGCAACATTGGCACTTGTTATAAGCGGGATTATCTCGCTGTCCATCCCCAATGTATAGCGCCCGAAGCTCTCTCCTAAATCACTGTTTAAATCTACCCGCATCTTTATCTCTCCTCCACTATTGTTTCATCCGACACATGGACCACTGACTCCGTCCCCCGGGTCCACCCGGAATCCGATTTTCGGACCATGGACCACTAACCCCGTCCCCCAGGTTCATTTCGGGCCGGGAGTCATCTGCCGCCTTTTACAAACAGTTCTATAAAACCCGTGTCTGCCTTTCCTTCACAGAAGGTGGGATTGTTCATGATCTTGTACTGGAAATCAAGATTCGTATCAACCCCCATGATGAGGGTCTCATCAAGTGCCGCCTTCATCTTCATTATAGCAGAAGCTCTGTCGGGAGCATGAACTATGATCTTTGCGATCATGGAGTCATATTCCGAAGGTATGGTATAGCCTGTATAGACAGCGCTATCCACTCTGACGCCGTTTCCTCCTGGAAGCAGCAGATTCGTGATCTTTCCCGGGCTCGGCATGAAATGCTTCTCGGGGATCTCGGCATTGACACGGCACTCTATGGTATGACCCTTGAGCACGATGTCCTCCTGACTGAAGCTAAGCTTCTCCCCGGCTGCTACTCTTATCTGCTCCACCAAAAGATCAGTTCCGGTTTCCATTTCCGTAACCCCGTGTTCAACCTGGATACGGGTATTCATCTCCATGAAATAGTACTCCCCGCTCTGATCCACGATGAACTCAATGGTACCGGCACTGTTGTAGTCAACAGTCTTTGCAGCCAGAGCCGCATCCCGGTACATCCGTTCCCTGGTCTCATCGCTGATGGCAGGCGACGGCGACTCCTCTATAAGCTTCTGGTGATTACGCTGCACCGAACAGTCGCGTTCCCCCAGGGTCACAACATTACCGAACCTATCCCCTATGAGCTGGACCTCAACGTGACGCGGATGAACCACCAGCTTCTCGATATACATGGTATCATCGCCGAAGGCATTGGCGGACTCACGCTGGGCGGTGTTGAAGGCATCCTCGAAATCCTCGGGCGCGAAGCATTCACGCATTCCTCTTCCTCCGCCGCCGGAGCTTGCCTTTATCATCACCGGGAATCCTATCTTCTCCGCTTCCTTCATGGCAAGTGCCGCATCAAAAACCGGTTCCTTAGTTCCCGGCACCACCGGCACCCCTGCCGCCATCATCATTTTTCTGGCAGCGGATTTGTTTCCCATTTTATCAATGATGTCCGCATCAGGCCCGATAAATACAATGTTGTTTTCCGCGCACTTCCTCGCAAACTCGCTGTTCTCGGACAGAAAACCGTAACCCGGATGTATCGCCTCGCACTCCATGTTTATCGCGGCAGAAATGATGGCGTCAATGTTCAAATAGGAATCCCTTGCAGGTCCCTCACCGATACACACCCTCATATCCGCCAGACGCACATGAAGCGCATTTTTATCTTCCTTTGAGTACACCGCAACAGAAGCAATGCCCATGTCCCGGAGCGCTCTGATGACCCGCACAGCAATCTCGCCGCGGTTCGCGATCAAAACTCTTTTAAACATCTATATCTCCATTCCGCCACCTTTTCGGGCGGCACAAACAGTGATGAAAGTATCGACTGTTCTCCGGACCACCGCCGGATCAGATCTTCTTAACTCTGAAAAGCGGCTGTCCGTACTCAACCTTCTGCTCATTGGAAACCAGCACTGCCTCGATCTCGCAGTCATAGTCTGCGGTGATTTCATTCATCATCTTCATGGCTTCAACTATGCAGACTGTCTCTCCTGCTTTAACCTTGTCTCCAACCTTAACATAGGCCGGGATCTCGGGTCCTGCCGCGGAGTAAAAGGTTCCTACTATAGGAGAGGTAATGTTTACCTCCGTCTCATCATCCACTGCTCCGAGAGCTGCTGTCTGCCCTCCTGCCGAAAATGCCGGGCTGCCTGCTGCATTACCGGAAACCATAACCGGCGTTCCCGCTGCGCCCTGATACAGCATCGGCTGTGCAGCGCCGCAGTCTTTGATTCCTGTCTTACTCATGGAGATCTTGAAATCCCCGTCCTTTATGGAAATGGTATCGAGAGTTGAGCCCTCCAGTATCTTTACCAATCCCTCTATCTTCTCTAAATCAATCATAGGTATCCCCTTCCATTCGTTCCACTATCTACTGATTCCTGTCTGATCACAATACTCTCCGCCGGCGCAAAATCTCTTAACCATGCCGGATCGAACAGATGATTCAGGAATCTCACTCTTCAAACAGCCTCTCCAGTCTCTTGGCAGTGAGCCTCACCTCCAGAACCTCCTTGCAAGGCTTATGGATGCGGTTTCTGAACTCCTGATACTCATGCTCCTGCACCTTCAGAAGATGCTGGGCCTCCTCAACCGATATCTGCTGAAACCTTATCTTGTCATCTATACGTCTCTGCGCCACCTTCGGAAGATCCACGGTTGCAACGGTTCCGATCTTCGCATACCCCCCGGCAGTCTGATGATCCGCCAGCAGTATGATGGGCTTTCCGTGAGCCGGCACCTGGATGGCTCCGAGGGCTATACCGTCAGAGATAATGTCTGAGCCCGCCTTGCTTTCCACAAAAGGTCCGTCCAGTCTCACGCCCATTCTGTCAAAATTACTTGAAATGGTGAATTCGCTGTTCAAAAAAGTGTCCAGTCCCTTCGCCGAGAATGCCTCCGCCTGGGGTCCCATCACAACCCTTACGGTGACAGCATTATCATCAAACTCATGAAGCGGCAGAGTTCTCGAAAGGAAATACGGGAGATACTTTCTTCTCTTGATTCTGGTGGAAATGTAGTCTCCGTCCCTTAACTTTCTTCCCTTGAAACCACCGATACCGCACTTTAGATTCGTACTTCTGGAACCCATGACCACGGGAACCTGAAGGTAATTTGAAAACGCTATATAGCAGGTTCTTCCGGTTCTTGCGGAGCCCACCTTCAGCACATCGCCCTTCTTAACATAGATGGCGGTGTACATGGGCACGGGGTCATCATTAAGCTCAGGACGAAAATCTCCGCCTGTAATCGCTATGATCTGGTCTGACGTAAACTCCAGGGTCGGACCGATAAGTGTACATTCGAGAACTGCCTCATTTTCAGGATTGTCCAAAAGAAGATTTGCGATCCTGAAGGAACGCGGATCCATAACGCCGCTTACATTGAAGCCCTGGCTCTGGTATCCATATCTTCCGAAGTCCTGAACCGTTGTAAGCAGTCCTCCCTTTAAAACTCTGAATCCCATTTAGTCCTCCCCTTCATGCACTGTGACTTCGTAGGTACCTGCCTCCACGGCCGCTTTGATCTCAAGGTACTTTTCTTCCGTTACAGGCACAAATCTTATGTAATCGCCGGCTTCCACCAGAATCGGTGTTTCTCTGTCCGGATCGTAGGTCTTCACAGGTGTCATACCCATGAGCTGCCATCCTCCGGGAGAGTCCATAGGATAAATTCCCGTCTGGGATCCGCCGATGCCTACAGAGCCGGCCGGTATCCTGACTCTCGGTGACGCAAGTCTCGGTGTATGTATCTTTTCATCCAGACCCCCAAGATAGGTAAAACCCGGCAAAAATCCCAACATATATATAAGGTAATCCTTACTGCTGTGGATCTTAATGACTTCCTCCTCACTTATTCCCGCATGCTCCGCAATGGCACTGAGGTCAGGGCCATAGGCCCCGCCGTAAACCACCGGGATTTCCCAGACCTTCTTTTTTCCTGCCTCCGAATGAGATTCCATGCGGACTATAGACTCCACTCTCTTAAAGAGAGCCTCATAGCTTATTACCAGAGGATTGTAATTGATAAGAAGAGAACAGTAGGTGGGTATCATGTCAATGATACCGGAAATCTGCTGTGCCCTGATGAGCTTTGCAGCCGCAGCGATTTTCTGATTAACCTCCGGACTTATGACCTGCTCGAACTGTATAAGCAGCGAGGCATCTCCCTCCGGCACTATTTTGATGTTCTGCATAAATGCTCCTATACCTAATAATATAAGTAATGCTCATGTGGGTAAGCCACATGAGCGTTTACTCTTAAACACGTTTAATAATTAAATGATCATGCAAACAGCTTGCTGAAGTTTCCGAGTGCTGTGATACCTACATAAGCCGAAATGATAACTACCAGTACCCCGAGAACCAGGAGAGCCTTAGGATGCTTGTAATCAGCGCCCATGATGGACTTCTTCTGGGAAGCTACCAGTGAGATTCCGAGAGATATAGGAAGGATAAGTCCGTTAACGGCACCTGCTATGATAAGGAGAGCCGCCGGTGAACCGGAGATGATCATTACCAGTGTTGAAACTGCGATGAATCCTATAACCCATAAATTCTCGTGATCTGAAATTCCCTTGTTGAAGGTCTTAAGGAAAGATACTGATGTATAAGCTGCACCGATAACCGATGTAACCGCTGCGCAGAGAAGAACCAGTCCCGCGAAACGATATCCTAACTGACCTGCTCCCTGGCGGAATGCATCTGCCGCAGGGTTTCCGCTGTCAAGTGTTGCTCCGTTTACCACTACACCGAGAACTGCAAGGAAAAGAAATACTCTCACAAGTGCTGCAATGAAGATACCTGTAACTGAGCTCTTTGTAACCTCTGCGAGCTTATCCTTACCTGTCATGCCTGCATCGATAAGTCTGTGTGCACCTGAGAAGGTGATATATCCTCCGACTGTTCCGCCGAGAAGTGTAAGGATCGCAGGGAAAAGCGGTGCGTAGCCTGTTGAAGGTACGAAAGTATTGACAACCGCATCACCTACAGGTGGCTTTACGATCAGGATGACAATGAAGATAACTGCGATCATAACGCCGCCCAGGATCTTAACCAGTGTATCCATAACACCCTTGGCATTCTTGGAAAGGAATACTCCGATGGCGATGGCACCTGTCAGTACGTAGCCCACTGTTGTGGGAATTCCGAGAAGTGTGTTGAATCCAAGTGCTCCGCCGCCGACATTACCGATGTTGAAAACCAGACCTCCCAGAACGATAAGTCCTGACAAGAAATATCCGAGACCCGGAAGGACCTTATTGGCGATATCCTGTCCTCTTAAGCCGGTTGCACAAAGCACGCGCCAGATGTTGAGCTGTGCGATAGCCGCAAGTACAACCGATGCCAGGATAACGAATCCGAAGCTTGCCTGATGCTGTCCCGTAAAGGATGAAGTCTGTGTCAGGAATCCGGGTCCGATAGCACTGGTGGCCATCAGGAATGCTGCACCGAGAAGTGCTCCGCTGCTCTTTTTTGCCTTTACATCTGCACCTGCAAATGCCTTTGAATCTGCGTCGAGCTCAGCAGCCACAGCCATGGAAACGTTTTTGTTGTCGTTCATATTAAGTCCCCCTCCGTCATTTTTATGATTGGTTCTGTAGATTCTATAACCTTTAAGCTTCTGTCCCCTGCATCCCGGATCGTCCGTCACTGCTTCAATGAAAGAATCTTCACAGATTCCTCTTAGCCATTCAAAGCCGCGCGGCTCCCACGATTAAAAAGAAAATCGTGGGCAGATACGATATTTAAAGACATATTTAAGGACACAACATCAGTTTTTTGAGACGTTTTTTGGTCTTAAAAGGTTATGTATCTGCAAAACGCTTTAAGTTATGGTTATATGATAATGGCACTTAAACATAAAATCAAGGGTTTTTCGCGGATTATTTAAGAAATATTTTATTTTCATAAACTGTGGGAATATGAGACATGTACATTCGTGTCTGATTTCCCTTTAACGTTTTAACTATAATATATATAGGTTATCCCTATGGTTTCGGTGTCAGTTGAAAATAGGTCGGAAAGCAGTTTAGCAAGTACGTATAGGAACATTTTATATATCAAAAAGCTCCGGTCTGCAGACCGGAGCCCTTAATGCTCAAATATTGCCGCCATATGCCTTTATGATTTCGGAAAGTTCCTTGTGATATCTTTTGGCGTATGGCACATCGATTCCGAACCTGTCGGCTTTTCGGATTACTGCACCGAGGAAGGCATCAAGCTCTGTTGGCCTTTTGGCGTCTACATCTCTTCTCATGGAGGAGGTGGCGTCGTAAGGCTGTTTCTCCATGCAGTAATCATATTTTGAAGCAGCTGTACCTTCCGGGATGTTTACGCCTTCTGCCCGGCCGACTGCTTCGGCTTCCTTCATGAGTTCCGCAAGGTCATTGCACCACTCTTCGTTTTCACGGATTTTTCCGGAGGTGGTCTGATACCTGGAGGTCATGACATTGAAACCGCAGTTTAGGATAAACTTCTGCCATACCTCCGACATGATATCGTCAGTGTATCTTACGTCAAAGCTCACACTTTTGAAAAGCTCATAAACCCTTTTGGAGGCCTCAACGTGGCGTTCGTCCCTCAATTTCGACCCGATAAAAATATGGGTATACTTTCCGGACTGCTTCACGGAATAGTCCGGCTCTTTTGAAGTTATGGTATAGATAAGGGAGTCGATGCAGATGGCGTCCGGGAATTTCTCCCTGATCCTGTCTCCAGGCTCAACTCCGTTCATCACAGGCATGACTATGGTGTCAGGTCCGATGCATGGACGTACCTGCTCGCAGATCTGATCTATGGAATAGTTCTTGCAGCATATAAAAACAAAATCCTGCACCGGTAGCTCATCTCCACGTTCCACCACTGCCGCAGGATGCATAATGCTGTCGCCGTATAACTCGCTCTTAAATATCAGGCCTTTTTCCCTGAGGGCCTCAGCATGCTTCCCTCTTGCGATCAATGTGATGTTATCTTCATATTTTCTTCCCAGCATGGCTGCGATCTGTCCGCCCACAGCTCCGATGCCTGCTACTGTGATCCTGCAATTCTCCATAGTTTTACGCCTTCCCTTTTCAAGTAATATTTCTATTCTGTTAAAGCTGATTTTTGTATTTAAATACCTGAAAATTAGATGCAGATTCGATCAGCTCTATATGTCTACGAGCTTACACCACATGATTTGATATGAAAAGTAATAACGCCCTATTAAAGCATTGAATTTTCGGAATATCAGCTATTAGGTTTTTTTGATGCCTTTTTTACTTTGATACGTTTACATATGCGTCTGTAAGTTACGTATTCATCTGTAAGTCACATATCATGTTTTAAATTTCCACGATTTCTTTAGCCGGTTTTGTTTTTCTTCTTAATCCTGTGTATCTGTGGTCTCAATACTATCTCCGGAACGCAGGTCCCCTCCCGGACCGAAAGTGCATATTCCACCGCATCCGCCACATCTGAAGGCTCCAGATGTGCCTCCGGATGGTCATCCGTTCCGAAGTCCGCATTCCTGTAAAGCGCCGTATCCGTCATATCCGGAAGTATGGCAGTCACCCCGATGCCGTATTTTCTCGCTTCATCAAAAAGGCTTCTGCTGAAATTCATGAGTCCCGCCTTTGTGGCACCGTAGGCAACTCCGTGGGGATTGCTTGAAATGGCAGTGACAGAAGAAATATTGATGACATTACCCTTATTCTCCTTAAGAGTGCGGAGCAGCTGCTGCGTCAGGATCATCGGAACCTCCAGATTGACCCTGACCATTTCACTGATCTTATCGGGATTCAGTTCCTCATGAAGTCCGTAATAAGCAGCTCCGGCATTGTTCACCAAAAGCGAAAGCTTCCCGTCCGCCTCCTTCATGATATTCCTAAGGATATCCGGTAGCCTCCCCGTATCTCTGAGGTCACACACTATAGGATGAAAACACCCGTAACCACATAATTCGGAGCCAATGTCTTCTCCGCAGCATCTCCCGTCAACCGAATTCACTTTAGAATCATCCGAAACGCCACCTGCCACATTTTCCCTGGGAAACAATCCGAAATTCCGTCCAATGCCATACACCTCATAACCCATCCTGACAAGGCGTTCAGATATCGCCTTTCCTATCCCTGAGGACGCTCCGGTCACTATTGCAGTTTTCTTTTCCATAACATCACAGCTCATAGTGTATACCTTTCACCGTCATTTTTCTCCAAACCAAATCACCGGCCAAAATCAATTCCGTGTGTGATCTCATATCAAAGCCCAAAAGCATAGAATCCCTATTCATTTACAGAACTCCATCTGAAGATCTTTTCCTCAGGAACCTTCTTCCTGAGCCTATCCACCATCCAGGTTTCCATTTCATCCGTAAGCTTCTGACTATAGTGGTACACTCCATGATCGTTCTCATAAGGGTATTGCACCACGGCACTGTCCGGCATATTGCGCCGCATATTCTTGAGATACTCTTCCGAAAGTCTGAAGCTTCCCACACTGAAATCAAATATCTTTTCCACAGGAATTTCAGCAAATACCTTATCCATCACACTTCCGTATTCATTTCGCCAGTCCGGACAGAAGATCATGGGGTCAAAGCAAAGCCGTACCGTGAAACCAAGCTCCAGCGCCTTTTTCACACTCCTGATCCGCCCCTCCGGACTCCCTGTTTTATGCTCATAATGCCTCACCACATAGTCAGGCGAAAGAGTAAATGCAAATATATTCCGGGGGCTCACAATTGCCGCCCCGAGAATCGCCTTGTCACACTCTCCACAATCCCCCATCAATACCGCATCAGAGAAAGACATCGTTCCGGCAGTATGCCCGACATCCGCATCAGCTTTATCATCCATTTTGCTACCGTTTATAGCCTCCGCATCATTAGACTTGACCAAGCTGTCAAAGTCAATATTTCCCGCTTTCGTCCTGATTTCGATGGTAAGCCCCGGATGCCGGTTCGTAAAATTTATCCACTCACTCACACAACCAGTAAGCCTTTCAATAGCCATCAAGTCCGAATCATAGGACACACAGAGATAAACCGGATGCTCCTTAAGAAGTGCTTCCACCTCCGAAAAAATGTCCCGGATATTCAGAAAGATCACCATATTTCCGGAAGGGTACATGCCCTTAAGATAACAGTATTCGCAGTCAAAAAGGCAGTTCATCATACAGGAAGTATAGTAAAAATGCTTATTTCCCATGCTCTGGCAGACCTTAGCCCCGGGATACACCAGCGTCCCCTGCTTCACCGCAAGGATCAGCGCCTGCGCCTCATGCTGCCTGACATAATTCTGCCTGTGCCTGTTAAACACATCCTTATAATGCCCTATCCGGACCACAACCGCCTCCGGAAAATGCGAGATTATCTCCTCCGCCTTCTTCCGGTAACCTTCATTCAAAAATACCTTTTCCTCCACATAGATGTGTGAAAAAGGCCTGTTCAGTTCCGGTCTGTCTTCACTTTTCCCATATGTCAATGTTTCTGCCACAACACATTCCCCGTCAATCATATTCCTTGTAACAGTTCAGTAGGTGAGCCCCCATGAATCCGTGAAGACTCTTCTTTTACTCAGAGGATCAAAACTCAGTTCATGATACAGCTTTTTATCCTGTCCAGTGCCTTCTTACCGCCACGCTTATCTATGGTCGGCAGCACTCCTTCATCATAAAGCACCTTAGCTGCATTTTCCCAGTCTATGCCGCTAAGCCTCGCATACCTTACATATTGCCTCAGCTGATCCTGCATCACCTTGGAAAAATGTCCGTCCTCGATGATCTTATCCACAGGATCTTCGCTTATTTTGCAGGAAATTCCTCCCCGGCACTTTTCTTTTTCAGAGAAGACCAGCAGCTTTTCCACATAATCCGAAATCTCCTCCACATGACTGTTGATAACAGCATTAACCCTTGCAGCCATATCAGATACATAAGAAACTTCAGCTTTCGGCATAACCATCTTAACCTCAGTTTCAGTGTCCACATCTGACACAACCCGTACTTGATTTCCGGTCTTAATACCGCCATTAGACACAACTTGCCCCCGGTCCTCAGTCTCTATTCCTTCATCAGAAACAACTTTCTTCCTGTCTTCAGCCTCAGTTCCTCTGTCAGATACAACTCTTATAAAACTCATCTGATGAGGTCCGAGAAATAAATTCCCCGCCTGATAAACCGCCGCAGACTCCATATCATAGAGGTCATACCCCTCTGCGGCCACAGCCATGAAAGCCGCCGCCCTCCGAGACAACACCGTGCTTCCGGTGATGCACGAAGCCTCCATCAGGTCAGATTTGATCAACATATCCGGATAAAAAGTCCTGTCCGAATTCTGATCCAAAAGCTTGTTCAAAAGAAAAATTCCGAAATCATGACCCGATTCTGTCAGAATTATCGATGAAGATTTTTCACCACATAACGATTCCATCGTTTCAGCTGATCCATGTTCTCCATAAAGCGCCGCCGTACCAGCTGCTCCGTGTTCTCCACGAAGTGCCGCCGTACCAGCTGATCCATGTTCTCCACGAAGCGCAGCTGCCGTACCAACGGACAGAAGCTGATCCCCCTGTCCCGCATCATATTCCGTCAGAACCGCCGCTACGGCAGCCGCTGCCGCAACCGGTCCCACACCGGTAATCGCAAGAACAACTTCCAAATCCTCAGAAACAAACTCCTGAAACCTCGTCCTGTCAGTCCTCTTCCTGAGCCCCAGCCTCTTGATCACCGGCTTAGCCTCCGGATACAACGCCACAAAAACAAAAACCATTCAAACCACCCGCCAAACATTCCTTCTGTCATCTCTTCGCATTATAACACACTCCACCACCAATCGCTTATTTCCTCAAACAATAAGGATTATATCAGCACTACAACGCATCACCTGTTCCGGCATAAATAAGCCTAAGTCAGAGCCGGAGGTCATCCCTTTATACACGTTGAGTGAGGGAGAGAAAAATCAAAGTCGAATCCCGTAGAGACAGTGGGCATCCGTTTTAAAACGGATGCCCACTGCCTCTTAGGGATTCGATTTTGATTTTTCCGACCGAGCGACCCGTGTATAAAGGGATGCCCTCCGGCTCTGACGTATTACTGATTAGACTGCTGCTGAGCAATCATGTTGTTGTATGCCGCATTAAGCGCATTGGTATTCTTGATGATAAGGTGCATCGCATAGAACGGACCAACGCCGCAAAGCCATGCTCCAAGAATCCACCAGAGAAGGATTGTAGTACCGCCCTCCTCAAACCTCATGCCGTAACGTGGAGCATTGCTCTGGATACGGTTGGCAAAGTTATACAGCCATACATAATCATAGATTCCGCAGGTAAGGATACCAAAAAGAATATACTCAAGGATACCCTTTGTCACCTTTCCGTCACCCGCGCAGGTTACATTCACATCCTGAATCATAAGGTGAATCATGTAAAGATCATAAATTCCGCAGGTAATGAGTCCGAGAAGAATGTAAGCCACAATGCTTCTGTCCGTTGAAAGAGGACCTATCGGACCACCGTAAGGCTGACCATTCGGATTAATGTTTCCGTTTGCACCGGTGTACTGCTGATTCACGCTGTTTCCGGCAGGAGCATTTGCACCGGCGTACTGCTGGTTCACGCCGTTTCCGGCAGGAGCATTGGCACCGGTGTACTGAGCGGTGTTCTTTCCGGCCTGGAACTCATTCTTTGCCTGAACAGCCATCTCGCCTACGGTCTTCAGATCTTCCTTGATGCCATTTCCGAAATTACTCTTGAGACCGGCCATGGGATCGATCTGCTTTTCAGTGATCTTCATGTAAACGAGAGCCATCATGGCAGCGGAGAAGATCACGCTGAGGAATGCTCCTGAGAAAAGGCTTCCAATATCATAACCAACGGCAAAGTTGACAAGTGACGTAAAGATCGCCCTAAGTACAACTGTTGCAAGAATAAGTACACCGCCGGTCAAAACACCTGCCATAAGAGGTTCAGCCTTACTGTCATCCCACTTTTTCCAAATAAGGTATGTAGTTACTGCGGAAAGCGCAAGACCACCGAGCTTGATGACATTGATAAGGAAGTTCATAGCTCCATATAAAAGTCCAATGACACCCTCATCCGCAAGGTATCCAAGTATACCGAAGAAACTGCCTATAACACGGAAGCACTGGAAGAACATAAACACAAGGGCAACAATGGTGAAAACCTGACCGATCGTGCTTATTCCTGACTTAGGTGCCGGTGCATTCATATTTGGTGCACCATTGAATCCGCCCTGATTCGGATTAGCATTATAGCCTCCCTGATTCGGAACACCGTTGAAGCCGGCCTGGTTTGGATTGGCATTAAAGCTTCCCTGGTTCGGTGCACCGTCGATGCCTCCCTGGTTTGGATTGGCATTAAAGCTTCCCTGGTTCGGTGCACCGTTAAAGCTTCCCTGAACGAAGCCGCCCTGATTATAAGAAGCATTAAATGTTCCCTGAGTCTGATTTACATTTTCCTGAGCCTGCTGTGCGGCATAGACATTCTGATTTTCCGCAGCATCTTCCTGCGCCTGTGAAGTTCCTCCGAAGGATCCCACAACAACACTCTCTGTTGATGTGTCTGAACTTGTTTCCGAAACGCTCTCCGGCTGCTGTACGAACTCTGCCTCTTCGGCTGTCTCACCCGAAACCTCATTGAATGTCGTATAGGTCTCGGTTTCTGCAGATTCCTCAGCCACTGTGCCTGCTGTTTCAGCAGAAACATTAGCATCATCCGAAACGACTGACGAAGTCTCCGCGGCTGTTTCGGCAGAAGCATTAACCTCCGCACCAGCTGCCGCAGCAAACTGCTCCATAGGATTTCCGCAATTCGGACAGAATTTAAAACCATCCTCTATCTGTGATCCACATTTTTTACAAATCATATTTACCCCCCCAATGCATCATAAAAGACTTTTTATGACTATAGCTATTGTTTCGATGCTCCTCCATATTAAGCCTTCCCAGGGTCTGAAAACGACTATATCCTGGTCCGGCATGAAGAACATCCTGTAACCGTAAACCATGAGAAATGCCGCCACGAAACAGATCACCAGAAGCCTGTATGTCTTGTCCGGAATCCTTTTTTTGAAAAGGATCACAAACACCGCAGGCGCCGGAAGCATCCACAGGGGATGATAGTAAAACGCCCCGGCGAAATCCAGATGCAGCACGCTTAACCAGGCTCTGCTCATACCGCAGCCCGCATCGGAAACCCCCGTAAGAAATTTAACAGGGCAGCCGATTCCCAGCACCATTTGCAAAAAAAGATAAAATCCCGCAATGATGCAGAAAGCTTCAATGTCCGACTTCCAATTCCTCAAAGCATTACTCCGTTACTAAAAATTCAATTTAATTATACATCATTAGTTAAATATTCGCGAATTCAAGAATTTAAGAATATAATTTCTTTTTTACAATTTCATAACAGTTCGTTCCCGGCGGGATTCCAAAAAATACAAAATTACTATTGGAAATTGGGCAAAGAAAGATTATAATGCTCATTCATTATTGAAAAAGATGCCGCTTATGTCTCAATTTGTACATCAGACATAACAGCCGGAAATAAATCATTAAAGGAGCCGATTAGATCTGCATCTGTATGTCAGAGATAACCGGCGGAAAACATGAGTTTATAAAGGAGGAGCTTTTATGGAAGTAGATATGACCAAAGGAAATCCATTTCCTATTATACTTAAATTTATGATCCCGCTTTTTATAGGTAATGTCTTCCAGCAGCTTTACAATATGGCAGACACCATCATAGTAGGCCGTTTCGTAGGCTCGGATGCCCTGGCAGCCGTGGGTGCCACCGGAAATATCATGTTTCTGGTTCTTGGCTTTTCCCAGGGACTGTGCACCGGCTTCACCGTTCTTACGGCCCAGGCCTTCGGTGCCCAGAATTATAAAAGAGTAAAACGAAGCGTGGCCAACGGCATATTACTGGCTCTTATAGTCGTTCTTACAGTAACTCTGCTTTCGGTTTCACTTATGAATCCTCTCCTGCACCTGATGAACACGCCTGCAAACATTTTCCGGGATTCCCTGACCTACATAACCATCATATGTCTCGGGACCGTGGCAAGCGTGTTTTATAATCTCTTTTCCGCATTTTTAAGAGCCATAGGAAACAGCCGTGTGCCCCTTTATTTCCTTGTTTTCAGCGCATGTATCAATGTTGTCCTGGATCTCCTGTTTATTATAGTAGGAAAAATGGGAGTAGCCGGTGCCGCCTGGGCCACAAATATCTCTCAGGGCTTATCGGCGCTGCTTTGTCTATTCTACATTCGCTTCAAGGCTAATGTTCTCTGGCCTGAGCTTAATGACTGGAGAATAAACCGTACAGACACCCAGCACCAGATGGCAGTAGGCATTCCCATGGCACTCCAGTTTGCCATCACAGCCTCCGGCACCATGATAATGCAGTCGGCCATCAACCTTTTCGGTTCCACCGCAGTTGCAGCTTATACCGCAGCAAACAAGCTCCATAATATAATGACCCAGGAAATGATAGCCATGGGTCAGGCTATCGCCACCTATTGCGGCCAAAACTACGGCTACGGAGACAGCAACAGGATCAGCAAAGGAATAAAGGCTTCCGTGGTGATAGAGATAATCTACTCCATCATTTCCGCCATTGCCTGCAATCTGTTTTTGAGACCTGTCATGGCGCTTTTCTTCGCAAGCTCAGGTTCTCAAGATGCCTCACAGGGAGCTGCCGCAGCACTTGATACCATCTCCCTCATGATGCCATGGGCAAGAACATATATTCATATAGTAACTGTTTTCTACATCCCTCTAAGCTTCATTTTTATTTTCCGAAATGCCATGCAGGGATGCGGCCACGGTTTCCTTCCCATGATGGGTGGGGTAGTTGAGTTTTTCGCACGACTTGTGGTGGCTGTCATAGCCATGTCCACCATGAGCTTTCCTCTTGCAGTATTCTGCGACCCGGCAGCCTGGATCACCGCCGGAGCCTTCACCGCCTTCGCTTACCTCCGGGTAATCAAAACAGTACGGCGGGAATTAACCAATAAAAACGCTTATGCAAAAAGCTCTTAGCCCGGAGAAATACTATAAAGGCTTTCTAAATACACATCGTTCTTAAGAGAAAGAGTGGCATATCCCGAAACCGGGATATGCCACTCTTTTTATACGTTAACTGCCGTTTCAAAATGAATTTAATGAGTGTTAACCCTTTATACCTTTATCGTCATGGAAACATTCATGCTAATAAATATGAACTATATCTGTCAATATGATATACTGCTGACCATCTTTCTCAGGGCCGCTGCCTGACCATTCAATTCCTGACTGGAAGCACTGCTTTCCTCGGATGTAGCGGAATTTTGCTGTACAACCTCGGAAATCTGTTCAAGACCTGTTGACACGGTTTTCACAGCCTCTGCCTCTGTCTGCATTTCACGGGAAATAGCTTTAGCGATTTCCTGACTCTTATTGGCATTTTCTATAACATCCTGCAATGCCTGTGCAGCCTCTGACACTATCTTCGCACCGTTTCTTACGGAAAGGATAGTTCCCTGAATGAGCTTCGAGGTTTCATTGGCAGCATCCTGGGATTTGCCTGCGAGATTCCTCACTTCACCCGCAACGACTGCAAAACCTTTTCCTGCGCTTCCTGCCCTTGCTGCCTCAACAGAAGCATTGAGAGACAGGAGATTTGTCTGAAATGCTATGTCATCGATAGCCTTGTTGATCTCATTGATCTTTTGAGCATTGCCTTCAATTTCATTCATGGCCTTGAGCATCTCCTGCATCAGCTGATTTTCATTATTGATCTTCTGAGAAACAGTGATGGAGGATTCCTCAGCTTCAATGGCATTGGCAGCGCTCTTTGCGATATTCTCATCAAAGGCCCTCATCTTGTCTGAAAGCTCCTGAATAGTTGAAGCCTGCTCGGTAGCTCCCTGGGCCAGGGACATGGAGCCGTTCGCAATTTGGGCAGATCTTGATTCCACCTCGGATGCAACGGCAGACATCTTGCTGAATATTTCCTTCAGGTTGTCATGGATGCTTTCAAAGGCTTCAATGATCTTCTTGTAAGCACCCTTGTATTTATCGGGAACACTCACCTTCGAGGCAAAATTGCCTTTTCCCATCTCCTCCAGAACCCTGCAAATGTCCAGAATTACCGCATCTGTGTCTTCCGCCATGGAATTATATTCCTTAACCATTTCACCCAGATCATCCTTTCCAAACCTTTCGTCAGATATGCGATAAGAAAATTCTCCGTCTGCCATGGTCAAAAGTCCCGAGCTTATCTCATGGATTCCTTTTGTCATATAGGAAGACAGATACTGGAATATGGTCAATATGAGAGCGATCGCAATAGCTAAAACAACTACGAGCACAATGGTGGAAGTAAACTTCAGCGTCTCGATCCTCCTGGAATTCATGTCTGCCACGTCCTCAGCATAATCCCCTATGTGTTCCAGATCCTTAGCAAGCTTTTCGCAGGTTATGTCCGTGTAACCGTTTAAGAAATAATCCTTTGCCTCCTTCAGCTTTCCAACCTCCAGATATGCAAAAATCTCATTGGCACCATCCACTACCCCCTTGAGATCCTGATCCAGATTAGTCACGAGAGACTGATCGGTGACGTTTCTTTTCAGGTTATCTACATACCCCTGCATAACTATGAATCTGTCATCCAGCCACTCCTTCTGAGTCTTAACATTATCCATTTTGGGATTAATGATGGCGATGAGCATCCTCTTTTGAAGCGCCTGAATATCTTTTCTCGCCAGATTCTCATCCATAAGATTAGGTATATTTACCGTAGTTATCATAGTTGCAGTACTGCTCATCTGAAAAAAAGCATTGAATGCTACGACAAGCGAAACAATAAATATAGCGATGATTACGATCTGAACTACTCTGAATTTTGCCTTGATTCTAAGGTCATTAAATGTTTTCAGCATATTGACTCCTTCTGTTTCCGCATCCTTGTGTTTTGTTGATATATTGCCAGGCTAATCACTTACTTAAGCGCTCTATCGACATATATATGCAAAACTATAATCTTTATCTCAGATAATTTGTACTTCGGGATAATAATATTTCTGTAATCTATGTACCGGAGACCCCTGCATAACCTTAAAGATCCTATAAAAAAAGCTGCCGCGTCGCGACAGCTTTTAAATTTATATTATTAACTTGACCCTGAGACTCGGTATTACGTCCCCTTACTTAATTGTACTTCGGTTTGTACCTCGTTTCTTAGATTTCTATTTAAATTCTATAAATATCTTTTCGATAGTAATTTTTAT
>JAGAGL010000100.1:0-6213 GCA_017627595.1 Oribacterium sp. | reverse complement strand
GAATCATTGACTTAAACATAGTTTTTACGTTAATGAGTCAATCGAGTCCTTTTTCTGATATGACCTAAAATTGCATTATGGGACATTAGGTCAAACATGAGTACTTATCATGTTGACTGCAAATACAGAAAACAGCAAAGAAGTCAACCAGCGGTACCGAATTGTCCTAAAAACCTAATTAACTTTGTTCTTCATTAAACAAGGGTCGGCTGAACTGTTACAAAAATATTATATAATTTTGGCAAGGCTTAGACAAGAAAATTGACCTTATTGATTTCAGGATATATAATTTCTACCGGCCAGAAAATGGTTAACTAAACAGTAACTGATATAACATAAAGGTTGCTGAAAAAATAATTACGAAAGAAGGTTTTCTTATGGTAATTCCAAAGGATCCGGTTATGCTTTTGAGTTTTATCAATACTCAGCTCCGTGATAATTATGATTCGCTCGAGAGTCTATGTAAGGCTTTTGATATCGATCAGGACAGCATAGTGAAGTCGCTTGCGGTGATTGATTATCACTATAACAGCGAGATAAACCAGTTTAAGTAAAAACAGGAAAGGACCGGGCCGGAGGGTGATTTATCATTCATCTTCTCAACTATAAACGTTGTTTTTTGAAGCCTTAATAGCTGATCGGCTATTTAAATAATTGGTCTGAATCCAGCATCAGGGTAAAGGGACCGTCGTTCAGGAGTTCGACCTTCATGTCGGCACCGAACTCTCCGTGCTCTACCTTTTGAACGTAATCCTTGCAGCGTTCTGTAAAGTACCGATAAAGGGCATCGGCTTTGTCCGGGGCTCCGGCCTCGATAAAGCTTGGGCGGTTACCTTTTTTGCAGTTGGCATACAGTGTAAACTGGCTGACCACAAGTACTGAACCTCCCACATCTGAAAGAGAGCAGTTTGTCTTTCCGTTTTCATCCGGAAATATACGGAGGCTGCAGATCTTCTTCACCATTTTATCCGCCATTTCTTCGGTATCTGTATCCGAAACACCCAGGAATATCAGAAATCCCCGTCCGATCCTGCCAATTGTTTCATTATCTACTGTGACAGCTGCATGCTGCACAACCTGAACTACACATCTCATTTTTTATCCTCTTTTCTACTACAATGTTTTTAGTCAGAATCCATTCTTCTGTCACTCATACATATTCACTATCATCATTTTTTTATTCTGCTTCGCTTCTTTACTTCCTTCTCATCGCCTTCGCCGGACGCATCCCTGACATCTTTGATCACATCATCACAGGCATTCTCTTCACTACCGGCAACCGTAGTATCTCCAACAGGGTTCTCTTTGACATCAGAAACGTCGTCATTACCGCTCCTTTGAAATGTTTTCTATGTAGATCATGCGATAAAACATCACCTTGGCACCTCTACCGACAGGTCTGCATTTACTACCCAGATCTTTGTTCTTGTTGAGTTGATATCAATCTTTACCTGATGATCGATTCCCAGCATGTTTACAAAATCATCTGAAGTAAACAGATAGGTATCGGTGTAATTATGCGGACTAAAGGAAAATCGATCACCTTCACCATATGTTTTATTATATACCCTTGGTTTATAACCAAGTATGCTTAGATACTCCACACTCCTGGTGGCGGAATCCGGATTTAATCTTATGGAATAGCTCCCGCCTGCGTCTATCTGGTATGAAAAACGCACGCCTCCGCTGCCATTCACTATACTGTTATACTGGCCTCCCAATATGTTGCGCAGGGTCTCGTCACTGCAGTTGTTGAAATAAGTGGCAATGGAAGTCAGTATATCCATGTCAGCTTCTTTCAAGATGATTGATAAACATGGGAATGCTCACAGCCACGAGAACCCCGATTATACCTATTGCTATCAAAAGCTCCGCCAGTGTAAAACCTTTGTCAAATGTCTTTTTCACACACTTCACCCCCTCATAGTTATATCGATAGTTATGAACAATATTATAATGCCCCAAAAGGCAGGACGGAGTCGGTGTACCATTTTGCTTACAAGATGGTTCACTGACTCCGTCCCCTCGGTTCCTTTTTAAGAGCTATTATAATTATTACAATGTGTCGATATAAGATCAGGGAGATTATTGACGGATAAGAGGAGGTCTTATTTTGAAAAGAAGGAGCTTATGCGGAAAAAGAGTCCTGGCTATGATACTCGCGGCAGCCTTATGCATGAATTCAGCGGTCACAGTGCTGGCAGAGCCTGACAATCAAACAGAAAATAACAGTGATTCATCAAAAAATAGAAGTGAAAAGCGGAGAAACTGCGCATGAAGAAAAAATCGAGAAGGATTCTGCTTCCTCTACAGATGGAACATCGGCTGTAGATGTATCCATGGACAATGGTGATGAGGTCACGGTGAAGATCAATGGAGATGTCACAGTGTCAGGAGGAAGTGAGCTACAGGCTTCGGAACCGAATTATGAGGCAGCTGTTAGTGCTGTTGCAGGATATGCTGACACACTTAATCAAAAATCAGAAGCTACTGTAAGTGTAGGCGGTAACGTATCCTTTGATACAGATAGAGATGATATATATCCAGTAGGTATAGATGCTACAGCATTTGATAATGATTATTCTACGGTTTATGCCGGGAATGTAGAAGTGGAATCCACATCTCAGTCTCAGAATAATGCTGTCGGTATAAGTTCTACGGCAGTGGGCGGCAACTCATATGTCGGTGTAAAGGATGTGAATGTTAAGGCCGGCGGAACCATCGATGGCATCTCAGCCAACAGTTCTAACGGCCACGCTGCCGCAGCGGCAGAAAATGTCAAAGCTTCATCTTCCTCAAGGGATGCGGTAGGAGTATATGCGGCAGGCAGCACTTACGGAATTACGGAAGTTATTGTTATAGGAGATATTTACGCTGAAGGAAACACTCATGCCATAGGTGTTCAGTCAGTGGCAGGGAGTGGGGCGTATTACGATACATCGAATCAATATGTTCCGGCATCCGATGGCGGGAGCAGTGTTGAGGTTTCAGGCGGAGTTACAGCACGGGCCGGTGATGGTATCGCCAGCGGTATTTCTGTAATAAACCACGGAGGGTTCAGCTCAGTCGGTGTGAGGGGACCGGTAACCGCAGAAGGAACAAATACATATCCGGCCGTATCTTGGGATACTGAGTATGATGCCGTAGGTATAGATATATTGTATGCAAGTGATGATACAGAAAACGACAGAGGCTCAGAGACCATTGTAACCTCAGGTACTATTGATGCGCATTCAGATAATCGGAGCGCCTATGGTATAAATCTAAGTAATAACATATCAAACGGTGCACAGCTGGAGATTTATGTGGATGGTGACGTAAAGGCTGCATCAGGAGGCGATTACACAGCGGGAATATATGGCAGAACAGGCACAGGCGGAAGTGCTTCCATCAATGTAAGCGGAGATGTCACAGGAACAGCTTCCGGAGGAAATTATTCCGGAGGTGTTGTCATAGATAACTCAATGGGAAACCTTGAAGTAGAAATCAACGGAAGTGTCAGACAGATAAGCAAAGATGGAGGTCAGGGTATATTCATATCTCAGGAAAATGCAGATGCCACCAAAGATGCCACTATAAGCATACATGTTGGCAAAGATGTCATTTCCAGTGATAAAGCGGTATTGATCACCAAAGCTTCAGAAAGTAATAAGATGGAGCTTCAAGTTCAGGGTACAGTTTCCGGCGAAAATCACAATTTTGTTCTTGAGGGTGCCGGAAGTACCGAAAATCTCGACATCACAGTCTGGAAGGTAGATACGTCTGATGATAAAGCTGTAGTGGAGAACCGGGTGAATACCAGTTACGTCAGAAATGAAGAAGCCGAAAAGAAGATTAATTACATCATAAAAGTAGATGAGTCTTCAGACTATAAGATCAATCTGAACGGAACCACGAAAAAGGATAATGCCCTGGAGGTTGCCCATGAAGGTGACAGGGTCTATCTCGATGTAAACATTCCTGATGGCTATACAGCAGAGTTCTATGATATAAATAAAAACCGCAGCTATGATATAGTGCCCAACGGTTATGGCGGAGCTTACCTTGTGGTTCCGAGAGGCGGCGGAGTTCAGGTCGGTGTAACCCTGACAAAGATCAAGGCTGAAACAGAGGCCTCTGGGAACACTGAAAATCACCAGCCTGCTTCCACATATACTCCTTCGGAGTCCGATGATGACAGCAGCTATGATTCATCGGCTCAAGTATCTGCTGAACCAAAGCCCTCAGACAATGGCAACAACGGTTCAGACATCAGCAATGATGCTGCCACAGCGGCAATTATGAGCATGCAGATCCATGTCACAGACCTTGCCGGCGGAGATAAGGTGTTAAACGTTGGCGATGTTCTAAGGATCGTAGATACATTAACCGCCATCAACAATTTCACGGCTGCAAATGCAGGCATCAGAGGAACAGCGAATGTCATGGGCGCAGGGATTGTAAGCTTTGGCAATATGTTTGCTGATTCCATCACCGCTACTGTGGAGGTTCCTGTTGCTGCCAATGTCTCAGCCGGTCAGACATACACCGTTGTATTCAGCGACGGCACAAGCATAGAAGTTCCATGCACCATGGCCGGAGTACTGAGCATTCCTTTTAATAAAAATGCTGAGGGACTTACATATATGATATACGGACCGCAGATGAACCCGGCGATGTTCATAGGAATGCAGCCGGCCACCGGATTCTAAGATATTTACAAATTAACTCAAATTTCAAAAAGCAGCCCCTGCCCAAAAAGGCAGGGGCTGCTTCCCGGATTTTAAAAAAATCAGACTGGTGAGATATAGCCGTACTATTCCTTTCCACCTATTACGATCTTTCCCTTTGCATTCACGTCATCCCTGATGATCTCTGATACTTCAGGAACCGATATGGAACCCGAAAGAGGATTCTTTATACTGATCATCGGAGTGATTATGGTTGCTTCGACATCTGACTTTTCAAAGGCAAGATCTGTATCGATCATCCTGCAGTTGATAAGCTTTAATCCCTTGCAGTAGCAAAGAGGCTGAGTCCCTATGATCGTGCAATTTTCAAAGATAACATTTTCACAGTACCATGCAAGATATTCACCCTTTACCACACTATTTCTCACCACTACATTTTTCGCATGCCAGAAGGCATCTTTTGTGTCTAAATTACAGTTCTCAAAAACAGAATCCGCAATGTACTGGAAAGAATATTTGCCCTTGAGTGTCACATTCGAAAAATCAAGCTGCTCGGATCTCATCATGAAATATTCACTCTGAACATCAGTATCCTTCATTTTGATATTCTTTACAGACCAGCCAAATTCAGGAGAAATGATGTCACTGTTTTCTATCCTTATATCAGAACATTCCCTCAGTGCCTTTATTCCGTGCATCTTTGAATTTCTGATTGCTGCATCATTTGTATACCAAAGAGCTGCTCTACAGTTCTCAGTCATTTCAATATTATCAAGCTCTAATTTATCATCATGCCAAAACGGATATCTAAGATTGAAATAACTATCCTTCACCACAACATTTCTGCTCTCTTTAAAAGCACTCTCCCCATCTGCGGGTCCGTCAAACCTACAGCCCTCAACTACGATATCCCTGCTTCCATAAAGAGCTCTCTCTTCATCAAATACTTCGTTCTTTATAACCATATCTCTCAATAATCTCTTTCCTCAATATAATGTCTTTAATTGTTACTATAATAACATCGATTTCTATATGGTCATAATGTGTTTATGTGTTTAATTTAATTTCTTTTTATCAGAACTTCCTTTCCTTCAAATGCAAAAGCAAGTTTTATTATCTTTTCCTTTTCATATCCTGCGGACAGCAGCTCTGCTTCATACTTTTTATCTTCGATCTGTTTTAATGCCATATCGCAAAGCTCATCAAGGGATTTTCCTTTTTCGCTTCTTCGTTTTGACTTAAACTCAATGATCACAGCATTATCCTTTTTATCTTTCGGGCGGAGCATCACATCGTAACGCCCAAGACCGCTTTCACGGTTTGACTTTATCTCATACCTGCCTCTTAACTCCACAAGGAGCCCGATAACAAGACCATGGTAGAAGTTTTCCGGTGCAGACTTTCCGCTTCCGTCAAAGGAGCTTATCATGTCTTCACAGATTTCCGAAAGAGTGTCCATCATGTCGTCTATGTTTCCTTCAAGGAGAGCCTTTACGAAATAGCCGTAATATGCATCTGATTTTTCAAACCATCTTCTGACAAG
>JAGAGL010000099.1:0-14300 GCA_017627595.1 Oribacterium sp. | reverse complement strand
GTCCGTGCCCGATCACACTTACGTGTGTCGTTCACGGACATTCCAGCCACACTGTTCTTTCAACTCGCAAGCCTAGTCACCCATCCCTTGCATTTTTTTGCAATTTACTTTTACTAATTCCCTGGTGCATCCCGGAAATTAGTATAAATCCACCAGTGCAGGTTCTCTTTGAAGAGAACCTAACGGTGGATTCATGGAAATATTATTTCGTTTTTTAGGGAGATCACACAAAGCCTTTTAAAGCGGCCTGGTAATTTAGGACGGCGGCGGAGGCGGTGATTTGGGACATGTTGGCCTTTGCTTCGGAGGCGATGTACTGGACCAGGGCGGCGGAGTACTCGCTGTTTCCGACGGTTCCTACGGCGTAGCTTCTTTCGGCCTGGCCTTTTTGTCTGGCCGCGAGGGCATAACCTGCCTGGGCGGCTGCATTATCGGCTTCTGCTTTGATAACGGTGTTGTAGAGGTCGGACATGGAGACATTGAGGTTTTCACGGGCTTCGTTTCGGCTGATGTCTGTTTTTGTGTAGCCTGTGATGTTTTTGTCTACTGTGCCCTGGGCTGTACCATAGGCAACGTTATGAAGCCGGGCCTCGGCTATGTCGTTATCCAGATTTCTGGTGTAGATGTATCCCTGATCGTAAGGGGGCATGGCACCGATGGAGACATTGGCACAGTTGGAGGAATTCCAGCCGAGGATCAGGGCCATCTTATCTCGTATGCTCCGCATATTTTCCTTATTCTTGTTAAGGTTTATCGTGAAGGATTTGAGATCGGCCTCAGCTTTTTTCACCTGAAGATCCGTAGCCATGCCGACAGCCCGGGACCTGAGTGTTGCATCATAAACTGTCTGGTACATGTCCACCTGCTTCTGATACATTTTTTCAAGCTCGGCAAGTGACTGATATCCGATAAATGACGCGTTCATGCCGGTAATAACGGATACTTTGCTGCCATGCATATTCATTTTTATCTTGTTTACGGAGCTTGTCAGACCGCTTTCGGCGCCGGATTTTGCCACATGCAGGGTGTCTGTGGATTTACTGCTGCTGATCATAGCACTGATCATCTTTATGGACTGATCATAGGCTTCCTTTTCGGCTGCATTGCTTGTGTTGTTTTTTTTGTCTTTAAGATCAGCTATAACGCCGTTTAAATCCTCTATGGAGCCGGTCAGACTGTCCACTATGGTGTTCATGTCAACGGCAATATTGTCTATGGCGGCATACTGCTGCTGTGCAACTATGCTTCTGTACTCCACCAGATTTACAATCTCATCGTAATCGATGACATCGTCCTGAAGTCTTGCCCAGGTGGCGTCGTCCATACCGTTGGGGCGTCCCTGGGAGTCCACTCCGGTGAGACTCTTCTGCTCGGTATATGGGTCATGCACCGGCACCAGGGTTCTGGTTCCGGGCTTAGGGTCTGATGCCGCCAATGCTGCATTGCAGGACATCACAACCAGAGTCAACGCAATGCCTGCTGCAAACCCAATATTGTTTCTCTTCATAAATTCACCTCTGTAGAAGCCTTTTTGCATCTGTCACATAAACTTGAATCAAATCGTATCAATGAAATAGGACAATATTTCCTTTCAACATCCCCTATCTATCTTAGGAGATTAAAGATCACCACATATGTCAACTCAGCTTTTTATGATGTCTGGTTGGTTCCGGTTCCGGCGAGACCGTCTCTGTAAGATATGTAAGTAAAGTAAGCTGACTGAAGTGCATACTTCTTAAGCTCAGTGTTTAATTTGGAGGCTTCCAGATTAAACTGTGCGTTCTCAAGCTCTCTTGCACTGTTGGAGCCGGCAGCGTAGCCTCTCGTCACCTGATTCAGGGTCTCTGTAAGGTTCATCTCATCAAGCTGCTGCTTCAGAAGTTCGTTCTGGGCCGTCAGGAGTGAATTGTAAACTGAAGTCATGTCTGACTGTACCTGGTTCTGATCGTTGCTCAGAGTAAGGGTAGCGCTGCTGGCGGTACCGTCCCCTTCTGCCAATGCCAGCTTCTTTTCGTCTATGGCGAGGACGTAGCTGTTTCCGTAGGCCTTGGAGATATCCTCCTGAAGGTTGATTGAATTGATCATTTCATCCGTAACTTCCGGAACTGTACAGATAATGGGTTCCGCATCATACTTCCATCCGAGGTTTACAAGCACTGTCTGCTTGTTTTTTATCTGGTCGGATAATGCTTTCTGAAGTGCTGTTTCATCGTCCTTCAGAGTCTTCTCTGCCTTCAGAACATCAAGCTCGGTTCCTGTTCCGACCTGAAGTTTTCTCTGTGCCTGCTCCAGGAGATTCTTGTCATTATTGACTGTGATCTCATAAAGTCTGGAGTTAAGCTCTGAGGTATATATACCGATTATCTTCTGCTTTATGGCTTCGGTTGTCTGTACTTCAGTTTTCTGATAGCCCTTTGTCACTATCTCTCTGTCGGAATTCTGGATGGTAGTATCTACACTTGCCAATGAGGTTTTTCTTTTGAGCTCGGCAGAAGCATCCTGTGCATCACTTACGCCCAGAGAATTCTCATAGGTAGTTTCTATATTGCTTATAACATCGTCATAGGTAAGATCATAGGTTCCGCCGTTATCATTATCCCTGTAGTTTATCCATAAGGAAGAAACGGTAGGGTTGTATTCATGCACAAGATCTCTTATCTCATCCCAGGTCAGCACGTTATCTCTTAACTTAGCCCATTCTTCCTCAGATCTTTCCCTTTCGTAGGAGGTCTGCTTGGGGGCCTTGTCAACCTTAGCCTTTGGGGCTGCCAATGCTGTCACCGCAGTCGGAGCAATTGACTCCATAAGCATTACCCCCGCAAGGACTACAGCCAGTTTTTTTCCGCTCAGTTTCATTTAAAATCTCCTTTTCAAAAATATCCCGAAAAAGCTGATTTTCCGGGATATTTTCATTTCCGAACCTCTCCATATAATCAAGTGTTTTCTTCAGTGATTTCAAGGTTTTTATCCTGATCAATGTTTCCTGCCCGATTTTCGGATTGCAGCATCATTTTCTTTGAAAATCTGTACCCTCCTCAAAACCAATGGTAGAAACAGTGCTTTTTCAAATCAGTCCGGGAAGCCTTCGGTAAAATCACTTTTATCTTCCAGCTTCTCTTCAAAATCCTCATCACCTGTAGGATCATCATCAGGTGTGCCGTAACGTTCCCATTCTTCGGCTGCCTTCTTCTGATAATACTCCGGAGGATTCTTGCCTTCCATGTATCCTGCACTGGGAACTTCCATATCTACATTCTTTTTCTTCTTATCCATCACGGTATAGTAAATAGGAAGTACCAGAAGGGCAAGTATGGTGGAGGCTGTAAGACCTCCTATGTCTACGATGGCAAGACCTCTCATCATTTCACCGTTATCACCGATACCTAAGGCCATAGGTATCATGGAAAGAACGGTTGTGAGGGTTGTCATGAGGATAGGCCGGAGTCTCGTTGCACCGGCTTCTATAAGGGCACGTCTTCTTGGCATTCCCATTCTGTA
Source organism: Oribacterium sp. (assembly GCA_017627595.1). GTDB lineage: Bacteria > Bacillota > Clostridia > Lachnospirales > Lachnospiraceae > Oribacterium. The sequence goes on along the minus strand of JAGAGL010000099.1, from coordinate 10,802 downwards.
CTGGTTTACGGTGTCTACATAAAGGATACCGTTGTTAACAACCGTACCTACCAGCATCATAAATCCAAGGAGGGATACCATGGAAATTGATGCATCCGTCAGCCACAAAAGCGCAAAGGAACCGATAAGTGCCAAAGGAAGTGTTGTCATAACCATGAAGGAGAATCTCATGGACTCGAACTGCGCTGCCATTACTACCCAGATAAGGAAAACCGCGATAACCAGCGCTCCTCCAAAGGAGGCAAACTCTTCCTGCTGTGACTGATCAGAAGAATTTATGGCCATAGTAACACCATTCGTAAGATACTTGGAGATAACCTCATTATTGATACGCATTCTGGACCTGTTGTCTGCGTTAGTGGTATAGTTTGCTGTTATGGTTGCCCTATACTTTTTGTTTTCTCTTGAAATTGAAGCAGGTGAATCCTCAAATACAACATCGCTGATATCCTTGAGCTGTACCTCCGCACCCTTCGGAGTTGTCAGGAATACATCCTTGATCTTTTCAACATCATCAAACTCATCCTTAGGATATTCAACCGTGACATCGGTATTCTGTCCGTCTATACGCATGGTCATGGCTTTCTTACCGGAAACCATATTGTAAAGCAGATTTCCTACGGTCTGCGGTGTCAGGCCTTCTGCGTTAGCCTTTATAGGATCCACATGGATCTTAACAAGGGGAGCCGCATTCTCCAGAGACGAGTGTACTGACGTAACATCATTCCTTGTCTGAAGCTCTTCCACTATTTCCTTGGAGGCCTGTTTCAGATTTTTGTAGTTTGAAGACTGGATGATGACTTCATAGGTATCCTTTGCCGTCGACATGCTGGACATGGAATTATCGGCCTTTACAGAAACCACCGCATCCGGAAAACCATCGAAAAGCTTCCGATAGTAGGTTGCCTTATCCTTTGTCTTCATGCTCCTGTTCTTGATAAGCTCCACATTGACGTTAGAACTGCTTCCGTAATACATGGACTGGATGCCTGAACCGCCTGAGGATACTCTGTAGCTTTTGGTATCCGGATCCTGAGAAACCACATCCTCTATCTGATGCAGCATCTTATCTATCTCATCTATCTTGAGACCGAATCTTGTTTTCAGGGTGATGGTCAGCTTACCGTTATCGGTTGCCGGCATCATCTCAACCTTGATGTATTTCAAAAATCCCAGTGAAGCGATGAAAATGGCTATTGAAATGATAAGCACCAAAACTCTATGGTTAAGGAACTTATCGATTATAACGCGATAGGCTACCTGCATTCTCTGTATAATATTATGTACCGGAGCATGATTATTCTCCTTCGGCCTATACATAACAAAGCAGAGAGGCACAATTGAAACCGCCGAAATAAGGGATGAAAGCATACAGAACACGATGGTAAAACCCAGGGGTCCGAAGAACTGTCCCATAAGTCCCTTCATGAAACCAAGCGGAAGGAAAACCACGCAGGTAGTAAGAGTTGAACCAAGAACCGACTCACCTACAGTTTGTATAGACTCAATGGCTGCAGTCTGTCTTGTTTTTAAACCTACTGTACTATACTTATCCATGGCCCTGAAGCAGGCTTCAAGTACAACGATGGAGTTATCAACCATCATACCTACACCGAGAACCAGGGCTGACATAGTTACCATATTAAGGGAATATCCCATTGCCCACATGGCTACAAGCGCAGTAAGAATGGACAGAGGGATGGAAGTTCCTACAATAAGAGAAGCCTTCAGGTCTCCAAAGAACAAAATGATTATGATCATGGAGATGATAACGGCTGCGACCATGGTCTCAAAAACGGAGGTAAGAGAGCTCCTGATGCTGTCGGCATCATCATCGATTATACGGATTTTCAGGTTCTCATCTCTTGATTCCAGCTCTTTGATAAGATTTTTAGCCTGATTAGACATGGAAACCGCAGACTCACTCTGTTTCTTGGTGAGATCCAGCATGATGGTATCCTGTCCATTGTATCTTCCGATAGCTTCCCTATCCTTCAGGCTTAAGTTTATCCTTGCAATATCACTGAGATATACCGTATTTCCATTTCCTGTTGTGATGGGGATGCTCTCAAGTGCTTTTACCATATCATAGGTTTCACCTGTGGAAACAGAAAGCTTCTGTGTTCCTACGTAAGTAGTTCCGGCAGGCATCGAGAAATCCGCCGCTGCAACGGTAGATGCCACGGTAGACATGCTGAGGTTATACTGCCTGAGCTTATCCGGCTTTATCTCAATGCTTACATACTGCTTTTGTCCGCCGGAAAGGGATACACTGGCTACAGTTCCAAGGCTTTCAAATTCAGGAGAAATATCATTTTCAACATAGTTATACATATTATCCTGAGCAGGATTCTCTATAGAAAGGCTGAGGGAGGGCTGCTCGTTAATATTCATGGTAAGGACATCAGGATCCTTGGCACCCTCAGGAAAATCCACCTTTACCCGGTCTATTTTCTTTTTCAGCTCATCATAAGCCTTGTCTATATTAGTACCATACTCATACTGGACTATGGTGAAACCATAGTTTTCCGAGGATCTGGACTGAACAGTTTTTACATCTGAAAGAACTGAAACTCCCTCTTCTATAGGGGTTGATATAAGCTCATCGATATCTTCGGGAGACGCTCCATTAAAGGTTGTGGTGATGATGATTACCGGAACATCGATGTTTGACATAAGCTCCATCTTTTGATTAATAAGGGACATTATGCCGAAAAATATGAGACTGATAACTACCAGGAGGGTGGTAACCGGTCTTCTGATGACAAATTCGGTTATTTTTTGCATTATCATGCTCCTTCCTGATATCAGTTAGCTGCTATATTTCCATTTTCATCTATGATACGAACGCTGGCTCCGTCATAGATATCTTCTGTCCAGCTGGAAACCAGCTTATCAGTGGTTGTGATGCCGTCCAGTACCTGGTACTCTGATTCATTGGTGATCCCCAGAGTGATAAAGGCTCTTTTAGCTACTCCGTCCTCATATACGTATACATAAGGATTTCCTGCTGAATAGTAAACATAGTCCGCCGGGATGATCATTGCATTTTCAGCTGTTGCCGATGTAAGCTTTACCTTTGCGGCAACACCGTCTGCAAGGGCTTCAGCATTTTTGAGATCAGCCTCAACCGCAAAAAGACCTGTGGAGTTATCTACCAGTCTGCTCATTTTGGTTATGCTTCCCTCATATTCGGAGCTGTTCTTTTCAACAGTCACCTTCTGCCCCATGGAAAGGTTATTAAGTATTTCCTCGGTTACGCTGAAGGTAACCTTTCTCTGACCGGAGCCTGTTATGACACAGAGCACCGATGACTGTGAAACAGTTCCGTTTAATGTCATGTTCTGGTTCTGTATGGTTCCGTCGGAGGGAGCCGTAACAGTTGAGTACTCAACCTGGGTGTCATAGTTCAGCTTTGCAGACTCTGCCTGAGCCTTTGCGGAAGCAACCTGAGCCTGGGCAGCATTGGCGGAATTCTGTGTTGACTTAAAGGTCTGGGGCGCCACATCACCTGCCTGATAGAGCGGTGTCATACGGTTTAATGCATCCATTGCTGTGTCGGCCTGCTGCTGAGCTGCACGGACGGAAGCCTGGGCAGCATCAAGGCTTGCCTTTGCGGAATCTATGGCCTTCTGGTTATCGATCTTTGCAATTGGATCTCCCTGCTTTACGATGTCTCCGTTCTGTACGTAGATTTCAATGATCTCGCCGGAAACCTTCGGAGATACGCTGTAAGTATCGGAAGGATGGATCTTTCCCATTATGGAAGTATCATGTTTGATAGAACCAAGGGTGGCGTTTGATATGGTAACCGCCGGAAGTTCCTTTGTCTGGATCTCCTCCTTCGGCTTCATGATCCTGGCTGCGATTGCCCAGCCAATAACGCCTATTATTCCAACAACGATTAATATAGCTACCGGTTTTTTCATACTGTTCTCCAATCCTTATTATGGAAATATTATTTAAGTCAATTACCGATCTGACTGTTTTGTCTATGTTTAAAAATTCTTTCTTTGATCAGGAAGCTTCGGTAAGTTTCTGAACCTCCCTGCCTGCTCCGTTTCTCAAAATATCAAGCTGTGTATTGAATTCCTGAAGGATAATGTCTTCATCCTTGTCAGGATGTATCAGCATGTTAAACAGCGCCATGAAGGAAATAATGTGTGCCGACTTAAGTATGGCAGCCAGTCTTTCCTTACTCCCTCTTACATCCAAAAGGCTCAGATCCAAATGCTCCATCATCCAGTCCAGCTGTTCCTTCTCGGTTTCTTCCCTGTTCTGAAGATCAACTTCCACCCAGTCCACAAGACGCCTCATCATATTGCTTTGGGTGAAAATGTTGATACTCTGCTGTATGGAACCTTTTTTCATGTATCCCGCAACCCTTAAGGTGTATTCTCTAATGGATTTCCAGAAGTCACCCCGGTTTTCCAGCACTATCTCTCTCATAAAATGACTGTTTTTTTCTCCTTCGTCCTTAAGTATATATTTAAGAAGATCTTTCTTGTCCTCAAAATAGGTATAGAAACTGCCTCTGGAGATACCTGCATTTTTGATTATCTGATTAATGGATGCTTCCTCGTAGGGAACTCTGGCGAATTCTTCTCTTGCCGCATCCAGGATTCGCTGCCGTTTGTCTTTAGACAACTTTTCAAACCTTTCCGTTGACACTTATATCCTCCGATTTCTTTTTACACTCATTCCGATGCAAACCTAGCAGGGTGCATTATTTCCCTTCTGACTGTCTCCCGCTTTATTTGAATATCAGGCATAATGCGAAAGCATGAAGGACTGTCATTAATAGTGACAATTTGTCACCTCGTGATATCTGAGTATAGTGACAAGGTGTCACTCTGTCAATTATTTCTTCTGCATATTTTTACTTTTTCATAAACACTATATTTCTTTTTTATATTATTTTTAGAATATTGTATTAATCCAAGTACACAACTCCTTGCTTAAACGACATATTTGCATTACAATAACGGAGTATTGTATACAAAGAACGATTTATATATGAATTTCGGAGATTTAATTTATGGACAGTGTTAAACTGCAGGCCTACGGAAAGATCAACCTGTCTTTGGACGTTTTGCGGCAAAGAGAGGATGGATATCATGACGTAAGAATGATCATGCAGACCGTAAAGCTCCATGACAATATAGACATGCAAAAAACTAAGGAGCCCGACATAAAGCTCACAACAAATCTTTCTTTTTTGCCTGTCAATGAAAACAATCTTATGTTCAGGGCGGCTAAGATGATCATTGACGAGTTCGATATCAAAGAGGGAGTTTCCATGCAGCTTAAAAAGGTGATTCCCGTTTCTGCCGGAATGGCGGGAGGATCAACCGATGCGGCTTCTGTTCTTTACGGAATGAACAAGCTCTTTAATCTGAGATTATCCACAGAAGATCTTATGTTACGTGGAGTCAAGCTTGGAGCGGATGTACCATTCTGCCTTACAAGAGGTACTGCCTTATCAGAGGGAATAGGCGAAGTACTGACTCCTCTCAGGAAGCTGCCGTCCTGCCCCATAGTGCTTGCGAAACCGGCGATTTCCGTATCAACCAAGTTTGTATATCAGAATCTTCATGTTAATGACCTGCCTAAAGAAGCACATCCGGACGTTGATTCCGTGATAGCCGCCCTTGAAAAGCAGGATGTTAATGAAGTTGCCGTAAATATGGGAAATATCCTGGAGACAGTTACGTGCAAAAAGTACCCGGAAATAGAGCTTATAAAAGATGCCATGAAGGAGCTTGGAGCCGTAAATGCGATCATGTCCGGCTCAGGTCCTACGGTATTCGGTATTTTCAGTGATGTTGCCGAAGCCAAAAAATGCTATGAAGCTTTGAGATTCGGAAAATACAGAAATCTCGCCAAGCAGGTCTATCTTACGGAGCCATGGCGCTGATATGACGATTTTTTTATTCCGGAGATAATCTAACCTATTAAATATTGGAGGACAAAACCTTGATGAGTGAATTCACAGTTAACATGAACGAGTATCTTCCTCTCAGAGATCTCGTTTTCAATACTTTGAGACAGGCAATTCTTAAGGGGGAACTGAAGCCCGGTGAGCGTCTCATGGAGATTCAGCTTGCGGAAAAGCTTGGGGTTTCCCGTACACCCATAAGAGAGGCGATTCGTAAGCTGGAGCTTGAGGGTCTTGTTATCATGATTCCGAGACGTGGTGCCGAGGTTGCCAAGATTTCCCACAAGAGTTTACAGGATGTTCTTGAGGTTCGCGGGGCTCTTGAGGAGCTTGCCACAGATTTAGCCTGTCAGCGTATCAATGACGAGGAATTAAAGGAGCTTGCAGATGCGGAGGACCGTTTCAAAAAGGTTGTTGAAAATAATGGCTCTGAAATGGAGATTGCGGAAGCTGATGAAGCCTATCACGACATTATTTACAAGGCTACCCGCAATGATAAGCTTGTTCAGATGATCAATAATCTTCGTGAGCAGATGTACAGATATCGTCTTGAATACATCAAGGATGAGGCTCAGAGAGGTACTCTCATCAATGAGCATGAGAAGATTCTTGAGGCTATCAGGATCCGTGACATCATTCGTGCCAAGACTCTCATGAAGGAGCATATCGACAATCAGGAGTCTACGGTTTCCCAGAACCTTGAGTGGGAAGCAGAGGCGGAAAGCAAAAAGATACGTAAAAAGTGACGAGTCAGAGGACATCAATTTAAAAACGGGTCGCTGTGAAGAAAATCCAGAATTGGAGACCTACGAACCGGCGGGCATCCATCTAAAAACGAGTCGCTGTGACGGAAAAATCTAAAATCGGACTCCTAAGAGAAAAAGAAAGAATCCTTACGTATTCTTTTGAAGCGCTCAAAGCCGCGTGGCTCCCACGATTAAAAAACAAATCGTGGGCAGATCTAGACCCTCGCCAATGTCTGAGTTTACTTTTATGAAAACTCAGACTTGGCGAGGGGGCTAAGGAAAAGGGATCAAGAGCCTCTAAGGAGTCCGATTTTGATTTTTCTCGTCACAGCTCAACGTTTTTAGATGGATGCCCGCCGGCTCTAAGGTCTCCAATTCTGGATTTTTCATGTACTTTCTCAAAGTTTTTAAATTGATGTCCTCTGACTCTGTTCTATCTATACCTGTTGAGTTTTTGCTTTTTATTGTCTGCTTTCATGACAAGTGAAGTAAATTACCTGGTAGGACCGGGCGATTTCATCGAGGAACTGCATTGCGCCGGGGATTTTGTAATCGTCCAGGTTTACGAAGGGATCATCCAGTAGGATGAAGGGTTTTTCTTTTTGATACATGGCTTCAATGAAGGCCATTCTACGGGCAAGTTCCACCATGTTGCGGAAGCCTGCGGAGAGGAGCTGGGTGCTGTGCTCACGACCGTCTGCTATGAAATTCACGTTAAAATGGGCATCCATGCGATAAGGTATTTCTCTGAGACCGTTGGTATTGATGAGGATACGGTAAAACTTTTCAAAGGCAGACATAAGGGGCGCCATATATTCTTTTGTGAAATTGTTATGGGCTTCTTCTATATGGTCTCTTGTCAGTATCAGAAGGTTGTACCTTTGTTCCAGCTCCCGGAGTTCATCCAGGCCGAGAAAATACTGTCTTTCCTTTTCATAAACCTTTTCAAGTTCTTTTTCTATGTTCTGTGAATGCAGCTTTAATCTGTTGATGGTTTCAACTGCTTCATTGTATTCCTCTGTGGTTTCCTGAAGCTTACGGCTAAGGGTTTCAAAGCTTTCACCATCTTCTCCGGGTCTCATGGCATTTCTTAGTTTCTCTATATCATGTGTCTGTTCAAATTCTGCTTTCTCCCGTCTCTTTAAAGCCAGTTCTTCGGCAAAGCCTTTTAAATCACATAATCTGCTGTATCTAAGGATATCGTTTCCCAGACTTCCGAAGGCTTCGAAATCAACATTGTCGGGATCCGAAAAGTAAGCTTCAGGGTAATATCTCTTGAGATACATAACTACTTCAGAGGTCTGTTTGTCTATCTCTTCGTAAACTTCGTCTATAGTCTGGCGGTGTCTCTCTTTTCCACCTGAGCTTTTATGGCCGCTGTTTCCGGAGACTGCCCGGGAGATAAGCATTATGATCAGCATGGATAGTCCTGCTGCCAGTATGCATGCTCCTATCACGAGGCTGAGATCCGTGAATATCATGTAGGCTCCGATGATGATCAGGATCACCGAAAGGATATATACCATGATTCCGGTCAGATTTGAAATCTCTCCGCCATAGCCTTTTCCACGTGCCCGGAGGCCGGCCTGCTCCATAAGGTCAAGCTTTTCATGGAGGAACTGTATACGTGAAATCCTTTTTTCGATTCCTCTCAGCTCAGTTTCTACCGGTACACCGTTCCGGAATCGGACATCCAGCTCCCTCATGTCGTGATTAAGCCGGGAACTTCTTTCTTCCGGAGTAAGGGTGTCGGCTTCAGCCCCGAAATGTCTTCTCTGTATCTCCATCAGTCTCTTTTCGCATTCTGAAATATCCTCTATGAGGTCTTCATATTTCATTTTGTCTTTAAGTGTATCCTGATACTGACTGAGGGACATGGCACGGCTGTTTAGTATCTCTATGTTTTTTGCTCTGGTTCTCTGTTCATCTCCGAGAATTTTCAGCCGCTCCGCACTGCCGGTAAGTTCCTTCTCCAGGGCTTCCTTGTTTTTAAATTCAGACTGAAGGATCTCCAGCTCCATTCTTTTTTTGAAGATGGCTCCGGTTCTTCTGTTGGGGGAAAGGTTATTTACCTCATCCTTTATGGATTCCATGACCGTTTCGTAGCGGTTCATGTCTTCCGGGTCTTCGGAAACATTACCGATCTTTGCATTGATCTGGGAGGTCATGCCGGTTTCCAGCTCCTGCTGCCCTATGAAAACGGTTCTTCTGAAGGATCTTTCATCGATCTTCAGTATCTCTTCACCGATATTTTCACTGAAGTCCGTTGACGGGAGATTTGTTTCGGCATCATACAACGTAAAGGTATCCTGAGCCTTTCTTTCTCCGAAGGTCCGCACTATACGATAGCTTCTTCCTTCCGAAAGTTCAAATACCAGTTCTCCTCCGAAGGTGCCTCCCTGCCAGGGTCTGAACTTCTTACGGTCATTATCCTCGTCCTGGGATTTTCTGTCGCCGGAGAGTCCGTAAAACATAACTCTTATGAAGGAGGCCAATGTTGTCTTCCCGAAGCCATTCTCCCTCAGGAAAACATTGAGACCTTCACTAAAATCTATACTCCGGTCCCGGAGCTTCCCGAAATTTTCTATTTTTGCACTGATTAGTTTCATTTATTTTTTCCTATGCACGGAAACCTCAACATTTTCGGGTTCTGTTCCCGAAGGACTGACACTACATTTAAATTTCTCATAAACACCGGACGCATCTTCTCTGATAACATCCGGTCTCTGTCAAATCCTGAGCTTCCTTAATTCCCCATCAGCAGCTTTATGCCGCATTCTATGATCTCGGCCTTTAACTCATCTCCGAGCTCTGTATCTTCACGAACGGATCTTATGAATTCTCCCTTAAGGGATCTGTCATTCTCAAATATCCGGTAGTCGACAGTGCGCCGGCTCTCATCTTCTGCTTCTATATAGTAGAACATGGACTCTAGCTGACTTTTTATGAAGCTCATGTTTTTTTCAGCGGTGATATTAAGCGCTCCCTTAAGGATAACCCTTACCATATCTTCCGGTTTCAGGCGGCCGCCGCCTGAAACCTCAAGGATTCCTTTTACCGTATCGTCATCTATATTTCTGATTTCCTCTGAAGAGGTTGGTACACCTCCAAGTAATGAAAGCTGAGCCTTTGTTCTGTTTACTATATCAATGGAGGTTTCCAGTCCCGTTATATCCACAGGCACCAGCCAGAGATGTCTTTTGCTTATATCGATGATCTGGCGCTTAAGTTCATGGGTCTCTTCATTTATATCAAGAAGCATGAAGCCATGCTTTGAACACTCATCAAACCCACGTCCTTCCAGGCAGCCCGGGTAACACCACATGCCTCTTCCGTCGATCCGGCCTTCGCTGAACCTGTGTATATGTCCGAGAGCCATATAATCTATATTATGCTCCGCGTAATCCGAAACATATATCTCTTCTTCTGTTTCCGTCTGTTTTCCGGTATTGTATCCCGTCATAACCTGACCATGGAGCATGACTATATTGAAGTCTTCTTCCTTTAGGTTCAGGGTTCTGGCCGCCCAGTTCCCGGGAAGCTGTGCTCCCCCAAAGCTTGTACTGAGCTCTCTTCCGGATACGACTATATTCCCGGACAGTCTGAACATCCGCCAGGAATCATTGAAGGTATAGAGGTTTTCCGGTAATGTTTCCGCCCGGTTCAAAAATGTATCTGTGTCGTGATTTCCTTTAAGATAGAAGAACACTATTTCAGGGTGGTTTCTGATGCTTCCGATGACAGCATTGGCAGTTGTCCCGCTGACAGCTGCCGTATCGAACATATCGCCGGATATAAGAATGGCTGAAACCTGCTGCTTTGAGGCGTATTCAAGGAGCCTGAGCCACGTACCCAGGAGCTCCTGTCTCCGCTCCTGTGCCCGCTTTTCATCCAAATGTGTATTTAATCTGCTGTCCAGATGCAGATCCGCGCAATGTATAATCTTCATTAAAAACCAAGCCTTTATTTTTCAAACAAATGTACGTTGTTATTTTATCATTTAAATCCTTACAACTCAACTGTTTTATTTGGAAATCTACCATGGAAGAGGTTTCAGCATGTGGACCGGGGGGGACGGGGTTAGTGGTTCATTTTTAAAAAATGAACCACTAACCCCG
>JAGAGL010000098.1:0-140043 GCA_017627595.1 Oribacterium sp. | reverse complement strand
CTGAGTCGTGAGGAAATCAACGCCGGCATCCACCTTTTTCTTCAGGTTTTTAATGTCTTCGTCCTTGTGGGCGCACTCCACATGACCTTCCGGATAGCAGGCACCTCCGATGCAGAAATCTCCGTGAGCCTTGATGTCGGCAATAAGCTCCGAAGCATAATGGTAATCATGGTGAGGAGTGCCGTCCTTAGGGATGTCTCCGCGAAGAGCCATGATGTTTTCGAAGCCGTACTCCTTGAATTTTGAGAGCATGTTGTGAACATGTTCCCTGGTGGAGGAAACGCAGGTAAGATGTGGGAGAACCTCAACCCCATGCTTGTCCCGGATGGTTTTGGCGATGTTCAATGTGAATTCCGAAGTTCCTCCGCCGGCACCGTAGGTCACGGACATAAAGCTTGGCTTAAGGGCTGCGACTTCTTCAGTAGCCTGCTGAACAGTGTCAAAGTTCTCTATTTTTTTTGGCGGGAAGACCTCAAAAGATAAAGTTGTCTTGCCGTTATTTAGTATGTCAATTATCCTCATGGATTCCTCCTGAAAAAGAAATATAAACTGAGAAAAAGTGATTTCTCAGAGACTATTTATAAAAATTCCAAAAACGGTCTTTCTTTATATTTAACCACAAAAGAATATGTTTTCATAATAAATTCTGATTAGGAGAAGATATAAGCTGAAACTATAATTAGTTAGGTTATGATTCTTCACATTTGTACATAAAGCTTATAAATGGATGTCAAGTGCTTCCGGTCAACCTCATCCCGGACAGAACTGTTTCAATGTAACAGTTCAGCCGGTGGACCAGGCTTTTGCTTGACTCATAATCTGCTTTACGGGGATATGAGTCATGTAGAATCAGACTTGGTATTGACTCATATCTGGTGTTTTGATGATATGAGTCATGTAGAATCGGACTTGGCATTGACTCATATCAGGTGTTTTGATGATATGAGTCATGTAGAATCAGACTTGGCATTGACTCATATCAGGTGTTTTGATGATATGAGTCATGTAGAATCGGACTTGGCATTGACTCATATCAGGTGTTTTGATGATATGGGTCATGTAGAATCGTTCTTAACAATGACTCATTTCCGGATTTTAGAGTTTTGGGTCATGGAGCAGCAGAACTTGAATATCTACTACTCATTCGTACACCATGGTTCACAGGCTGAACTGTTACGTTTCAATGAAGAAAGTATCTTCTGACTTCTCCTGCCTGGTAGAGTGAACCGAAGCAAACTATCGGGAGATTCAATTCTTTTCCCCGGGTGACTGCCATGGCGACGGCATCTTTAATGGAAAGAGCAGTGAAGACCGGTCCCTCAAAGATTGAGGAAATCTCTGCTTTCAGCTCCTCAGGATCCAGGCCCCGGCCATCGTAGGGAAGTTCGGCTATGAAGCTTTCCGCAAAAGGAGTTATGAGCTTCAGCATTTCCTGATGATCCTTGTCCTTCATCACACCCATGACGAAGATTACCTTCTTATCCGGCAGAAACGCTTTTATGGATTCCGAAAGAGCAGCAACTCCGTTTGGGTTGTGAGCGCCGTCCAGTATAAATACCGGATCCTCGGACAGCAGCTCAAAACGTCCCGGCCAACGGGCATTCAGGAGTCCCCGCTTTATGGTTTCGTCGTCAATGTCTACGCCGCGGCTTTTCAGGCTCAATATGATATCAATGGCGGCCATGGCATTATCGATCTGGTAAGAACCAAGAAGTGGAAGTTTTATATTTTTTATTGACCGGTAGCTGAAAACTTCTCCTTTCAGGGAATAGGAGTGCACTGCAAGTTCGTCAGGATCGGTTATGGTCATAGGAACCTGTCTTGAAGAGCCGGTTTCGTTATGGTCAGTGTATGGGCTGATTATCAGTTCATTATCGCCGGGTTTGTTAGAGGGGTCAGCATTAGCTTTGTTGACCTCGTTGAATCTGTCTGCAATGACCCGAAGAACCGAAGCTTTCTGGTTCAGTACAACAAGAGGAGCTCCGACTTTGATTATTCCGGCCTTCTCAGCGGCTATCAGTTCCTCAGTATCCCCCAGAACCTCTGTGTGGTCCAGTCCGATGCTCATTATTGCAGCAGCTTCCGGGGCGTCGATTATATTGGTGGCATCCAGACGGCCGCCCATGCCCACCTCCAGGACTACGAAATCACAACAGGCTTCATAAAAGTAGCAGAATGCCATGGCGGTTATCAGTTCAAAATCCGTGGGTTCTTCATTGAGACTTGTCACTGCGGCTTTGATTTTTTCGGAAATTTTTCTCAGGTCATCATCTGAAATGTCTTTGCCGTCCACAGAGATGCGTTCATTGAAGCTGAAGAGGTGCGGAGAAATATACAGTCCGGTTTTGAAGCCGGCTTCTGTAAGAATGGATCTCAACATAGAGCAGGTGGAGCCTTTTCCGTTGGTTCCGGCTATATGTATGAATCTGAGTTTTTTCTGAGGATCCCCCAAAGCACTCATGAGAGCCTTCATACGATCAAGACCTATTTTCGCATGTCTCCAGTCAGCACCATGTAAAAGAGCTATTGCTTCATTCCAGTCCATACAAATCTCCATTCCTCCGCCGCATTTGTTTTACGGCATAAATAGTGACGAAAAGTTTTTAAACCGTTTATCTTTCGGATTATCTTAAAAAAAACCGCCATGCAGGATGTCGTGAGTTGTGATCATCCCCATGACGGGCAAAGTGTTTGGTCTGACCACGTTCTTGATCGTGGTACGAGGGGTTCAAAAGAATCCGGGTGTCATCTGGGACGGTTCTCGCCGGCGAGAACCGTCCCAGATGGTTTTTTTGATCAGATTGCCAGAACGTTTCTGATATCTGCACGTTTCAGTACGCTGCTCAGAACATAGATTATGATCATCTGTATCGGAGCTGTTACTGCTGCCTGCATTGCTCTTGTAGCCAGAAGTCCGGTGAAGCTTGAGCCGTATACAAAGGAAATCCAGAAGGTGTTCAGCAGGAGACTAAGTATACATTGGTTAATGAGAACGGCCACCGCAATACGAAGGATCATCGAAGCTGAACCTGTTCTGAGAGAAAAGGCCGAAGCACCGGCATCAGAAGTTTTGGAAAATAAGGGCTCCGAGGAATGCTTTTGATAAAGCATCAGCCCAAACACAGCTCCCATGAGAACCTGGGTCAGGGTAAAGCCGGGAAAGTATGGACCCGTGGGAAATGCCACCGCACCGATGAAATCACCTAAACCGCCCACCAGGGCCGCAGCCACGGGTCCGTAAAATATTCCGGCGATGACAAGTGCTGTGAATCCAAGGCCTATACGCACGTTCCAGGCATTAAAGGAACAAAATCTTGTAAGGATCACCTGAAGAGCCACAAGAACTGAAAGGGTTACCAGATTTCTCGTTGAGAATCTTTTCATAAAAATACCTCCTTTGCAGCCCCTGACTACAAAGGAGGTTATACTCCGCTGCAGCGGGATGCGACCATCGAACCGCGCCGATGCCTGTGTCCGGTTCGGACATTTTCCGGTCAGGATAATGCATAAATCCAGGAAAATCCATTGACCGTGTGCTGCATTGGCTTCGTCCTCCCGACAAACTCCCCGTTCGGAAGGCACTGTACGCTCGATTGCCTACTCTGCTAAAAATGATTTGTTTTAGTTTCATCTACAATGTATATCAAAACTGAAGATTGGTAAAGTGGATATTTTTCCGGCATTCTGATAGTATAGCTGATAAAGGGAACAGTTCAGCCGGTGGACCATGGGGACGGGGTTAGTGGTCCATTTTTTCTAAAATGGACCACTAACCCCGTCCCCATGGTCCACCGACTGAACTGTTACTGATAAAGTCCCATCGCCGTTTACTGTAGGGATGCTGACGAGTACGTGTAAAAGGATGTTTCATCATGGCGGAAGGAGCTGTATATTAATTGTATTCAGAAGATAAAGCACTCACTGATACCCACTGGAAGCCTGTGGAGTTGCGGTAAAGCCGTAGTCCCTTGTGAGTAGCTTGAGTCCTTTGTGGACTACGTTAAGAGAGAATATAATGACGGGATTACAGATATGAATGAAAAATTAAAGAGTGAAATCAAAAATGAAAAGAAGAAGCTTAGCCGGATGACATTCGGGCAGAAGGCTGAGTATATATTTGAATATTACAGGTTTCCGATAATCGTTACCGTGGTAGTGATCATACTGGTGGTTTCGATACTGAAAACTCTTATAAACAATAAGCCTCTGGGATTTTACGCTATGTTTCTCAATGGTTCCGGTCAGGAGATGTCCGTAGGTGCCGACGAGCTGGAGAAGAGATTTGCAGAATATGCTGAGATAGATGGCGGAAAGGAGAAGGTTGTCATCGATACAACAGCCTCCTTCAATCCTAATGTTAACAGCCAGTACACCATGGCCCAGAATGCCAAGATCACAGCCCTTTTTGCTTCCCATGACCTGGATGCCATGGTTATCGATCCCGGAGTTTTTACATATTATGCTTTGAGCGGTGCCTTCGCGGACCTGAGAGAAGTGCTCAGTGACGAAGAGTTCCGAAGGTATGAGGAAGAAAACAAAATCTACTATATAGATGACGAAATCAGAGAAAAGATGAAGAGCCTGGAGGCAGGAGAAGCGGACTCATATTTCGCAGAGTCCGGCCCAGAAGCCGATGACAAAAAGGGTAATGGTTCTCAGGCTTCGGAAGGCGGTGAGAAGGATACCGGTGAGAAGACCGGCGCGGACACCGGAAAAGAGGAAAACAGCGGAGATTCAGAGGAAACTCTTGATGAAATGGAGCAGTTTGCCTCTGACCTTATGGGAAAACCCGAGGTAGTAGCGAGAGAAGACTTTAAAGTTCCGGATCCGGGCAGGATGAAGAAGCCCCTTCCCGTCGGCATAATCGTAACAGATACAAAAATCATATCCGACGGTGGCTTTTTTGCAGCCACGGTTCCGGTTTTCGGAGTGCCGGTGGTTTCCGACAGAAAAGATATCGCCCTTAAATTCCTGGATTTTCTGGAAGGATGATCGGAAGAGCACCAAACAATATTGATTTAGCTATGGATACATAATCACATATGTTACGTGCCTTTTGGCTTGTGCGAAGATTTAAACATTAAAACTATTTCAGACTTCTGTTTTCAGAAAAGTATGTCAGTATGAGATCCACCACCTGACCGTAGCTCTTAACGCCCTGAGTCTGGCCGTTATACATTAGATAGGCATCATTAATCTCTTCATGCACCTCGGCTGCCTTAGTATCATACCGGTCCCAGAATTCGTTGTTGTACATCATATCCTGACGGGTGTAGGGATTTATCTTCATATAAAGCTCTGAAAACTTTTCACGATCATTTTTGGCAAGGGCATTTCCGGCATAGACCCAGGCAGAAACATAGCCCGAGTAATTGAAATAAGGATCCCCGGAGCCGATGGTGGCGAGAACCGCAATAAAGTTTGCTTCCTCCTCCTGCATGTAGCCTCTGAGATGAGACAATTCATGACAGATAGTGAAGGGGATGTCATAGTAGGGGATATCCCTGTTGTAGTTGGCCTCTATGGTAAATGGTGAGTAGACTCCCGTTACCTGCTGGATGCTTAGTATCCATGAATTTATGAGGGGCTTGGGAAAAGGATAATGTCCCGACAACCTTGAAAAACGTGTTCCCAGGCTTTCCATTGCTTCCTGTCCGAGCTTGCCGGTTTCCCAAAGAAAAGCGGCTGAGGCCCTTTCGGCGGCAGAAGTTTCCCCGATGTAGGCACCGTTATAGAGTTTCACAGGAGACAGAGGCAGATCACTTTTGGAATAATCAGGGTTTGGGGACTCCGAATCCGGCGTGGCCGGTTGTTCATTTCCTGCGTACATTCCGTAGGCCAATGATGCGTCCTCCGGCAATTGCGGGATTTCCAGAAGCTGTTTTTCTGACAGGTTAATGTTTTCCACCAGATATTCACAAAGCTCCACAAGATCAGCATTAGCATCATTTTGAGAAGACGAAGTATCGTAGGCCGGGATTTTCGCTTCCATGGAAAAGCTTGTGCGCCTGTAATTAATTCCGCAGTTAAATACATACAATGTGAAAAGGACGGATGCGATAAGAAACAGGTTACCTGCGAAGAGAGTCATTGGTTTAAATACTTTATAGGGTAATGATGATTTTCTCCCGAAGGGGCATTCTAAAGTGTCATTTCTGTATTCTTTGAAATTCCTTATTGAACCTCTCAGAGCCTTTGCAAAATCCCATATAACAAAAATGATCAATGCATAAAGCAAAACTTCAGTCAGGGAAAAGGGCAGGAGTCCAGTGATACTGCTTACCGTGAGGCTCACATAGCAATAAATATTATGAGAGTAAAAATCGGCAAAGCCCCGGGAAGTTGCTGCGATGTGACTCATCAAAAGCGATATAAGGTCAAGAAAAAGTATAGTTTTTGTCTTTTTATTCAGCATGTTTGGTTTAAATCTTAAAAAAATTGTAGGTTCACAGTCAAAATAAGGTGGGCTATACTGTAGCATGATTATAATACGAAGGGGAAGAAATCATCAGGGGTATTTATGAAAAAATTTATATTTGCCATGGTTGCAGCTTCTGCAATCAGTGCTTATTTGTGTT
Organism: Oribacterium sp.; assembly: GCA_017627595.1. GTDB lineage: Bacteria > Bacillota > Clostridia > Lachnospirales > Lachnospiraceae > Oribacterium. Next base: position 133,465 of record JAGAGL010000098.1, on the reverse strand, counting down.
TAAACGGTTATGCCGAAGAGGTTGTTAATGGAGAGGGATATGTTACTGCTGTAGTTGAAGCAGGCAGTACCGCTCAGGAAGCGTTGGATAATTCAGGAGATCAGGGAACTGAAGCGGGAAGCAAAGTTCAGCAGGCAGCTGCTTCAGATTCTTCCGGAACATCAGCTTCAGATACTTCAGCTTCCGAAACAACAGGGGAAAGCTTAACCGCAGATGCAGGTTCGTCAACCACGGAAATGCAGGGTGACATAACAATGGCTGCAGAAAACTCAGACTCTTCAGCATCAGGTAATTCAGATTCGACAGGCGCCGTAACAGAAAACGAGGCTCCCATAGCGGTTATGACAGGAAATTCAACTTCAACAGATACAACAGGAATGCAGTCAAACGGTCCTGTAGTGGGAACAGGCACAGAACAGACCGTCGGATCAGAATTCGGACCATCCATCGGTGGTGTGACAACAGCGGCTTCAAGTGATGCTGCCACAGCGCAGACAGCACAGGCTGATCAGACTGCAGCTCAGACAGGAGAGGCACAGGTGGAGACATTACCGCTTCCGGCAGGATACCATTTTAATAATATCGCTGCCTACACCTATCAGAACATGGTGGATGATCTTACTGTACTCAAGGCGTCATATCCCGATATGCAGATGGATGTCCTTGCCACTACAGCAGATGCACGTAATCTTTATCATGTGGTAGTCGGTAATCCTCAGGCTAAGCACAAGGTCCTGGTTCACGCAGGAATACATGCAAGAGAGTATATCGTTTGCCAGGTTGTTATGAGACAGATAGCTTCACTGCTTGAGATGCAGAAGGCCGGGACAGTATATAAAGGCTGCTCAATTCCGGAACTTCTGAACAACACCTGTATTCATTTTGTGCCAATGGTGGATCCTGATGGAATCACCCTGGTTCAGGGCGGATTGGAAGCTCTTAATTCAGAAGATGCCAGAATGTCGGTCATGACCATCGCGGGTATGGATAATGCTGCGGATATGGGGCAGTACATCAGAACATGGAAGAACAACATTAACGGCGTAAACCTTAACCGTAATTTCGATGCAAACTGGAAGGAAACTCCATCCAAGGTAGACCACCCGTCATCCATGAACTATAAGGGAACGGCACCTGAGTGCGAGATTGAGACAAAGGTACTTGCAGACCTTACACGCAGTCTGATGCCCGACAGAACCATCAGCTACCACACACAGGGAAAGGTTATCTACTGGTATTTCGGAGAAACGGGAAACTATAAAAACGAGGGTTACAATCTTGCGTCTATTGTGAGTCAGAATACGGGTTACAGGATTTCCAATACCTGGGCGGAAAAGGATGCAGCGGGATTCAAGGACTGGGCCGTTCAGAAGCTTGATATACCTTCCGTTACCATAGAGTGCGGTATCGGAACTTCACCTGTGGATGAAGCACAGATCGAGGAAATGTGGGCCGGAAATGACGGTATCCTTCCCGATATCATGATAGATCTCGTAAATAAATGATCAAAGATGATCCGTGGACTTTTGTCCGCGGATTTTTTTAGCGGTAACCGTTCAGTCGACCCCGATCTTTTGAAGATTATATTGGATTTTCCTTAGTTTAATGTCGGTTTCGTTGACTTTATAATGGGCAAATAGTTATAATCAAAATAATAGATTTAGTACGGAATAATAAATATTTCAAATATTATTTCTTTGATTAGATAGATGACTGCATGTAAGCGCGCGTAGGGTGTAGTATGGGTAATGTTGATCTGGAAAAATATGTCATAAACAATATAGATGATGCTATATCCAAGGGCTGGATAAAGGTGTATTATCAGCCCATCATAAGAGGGATAAATTATAAGGTAAGCAGATTTGAAGCATTGTCAAGATGGGAAGATCCCGAGTATGGGTTGATCAGACCGGATGTTTTTATACAAGTTTTGGAGGAGCAGGGGCTGATCCATAAGCTTGACGGTTATGTGCTGGAGGAATCCTGCAGACAGTTCAAAAACAGGGTTGACGAAGGCAAGAAGGTAGTTCCTTTCTCGGTTAATCTATCGAGGAAGGATTTTGAGCTGTGTGATATTTTTGAGGTTGTGGAAAGATCTGTAATAAAATACGGGATCCCCAGGGGTTTCGTGATCATAGAACTCAATGAAAAGGCCTTCGACCAGGATACCGGAGACATAAAGGAACAGCTTGACCGTTTCAGAAATGCCGGTTATCAGATCTGCATGGATGGCTTCGGTGTCGGGCATTTCTCATTGAACATCTTCAGGGATTTTGACTTTGATGAGCTAAAGATAGATATGAAGCTCCTGAAGGGTTTTAACCCGAAGGCCTGTCGTATAGTTGCTTCTGTGGTGGGTATGGCTAAAGACATAGGCATGCACACCATTGCTGAAGGTGTGGAGACAGAGGAACAGGGAAGATTTTTAGGAAGTATAGGCTGTGAGATGGCTCAGGGCTTTTTATTCTGCAAGCCTCTCCCGCTGGATGACTGCATGAAAGAGCTTTCTGTTAAGGGGTTGGAAATAGAACATCCCGATGAGGTGAGATACTTTGATGAAGCCGGAAGCATCAATATCCTGAGCCCGGGTTCATTGACCAGAGTAAAGTCTGACAGAAAATCAGATATACCGGTGGAGTCAGCCTATGAAAGTGCCTTGCCTTATGCGATGGTGGAGTATGACGGGGATTCTGTAAGGTATCTTTATCGTAATGCCGAATATATGAAGACCCTGAAGACTATAGGATACGAGGATGACGATCAGAACCATGTTTCCGAGGATACTGATAAGCAAAAGCTCAGGAAAGCAATAGAAAAAACAACGGATCTTGGCTCCTGTTATTCTGATTTCACCATAAACGGATATTATTGTTATTATGAGGCCCGGGTGGTAGCCAGACACAATGACAGATGCGCTATACTGTTCAGCCTTACCAACAGTAACAAGGATGGAAAGAAGGTAAAGCTCGAGAAGCTGGATTCCAATCTCAAATACCTGTATGGTATTTATAACAGTGTTTCAATGCTGGATCTTGAAAGAAATGTTCTTGAGGTATTGTACCTTAGGGGTTCAGAGAAAAGAGACTTAGAAAGTGGAAACATCAAAAAGCTGATCGATAAATATGCCGAAAATTATGTTTATGAGGCAGACAGGGTTAATTACCTGAATTTCTTTGATATAAGCACCCTTGAAGACAGGATAAAAAAGTCGGAAAGCCGATTTATCTATGCTTATATCAGGACAAAAAACCTGAGCGGGGACTATAGCTGGAAGATTTATCTGGCTGTACTGGTGTCTTCGGTTCATGCTCTTTTATTTGTAAGAAATGCTGACGCGATCAAGTCAACAGAGCTTTCCGCTTATCAGAACTATATGGCTGCCATGAGAAGGGACAACAGCATCGGTTCGGAGCTTACCAAGGAACTCCTCTGGGATAACCTTAACCGAAATGTTAACCTCGGATTGTTCTGGAAAGATAAGCAGCGAAGATTTGTGGGTGCCAATAAGAAATTCATGGATTATTACGGCTTTAAGAGCCAGTCTGATTTTGTCGGAAAGACTGACGAGGAGATGGGATGGCATATTGCCCCTGAACCATTCAGGAGAGATGAGTATCGTGTTCTCAGAGAGGGTGCTGTGACCCATAAGGTTCCGGGACGTTGTATAGCCCATGGAAGTATCAGGGATATCAGGGCATCCAAGATGCCTGTATATGACAATGGACGTATAATCGGACTCATTGGGTATTTTGAGGATGTTACGGAGACAGAACATGACAGAGTAAATAAATTCGACCTTCAGGAGACCGACAATCTTACCGGACTCCTTAATATCAGGGGAATGATGACAGCGATATCTTCTTACAAGGACGAGTTTGACAGAAGAGGTGTTGATTTCGCCGAAATATATTTTTCCATAGATAACTATCAGGAGCTTATCAGTCAGTACGGACATGCTTTTGGAGATGAGATACTTTATGCTGTGGGAAAGAAACTGGCTGCCTCCTTTGGTACCAGTGCAACACTTGTCAGATATTCCGGAGATGATTTTCTGGCATTTACCCAGTCAGGAAAACACGGAGATATAGAAATAGTTGCTAACAAAATACGTAAACTCATCATGGACATTAACAATGTTAATGGATACAGCTGTACGCTTTACCCGTCAGTGGGTATAGTGAGATACTCTGAGGTAAGTGATCTTAATGAGATGCACCGGGTTGGATTTAACAGAATGAGCAGTGAAAGGCAGAAAAATAAGAAAAAATCATAGACTCCGGGTATTTCTATGAGAGATACCGGACTTATGCAATAAAAAACTACGCATATTATTGCGTATAAACCTGGAAAGTTGTAAAATCCAAAGGGTTTTGATTAAGATGCCAGATTGGCTGAGAGTCCGATTTCAGCCATCTGGCTTTATTCATAAAAAAAGAAAGATAAGCATTTGCACAAAATTAGCGGCAAATGGTATAAGAAGCCGGATGGATCGACATCTGTATGTCGGATATAAAGGCTAAAATCAGTGATTACAGAGGAGAACAGTTATGTCTGAAGAAATCAGAAACGAGAATGGTGAGCTTGCAGAGAAGCCACAGGAGTCAAAGAACTTCATTGAGCGTGAGATAGACAAGGATCTTGCGGAGGGAGTATATGATCATGTACAGACCAGATTCCCGCCGGAGCCAAACGGATATCTGCATATAGGTCATGCCAAGTCCATAATCCTTAACTCAGGACTTGCAAAGGAGTATGGCGGTAAGTTCAATCTTCGTTTTGACGATACAAATCCTATGAAGGAGAAAACAGAGTTCGTTGAAGCTATCGAGAGAGATGTTCGCTGGCTGGGTGCAGATTTTGAGAACAGAGTATTCTTTGCCTCAGATTACTTTGATGTGATGTATGAGAAAGCAGTTCTTCTTATCAAAAAAGGACTTGCATTTGTGGATGATCTTACTGCAGAGCAGATCACAGAGTACCGCGGAGATTTCACCACACCCGGTAAGGAGTCACCAAACAGAAACAGAAGTGTGGAAGAGAATCTTCAGCTGTTCCGGGACATGAAGGACGGAAAGTATGAGGATGGAACCCTTACACTTCGTGCAAAGATCGATATGGCATCACCCAACCTTAATATGAGAGATCCTATCATCTATCGTGTTGCCCACATGCATCATCACAATACAGGTGATAAGTGGTGCATCTATCCTATGTACGATTTTGCTCATCCTATTGAGGATGCCTGCGAGGGAATCACTCATTCCATCTGTACTCTGGAGTTTGAGGATCACAGACCACTTTATGACTGGGTGGTTAAGAACTGTGAATTTGAGAATCCTCCCAGACAGATCGAGTTCGCAAAGCTTTATCTCACCAATGTTGTAACCGGTAAGAGATATATAAAGAAGCTGGTTGAGGATGGCGTAGTTGACGGCTGGGACGATCCTCGTCTTGTGACCATCGCAGCTCTCAGAAGACGCGGCTACACACCTGAATCCATCCGTATGTTCGTTGAGCTTTCCGGTATCTCAAAGGCAAATTCAAGCTCTGACTATTCACTTCTTGAGTATTGCATAAGAGAGGATCTGAAGCTTAAGGATAAGCGAATGATGGCAGTTATCGATCCCATCAAACTTGTGATCGACAACTATCCTGAGGGACAGGAAGAAATGCTTGAGGTGCCATATAATCTTGAGAATGAAGCTCTTGGTTCACGTCAGGTACCGTTCTCAAGAGAGCTTTACATCGAGCGTGATGATTTCATGATTGAGCCTCCAAAGAAGTATAAGAGACTTTATGTTGGAAATGAGGTTCGTCTCATGTCTGCATATTTCGTTAAGGCTGAGTCTTATGAGACTGATGCCGAGGGCAATGTTACAGTTGTACATTGTACCTATGATCCTGCGACAAAGTCAGGTTCAGGCTTCGAGGGCCGTAAGGTAAAGGGAACTATCCATTGGGTAAATGCTCCTACCGCAGGTCAGGTAACAGCACGTCTTTATGAGCAGCTTATCGATGAGGAGAAGGGCAAGCTGAATGACGACGGAACCCTTAACTTCAATCCTAATTCACTTACTACAGTGACAAACTGCATGGTTGAGCCTGAGCTTATGAAGGTTAAGCCTTATGACAGTTTCCAGTTTGTCCGCAATGGTTTCTTCTGTGTAGACAGTAAGGATTCAACTCCTGAGCATCCGGTATATAACCGTATAGTAGGACTCAAGTCCTCGTTTAAGCTGCCAGAGCAGGGAAAATAAATTAGGACGAGCCGGAGGGATGCCCTCCGGCTTTTATTATTTTTATATTTTTGAAAAATGTTTGTTTTACATAGCTCTATAATGGTGGTATCATTTTCTTATCAGTTTTTTCTAAAAATATTGGGGCAGCTGTTTGCCCGAATGGAGGATATAAATATGTCTAAGAAGAAAAAAGGGTTAGGTGGACTTTTGGGTTTGGCAGCTCTTGCCGGCGGCGTAGCTGCAGTTGTTTCTTACCTCTACAAGTATCAGAAGTTTTCTGAGGAGGTTGATCAGGATTTTACAGATGTGCTTGAGTCGGCAAATGAGGTTAAAAATTCTGCAAAGAGGTCTTATACAACCTTAAAGAACAGTCAGGGTAAGGAGGAGATCAAGGCTGCTGCCAAGGATCTCGGTTATGCTGCCAAAAATCTTGCGGTTGATACCAAGAATCTTGCCATCGATGCTGGTAAGGATGCTTACAGAACTGTGAAGGAAGCACTGAACGAAAAGCTTGGTTCTCAGACATCGGACGATGTTGATCCGGATGATATCTGTGATGAAGATCTCGTGGATGATGAGGATGTTGAGATCGAGTTCTATTCTGTTGAGGATGAGAAGTCTCAGGAAAATGAAAAAAAAAAGAGAGTGATCCTGAACCCGAAGAGAGTGAAGCTGCCGAAGAAGCTGCTCCGGAAGCTCCGGAGGAGCAAGCTGAAGATGTCCCCGAGACAGAAGAAGCTGCTCCGGAACCTGTAAAGGAAGTTAAAGCTGATTCCGGTAATGGACAGGATACTTCGGATAACAGTAAGAAAAAGAAGAGAAAGAAAAAACATTGAATCTTTCAAAACACGGAAAAATGAGGCTTCAATGCCAATCAGGCATGCTGATTGAAAGAACATGAAGAGAAAAAAGTCCGTCAGGGATGAACGCGTGAGCGTTTAATCACTGACGGACTTTTTGAACGGAATGTACTTTCAATTCAGTGGACCGTTGGTATGAAGCTTCATTATTTCCTCCGCGGAGCCAACGAATTTTAGGCCATCTTATGCTTCGTTCAGTGAGCTGTCGATAGAAGAATAGACAGCGCTGAATCCGGAACCATCGCTGACCATAACCTTTTCTACCTGAATAACTGACATTCCGATGCGGCCTGCCACACCGACTACGGGATACTTTACCTTGCCTTCCGGAAGCTTTCGCACGATAGTGGTTCCGGGGTCATCGGGACAATTGGTGTTTCTTATGTTGATTGGGATTCCCAGATTTGATGCAGGCAGAACCGCATCCGTGTGAAGAACGGAAGCCCCCATATAGGAAAGGGTTCGAAGCTCACGATAGCTGAGATATTCAACGGATTTCGGAGAATCCACTATGCGGGGATCCGCAGCCAGAAGACCGGAAACGTCGGTCCAGTTCTCATAGAGATCTGCTTCAATGGCGCTTGCCACAAGGCTTCCGGTCACATCGGATCCGCCTCTTGAAAAGGTATGGATCCTGCCCTCTGCATCGGCACCGTAAAAACCTGCCACAACAGCATTTTTCAGAGGACGGAGAGCAGCACTCATGGCGCGTTTTGTCATAATGCTGTCCAAAGTTCCGTCTTCATTGAAACATATACACCAGGCGGGATCAACGAAGGTGAAGCCGAGGTATGAGGCGAGGATCTGAGAGTTGAGATATTCGCCCCGGCTTGCCATATACTGACTGTCAGGATTTTCGCTGAGATGTTTTCTGATAATGTCTATCTCTTTATCGATGGGGAAGTCAATATTCAAAGCTTTCATGATATCCTGAAATCGGGTTTTGATTTCATTAAGGTCCTGTTCGTAATCCTCACCGTTTTTTGCATTCTGATAACACCTGAGGAGCATGTCCGTAACTTTTATGTCTTCCGTAAATCTTTTTCCCGGTGCGGATGCCACGATAAATCTTCTTGAGGGATCCTTTTCGATAATATCCTTAATTTTTTGAAACTGACCGGCGTCAGCCAGAGATGTACCGCCGAACTTTGCTACTACTGTCTTCATAAATGTCCCCTATTCTAAAAATCCATCGGGGACGGTTCTCGCGGTTGGGAACCGTTCCCAATGGATTTATTTTACTCCAAGATTCGGGTTGATGGAATATAAAAAGAAGGACGTTAAACACGTCCTTCTGAAGTGATCACTGTATCAGATTGCTATCATCCACAATCGCTCCGGTATAAGCGCTTGTAACCAGGGTCGCGTATTGGATAATAGTAAATAGAAGAAAATTTTTTTGGTTGGTTTCAGAGTGATTATTTTCCGGAGTCACCGTAGTTACTGAGGACACGGGCTGAAGGGTCGTTAACATTACAACCCGGCCAGGTCTTGTTGGGCATCCAGAAATCAACTACCATTCCGGACTGACCGGGATAGTATTTCTCGAAGATGTCTCTGTAAAGGAGGGATTCCTTGGTGAAAGGTGTTGCATGAGTGTACTTTTCGCACCTTTCTTCAAATTCTTCATCAGTGTAGCTGGCTTCTGCGAATTCTGTCAGGTCGTCCTTCAAGCTGTGACCTACGGCATCAGAGAAGGCTGCCTTTTCACGCATAAGGATGTCTTCAGGAAGGATATGATCCTCTTCGAAGGCGTGACGAAGAAGGAACTTTCCCTTGTTATATTTGTTAAGCTTTTTTTCGGGATCGATATGCATCACATAGTCTGCAAATGCCAGATCGCCGAAAGGTACACGGGCCTCCAGGGAGTTTACGCTGATGCAGCGGTCTGCACGGAGAACATCGTACATGTGGAGCTCACGGACACGCTTTTCCGCTTCTTTTTGAAATTCCTCAGCAGAAGGGGCAAAGTCTGTGTATTTGTAGCCGAAAAGCTCATCTGAAATCTCACCGGTGAGAAGCACCCTGATGTCTGACTGCTCATGGATAGCCTTACAAAGGAGATACATACCTATGGAAGCTCTGACGGTTGTGATATCGTAGGTTCCAAGGGCTTCAATAACAGGCTCGATGGCATTTATAACATCATTACGGTTGATTATCACTTCGTGGTGGTTCGAGCCGATGTAATCCGCAACCTCTCTTGCGTACTTAAGGTCGATGGCGTCAATGTCCATACCTATGGCATAGGTTTCGATAGGCTTGTTAAGAAGCTTTGCGGAAATGGCACAAACGAGAGATGAGTCCAGGCCTCCGGAAAGAAGGAAGCCCACAGGAGCATCTGCATCAAGACGCTTCTCGACACCCTTTACGAGGAGATCATGAATGTTTTTCGAGATGGCATCAAGATCATCCTGTTTGTTATATTTATTTACTTTGGAAATGTCGTAGTAGCTGATGAATTCGCCATCCTTGTAGTAGTGTCCCGGCGGGAATGGCTTAACCTCATGGCAAAGACCCACAAGGTTTTTGGGCTCTGAAGCGAAGGAGAGAACACCGTCGGTGGTTTCTCCGTAGTAAAGAGGACGTATTCCGAAGGGATCCCTTCCTGCGATGTAGGAGTCTGTGTCGGCATCATATATTACAAGAGCGAACTCAGCATCCAGCATCCTGAACATATCTGTTCCAAACTCTTTATAAAGAGGCAGAAGTATTTCGCAGTCGGAATCTGACTTAAAGGTATAACCCTTCTTCATAAGCATTTCCTTTAATTTGCGGAAACCGTATATTTCTCCGTTACATACGATATATGAACCGTCCAGCTCAAAGGGCTGCATGCCGGCATCATTGAGTCCCATGATAGAAAGTCGATTGAAGCCAAGGAAACCATTACCTGTGTCGATGATCCTTGAGGCATCAGGACCTCTGGAGGTTGTTTTAAGAAGCGCAGTTTTAACAACTTCATACTGTGTGCGCTTATCACAGAAACCAATGATACTACACATAATCTGATACTCCTGAAAAATAGTAATAGGATAAGAGTCCCGGGTATTATTACCACAACAATGTTGATTTCAGGGACTTACAAAACAAAAAAGACGGCAAAAATCCCGGTGATTAAACCGACATCTTTGCCGTCTTTATGGTTAGTGATTATTGCGCAGGACATAATAAATGTCAAGGGAAAAATAAATGCAGCGGAGCAATGCCGGCTTAAATGTTATGGATGAGATTAAGCCAACTTACAGGAGGCTATTGATAAAAGATTGAGGGATAGTTTAAAATTCTTTTATGTTTACGGGCTGAATAAATGGCGAAAAATGCATTTACAGAGGAGAATATATGGATCTTATATATGAGGCAAAGGGTTTGGAAACCCATCTTATAGACTTAAGACGCTGGTTTCACAGACATCCGGAGGTTTCGACTCAGGAAATCGAAACTTCAAAAAAAGTCCTGGAGGAACTTTCGGATATAGGAGGTTATGATATCAGGACCAATGTTGGGGGTCATGGGATCCTTGCAGAAATAAAAGGAAAAGAAGCCGGAAAAACTGTGTGTTTAAGGGCGGACATGGATGCACTTTCTGTTACAGAAGATACGGGACTGTCCTTTTCTTCTGAAAACGAAGGCGTAATGCATGCCTGCGGCCACGATCACCACATTACCATGCTTCTCGGAGCCGCAAGACTTTTGAAGCTCCATCAGGAGGATATGAAAGGAACCGTCAGGCTCATTTTCCAGCCGGCAGAGGAATTTAATCCCCGGGGCGGTGCGAGAAATATGATAGAAGGAGGTGCGCTCCGGGATGCGGATGCGGTTTTCGGTCTTCATGTGTGGCCTAATCTTCCTGCCGGAAAGGTTGGTGTGAAAGCCGGCCCCCAAATGGCAGCTTCCGACAGATTCACCATCGAGTTTCTGGGGGAAACTTCTCATGGGGCCATGCCGGATCAGGGTAATGATGCCCTTATGGCAGGCTGCCAGTTTGTGAATGCAGTTCAGACAGTGGTCAGCAGAAATATGGATCCCATGCTGTCAGGGGTTATAACCATAGGAACCTTTCAGGCCGGCTCCAGATATAATGTTGTGCCCGGTTCCTGCCGTCTCGAGGGAACCGTCCGAAGCTTCGAGAAAAACATCAGAGATACTGCGGAGAAACGTATAAAGGAAATCTTCGAAGGCATAAAGACAGCATTTTCCATAGACGGAGTACTGACCTATGAGCGTGGATATGATGCCGTAATGAATGATCCGGAAATGGCGGATTATGTTCTTCGTGAGGCTGAGGAACTATTGGGAAAGGACCAGACCATAAGACTTGATATACCGGCTATGACTGCGGAGGATTTCGCCTTTTATCTCGAGAAGACTCCCGGAGCCTTCTACTGGCTTGGTACCACGGAAGAGGGTGACAAAGTCTGGCCCCTGCATTCAGCTCACTATAAAGGTAACGAGGCAGTTCTTTGCAGGGGTGCAGCCCTTATGGCAAAGCTTGCACTGGACTTCGGCTAAAACCCATCGTGATTCCGCCGGGAATTCCCGGTGGAATAGCTTATATGAAATTTTGCAATCCGAAATAACCTTGACAAGTATTTTGTGGTTCGTATAATGATGACAAAGGACAACGGCGTCCCGGTTATGATACCAGGGGTGTGTTGTCCTTTTCTTTATGTTTAAGTCATAAGAGCTATACGTAAGACTTATACAGAATGAATAATATACAGGAGCATTTAAAATGTCTGCAAATATAAATGAGAACTATTTAAAACTTAACGAGAGCTATCTCTTTTCCGAGATCGCAAGGCGCATCCGTGCCTGGCAGGAATCAAATCCTGAGGTTTCGGATAAGCTTATCCGTATGGGAATCGGAGATGTTACGAGACCTCTTCCCAAAACTGTAGTCAATGCTATGGTGGAGGCAGCCAGGGAAATGGGAGAGCCGGAGACCTTCAGAGGTTACGGACCGGAACAGGGATATGATTTCCTTAAGGAAGCCATCAGAAAGTACTATACAAAATTCGGTGTGGAGCTTAACCCGGACGAGATATTCATTTCCGACGGTGCTAAGTCAGATCTGGGAAACATTCTCGACCTCTTTGACAAAGACAATACCGTACTTGTTACGGATCCTGTTTATCCGGTATATGTAGACACCAACATGATGGATGGCAGAAAGATATTACTTGCAATGTCATCAGAGGACAACGGATTCCTGCCGCTTCCGGCTCCGGAATACAGGGCAGACATCATTTACCTTTGCAGCCCCAACAATCCGACAGGCGCGGTTTATGACAGAGAAGGACTCCGGAAATGGGTTGATTTCGCAAGAGAGAACGGCTCCATAATCCTGTTTGACGCAGCTTATGAGTGCTTTATCACCGGTGATTATCCTCACAGCATTTATGAGATTCCCGGAGCAAGAGAAGTAGCCATAGAGTTCTGCAGTCTTTCCAAGAAGGCAGGATTCACCGGAACAAGATGCGGTTACACTGTGGTTCCTGATACCCTTACGAGAGGTGAAGGAAATCTCAATAAGATGTGGCTTCGCAGACAGACCACAAAGTTTAACGGTGTAAGCTACATCACCCAGAGAGGTGCAGAAGCTGTTTTCTCATCTGAAGGTGAAAAAGAAATAGAAGAAAACATCAGGTATTATCGTGATAATGCAAAGATCATCACGGATACTATGGATAAGCTGGGTATCTACTATACCGGCGGAAAGAATTCTCCATACATATGGTTAAAATGTCCGGGAGATATGGACAGTTGGGAGTTCTTCGATAAGCTCCTGAAGGAAGCATACGTTGTGGGAACCCCCGGCGCCGGCTTCGGAAAATCCGGAGAGAACTTTTTCAGACTTACAGCATTCTCTACACATGAGAATACAAAGGAAGCCATGGACAGATTCGAGAGATTTGTCGGTGGGATAATGCTTTAATATTTAAATAAATAATCAACTTAATAACAAAAGAGGACAATGGCGTTCGGTTATATAAAACTGTGTCACTGTCCTCTTTTTCGTTATACATAAGTCCGGTATCGGGCAGATTTTAAACCTTAGGGCCTGCCTGAGAGGCTGTTCATGTATGTTTACAATGAGGGAGGATAAGTTATGAGCACATCTACTATTTCAGAGATTTACGGAAGCCTTGTTTTTAATGACAGGATAATGAGGGAGAGACTTCCTAAGGATATTTATAAGGCGGTTCATAAGACCATCCGGAATGGTTCACATCTTGAGATAGATGTAGCAAATACTGTTGCCGCAACCATGAAGGAGTGGGCATTGGAAATGGGAGCAACTCATTTTACCCACTGGTTCCAGCCCATGACAGGACTTACAGCTGAGAAGCATGACAGCTTCATTACTCCGACTTCGGACGGAGGAGTACTTCTGGAGTTCTCCGGCAAGGAGCTTGTAAAGGGCGAGCCGGATGCATCATCCTTCCCTTCAGGAGGCTTGAGAGCTACCTTTGAGGCAAGAGGATATACTGCATGGGATCCTTCTTCTCCTGCATTTATAAAGGACGGAACACTTTACATACCGACAGCGTTCTGCTCATACACAGGTGAAGCTCTCGACAAAAAGACACCGCTTCTCAGATCCATGGAGACATTAAGCGCATCAGCCACAAAGCTTCTCCATGTTCTCGGAAAGACAGGAGTTACAAGAGTTGATACAACTGTTGGTTCTGAGCAGGAATATTTCCTTATCGACAAGGATCTCTATAAGGAGAGAGAAGACCTTCTTCTCACAGGACGTACACTTCTCGGCGCACCTGCTCCTAAGGGACAGGAAATGGAGGATCATTACTTTGGTGTACTGAAGCCAAAGGTTTCTGCATTTATGCATGACCTTGACGAAGAGCTCTGGAAGCTGGGAATCCCTGCGAAGACAAAGCACAATGAAGTAGCACCTTCACAGCATGAGCTTGCACCTGTATTTGAGACCGCAAACATTGCCGTTGACCATAACCAGCTCACTATGGAGATCATGAAGAAGGTTGCTGACAAGCATAACTTCGCATGCCTCCTTCATGAGAAGCCATTTGAAGGCATCAACGGTTCAGGTAAGCACAACAACTGGTCAATGATCACTTCAGAGGGCGAGAACCTTCTGGATCCCGGCAAGAATCCTGAGAAGAACACACAGTTCCTTCTTTTCCTTGCAGCTATCATCAAGGCTATAGATGAGTACCAGGATATCATGAGAGTATCCGTTGCTTCTGCAGGAAATGACCACAGACTTGGCGCAAATGAGGCACCTCCTGCAATTGTTTCCGTATATGTTGGTGATGCTCTTGAGAAGGTACTTGAGTCCATAGAAAACGGTGAAGCTGATTTCAAGTCAGATGCTGCAGCCCAGATGGAAACAGGTGCACACGTACTTCCACATTTCAGAAAAGATAACACCGACCGTAACAGAACTTCACCCTTCGCATTCACAGGAAACAAGTTTGAGTTCCGTATGCCGGGTTCTTCACTTTCGGTTGCAGACCCTAACATCGTCCTTAACACAGCTGTTGCCGAGGCTATCGATCAGATTGCAGACAGACTTTCAGGAACAGCACCTGAGAACATCGAGGAAGAGGCCGGAAAGCTTATTAAGGAGCTTATCGAAAAGCACAGAAGGATAGTATTCAACGGAAACGGCTACACCGACGAGTGGGTAGAGGAAGCAGAAAAGAGAGGACTCTTCAATCTTAAGTCACTTCCTGAGGCTATGCCGAGACTTATTGCCGAAAAGAATAAGCAGCTCTTCATCAAGCATCATGTATTTACCGAATCAGAGATAGATTCAAGATACGAGATCTTCCTTGAGAACTACGCAAAGACCATTCGTATCGAGGCTCTGACCATGCTTGAGATGGTTAAGAAGGACTTTACAGAAGGACTTCTTAAATATCAGACAGAAGTTACAGCCACTGCACTTTCAAAGAAGCAGCTGCTTTCAGATGCAGCCTGCACCCTTGAAACAGGAATCCTTGCAAAGCTTGACGCAGAGGCTGCGGAGATCAGCAAGGGTGTTGAAAAGCTGGAAAAGGATATCCACGATACAGAGGGGCTTTCGGACAGCCTTTCACAGGCAAAAGCTTACCATGACAAGGTATTGAGCGACATGGAAGAGTTAAGAGCCCATGTTGACCATGCGGAAAGCATGATACCTGAAAGCTGCCTGCCATATCCGACCTACTCAAAGCTTCTTTTCTCATTGAGATAAGAACATACATAAGACAAAGATTTCCTGCATAGCTGCAGGGCAGATCCTGCAGGAGTGGATGCTGCCTACGACTTGTTTTTTGATCGTGGGCGGTATCATTCCTGCTTGATTTGTACTATAGGACTTTTATTCCTTAGTGATATGGGAAAAGTGATGAACAGATATATCTTGAAGGTGTTAATCATCAAATGGGTTGGCGTGTCAGCTATTAAGGTTTAAAAGGCAGCGTTAACAGATGAGGAGAATATAAATGGAGAATTATCAAAATACAAATCAGGAGGCTGCCAATGTAACTGCCGGTAACTGCTTCATAGTTCCGGAAGAACTCCGCGGCCACAACACATTATGGAGACCGGTTTCCTCAGGACACCCTGAGGAGCTCGGCAACGATGCCTGCGGAATAGGAACCGTTGTAAACATTGACGGTACAAAGGACGGAAAGGTTCTTGATGATGCCCTTCATATAGTAGAAAAGCTGGAGCATCGTGCCGGAAAGGATGCCACAGGTAAGGTGGGAGACGGTGTAGGTATACTTCTCCAGATAAGTCATGATTTCTTCAAAAAGGCAGCACAGGAAGCCGGAATCGTACTTAGAGAAGAAAGAGATTACGGCGTTGGAATGTTCTTTCTCCCTGAGAATGAAAAGAAGAGAACCTTCGCAAAAAGGATGTTTGAAGTCATCGCAAAAAAGACCGGGCTCACTGTCCTTGGCTGGAGACCGGTTCCCTCGCATCCCGAGATTCTGGGAAAGATAGCATTGGACTGCATGCCCTGTATAGAGCAGTGCTTCATTGAAAGACCTGAGGGAGTGGAGAGAGGCATTGATTTTGACAGAAGATTATATGTTCAGAGACGTGAGTTCGAGCAGTCCTCTGAGGACACCTATATCTGTTCTCTGAGCTCCAGAACCATCGTATATAAGGGAATGTTTCTGGTGGGACAGCTTCGTGCTTTCTATGACGACCTGAGGGATCCCGATTACAAGACTGCCATAGCCATCGTTCACTCCAGATTCTCAACAAATACAACTCCCAGCTGGGATCGTGCTCACCCCTACCGCATGCTTGCCCATAACGGAGAGATCAATACCATCAAGGGAAACATTGACAGGATGCTGGCCCGTGAAGAAACCATGCAGAGTCCCTTCCTTGACAAGGAGGTTGAGAAGATATTCCCGGTGGTGGAGCGAAACGGTTCCGATTCCTCCATGCTGGACAATACTTTGGAATTCATGTATATGAACGGTATGGAGCTTCCTCTTGCCATGACTGTGACCATTCCCGAGCCCTGGAAGCATAACAGGTTTATGGATCAGGAGAAGAGGGATTTCTATCATTACTATGCTACCATGATGGAGCCCTGGGACGGTCCCGCAGCCATCATTTTTTCCGACGGGGATGTGGTGGGAGCAACCCTTGACAGAAACGGTCTGAGACCCTCGAGATACTACATCACCGACGATAACAGACTGATCCTTGCCTCTGAAGTGGGAGTTCTTGACATTGACTCAAAGCATATCGTAGATAAGTCAAGACTTCAGCCCGGGCGTATGCTCCTTGTGGATACCAGACAGAAAAGGATAGTATCGGATTCCGAGATAAAGAAGCATTATGCCGAGAAGAATCCTTACGGAGAGTGGCTTGACAGAAATCTTCTGCATCTTGAGGATATCAGGATCCCTAACCACAAGGTGGAAACCCATGACAGGGAGCAGAGAGCCAGACTTTACAAGGCCTTTGGTTACACCCATGAGGATGTGAAGTCCATAATCCTTCCCATGGCGCAGAATGGTGTCGAGGACACTGCCTCCATGGGACATGACACACCTCTTGCGGTGCTTGACAATAAGCATCAGCTCCTGTTCAGGTATTTCAAGCAGCTTTTTGCCCAGGTTACAAATCCTCCTATAGATTCACTTCGTGAAAAGGTAGTTACGGATACAACCGTGTACCTTGGTTCTGACGGAAATCTCCTTCAGGAAAAGGCGGAGAACTGCCGGGTTCTGGAGATAACAAATCCTATTCTTACGGGAGTAGAGCTTTTGAAGATAAAAGAGCTTTCAGCTCCTGGCTTCAAGTCAGCTGTTGTGTCGCTGCTTTACTACCAGAATACTTCTCTTGAAAGAGCCCTCCAGCAGTTAAATATCACTGTGGACCGTGCCTATCAGAGAGGCTGCAACATTATCATCCTCAGTGACAGGGGAGTTGATGAAAACCACGTTGCCATCCCTTCGCTGCTTGCTGTGAGCTCCGTTGAACAGCATCTGGTGCTTACAAAGAAGAGGACTGCGGTTTCCCTTATTCTCGAGTCTGCAGAGCCGAGAGATGTTCATCAGTTTGCGGCGATCCTTGGCTTTGGTGCCCGTGCCATCAATCCATATCTCGCACATGAGTGTATAGCCGAGATCATCGATGAAGGATATCTCGACAAGGACACACATACGGCTATCGAAGACTACAACAAGGCGGTCCTCCACGGCATAGTAAAGATTTCGGCGAAGATGGGTATATCCACTATCCAGTCCTACCAGTCGGCGAAGATATTTGAGGCTATCGGACTTAGCCGTGAGTTTACGGACAAGTATTTTACAGGCACTGTTTCAAGGGTAGGAGGCATCGGCATAAAAGAAATATCCGAAGGCGTAAACTGGAGGCATGAGCTGGCCTTTGATCCTCTGGGACTCAATGGGGCAGATGGGGATGAGTCAATGTTTTACAGTGTACCCGCCCTTAAGAATAGGAAGATCTCTTTAGAGGCTTCCGGGGAGGAAAATGAAAAGCTTCAGAAGCTGAGGATGGCAAATTTCTGCAATGTTAAAGATAAGGATGAACACCTTTATACTCCAAAGACCATAAAGGCACTGCAGCAGGCAGTGCAGAAGGGGGACTACAAGAGGTTTAAGGAATACAGCGCCATGATAGATGATGCACCTATTCCCCATGCCCTTCGAGGCATCATGGAATTCGCTCCGAAGAATAAGCCGGTTCCTCTCAGTGAGGTTGAGCCGGTGGAGTCCATCGTGAAGCGTTTCAAGACAGGTGCAATGTCTTACGGCTCCATATCTCTGGAAGCCCATGAGACTATGGCCGTTGCCATGAACCGCCTTGGCGGAAAGTCAAATTCGGGCGAAGGCGGAGAGGATCCTTCAAGATACGGAACAGAGAGGAATTCTGCCATAAAGCAGGTGGCCTCGGGACGTTTCGGCGTTACGGGATCCTATCTTAATTCCGCAAGTGAGATACAGATAAAGATGGCTCAGGGCGCAAAGCCGGGCGAAGGCGGACATCTCCCGGGAAAGAAGGTTTATCCATGGATCGCTAAGACCAGATTTTCAACTCCCGGCGTGTCCCTGATCTCGCCGCCGCCCCATCACGATATCTACAGTATCGAGGATCTGGCCCAGCTCATCTATGACCTTAAGAATGCAAACCGCCGGGCAAGGATTTCGGTGAAGCTGGTTTCCGAAAACGGTGTCGGTACCATCGCCTGCGGTGTTGCCAAGGCAGGTGCCCAGGTTATCCTGATTTCTGGTTATGACGGAGGAACCGGTGCGGCCCCCATGACTTCCATTCATCATGCGGGACTTCCCTGGGAGCTGGGAATCACTGAGGCTCACCAGACACTTATCCGTAACGGACTTCGCAACAGAGTAATGCTGGAGACGGATGGTAAGCTTATGACCGGTCGTGATGTTGCCATCGCAGCCCTTCTCGGTGCCGAGGAGTACGGCTTTGCCACAACGGCTCTTGTGAGCATGGGATGTATGATGATGAGGGTCTGCCATAAAGATACCTGCCCCTTCGGAGTTGCCACCCAGAACGACAGGCTTCGTGCAAAGTTCAGGGGCAAGCCGGAGTATGTTATGAACTTCATGAGGTTTATAGCAGAGGAGCTTCGGGAAATCATGGCAGAGCTTGGCTTCAGAACTGTGCAGGAGATGGTTGGACGTACCGACTGCCTGACTTTTTCCGAGGAGCGTGCCAATGTTACAGACCGTGCCAAAAAGGTAGACCTTTCAGCCATACTCGACCCGGAGTTCGCAAGTCTTCCCGAGAATGTACGTCATTTCGATCCGGAACATGTTTACGATTTCCATCTGGAGAAGACATTGGACGAAGACGTACTTCTGCCTAAATTCAAGGGGGCTTTAGAGAAGGGTGAGCATCATGAGGAGAAGGTTAAGGTTTCAAGTACCAACCGTACCTTCGGAACCATCCTTGGCTCTGAGATTACGGATAACTACTGGATGGGAGAACAGACCCGGGAGCTCCAGGATGACACCTTTGTGGTGGAAGCCTACGGCGGCGGAGGACAGTCCTTCGGTGCATTTATCCCTAAGGGCCTCACCATCAGGCTTCACGGTGATGCCAATGACGGTTTCGGAAAGGGCTTAAGCGGAGGAAAGCTTATCGTGACACCACCTAAAGGAAGGGCATTCCGTCCGTCCGAAAACATTATCATCGGTAACGTGGCGCTTTATGGCGCTACTTCCGGAAAGTGTTATGTTGAAGGTATAGCCGGAGAACGTTTCTGCGTGAGAAACTCCGGAGCTACTGCGGTGGCTGAGGGCTGCGGTGACCACGGTCTTGAATATATGACCGGCGGTCGTGCGGTTATCCTCGGGCACACAGGAAAGAACTTTGCGGCAGGTATGTCCGGTGGTATCGCCTATGTTCTTGATGAAGATCATTCACTGTATCTGAAGCTCAACAAGGACATGGTGCAGCTCCGGGAGGTGACGGAAAGATATGATGTGAAGGAGCTTAAGGCCATACTTAAGGACTATGTTCAGGAGACAGGTTCCGAGCTTGGAAAGGAGATACTTGATAATTTCGACAGATTCCTTCCCTGCTTCAAGAAGATAGTTCCGAACGATTACCAGAAGGTGCAGGATGCTGTAAATCATTTTGAGGACAGCGGCTCATCACCGCAGGATGCGGAGATGGAAGCCTTTAAGCTGTTGTTCAGCTAAAGGGCTGAACTGAGGAGGGGGTATAGGGGGGATCAGACCTTTTCTGAATGACCTATATCTCCAAAAACAGAATATGAGTCAATGAAGAACCTGATTCTGAATGACCTATATTCCAAAAAACAGAATATGAGTCAATGAAGAACCTGATTCTGAATGACCTATATTCCAAAAAACAGAATATGAGTCAATGAAGAACCTGATTCTGAATGACCTATATTCCCAAAAACAGAATATGAGTCAATGAAGAACCTGATTCTGAATGACCTATATTCCCAAAAACAGAATATGAGTCAATGAAGATCTTGATTCTAAATGACCTATATCTCTAAAAACAGATTATAGGTCAAGGAGCGACCGATTTATAAACCTAAAATAAATAGTAAAAACCCTATTTACAAATATATGATTTGATTGTATCATCTTCATGTTTTTTATAAGTATCACGAGGTGACAAGGGCGTCACAGGGACAATAAAAAGTGTCCCCGGCCCCGGTCACCTCTTTTTTTGTGTATAAATCCGAGTCTGAGATTTCTTGACATAGCGTGAGCCTGGTATCGTGTGATCGTGGCATCGTGTAAGCGTAAGCGGAGAAATGCGTGGATTTATGCCTGTATTTTGAAAGGGGACTCTATGATCAAGTACGTTTTTGTAACCGGCGGTGTTGTTTCAGGACTCGGTAAGGGCATTACTGCAGCTTCCCTTGGAAGGCTTCTAAAGGCAAGGGGCTACAAGGTAACCATGCAGAAATTTGACCCGTACATAAACATTGACCCGGGTACCATGAACCCCATCCAGCATGGTGAGGTTTTTGTAACCGATGATGGCACCGAGACTGACCTTGATCTCGGTCACTATGAGCGTTTCATCGATGAGTCCCTGGATCACCGTTCCAATATAACCTCCGGAAAGGTTTACTGGTCTGTTCTCAACAAGGAGCGTCACGGAGAGTACGAAGGTCATACAGTTCAGGTCATCCCTCACATCACAAATGAGATAAAGTCCGATTTCTATCGCTCAACAGATCCTTCCGAGGACCGCATTGCCATCATTGAGGTAGGCGGCACAGTAGGAGATATAGAGTCCCAGCCCTTCCTTGAGGCCATCCGTCAGTTTCAGCATGATATCGGACGTGAAAATGCCATCATGATCCATGTGACTCTCGTGCCGTACCTTCATGCCTCCGATGAGCTTAAGACAAAGCCCACACAGATGAGTGTCCGCGAGCTTCAGCGTCTCGGACTTCAGCCGGACATCCTTGTATGCCGCACCGAGTATCCGATTCCTCAGGACATAAGAGAGAAGATCGGTATGTTCTGTAACGTGCCATCAAACCACGTGCTTCAGAACACCAATGCAGAATTTATTTACGAGGTTCCACTTCTTATGGAGCGTGAGCATCTTGCACAGTCAGTATGCGAATGTCTACACCTCCCATGCCCCGAGCCGGACCTTACTTCCTGGAGGTCAATGGTAGAGAATCTTCGTCATCCGGAAAAGGAAACCGTCATTGCCATCGTCGGCAAGTACACACAGCTTCACGATGCCTACCTTTCCGTTGCGGAATCTCTGAAGCACGGTGCCATCGCGAATAATGCAAAGGTAAACATCCGCTGGGTGGATTCCGAAGAGGTTGAAAAGGAGGGAGCAGCCACTTTGTTAAAAGGTGCTAACGGCATCCTTGTTCCCGGCGGTTTCGGCCAGCGCGGAATCGAAGGCATGATTATGTCGGCGCAGTATGCCCGTGAAAATAAGATACCATATCTCGGAATCTGCCTTGGAATGCAGATTTCCATCATAGAATTTGCAAGAAATGTTCTCGGATGGAAGGATGCAGACTCCACGGAATTTAAGCCGGAGACCACACATCCTGTCATTGACCTTATGCCGGAACAGAAAACAGTCACAGACCTTGGAGGAACCATGCGTCTCGGATCCTATCCCTGCGAGCTGAGAGAAGGTTCGAAACCGGAGAGTCTTTATGGAACCACATCCATAACCGAGCGTCACAGACACAGATATGAAGTTAACAATGATTACAGGGAAGATCTGGAATCAGCAGGAATGATGCTGGTCGGACAGTCTCCGGACGGCCATATAGTTGAGATGATCGAACTTAAGGATCATCCTTATTTCATTGCTACCCAGGCACACCCTGAATTTAAATCACGACCCAATAAAGCACACCCTCTTTTCAGGGGACTTATTGAGGCTGCATTAAAAAATCAGGAGAACATCTGAAAGTAACAGATCAGCTGATGGACCACTGACTCCATCCCCAAGGTCCGATACAAAATGGACCACCGACCCCGTCCCCATGGTCCGTCGGCTGGCAGTATTTTAAGAAAAGCGAGTTTACTGCAATGAATTTCAGTAATAAAATATTCAGTACTTATGAAAAATCCGAGGTGGAAAAAATGAATTCATACGAAGAGGTTCTTGAATTTGTCGAAGACGAAAATGTCAAATTTATCAGACTCGCATACTTTGATGTATTTGGAGTTCAGAAGAATATAGCTATAATGGCGGACGAGCTCAGGAGGGCATTTTCCGAAGGTATAAGCATTGACGCAAGCTCCGTAGCGGGCTTCGGTGCAGAGGTTCACTCAGATCTTTTCCTGAGACCGGATCCCACGACTCTTTCCATAGTTCCCTGGAGACCCATAGACGGAAGAGTTGCAAAAATGTTCTGCGACATAGAGTATCCGGATGGCAGCACATTCCAGAGAGACAGTCGCTGGCTCCTGAAGCAGGCAGTAAGAATGGCCGAAGATAAAGGATTCATAATAAACATTGGCACAGAGGTGGAGTTTTACATCTTCAAGCTTGATGAAAATGGTAATCCCACCAAGATACCTCAGGATAATGCAGGCTACATGGATATAGCGCCTGAGGATCACGGTGAGAACATCCGGAGAGAAATAAGCTTTGCCCTGGTTGACATGGGTATCAGACCCGAGGCCAGCCACCACGAAATGGGTCCGGGACAGAATGAAGTGGATTTCCGTTATGCAGAGCCTCTTGAGGCTGCGGATAATGCCTCTGCCTTCAAGTGGGTGGTAAAGTCCATAGCAAATTCGGATGGCGTCTGGGCAGATTTCAGCCCGAAACCCCTTCCCAACAAGCCCGGAAACGGTATGCATATAAACATTTCCGTAAGGTCCAGGGACGGTAAGGACTATACCGATAGCTTTATGGCGGGCATACTTGAACACATCCGTGAGATCACTCTTTTCCTTAATCCCAAAAGAGAGAGCTATGAAAGGCTCGGAGATATGAAGGCGCCAAAGTACGTAAGCTGGTCAGCCGAAAATCGTTCGCAGCTCATCCGTATACCTGCCACAAGATCATCTTTAAAGAGGATAGAGCTCAGATCTCCGGATCCCACAGCCAATCCATATCTTGCATTTATGCTCCTTATTTACGCAGGTATCGATGGTATCGAAAGAAAGCTGGAGCCGATGGAGCCTCTGGATGTGAATCTTTTTAAGGCAGACACCTCCGTGACCGATAAGCTGAAGAGGCTGCCGCAGTCCCTTGATGAAGCCATCGCGTATGCAAGAAACTCGGAGTTTGTAAGAGCGCTTATTCCGGAAGGATATCTCGCAGCATATTCCGGAGAAGAGAATTAGGGAGATTAACATGGAGAGAGCGGAGAAAGGGAGCAGTGTGCTGATTGCGGCTGCCATGGAAAAAGTGGCGACCCAGATCAAAGGGATTCTGCCCTCGGGATTTGGCAAGTTGTCATATCAGCCGTCCATGACAAAGGTTAAGCAAAAGCTTATGGAGGAGAGCTTTGATCTTTTGATCATATATACTCCTCTTCCTGATGAGATTGGTCTTCAGGCTGCACTGGAGATCGCGGCAAAATATCAGGCCATGAGTATACTGATGCTTGTAAACAAAGATGTTTACCAGGAGGTTCTTTACCGGTCAGGAGATTCCGGCATCATGGTTATGGCGAGACCTGTGAATCCGGCACTGTTCACATCATCAGTAGAGATGCTTTGCACGGTGAGTCGTAAGGTGCAAAGGATTTTAAATGAAAATCAGAAGCTGCAGCGAAAGCTTGAAGATGAGAGATATGTGACCAGAGCAAAATGCCTGCTTATCGAAAGATGCGGCATGACAGAACCCGAGGCACATAAATATCTGGAAAAAGAGGCCATGAATGCCTCCATCACAAGAAGAGAGGCTGCAATCAGAGTCATCCGTGAAAACGGAAGGATAGTTACCAATATGTAGTCAGAATATCTGATATAGAGAAAATGATATTGTGAAAAAAGCGTTTGTTCCTTAAAATTGTTGGAACAAACGCTTTTTTGAGGTAGACAACATGGTGAAACACAATCTTTCAAAGGGCAACCTTCTTCATAATATGATATGGTTCTCGCTGCCGTATCTTCTCAGCTATTTTCTGCAGACCCTTTACGGACTTGCGGATCTTCTTATAGCAGGGCAGTATAATGGCGCAGATGTCATATCCGCCGTATCCATCGGCTCGCAGGTAATGCATATGGTGACGGTAATGCTTGTGGGGCTTGCCATGGGCTCTACTGTCATGATAGGTCAGTATGTGGGTGCGGAAGATGAGAGAAGGATCAACAAGGCTATAGGAAATACCATCACATTTTTTGCTGTGACAGCGGTGGTTGTGACGGTGCTCCTGAATATCTGCATACATCCGATAGTTTCTGTGCTGTCAACACCGGCTGAGGCTGTACCTGGAACCGTAAGTTATCTTCAGATCTGCTTCACGGGAATTCCCTTCATAATTGCCTACAATGTACTGAGTTCTGTTTTCAGAGGCATGGGAGATTCCAAAAGTCCGCTGATATTTATCACCATAGCCTGCTTTGTAAACATTATTCTGGACATCCTTTTTATGGGACCTATGCACATGGGTGCAGCAGGTGCGGCCTACGGTACTATCCTTGCCCAGGCAGTGAGCGTCGTCATAGCATTTGCGGCTATAATCAAGAAGAAGCTGTTTGAGATCCAACTGACGGATCTTTACCTTGATAGATTTGTACTTGAAAAGATTCTGGGAGTGGGGGTTCCCATTTCGTTTCAGGACGGATTCATACAGATTTCCTTCCTCGTGATTACGATCATTGCAAATCAGCGTGGTGTAGACATTTCCGCAGCGGTGGGCATCGTGGAAAAGACCATCAGCTTCCTGTTCCTGGTGCCTTCCGCTATGCTTTCCACTGTTTCCACCATCGTGGCCCAGTCCGTGGGGGCAGGAGACCCGGAGAGGGCGGGAAAGACCCTGAAATATGGTGTGATAATGTCTTTCTCCATAGGTACTTTCTTTGCGGTTCTTTTCCAGTTTATATCACCCCTGTTCTTCGGAATGTTCACTGATGACCCGGTGGTAAAGGAGTATGCGGTGCAGTACATGAGAACCTACGTCATTGATTGCGCCATAGCGGGAGTACATTTCCCGTTTTCCGGATTCTTCAGTGCCTGCAACAGGTCTGTACTCAGCTTCATTCACAATCTGGCATCGGTCATCCTGGTGCGTGTGCCGGGAGCATGGCTTGCCACGAAGCTGTTTCCGGATACACTTTACGCCATGGGACTTGCAGCACCCGCAGGATCGCTTCTCAGTGTTATCATTTGTACAGGATTTTACATTCATATCAAAAAACAGGAAAAACCTTGACTTGTTACTGTTCACACCCCTACTAATTCGTATTTCAGATGCTTTGATACGATAACGCATCATTGTGAAGGCAGGAGCGTGCTTGTTAAGATACGGCAAAATGAAGGAGCCAATGTGTTTGATGAAGTGACACAAAGATTTGACTCATAGTTGGCAGAACAGCCGGCCTGTTATTACTGAGATTCAGTTTAACGGATCGGCTGTTTTACTACAAGTTCACCTGTGAACAGTAACGGTCTTCAAGGAAAACCGCCTGTAGTTTGAGATTAAATACCGTGTATGATTTCAAAAGAGTAAGATATGAAATATTCTTTTGGTCATACACGGTATTTCTTTTGCATATGAATACTAACTGCAGATGTCCCTTAAATACACTTTGCTTCCAGGGTCTTTCTGAGGGTATTCCTGTCCATCCGGTACTGCTGCATCAGAGCTTCTGCATAGCTTAGGAAGGCCCGGCACATGAGTGGGTGAGTAAACCCAAAGGAAAGCTCCGGCTTTTTCCCGTGGATGATACTTGCACTGTCTTCAGTGATCATCAGTTTCATATTGGGAAATGGCGTTTCCGGAAGGAGATACAGGCGGTAGTTCGGATATATCTCTGACAACCGGATGATATTCCGAAGGTGCATGGCATATTGCTTCGGAGTATAGAAGAGTTCACTGATCCCGTTTTGCTCCCCGATCCGTACTTTTCCGGAAAACAGCTCTTCATCATCAGCAAGTGTGACACACTCGTTCACCCTTGCTTTTTCAAGCCTCAAAAACATTGTATCCCGAAGAGCCTTCCATTTTTCATACAGTGCCGGTTCATCAAAAGAACTAACCAGTTCTTCCGACATAGTCGCAAGGGACAGACCGCTCTGAATAACCGTGAGTTCCGAATCGCCTTCAGCTGCCGGTGCGGCAGGAACTTTCAAAAGGGGCTGCGCATTCTCCAGCATGCTTTCAAATCCCGACAGACAAACCTCCAGAATATGCGGGTCCGTATAGTAATGATAAACCCCTGACGCTTCCGTACCGATGGGGTGAAAAGCTTCTATACAGGCTTTCTCCGGGCAGAGGAAAACGGTATGAGAGAATCTCGGGTTTCGTTTCCGGGTGCTGTATCGTGACTCTACCATGCCGGACATATAGAGCGGCAGCCAGCTTTTGATGGCGTCCGTCATCTCTGAAAGATCACGTTCTACATTGTGAATGATCCGTACCCTTGTACCGTTTTTGACACAGGCACTCATAAGGGCTGCCCAGCGCATAAGGTAACCTTTGTCTCCGGTAAGCCACGACTGATCTTCATCCGAATACAGTAATAGCAGTCCGGCTTTATCTCTCCATGCATCGAAAAGAAATCGAAGGACTGCGCTTCGTATTCCTTCTCTTCCGAAGTATTCGGTTTGTTCCGACCGGATGATCTCTTCCGGGACGGTTTCTTCCGGTGCCGGAAGGGAAAGTTGAGCCTCTGTGGAAAAGGTGTCAAAAAACCCCAGCAGGCTTTCCGCGATACCGGCATCCCGGTCAGTGATATATCCGTCATCAAACAGCCAGGCGGAGATGGCTTCTTCATCGATCATATCGGCAGAGATTCCCATGAGCCCGGCAAGACCACTGAGTTTTCCTCCGGCGGCTGCTCTTTCATAGAGAACAGAAGAAATCCTTGCAGTTACATTGCTCTCCGGAACGGGAGTACGTACCCCTGTCCTGAAGCGGCTGACCATGGATGCATCCATATGGATATAATGACTGAAACGGGCATTGGACAGATCCGTCAGCTTCATCACCGCATCCAGACGTTCCCCGAAGAAATGATAGACCGGCTTTGGTTTTTTTATGACCTTTGGAGGCACCGGCGACGCAGCATCATTTTTCACATTTACCGGCTCTCCTTCGTAGAGCCAGTCCCTTATCTTATCTTTGATCTCATCTGCGTTTTCACCCGGATCTGCACCGATACATCCACAGAGTATATCAAGTTCATTACGATTATCTGCATAGAGATACAGCCCTGTGACAAGTTTCCGTATCGTCGGACCGGTTCTACCGGGGATCCGGGCAGAGCTTCGCAGACGACTTATATTGGTCCGGTCAAATCCGGCAAGCTTTGCCACCTGACCGTTTTTTGCTCCTAAGCATTGGAACAGTTCGTTGATCCTGGCAAAAAACATGATAGTCTCTCCTTTCCGCAAGCCGGCCGCATCACAAATGGTGATGAAAAGCAATTCCATGCCAGCTACTTCTTTAGTCAAGAATACTACACAAGCGTGACAAACGAAAGATGCATTGCATATGATTTTGGCACACTTCGTGAAAGAGGCCAAAAGCTTATAATTAATTTAGGGAGCTTATGTCGTCGAGACAGTCCCTGATGTATATGAAAACCAGAACTTGAGTTTCAGCTGATCCCGTCAGAAAAGACCAGACAGAAAAGTGAAACGGTGATATCGTGAAGCGCCGGTCCGTATCCGGATGAAACAGTCCGGTGCAGAGATCAGCTCTAAAAAAGGAATCCTACTATGGCTGGAAAGATGAAATACTGTCGTAAGTGCGGTATGCGGTCGCCGGCAGAGGCGATATTCTGTCCGACCTGCGGCACTGAATTTATGAAGACTTCCGATCCTGATCGAAGCCGTGTCAGGCCGATCAAATATTGCAGATCCTGCGGAAAAGAAAACGCGGCAGAAGCTAAGTTCTGCCGGTACTGCGGGTATCACTTCACGGTAGCTGCCGGGGGCGGGGTCAAAACTCAAAAGCATGAGGCATTCAAAACTGAAAAAAAGGTAAGGCAGGCACATCCTGCAGCATCCGGAAAAGACAGCCGGAAACGTATTCTTGCAGGAGTGTTGATAGCCGCGATTTTTGTTGTGACGGCTTTTAAGTATCCGGGATTCCTTGTAAAGAAAGGAAGACCCGAAGACATTGGAAGCACCTACCAAACAACAGGGAAAAAAACCGGTAAAGATGCAGGTGGAGATTCAGTATCTGCCAACGGTGCAGGGGACGGTATGGTTTATGATGACTTGGCTGATCCCATGGCTCTTTCAGCAGGTGAGATCCCGCTTCGGTATACCTCCGCTCAGTTGGAAGAAGCTCCTTTACAGTCTGCTGACGTGATCCCAAATCAGGGAAGTGTGGTACTTGGAGAAGTGAGTGTAGATATCCCTTCCTGGGAGCTGGAAGCAGCGGGCGACCGCATCGAAGTCCGTGACCTTCCGAAACTCACTCAGGGAAAGGACGGCTGGTCCATCAAGGCTTATGATTTCTCGCTGGCTTCCGGTACACATGAGTTTGACAGTGATATCCGTATCACCATCCCTCGCGGGAACGACGGAAGCACAGGCTGTGTCTGGTACAATGCTGAGACCGGCAGATGGGAGGATATCTATAGCGAGGTCAGTGAGGACGGAAAGAACTATATCATCTATACAGATCATTTCAGTCTCTTCGGAAAGAAGTATATCTTTGATGAAAAGCGGCTTGACCTGATCGTCGATGACGGCAGGCGCCTTGATCTGAAGCATGGAATATTTATAGAAAACCGTCATAAGAACAGGCGCATGGAAGAGTCGGTGCGGATCGACTACGAACGCATGTGGAACTTGTTTCAGAACAGAACCCTGGAAGATGTAAAAGACCTTCACCGCAGCATGGCACTGCTGACGAAAACGGCGAGGGATCGCTCCGCAATGACCGAGGAAGGTTATCATCCTGCCGCCGATATCCTGGCGGAAGCTGTGGGCGATTACGGAATCGCTGAAGGGGCATTTCAGGTAAATGCGGGACTTCGTTACGATAAAGTGCCTTCCACGAACAAAGCAGCAGCGGCTGCAAAAAAAGTCCCTGAAACAAAACTATGGCCGGAACAAATAGGTCAGGTCATGACGATGCTCGACGTCATCCTTACAGGCTATAAAATCCGGGCAGAAGCCCTGGATAAAACCACGAACTCCTATTCCCAGGCACTTTGGGATACCGTCAAGGAGCATAAGCTGGACCTTTTCAGCACCTCGACAGGAGTTGTGGGAACCTTCACCCCCGAAGTACTGAACCCGGTCATGGCTGTGATCGGGCTGGCACTCACGGCATATTCCATAAAATACAATGAATATATCACCGAAGGAGTTGATGAATGGTATAAACAGTACTATCCGGATGAGGGAGAGGTATACCGGCGCTTCTATCAGGATGCCGGAGTTACTCTGTATTACGATTCTGAGGAGTTCAGTAAGGCTGCTCAAGATGACTATCACGTAGCCCTTATGGAAAAACCTGTCAATATGGACGACAAGAGGTTCAAGGAGTTCAGCAGCTTCATTAACTCAAAAAAAGGTCTTCGTACAGATACCTACAAGGGGTTTGCAGCTGCATTTTCCAAGCTGATGGAGCTCTATGCAGATCAGCCGGAACAGCTTGAGACCATTTTCGATGATTTTTACCGTTCTGTAGCCGGTGCATTCTGGAAGCTGCCGGTGAAGGAGACCCAGGGAGCCCGCGGACAGGGGCCAAGGTATAAATTCCTTGATAAGTACAAGTATCTCGGAAAGGATCCCTACAATCTGCAGGCATCGAAGCAGATCAGGATTTCTGATTCCTATATCAAAAAGTTAAGAGTCGATACAGTTGGTATCCTTGATAATGTCACCTACAGATATCAGAGGAAGGCCTGTGATGTTGTGATGCAGAAGATGGAAAAGGAGGTTCTGCCGATACTGAACAGAACCCTGGTATTCCACGTGATCGACGAGGCAGTTGGCAGTGGGAAGACATTTGCCGATTCCGTATACTGCGTAGACTGGCAGAGCATCAATTCCAACCGTAAGTATCGTTCCCTTCCTGATGGGGAAAGCATATTTGATGACAAGTTCAAGACACCTATGTGGTTTGAAGGAGCAGACGGACCTGTTTTCCTGCCCATCGACAGTGACGGAGGCGAGAATTCCGTTCGCAATTACTGGCCGTATACGCCGGGCTTCCTGCCTCAGGCAAACAAAAAGAATGATATCGTTTTTCGCTGTACCTACTACCACTACATGATGATGGGCGCTCCGAAGAAGATGGTCTTTAAAGACTTGAATTCCGGTAAAGAAATAAAGGCCGACATCGAAATCCCGGAGATCGATCCGAAGGACGGGAACCGCGTCACGGATGTATATATCACCGTGAATGGAAAAAAGGAGATCCCGCAGCTTCAGCTGATGCTGGAGTATTTAAATATTACCGGTTCTCCGGAGAACAACCTTGTAGAGGTCTTTCCCAACGGAGATGTGAGGTTTACCCTTGCGCCTCTCGATGATTATCGTTTTGTGTGGGGCCTTGACTCCTACGAAATCTATAACTTTCCTGCGCTCACTTTCAATGGCAGAGTAGTGACATGCTCCGCTTTTGATGATCCAAACAGAACACCGGGAGAGGATCCGCCGGAGGTCACAGCAGAGAACTGGTATATCATAGAAGGTTATCTCACAGGCTCACCGCCTCCGTTCTCCCATGACATAAAAAAGTATAGGAATGGAGAATATGATGGGAATGGCGGGTATAAGGTGAACAGGATCAGTATCGCTCCAAAGAGAAATGATACCTATGTGGACACGTTTGGAGACTACTCAACATTCAGTATCGAAAGGTCCCGGAAAACGGGTAATGTTCGGGTCACGATCCGCATCAGAGGAGATGTATACTACTGGATCTATGGAAAGGAACTTAAGGAAACCTTATATTATGATATCGATCTGGGGAAACTCGATCCGATAAATATCACAGTCACAGATGATCCTGTGGTAAGTAAGATAGGTTCATAAAGGTCAGGCTCCGGCCTCCCATAGAGAATAGAAAGACCCTATAGCATTACATGAGTTTTTGATGCAGAAAAACCAACAGTTCAATATCCGGAAGAAATGGCCGGAAGAAGGGAGAGATTAAAATGATCAAAAAAGGAATTATGACAGGTGTGATGGCTCTGCTGCTCGGCGGTGTTATGTGCTTTACCGCTTTTGCGGGAGAGTGGGTAGAGGACAGCAGCGGATGGTGGTTCCGGAACAGTGACGGAAGTTTCCCGTCCAGTGGCATCTATGAAATAGGCGGGAAAAAGTATGCGTTCAATGATTCCGGGTACTTAGTCCAGGACAACTGGTATCAGCATCCCGAGACCGGAGACTGGTACTATGCTTCCGGCAGCGGAGCACTGGCATCTGACCAATGGGTAGGAGACTATTATATGGGCAGCGATGGGGCAATGGCAACCGATACCTGGGTCGATGGATATTATGTCGGAGGCGACGGAAAATGGGTTGAGGGGGCTACGAAGAGCAGTTCTTCAGGAAGTTCCTATTCGTCCTATGATGAGTATGGAGATGTACATAACCCGTTCCGGGACGCACCTCTGGGCTACGGATACGACCACAGCAGTAGCAGCATCTCATACAATAATGATCTTGAAACCAAGGACTTCCGTCACTACTCATACTAGTCCGTCAGATCACTGCTATATAACTATCGGCAAGTGAAGTGAATTTGGCATACAGGGGTTTGCAGAAAGGAGTTATACTATGTTTTGTCCGAATTGTGGAGCACAGCTTCCGGATGACAGTACATTTTGTGAAAAATGTGGGGCAAGGCTGGACAAACCTGTTAAGCGCGACGGCTCCGGGATGACAAAATATGCAGTCATCGGGATCGCAGCTATCCTGCTGGTCGCAGTTGCAGCGCTTTTTTTGAGACCCGGCACGGGATCAGAAAAAGCCGCAGCGACGGAACCGTTGAAGGAGAGCACTTCAAATCCGGCACAGCAGAGTGCTGCGGCACCGGTTCAGGAACCTGAGACAGCAGTGTCTATGGGTGAAAAAGAAGCTGCTTCTGATGCAGTTGAAAGTGTATCAGGCGGGCAGACGGACCGGGTGATGTCTCCCCACTGGGTGAAAGGAACCGGAAATCCGGCTGCGCCGGTGGTCCTTTATGATACCCTGAGTGAGGCGGAGAAGATCTATTATGACGCCTTGGAGGAGCACTATACAAACGGTACAAGGGAAGTCAGGATCGGAAAACAGAAAGGTTCGGGAATGGATGAATTTGAGCGGGCGAACTATGCCTTTATGAATGATCATCCATACATCGGAAAAGCTCATCACTATACCTCCAGCAACCGTCTTCCTGTGACAGCCGGAAGCGATGAATTCCGTATCATATTTGAAGACAGGCGGGATCATGCTGCTGATCTTGAGGCGATTCGGGCGGAAACAGACCCGTTCATAAAAAACCTGAGCGGGAAGGCCAGTGAAAAGGTACTTGAGATCAACAATTACATCACTGACAGGGTGTTTTATGACTATGCTTATCTTGAGGATTATACAAACCAGATCGATGAAAGTGGCTTTCGTGCCGTAGATCCGGAAAACATGCCTGTAGAACTTGCGCACAGTGCCTATGCGGCTATTGTTGAACGGGTCGCAGTATGTGACGGATATGCACTGGCATTTGCTTACATCTGTCAGGAAGCCGGTATCCCATGCTATGTACTTATGGGAGATGCGATTACCGCTGAAGGTGAGACCCGCACCCATGCGTGGAATATCGTGCAGCTGGAAGACGGCAACTGGTATGAGATCGATACAACCTGGAATGACGGCAGAGGAGATCATACGTATTTCTGTATTCCCAGCTCGGAAATGGAGAAGAATCACACCAGGAAACAAGGCGATATGTATGGCTTTGCCGATGTGATCCCAAGAACTGACGAAGAAAGTGACACACAGGGGAAGCTTACAGGGAATGGATCGGAACGACCAGCTTTTGCAGATTTTTACTGGGCAGATCTTCTGATAGAGAAAAAACAGAGTCCGTTTACCGGAGGAAGGCAGCTGACTGACGCTTCGGAGATATCCGGAGACTGGAAAGTGATGATGATGAACATTCCTTCTGATGATGATATCTTCAAGTATCGAATGCTTCTTAACATGCAGATCAGCATTAACGGAGACACAGCTGAAGTCACCGCCGACTGGTACCGTAATTATACTTTGGTTCCCGAGACGATGCAGCCGTTCTCAGTATATGACGCTTCAAATGATTCCGACGTGGTCTATGCCGGACTTTTCTCATCCTCTCCGGATGAGAAGACACTTACCGTTCAGGATCTTGTCAATGACGCAGCGTCAAGATACCTCTTTAACGGCGGAGGTAATATCGAGACTATCCGTATAGACAAGTTTTACGAAAACAACGGTGTGCAGTACGGAGTCGGTTCGGTTTTGGGAAACGACGGGGAATACATCGCGCGGATAACTCTGGTGCGGTAACCTAACTTATACTTACCAACGTGAGTGAGTCATGAATAGTGTAGTAATTGGCTGAACTTTTATAAATCCGGCCGATCTTTTCACTACATATTTCCATGTTGAATCAAAAAGACGCATTGACCTTTGGGGTCATGCGTCTTTAAGGGCATGATCTTCGGATCATGTTTTTTTTTAAATTATAAAAACCTCATGATATAATTATTATTGAGCATTATAGTTATAAAAAAATAACCGATGATATAAGAATAGTAAAATTTTTTATCGGGTTGACACACAATATCCGATGGAAAGGCAGAGGACAATCGTGGAAAAAAACCATTTCAAAGATATCAATCAATATGTAAGTCCGGAAAACAGTGCTTACTCCAAAAAGGCGAACACTGTGGTGAGCTTTGTGTATATCGCTCTTTCTGTGATCATGTTCCTGCCCGTACTCCTTGTAATCATAATCTCGTTCTCCTCTGAGGATAGCATAAATGAGATCGGGTACAGCTTTTTCCCAAAAGGATTATCCCTGAAGGCTTACGGCTACCTCTTTAATTCCGGTGGCTTTCTTGGAAGAGCTTTTCTGAATTCTCTTTTGATAACTGCAGCCGGCGTTGCTTTCGGTCTTATGCTCATGTGCCCCATTGCATATGCATTGTCCAGAAAAGAATATAAATTGAGACGAGGAATCCTTTTGTTCCTTATGATTCCAATGCTTTTTTCCGGTGGTCTTGTGTCGTCCTATATGGTGAACACCCAGATTTTTCATTTGAGTAATTCTTATTATGCCCTTATTCTGCCAAATCTCTGTTCAACCTGGTTCATCATGATACTGAGAAATTACTTTCAGAATGCCATACCGGATTCCCTCATAGAAGCAGCGGAGCTGGACGGAGCCGGCCATTTTCAGATATTCAGACTCATAGTGGCACCCGTGGCGAAGCCTGTCATCATGACAGTTGCCCTGTTCCAGACCTTCAACTATTGGAACAGCTGGTATCCATCGCTTTTATATCTTGACAGTAATCACACAGAGCTTTATCCACTCCAGTATGTTCTTGTAAATATGGACCGAAGCATTCAGACTCTCGTCAGAGATACCCAGTATCTTTCGGGAATGAATGCCTATACTCCGCCCACCATCACCATCAGAATGGTCATGGTAGTGGTGGTTATACTTCCGGTGATGCTGATACTTCCGTTCTTCCAGCAGTTTCTGAAGCGAGGAATGACAGTCGGAGCCATAAAGGGCTGATATGGACAGGCGTGATTTTCATCATTATCAGTGCCGAAAAGCATGGGTTCATATAGGAGCCAATCAGATTGGTATCTGAATGTCAGAAATAAACGGCGAAAAACATGAGCTTAAATAGGAGATTGGTATGCTGCGTAAATTTATAAATAGGATAGTGACTGTATTTTTTGCGATATCGCTTTCTGTTTTTATGCTTACAGGCTGCGAAGCCACAAGAAAAAACGATGACAGCATTGTCCTTCGATGGGTTACCTACCAGGCCTCGGATGTTCCTCTCGACATAAAAGAAGTGGTGGAGGCTGCCAATGCCGTGTCGAAGGAGAAGATAGGAGTTACAGTAAATCTTGAATTTCAGCCCTCGGATAAACTTAATCTGATGATGGCCTCCGGGGAATATTATGACATGGTATTTACCTCTTCATGGGTAAACCCGTTTGATAAAGGAGCTACAGCCGGGCTTTATCGTGACGTAACGGATTTAGTGAAGACTGAGACACCTGCACTATATGATTACGTTGATCCCTTCTGGGAAGCCGGAACGGTTAACGGGAGAATATATGGGATTCCGCTTCTTAAGGATATGGGTGCCGAAGAAATGTTCCGCATAAATTCCGATTATTTTGAAGGAAAGAAGGGTATGGTCATCCCGGAAAGAATGAAATTTGAGGATATAGAACCCTTCCTTAAGGCTTACAAGGAGGACTTTCCGGGCAGGTATCCCCTGGATATGACCAGGGGCGGGATACCGGGATATATGAATTCTGTGGAGAGGGTAGTCCAGACTCTGGTGGTGCTGCCTTTTGGTGAAGGTCATGAAGCCTCAAATGTGATCCCGTTTTACGAGTGCGATCAGCTGATGGACAGATTCAGGCTCTTACACAAGTGGTATAAGGCGGGGTACATTCATCCCGATGCCGCAACCATAGAATCAACGACCTCGGATAAATCCATTCCGGTTCGTTTCGGAGTTGCCTGGAAAGGATATCAGGGATACTCAAATCCCGAGAACTGGGGGTTTAATGTCAAAACCTCAATCTATGAAGGTCCGTTTTTGTCCCGTTCCAGCGAACAGGGTGCCATGATCGCAATCTGTGCAGCCTGTGATGACGAACACACGAAAGCATGCCTTAAGTATCTGGAGCTGCTCAGTACAGACAAAAAGTTCAGGGATATCCTGGCTTACGGAATAGAAGGGAAACATTTTGAATATCTGGAAAACGGTACCGTCCTTCGAACCGATACAGGACTCAGCAGATACAATACCGCCCTTTATCAGACCGGAGCTTCAGCCGCTGCTTCCGTGGAATCTGTCAGCAGGACTTTTCTGGCGGACCCGGATCAGTGGAAGGGCGTATTTGAGGAATACAAAACAGACGGTATATACAGTGCAATCAATGGCTTTGCCTATGATCAGGCCCGAAAAGAAGATATCATTGCCGCTTTGAATGCAATCTACAGTGACTATAAGACAGAGCTCATCACCGGTACAAGCGATCCTGATAAGGTACTTCCGGTGATGAAAAAGCGAATGGAAGAGGCAGGCATGAAGGAACTGGTGGAGGATGTAAGGCAGCAGCTTAGGGAGTGGAAAAAACTTAATCATGAATAAAGCTTCTGTAAAGAAAGAAATAGGCTACTCAAAAAAGAAGAATCGTGACCTGACGCTTATGGCGCTTCCGGCCATAATATGGTTCATCTGCTTTTGCTATATTCCCTTGTTCGGAATATGCTTTGCGTTTAAAAGGTTCACACCGGTACCCGGGGAATCGCTATTTAAGAATCTGTTTATAAACAGTGAATGGACGGGACTTGATAATTTCTCCTTTCTGCTCAGGTCATCGGACATGCCCGGGATAATGTTCAACACGCTTTTTTATAACATTATCTTTATAGTACTTGGCATAGTAATACCTGTTTTTCTGGCGATCTTTCTTACGGAGTTACACAGCGAAAAACTAAAGGGCAGCATTCAGATGGTTATGGTCCTGCCGTACTTTCTGTCCTGGGTCATAGTCGGATATCTGGTATATGCTTTTCTTGCCACGGATGAAGGAACTGTCAATCATATCCTCGGCTTTTTCGGCAAAACGGCTGTCCAATGGTATCAGACTCCAAAGTATTGGAGATTGGTTCTGATAATTCTCGGAGTATGGAAGTCTGCAGGCTACAGCATGATCATTTATCTCTGTGCCATTACGTCCATCGACAGGACCCTGTATGAGAGTGCGGATCTTGACGGAGCCACCTTTATGCAAAAGGTGCACTATATCACTTTGCCGCATCTTACCCCGACTATCTGTACTATCTTTATACTGAGCATCGGAAACATTCTTAATTCTGATTTCGGTCTTTTCTATCAGGTGCCTATGGATTCAAGTTCTCTGCAGGGAGTTACACAGACTCTGGATGTATATGTCTATAAGGCTCTCATGCAGCAGGCAAACTTCAGTTTTTCGGCAGCGGCATCATTTCTGCAGAGCCTTGTAGGTTTTGTACTCCTGATGGTGACAAACAGTATCATCGCCGCCATCGACAAGGACAGCAGTCTGATGTAACCAAAATTCAGCCAGGACAGAGCCGGAGGGCATCCATTAGAATGCGTTGAGCTGAGTCGAGAAAAATCAAAATCTGACCCCTTAGAACCACTTGGTCCCATTTTCCTTAGCCCCCTCGCCAAGTCAGAGTTGTTATAAAAAGAACTCTGACATTGGCGAGGGCCTAGTGGTTCTTAGGGGTCAGATTTTAGATTTTTCCGACGAAGCGACTCGCATTCCAATGGATGCCCTCCGGCTCTGTCCCTTCACTGAATGTGAAATAACTGTGAAATCTGCAAATTGTTAGCACTCGACCCTTGACGTTGCTAATAATGCGTTTTATAATACGTTTTGTTGCTAGAGAGAAAGTCATTCAGACATAAAAACAGAAATCCGGTTAGCTTTGATGTGGATTTTTGTAAAAATCTTATATCCCGTTCTAGCCGGACAAGTTAATAAATTAGGAGGTCAATCAAATGAAGTTAGTTCCATTATTTGACAGAGTTGTTCTTGAGAAAGAGAAGATGGAAGAGACCACAGCAAGCGGTATCGTTCTTCCCGGACAGAATGACAAGGAGAAGCCCGGTCAGGCAGTTGTTGTTGCAGTAGGTCCGGGCGGAGTTGTTGACGGAAAAGAGATCACAATGCAGGTTAAGGTTGGTGATCACGTTCTTTTCTCAAAGTATGCAGGTTCAGAGGTTGAGATTGACGGAACCAAGTATACAGTTGTTAAGCAGAACGACATTCTTGCAGTTGTGGAGAAGTAAGATTGCTGTGGGGCAAAGACATTTGCCTGAGTTATCGAAAGATTAATACAGATTTCCCGTCGTGATTTCGAAAAAGTAACGGCGGAGAGCTTGAGGAGGAATTCAAAATGGCAAAGGAAATTAAGTACGGCGTTGAGGCCAGAAAGGCACTTGAGGCCGGCGTTGATCAGGTAGCAGATACAGTTAAGGTAACCCTCGGACCTAAGGGTAGAAACGTAGTTCTTGATAAGAGCTATGGCGCACCGCTTATCACAAACGATGGTGTTTCAATCGCTAAGGAGATCGAGCTTAAGGATGCATATGAGAATATGGGTGCACAGCTCGTTCGTGAGGTTGCATCAAAGACCAATGATGTTGCCGGTGACGGTACAACAACTGCTACTGTTCTTGCACAGGCTATCGTTAAGGAAGGAATGAAGAACCTCGAGGCAGGTGCCAACCCAATCATCCTTCGTAAGGGTATCCACAAGGCAGTTAAGGCTGCTGTAGAGTCCATCAAGGCTCAGTCTTCAAAGGTTAAGGGCAAGGATCAGATCGCTAAGGTTGCCGGAATTTCTGCAGGTGATGAGCACGTTGGTGAGATGGTTGCCGATGCTATGGAGAAGGTTTCCAAGGACGGTGTTATCACTGTTGAGGAATCAAAGACCATGCTTACAGAGCTTGATGTAGTTGAAGGTATGGAGTTCGACAGAGGATATATCTCAGCTTACATGTGCTCAGATATGGATAAGATGGAAGCAAATCTTGACGATCCTTACATCCTTATCACAGACAAGAAGATCTCAAACATCCAGGATATCCTTCCTGTACTTGAGAACATCGTAAAGAGCGGCGCTAAGCTCCTTATCATCGCAGAGGATGTTGAGGGTGAGGCTCTTACAACACTTATCGTTAACAAGCTTCGCGGAACCTTCAATGTTGTTGCTGTTAAGGCTCCGGGCTATGGTGACAGACGTAAGGAGATGCTTCAGGATATCGCCATCCTTACAGGCGGACAGGTTATATCTTCAGATCTCGGTCTCGAGCTTAAGGATACAACTATGGAGCAGCTTGGCCGTGCTAAGTCCGTTAAGGTTTCCAAGGAGAAGACAACTATCGTTGACGGAGAAGGTCAGAAGTCTGACATCGAGTCACGTATCGCTGAGATCAAGCAGCAGATTTCTACAACCACATCTGATTTCGACAGAGAGAAGCTTCAGGAGAGACTTGCAAAGCTTTCAGGCGGCGTAGCTGTTATCAGAGTTGGTGCAGCAACCGAGACAGAGATGAAGGAAGCCAAGCTCCGTATGGAGGACGCTCTCAATGCTACACGTGCAGCAGTTGAAGAGGGTGTTATCGCAGGCGGCGGATCAGCTTACATTCACGCTCAGAAGTCTGTTGAGAAGGTTGTTGAAGAGCTCGACGGAGATGAGAAGACAGGTGCAAAGATCATCCTTAAGGCACTTGAGGCTCCTCTTTATACAATCGCTTCCAATGCAGGTCTTGAGGGTGCAGTTATCGTAAACAAGGTTAAGGAGACTCCGGATGGACAGGGCTTTGATGCTCTTCACGAGGAGTATGTAGATATGCTTGAGGCCGGAATCCTCGATCCCGCCAAGGTTACAAGAACAGCTCTTCAGAACGCAGCTTCTGTAGCTTCAACACTCCTCACAACTGAGGCAGTTGTAGCTGACATTAAAGAGCCTGTAGCTCCCGCAATGCCTAATCCCGGAATGGGCGGAATGATGTAATATAAGTGAAAGCCTGAAGCTTTAAGCTTATCTGGTGGGCCTTATATGTGTTCGTATGAATGCGGCAGATGACAGGCTCATATATAACAAATGTAAATTAAGAAAGACCTCGCAGAATCCACTGCGGGGTCTTTTTTTGAGAAAAGATGCTTGTGACACGAGAAATACGTTTTGTCAGGAGAGGATGTTTTTTAGGGGAATTATAGTATAATGAGAGAGTAGATGTTGTCCTTTCACAGGTTATGAGGACTGAAGCTTTCGTCCGTATGAACGCAGAATATGGAGGCTTGAATCATGGTAAATAAAAAACCGGGTCTTACGGCGACCTTCGCCATCATTCTTTCTGTTATGCTCCTTGCGGTGAACCTTCTTTTGGGAGGCATACTTGTGAACAGCTCCAGAAAGTCTATGATCACCCTTGTTCAAAACCGTATGCTGGACATCTCAAATACTGCTGCGGATATGCTTGACGGAGATGCCCTCAGGAATCTGAAAAAGGAAGACAAGGACACGCCCGCATACAGACAGGTTAATGATACCCTTGCTTATTTTCAGAACAATATTGATCTCAAATATATTTACTGTGTCAGGGCAAAAAGCGAAAAGGAATTTGTCTTTTCCGTTGATCCTACTATAGAGGATCCGGGTATTTTCGGGGAACCGGTAGTATATACTGATGCGCTCTATCGTGCAAGCAAAGGCGTACCGGCAGTGGATGAGGAGCCCTACTCTGATGACTGGGGTCGATTTTACAGTGCATACAGTCCGGTTTTTGATTCAGCGGGAAATGTTGCCGGTATAGTGGCTGTGGATTTCGATGCCGAGTGGTATGACTGGCAGTTTAAAAAACAGACCATATCGATACTTATTAACAGCGTTGCCTCCGTCATCATCGGTATCCTGCTGGTTTTCATCACCACAGGAGGGCTCAGGCGAAGGATGAAATCTATTTCTGAGGATATTGCAGATGCCACAAGAGATGTGGAGGAACTCAGTCTGAAGGTTGATCTCGAAACCACCATGGCAGACAGCGGAAATTATGAACCTACTGATGTACAGGAGCTGGCAGTGCGTATCCGTAAGGTCAGGGATGGACTGGCAAGGTATAGCGGAAATATCAATACTCAGGCCAACAACATGATCACTGCGCTTTCTGCTGAATACAGAGGGGTGTACTATATAGATCTGGATAAGGATGACGGAATCTGTTATCGGACACACAGTAAGATAGATAACGGGATAGGGAGAGGAGAGCATTTTCCCTATATAAAAACACTCACCAAATATGCCGAGGATTATGTAAGTGAAGATTACCGTGAGGATTTTCTTAAGTTTATAGCTCCGGAGACTATCCGGGAAAATCTGAAGGATGAGCCTGTATGTACCTTCCGCTATATGATAGATCAGGAAGGACACCAGTCCTATGAGATGATCCGTATGGCGGGGATACGTCATCATGATTCCGAACCAAATCATGAAATCCGGGATATCAGCATGGGTTTTGCGGATGTGGATGCCGAGACCAGACATACCCTGACACAAAGCCAAGCGCTTTCCGACGCACTTTTATCCGCAGAATCAGCCAGCAAGGCAAAGACAGCATTCTTATCAAATATGAGTCATGAGATACGCACACCTATGAATGCCATCATAGGATTAAACCGTATCGCACTGGATGATCCCAACACTCCGGAGGTCACAAAGGGATACCTAAAAAGATAGGTACCTCTGCGGATCATCTGCTGATGCTTATAAACGATATTCTTGATATGTCACGCATAGAAGCAGGCCGTATGGTACTGAAAAAGGAAGTATTTTCACTTCCTGCTTTACTCGGGGAAATCGATGTGATCATAGGAGGTCAGTGCAAAGAGAAAGGATTAAACTGGAAATATAACCTGAGAAATACCGCCGGCGAATGCTTCATCGGGGATAATATGAAGCTAAAGCAGGTACTCATCAATATCCTGGGGAACTCCGTAAAATTCACTCATACAGGAGGCAATGTAGATCTGGAAGTGGAATGTATTTCCCATTTTAAAAATTCTTCCGTATTCAGGTTTGTCATAAAGGATACCGGAGTCGGAATGGACAGCGATTTTCTGCCGAAGCTTTTTGATGCTTTCAGCCAGGAGTCTTCCTCCGTGTCCACAAAGTATGGCAGTACGGGTCTCGGAATGTCTATCACGAAGAGCATAGTGGAGATGATGAATGGTGACATAAAGGTTGAAAGTAAAAAGAACGTCGGCAGTACGTTTACCGTAACTGTTACACTTGAAGATTCGGATACGGTTCCTGCCGATACAGTGCCTGATGTACCGGAGGAGTCCGATTATGAGATCTTAAAGGGAAAGCGTATCCTGTTGGCGGAGGATATGGAAATAAATGCAGAGATAATAAAAATGCTGCTTGATGAAAAAGAGATTACGGTTGAACATGCGGGAAACGGACGGATTGTCGTTGACATGTTCTGTGACAGTGCGGAAAACTACTATGATGCCATCCTTATGGACATGAGGATGCCTGAGATGGATGGACTCGAAGCAACCAGGATGATCCGGAAGCAGGACAGAAAGGACGCGCATACCATACCGATAATAGCTCTTACCGCCAATGCTTTTGAGGAGGACGTTCAGCGTTCGCTTCAATCCGGTCTGAACTCACACCTTTCAAAACCGGTTGAGCCGGATGTCCTGTATTCTACTCTGGTAAAGGAATTGAAGAAGGTTATTCTTTAAATTGCACCATTACTGTAAATTTCGTATAATTAAGCTCGAACTGCACAGTTGTAATCCGGGCTTTTTCGAAAAAATGCCGGTTTTACATATAGTACGGTTGAATGGAGTCAATTAGATCAGCATTTGTATGGCAGAAATAAACGGCGAAAATGTTAGTTTATAGAGCTGATTAGATCTGCATCCAAGTGTCAGATATTAAGGTTTATAGTCAGTGTTAATAGATTAGGAGAAATATATGGACGATTATGTAGAGCACATGGTGAAAAGAAATGACCCTGTATACTGGAAGGCAGCATTGGGCATTGCGGCAGTTCTTACGGTTATCTCACTGTTTTTGGCCCTTCAGTATGCATTTGCACTGCTTTTGCTCCTTGCGATGCTTGCCGCAGACTATGCAATCTGGCTGTTTTCAAGCGTTGAATATGAATATACTTATTTTGGCGGAAGCTTCGAGCTGGACGAAGTCCTGAACAAATCCCGCAGAAGAAGGATCGTTGAAACAAACAGTGAAGAGCTTGTGCTTTTTGCACCGAAGAATTCCGATTCCGCAAAAACAGAAATAAGCAACGCAAAAGTTCTGGACTATTCAGGTACCGGTCCGGAGGATAAGAAATATGCATACATTTATACCAGAAACGGAAACAAGATATGTATGTACATCGA
This sequence comes from Oribacterium sp., assembly GCA_017627595.1. Classification (GTDB taxonomy): domain Bacteria; phylum Bacillota; class Clostridia; order Lachnospirales; family Lachnospiraceae; genus Oribacterium. The sequence continues at coordinate 89,550 of JAGAGL010000098.1, read as the reverse complement.
AGGTACGGAAGAGCTCTTGAAGCAGGTGCGAAGAAACACACCGCAGAAGTATAAAACGTATTGATGAATATGGAGAATCCCACACTGCTTTTTTGCAACAGTCCAGTCGGCTCTTATCCGCTCATGCCCCGGCTGAACTATTATATTTTGCAGTGTGGGATTTTATAATATATGATATTCTGAAAACAAAAACTGTAGTATGATAAAGAAGTGGAGAGCCGCGCGGCTTTCAGCGGTTTCAAAAAATCCGTAATGAGTTCTAAGGAGGAGTGATACATGAAGACGGATTTAAAACGGATTTACAGAGGGTTTATATTAGTGTGTCCTTTCGTGATCACTTTGCTTTTTATCTGCCAAATGATTTTCGTAAGCCGTTTTAACGCCAGGGAATATGTTGTAAGAGGAGTGAATCAGGATAATCCTACATATTTCAAATATGCCGGCAGAGGTGATTCCACTAGTGAATGGTTAAAAAGAGATTTTGACCTGAATGGGGAAAAAGTGGACCTGAAGGGGCAGACAATCGACGGAGTTCTTTATAATCATTCGGAAGACCTGGTGAGTCAGTGGACTCTCCGTATAAACATACGTGGAGACTGTTACATTAACAATGCCTGGTGCGGAACTGTTGAGATACATCAGGCCGTTGGGACCGAGGATGAAAAGGTTCAGAAGCTTGATCTTAGAAATTACAAGCTGGAAGAGGTTGAGCTTGATTATGTTTATGACGGTGACCTGCTTATCCCTCTTTCAAAGGGTGATTATGTGATATATTTTCCTTCGCTGAAGGATAATGAAATTCCTGCCGGACCTCATTCCGAGCTCACCACCGGCGTGATATTTTATTATCTTGACACGTTGGATCTTGACAATATTGACCTGAGCTTTTATTACCACAGGGATATAACAAACGGTACATTATTTTATATCATCATCACGCTTCTTATGATCTGGCTTGTGAACCTGATCATTTACCTGACATCCATAAAAATCTATGAGGATACCCTTAAGGAGCTGGAGCTTAAGAAGTCGGGAATTTCAAGTATGTCTGATATATATGATGTTATCTATATAGTGGACATCGTAAAAAATAAAATAGTCTCTGTGGTATCTGAGGTAGAAAGCGACCTCAAGAGACCCGAGGACATGGGAGCCAATGAACAGTTCAAACATCTTTTCAACATCGATTGTACTGAGAGCTTCAAAGAGAATGTACTGGAATTTGTAGATATTTTAACTCTCAGTGACAGGATGAAGGGAAAAAAGAATATCACCTGCGAATATATGAGTAAGTTCAGAGGGTGGTGCCGTATACATTTTTTTGCCATGGATTACGTTGAAGGTCAGCCTGTTGACAGAGTAGTGTTTGCACTTCAGATCATAGATGACGAAAAACGTGAAAAGGATAGTATAGTTCAAAAAATAAGCGATATTGAAAGCGAAAAGGAGGAAAGGATAAATCTGTTCAGCAATCTGGCAGAGAATCTCATATATAATTGCAATGAAACCCTTAGCCGGGAACAGCATATAATTGATGAAAGTAAGGAAGAAACAATACGTGAATACGCAATAAAGTCAAAACGCGGTATCTCAAAAACCTCAAATCTTCTAAAGGATCTGGTGGAGTTTTTAAAGATTGACAACGGATTTTTTGCTGTAGAAGAAAAAGAGTATGATTTTAATGCTATGGTAAAAGATATTGAAGAGAATGTAAAACCGGAGCTTGAGGGAAGTCAGATCACATTTAATTTTAATGTTCAACAGCCTATCCGGAGTAAACTGTATGGTGACGGTGAACGGATAAGATATTTAATACACTCACTGATACTTAATTCTCTTGACAGAATGGACACAGGAGAGATAAAGCTGGTTGTTTTTTCCAAGGAACACGACAATAGTCTTCATCTTGTGATATCCGTTCGGGATAATGGGACACCCGGTATGCATGATAATTCAAAATTCCGTTTAGGGCTTGCTGACAAGATTCTCGTATTAATGGGTTCGAAGCTTCATATCATAGAGGATCCTGAAGGTGGCAATGATACATATTTTGAAATAGACCAGATGTTAGGGGGGCAGTGATGTTTACATACGCCTATGGCTTGTGCCTTTTAGTGTCTGTTTTGATATGGATCCTTATCGCCGGCAGAGGATATGAAAAAGTCAGTCCTTATACTAATGCTACTTTTATCGTCATAGTTATAGTTAATCTGGGTTACTGGCTGAAAACTACGGTTCTTGGCTGGGAAGCAGCCATGATATGTTTTTGTATCTGTTATTTTGACTGTACGATCCTATTGTCTATCGCAATACTGTCAATGCTTAAGGCTTTAGATATAAAGGTGGGATTTTTCACAAGATTTCTGGCTTATGGGACTGCTTTTATTCACTTAGGCATAGTCTGGCTTAGTGTTCATAATAAGAACTATTATGATACTATCACAGTGATACATACTACTATGGGTAATGTGACAAACATTACTGACGGTCCTTTGAAGCTGTTCCACACAGTTTACCTGGCTGTACTTGGAACGATCTTTATGGCTCTGATGATCCTGGCTTATGTAAGGAAGGGTACTTATTCAAAAAGAACCCTTTATGTTCTCACGGCAGGTGTATTCATGGGGCTTCTGGCTTATTTGCCGGATGCTCTGGGATTGATGCAGTTTTCGCTCCTGCCCTTTGTTTACGTCCTTACAGATATATTTTTGGCATATAATTACGAGAGAGCCCAGGCACATGATCTTACCGCTATTACGACAAAGCACCAGAATACTCAGACTGTTAAGGGCTTTGTTGCTGTTGACACGCAAATGCGTTTTTTAAGCTGCAATGACAGAGCCTATGATTTTCTGCCTGAGTTAAGGGAGCAGGTAGTTGACGAACCTCTGATGGAAGGAAGCGGGTTTACAAGGTTAATGTATCCCATGATGTATGCCTTTGAAAAAGAAGGCTTTGCATCCAGAAAATTTCAAACGGGGGATATAACCTGTATAGCAGAAATCCATACCTTTACCATCCGAACTAATGGGCCAAAAAGAGGATATGTTTATGAGCTAAGGGATGCCACGGAAGAGCAGAAGGCTTTTGATCTTGTTAATTCCTACAATGAGTCCCTTAACAGGCAGGTTCAGGAGGCTACAAGGAACATAAGGAGCATCCAGAATAAGGTAGTTGCCGGTATGGCAAATATGGTTGAAAACCGTGACAACAATACGGGAGGTCATGTAAAAAGAACCAGTGACACCATCAACATCCTGGTTGCCGAGATCCGAAGACAGGGACTTATGGATATTGATGATGCCTTTGCTGATGATATCATGAGAGCTGCGCCAATGCATGATCTGGGAAAGATAATAGTGGAAAACAGCATACTCAACAAGCCGGGAAAGCTTACGGATGAAGAGTATGAGATCATGAAGATGCATTCCACCAAAAGCGGTGAGATGGTTATGATACTGCTGGATGGTGTGGAAGAAGAGCATTTCGTTAAGGTTGCCTATAACGTGGCCAGGTACCATCATGAGAGATGGGACGGACGTGGTTATCCGGAGGGACTTGTCGGATCAATGACACCAATTGAAGCCAGAATAATGGCAGTGGTTGATGTTTATGATGCACTTGTCAGTAAGAGAGCTTACAAAGAACCTTTCAGCTTTGAAAAAGCCACACAGATCATGTGCGAAGGCATGGGTACTCAGTTTGATCCCAACATGAAGGCACCATTTTTAGGATGCAAGGCTCAGCTTGAGGCATATTATACTGAAATATATGCGCAGGGATGAGGCAAAATACCTCCAAAAAACTGACAAAAGCAAAAATTTCCACTTTATTAATGTTTAAACATGGATAATGAACATGATTTAGATTAGAATAGAAGTGTGAGAATAGTTGTTTTTTAGAGGGGAAAGATATGAAATACTTTAAGAAAGGATTTACCGTAGCAGAATTGTTGATCGTGTGCGCTATCGTAGCTATTTTGGTGGCTATAAGTATACCTATCCTGAATGTTCAGCTCGAAAAGGCGAGAGAAGCACATGATATAGCTACTATGCGTACCGCCGCTTCGGCAGCCATAGATTTGTACTATGCAGGAGTACATGACAATCCAAGTGCTTTGAAAGCCGGAATATCCTGGGATACAGGTGGCGGAAAAGAAGGAGCTAACGCATATGGAGCGTATGATCCAAGAATAGGTAAAATTGTTAAAGACAGAGCAGTGCTGGGTTACGGTTACTACTATGGCAAAGGTACCAAGGTTGATGGTGGAACTGTAGTTCCTTCGGGTAACGAATATGGAAAGGCAGCGTATCTTGCCACAGAGGATTATACTAAAGCAGTTGTTTTGGTTTCTATTTATCCTAATTCTTCAAAGCCGCATGTTGATATTTATTGGAAAACAAATACAGGCAGTATAGGACAATATATTGGAGATAGGGCGGCTACAAATATCCCAAAATACAGCCTAAGGTATTATTTTAACTAGTATTGCTCCTGATATACCTGAGTGGTATCAAGATCGGTTAACTCGCTGACATTTACAAAAATCTTAAAAAAAATAAAGGAACAGACTTTTTTATTAAAGTCTGTTCCTTTTTTGTATGGATAACTTCAACCAAATTAAGGCGGATTTTTGTTAACATGTAAGAACAGAGACAGTAGCGGTTCCAGCAATGCAGGATGAAGAACCGTTTCTTCTCAAAGGGAAGGGTTTATGAGATTATGAGAGAGTTTAAGAGCAGAAAAAGACAGGATGATAATAACGAGACCTGGGAGAATGAGGAGTTACAGGAATTTAGAAAGGACTCCGTGGATTTCTTCAGAAAGCATAAAAAGGTTCTTGCTTTGGGAGCCGGCTTTACCATAGCCTTTATGCTTTTGTTCGGAACCATAGCTTTCGGAATCGTTAATCGTGCCGCTACAGTTGAACAGGTACAGGTAGAGCAGGTTGCAGAGGTTGAGACTACCGGTGAGGTCATCAGGATCACAACCGATGAAGGTCTTACTGAGGCTGCACTTAATCAGTCAGAGAATATCAACACTACTATAGAAACCGGAATTCCGGAAACAGCGGAGACGGCAGCTGCGAAAGGCGAAGATCGGGCTTCGAATGCAGCTGCCGGATCCGGCGCGAAAGCTTCAAACGGAAACAATGCCGGTACAGCCGCTAAAAAAGTGGCGGGAGCAAACCGCAGTGCAGATTCAGAAAAGAAAGAGACAGATGCTTCAACAGTAACAGCTGCAACAGAAGCATCAACCGTCAGCAATTCAACCGATACCGCTTCGGAAGATCAGGAGGCTCTTAATCAGATTCTGGGAATAGGTTCATCAGGAGCAAAGCTTGATAAGGCTGATGGAACAAAAAAGGCTTCTGAAACAAATGTCATTCTCAGCAATGAGCCATATATGGACAGTTCATCTGATGTAAACGAAGACTCTGAGACTTCTTCAGAAGAAAAATCTCAGGAAGCAAAAAATGCAGTTGATGCCGAGACCCCGGCAGAGACCACGAAGGAGACTGTATCAGAAACTACAAAAGAAACTTTAGCTGAAACGGAAACCGCAGCAGAGACTGAAAAAGAGACAGAGGCTTCATCAGAAACCTCAGCTAAAAAGAAAGAGAGTGCCACATCAACAAACAGCGGCACTGTAACACTTCCTTTGGATAAAAAGAAGCTTACGGTTCTTGTATATATGATCGGTTCTTCTCTCGAGACCAAATCCAACCTTGCAGCAAACAGTCTTGTGACCATGCTTTCCGCAAACCTCAACACAGATGATATGAATGTTATCATCGAAACCGGCGGAACCAAGGATTTCCATAACATTTCAACTGCAGACAAGGAATTTGACGAGTCCAAAATCGAAAGATGGATGGTTAAGGGCACGAAGCTCATTTATCTCGGTGATGGCGGAAACACTTCCGAAGTCAGCATGACAGACGGTGATTCATTTGAGGCTTTCCTTAAATATGTAAAGACAAACTTCCCGGCAAAGAGATATGAGGCGGTTCTCTGGGGACAGTCCGGCGGACCCGTAAGCGGCTTTGGATATGATGAGGTTAACGGCTCAGGCGAGCAGCTTACATTGACAGAGATGTCTACAGCTCTCGGCAATGCAGATATGGATCTGGATCTTCTGCTTTTTGATGCAAGACTTATGGGCGCCATGGAAACAGGTTACGGACTTTCGTCACATGTGGATTATATGATCGCTTCGGAAGATAATGAGTATTGCATCGGTCTTAACTATACAAACTGGTTGAAGAAGCTGAACAGCAATCCAGAGTTATCAGCTATAGAGCAGGGTAAGCAGGTTATAGATGATTTCATTGCCGTAAACAAGGGAAAAGGTGAAGGCAAGGATGAAATGGTAGGCGCTTATTCACTGGTGGACCTTAAAGCCCTTAAGCGAAACACTTCCGACAGGCTGAAGGCATTGGCAGAGCTTCTGAAGAGCGCTGAGAAAACCGAAAACGGAAGAGATCATCTGAGGCAGGCAAGTAAAGAAGCTTACAGATTTGCACCCAGTTACAGCTATGATCTTGTAGATTTCAGCAGTTTTCTCGGAGCAATAGAGAGTAACTTCACAGGCAGCGGAAGCGAAGGCATCAATTACAAAGAGATAAGGGAAGCAGCGGCCTCCCTAAGGAGTTCTGTTGAAAATGCTGTTGAAATCAGCAGATATGTGACTCCAAACGATGACGGCGGTGTATCCGGTCTCACCATTTATTTCCCGCAGCCCGGCACAGATGCAGAAAAGAAGGAGAAAATGCTCAAAAAGTATGAGGGACTGAACTTCAGTACTTCCTATCAGCAGCTTATCAGGCAGTATACTGAATAAGTTATATGTAAGGCGGCTATGCATAGGGCATGTACCTTCACCTGGCTGCATCAGACTTAAGAAGTTGATATTACTAAGATTTCTAAATAACATACATAGAATTGCTTATGAAAAGGAGGGTTGATTTTAAACTCTCCTTTTGTTATACTCGTTAAAATTTTATAACAAATACCCATTCATAACCTGGATCCAAGCCCTTCAAGGGGAAAAGGACCTTTTAAACAGACAGAGTGACATGGTAAAAAAGTGTCAGCGATTGTTTTTTTTTTGAAAGGAGATTTCCGATGGCCAAGATTATCGGCGATGGCATCACATTCGATGATGTACTGCTCGTACCTCAGTATTCAGAGGTTGTTCCCAATTCTGTTGATGTTTCAACTTACCTTACAAAATCCATAAAGTTAAACATCCCGTTTATTTCTGCAGGTATGGATACCGTTACAGAGCATCAGATGGCTATCGCCATGGCACGCTGCGGCGGCATAGGCATTATCCACAAGAATATGTCTATCGAGCAGCAGGCAGAGGAAGTGGATATGGTAAAGCGTTCAGAGAACGGCGTTATCACAGATCCTTTCTTCCTTAGCCCTGAGCATACACTTAAAGATGCCAATGACCTCATGGGCAAGTACAGGATTTCAGGTGTGCCGATCACAGTGGATCGCAAGCTTGTGGGTATCATCACAAACCGTGATCTGGTTTTCGAAGAGGATTTCACAAAGCAGATCAAGGAGTGCATGACTTCCGAAAATCTTATTACCGCAAAGGAAGGAACAACCGTTGAGGAGGCAAAGCAGATCCTCGCAAAGGCAAAGGTAGAGAAGCTTCCTATCGTGGATGATGAGGGAGTTCTCAAGGGTCTTATCACCATCAAGGATATTGAGAAGCAGATGAAGTATCCTAACTCTGCAAAGGATTCACAGGGAAGACTTCTTTGTGGTGCAGCCCTCGGAATCACTGCCAATGTTGTAGAAAGAGCAGCTGAGCTCGTAAAGGCACATGTTGATGTGGTTGTACTTGATTCTGCTCACGGTCACAGCGGAAACGTACTTAAGTGTGTATCACTTCTCAAGGAGAAGTTCCCGGATCTTCAGATCATTGCCGGTAATGTTGCCACAGGTGCCGCAACTGAAGCTCTTATCAAGGCAGGAGCTGATTGCGTTAAGATCGGTATCGGACCCGGATCTATCTGTACAACCCGAGTTGTGGCAGGTATCGGAGTTCCTCAGATCACAGCAGTTATGAATGCTTACGAGGTTTCTTCAAAGTATGGTGTACCTATCATCGCAGATGGTGGTATTCAGTATTCCGGTGATGTTGTAAAGGCTATCGCAGCAGGCGGAAACACAGTTATGATGGGTTCTGTATTTGCAGGTTGTGATGAGGCTCCGGGTGAATTCGAGCTTTATCAGGGACGTAAGTACAAGGTATACAGAGGCATGGGCTCAATGGGTGCCATGAAGCAGAAGAACGGTTCTGCAGACCGTTATTTCCAGTCCAATGCCAAGAAGCTCGTACCTGAAGGTGTTGAGGGACGTGTTGCTTACAAGGGTAAGGTAGAGGATACTATCTTCCAGTTTGTGGGCGGTCTCAGAGCAGGTATGGGATACTGTGGTGCAAAGGATATTCCTACACTTCAGAGCACAAGCGAGTTCGTGAAGATTTCAAGTGCATCACTCAAGGAATCACATCCACATGATATCCATATCACAAAGGAAGCGCCTAACTATTCAGTTGAGGATAATTAAAAACATATATTTATTTTACGAGCTGTTCCGAAAGGAACGGCTTTTTTTGTGGTATAATCAGAATCAATTAATAGTAAATCAATCGGAGGCTTTTCAATGATAGAAGGATTTATAAGAGTTGCTTCCGCAACGCCCGGGATAAAGGTTGCGGATGTTTCACATAATAAAGAAGCGATAATCAGTAACATAGTGGAGGCGGAGAAGCAGAGGGTTAAGCTTATCGTTTTCCCGGAGCTTGCATTAACGGCATATACCTGTGCGGATCTGTTCCACCAGACGATTCTTATTGATAAAGCAGAAAAAGCACTGGATGAAATTGCGGAAGAAACCAAAGGAAGAGAAATTGTTGTAGTAGTGGGAACCACCTGGTATACGGATCATAAGCTTTATAATACAGCTGCTGTTCTTCACGATGGACGTATCCTTGCCATTATCCCCAAGAAGAATCTCCCGAACTACGGTGAGTTTTATGAGAGAAGATGGTTTAATCCCGGAAGCGAAGCTGTGAGATTTTTAAAGCACAGATCAAAGGCAACCGGAGAAACCTATGAGATACCCTTCGGTATGAATATATTGCTCGAAGCCGAAGACTTTAAGGATTTTGTTCTTGCAGCTGAAATCTGTGAGGACGTATGGGTTCCGGAAACTCCCTCCACAAAGCATGCCCTTGCGGGAGCTACCGTCATTGCCAATACTTCTGCCTCTGATGAAACAGTCGGAAAGGACAGTTACCGCCGGGAGCTTATACGTTCCACCAGTGCCCGTCTTGTGGCAGCTTATGTCTATACCAATGCCGGGGACGGTGAGTCAACAACAGACCTTGTTTTCGGAGGACAGGATATCATTGCGGAGAATGGCTCCATAGTTAAAGAAGGAAAGCGCTTCGAGACAGGACTCTACATTGCGGATATCGATCTCCGTAAGCTGGATCAGGAGAGGTCCAGAACCACTACGTATCCTTCTGTTTCCGAGGAGCTGAGAGAAAAATATGAGATCGTAAGATTCAGTTTTAAGCCGGAGAAGTTTGAGTCTGAAACGGAGGATTCTGAAGTCTCAGGAGAAGCTGTTGGAGAAAAGCTCCTTGCCGAAGCATTAGATCTCAGAAGATACATCGATCCTAAACCCTTTGTACCCGGTAATCAGCAGGAGAGAACCCGGAGGTGTAACGAGATCTTCACCATACAGGCGCTGGGACTCAAAAAGAGACTGGAGCACATCGGCTGCAAGACTGCAGTTATAGGTATTTCCGGAGGTCTTGATTCCACACTGGCACTTCTGGTTACCGCAAGAGCCTTTGATCTGCTGGGATTACCGAGAGAAAACATTATCTCTGTGACCATGCCGGCTTTCGGAACCACAGACAGAACCTATAACAATGCCGTGACTCTGACAAAGAGACTTAACGCCACTCTTAGGGAGATCAATATCAAGGAGTCGGTTTTACTTCATTTCAGGGATATCGGACATGACCCGGAGGATCATTCTGTCACCTATGAGAATTCCCAGGCAAGAGAGCGGACCCAGATACTTATGGATATCGCAAATCAGACTGATGGAATAGTTATAGGAACCGGAGATCTCAGCGAGCTTGCCCTCGGATGGGCGACCTATAACGGAGATCACATGTCTATGTATGCGGTTAATGCAGGCGTTCCGAAAACACTGGTGAGATACCTTGTTAAGTATGTAGCCGATACTTCAGAGGATAAGGCATTAAGCTCATGTCTTTATGATATCTTTGATACACCTGTGAGCCCGGAGCTTCTTCCTCCGACAGGAGACGGAAAGATATCCCAAAAGACAGAGGATCTGGTGGGACCTTATGAGCTCCACGATTTCTTCCTCTATCAGATAATGAGATTCGGTTTCAGCCCGAAAAAGGTTTATATGCTGGCTTTGAAGGCTTTCTCACGTGAAAATCAGGGGGATTCGGACGATGCTGAGATATACGAAGCTGATGAGATCTTCAAATGGTTAAATAAATTCTATTGGAGATTTTTCTCCCAGCAGTTCAAGAGAAGCTGTCTCCCCGACGGACCAAAGGTTGGTTCTGTGGCAGTTTCTCCAAGAGGAGACCTGAGGATGCCGAGTGATGCGGTAGTAAAGCTGTGGATCGAAGAATTGAAAGAATTGAGGTAAATTATGGATAATATTAAGGATGACAAAAAAGTTCTTGAAAAAAGTGAAGATCTGAATAAGGCTGCGGAGACAGAGTTTGTTGATGGATTTTCCGGATTCGAACCCATACCCGATCATGATCTGAAGAAGGTTATGGGCGGTCAGGATATCATGGCAAAAAGCGATAAATTTTAAGGACAATTATGGATAAAAAACAGCTTTTTAGAAAGAAAAGTTATGAGCATATCAATTCCCCTGAGAAGCTCGATCAGTTCCTGGATATTCCGGGAGCCAATACATGGGCTCTGATTGCAGCCTTATTTATAACGATTGGTGCTGCTATTCTGTGGGGAATCTTTGGCAGCGTTCCCGAAACCGTATCTGCCGTCGGCATCAGAACACCCAGGGGTATAACCTGCTTTGTGTCTTCCCAGGAAGCTCATCGTGTGGAACCCGGAATGAAGGTCATAGTAAGTGATGATAAAAACACCATTATCGGAACAGTTGATCTCGTTGGCATGAGCGTATCTTATTACAATGCCGGAGAGGCTGTAAATGCTCCCTGGCTGCTTGAAAACAACCTGAAGGACACTGAATGGGTAAGTTCTGTTATCGTGAAGGTTCAGGATGAAGATACCGATAAGCTTGCCATCAATGCCGAGCTAAAGGCAAAGGTCGTGTTGGAAGAGAGACCGCCATATAAAATATTGTTTGACTGACTTATGGGAGGCATATGAGAAGGATCAAAAATATTCCTGTAGTTATGATGATGGAAAATACGGAGTGCGGTGCGGCCTGTCTCAATATGATATTGGGATACTACGGGAAATGGGTTTCTCTTGAGCAGGTTCGCCAGGATTGCGCCATAAACAGAGATGGAAGCAATGCTCTGAACCTGGTTCTGGCTGCACGAAATTACGGTCTGGTGGGAGGTGGCTACCGGGCTTCTGTTGATGCGCTCAAAAATATTTCGGTTCCTCTGATTCTTCATTGGAATTTCAGTCATTTTGTGGTTTTTTGCGGATTTGACGGTGACAGGGTTGAGATCATAGACCCGGCCATGGGAAAGGTTTATGTTTCCCGGGAGGAGTTTGATGTATCCTATACCGGAGTTGTATTGAAGCTTGAGCCGGGACCTGAATTTAAAAAGGAAGGTCATCCCGATACGGTTATGCATTTTGTAAAGAGCAGACTGAAAAACTCCCGGAAAACCTTTTTGGCTGCTGTGCTTTTTTCGGTTCTGGTGGGACTTGGCGGTCTCATAAGTCCGTTTCTGAACAGAGTATATCTTGATTATATTCTGACAGGTTCAAACGAGGAATGGTTTGTCGCAGTTATCGGATTCATGGGATTGATGGCCGGATTCATCGGAATTGCTTCCATTGTGGAAGCTGTATATGGTCTGCAGGTAGAGGCAAAGCTTGGCGTTAATGCCGGCATGGGATTTATGTGGCATGTACTCCATCTTCCGGTAGAGTTTTTTAAGCAGCGTTATGTGGGAGATGTGGTTCAGAGACAGGAGAGTAACCAGAATATAGCGAGACTTCTTATCAAGAGTCTGGCTCCGATACTTATCGAGGTATGCTTTACCATATTCTATGTGGCAGCCATGCTTCATTATTCGGTAACGCTTACCCTTCTTGGGGTTATGGTGCTGTTTATGAACCTTGTGCTTACCCAGAGAGCCACCTCGGTGGATATAAACAGGAACCGTGCCCAGCTTCAGTATAAGGGCCGCATGGATAATGCAACCATCGCCGGAGTTGAGATGATAGAAACCATAAAAGCTTCGGGAACGGAGGATGAATACTTTGAAAGGTGGGCAGGTCTGCAGGCCAATTTTCTGAATTATGGCAATGTCACCCGTGGCGCCCGTCTGGAAGTATATCTGGAGTTCATGAGGGATCTGGCAAACTGGGCGGTTGTTACAGCCGGTGCCTGGTTTATATTAAAGGGCGAGATTACGGTAGGTATGCTTCTTGCCATCCAGGGCTTTCTCGGTAATGTTTCCACTCCGCTGCAGAGTCTGATTTCAGTGGGACAACAGTTCCAGGAGCTGGTCAATGCCATCAACAGAGTTGAAGATGTAATGAGATATAAGGCGGATGTTCCGGAAACTTTTGACGAGGAAATGAAAAATGCCGGAATCATCATATCTAAATCAAAAACGGATTCAGATTCGGATGGAGACCCGGATGAAGATCCGGATGATGAGGAGAGAGACTTAAAAAGGGATCATATAGTAGAGAGGCTCTTTCAAAATGAGGATCCTGAAAAGTTAAGCGGAGAAATTGAGTTTAAGAATGTGACCTTTGGTTACAGTAAGCTGTCAGAGCCGTTTATAGAGAATTTCTCCCTGAAGGTTCCTGCCGGGGGCAGTGTTGCATTCGTTGGATATTCAGGCTGTGGAAAGAGCACCATGGCGAAGCTTCTGTCAGGACTTTATAAACCCTGGTCAGGCGAAATTCTTTATGACGGAACACCTATAGATAATATTCCCAGGGATATTTTTACAAGTTCTTTGTCGGTTGTGGATCAGGATATAGTTCTTTTTGAGGATGAGATAGCTGAAAATATTTCTCTTTGGGACAAATCCATAGAGGATTTTGACATTATCCTCGCGGCAAGAGACGCCCATATCCATGATGAGATCATCTCAAGAGAAGGAGGTTATCATGGTTTGATCCGGGAGAACGGAAAGAACTTTTCCGGAGGGCAGAGACAGCGTATAGAAATCGCAAGAGTACTTGCGGAGGATCCGTCCATACTTATTCTTGATGAAGCCACCAGCGCACTTGATGCGGAGACCGAATTTAAGGTAATGGAGTCCATCAGAGAACGAGGCATTTCCATAATAGTTATTGCCCATCGTCTCTCTACCATTCGTGAGTGCGACGAGATCATCGTTATGGATAAGGGCAAGATCGTTGACAGAGGAACACATGATGAACTTATGAAGAGGGGTGGCTTGTATCGCCAGCTTATTATGATGGAGTAAGTAATGGGACTTCTTGATAATCAGATAAAAACCAGAAGAAAAAATGATAATGATGCCATGGAACGGGCGCTGGGTGAACTCCGTGCGGCGGTCATGGGAGAAGAAGTTTACTTCCAGAGTAAGGGAACAAGGGATGATGCCCTGAAGGAAATTCTCATATATTACGGTGTAAGATATGAAGATCCGCCCAGTATCCTGGATTCCTTTGAAGACCGTATGAATTTTATGCTCAGCCCAACCGGTATCATGAAAAGACATGTTAAGCTTACAAAGGGCTGGTGGATTCATGATGCCAATCCGATACTGGCTTATACCAAAACCGGGGAAGCCCTGGCACTGCTTCCGAAGAATTTCGGAGGATATCAGTGGTATGACTATAGAAGCGGAAAATATATCAAAGCCCGCAAAGACAATGTGGATATCTTCACAGGGGATGCCCTCGTTTTCTACAGGCCCATGCCTATAAAGAAGATGACTCTCATGGATTATTTCAGGTACATAGTGACGGAGATAAGAATTTACAGGATCATTTATTTTATTCTTCTCAGTATGATGGTCAGCCTGATGGGACTGGTGACACCTATCTTTACCCAATATATATTCAATACCATCATTCCTATGAAAAACGGAAGGGCTCTTATGGTCATAGCGGCCAATTACTTAGGCATTCTTGTTGCGTCAATGCTGATAAAACTTAGTAAGAATCTGTCCCTCCGTACCATTCAGAGAAAAGCTGAAATTGCTTCCGAGGGCGGGGTCATGGGAAGAGTGCTGAACCTTCCGGTACAGTTCTTTGAGGATCATAATTCCGGAGAGATGCAGAGAAGAATCATGGCAGGAAAGGAGATCGTTGAAAAGGCCACAAACATTGCTCTTGCTGCCATAGTCGGGGCTGTTCTTGCCGTTGCATATCTTATTGAAATTATGATAATGGTGCCTCAGCTCTTTCCGGTTACCATAGCCATAGTTGCCATACAGATTTTTTTCTTTGTTGTTATCGCCTGGATACAGCAGGACTGGAATTTTACTCTTCTGGAGGTCAAGTCCAAGATAAACGGACTCACCTATCAGCTGTTTTCGGGGATACAGAAAATAAAGCTTGCAGGTGCCGAGAAGAGAGCATTTGCCAAGTGGGCTAAGCTTTTCAAGGAGGAGTCTGACTGTAATTACAATGCTCCCACCATAACAACCCTTCCTGTGGTTCTTGAAGAGTTTATCGTTCTTGCGGGTACTGTGGTGCTTTGTGTGATCGCAGTGGAAAAGAATCTGAGTGAAGCTGATTTTATGGCTTTTTCTTCGGCGTTTTCATTGTTCCAGGCGGCCTTTTCGGCTTTGATCTCCGTTGAGGGAGAGATTTGCATGATAGGGCCTTTATCCAGAGAGCTGATGCCTATTCTTGAAGCTGTTCCTGAAGTAGGAGAAAGTAAAAAGCCTATTCCCCGTATGACAGGCGGAATAGAGCTTAGTAACGTAAGCTTCAGATATTCCGAAGAGGGTCCCATGGTTCTTAAGGGTATCAATTTAAAGATACAGCCGGGCCAGTATGTAGCCATAGTCGGACATACGGGTTGCGGCAAGAGCACCCTTATGCGTCTGCTTCTCGGATTCGAGACTCCGACTGAGGGTGGGATTTACTATGACGGAAGGGATCTGGATTCCATTGACTTAAAGAGACTGCGCAGAAATATAGGAGTTGTGCTTCAGAATGCACATCTTTTCGCAGGTACGATTTTTTCCAATATTTCCATCGCCTGTCCCGGACTTACCATGAAGGAAGCCTGGAAGGCTGCGGAAATGGCTGATATAGCAGAGGATATCAGGGCTATGCCGCTCGGAATGCAGACCATGATATCCGAGAGCGGAGGCACCATATCCGGTGGTCAGAGGCAGAGACTTATGATTGCCCAGGCCATAGCCTGCAAACCCAAGATTCTCATGTTTGATGAAGCCACCAGTGCCCTGGATAATATTTCCCAGGATCAGATAGCGGAGTCGCTGTCAGAGCTTAAGTGTACCCGTATCGTTATCGCCCACAGGTTAAGCACTATTAAAAAATGCAGCAGAATTATAGTGCTTGATGGCGGTCAGATAGTTGAAGACGGAAAGTATGAAGAGCTGCTGGAAAAGGGAGGACTGTTTTCCGAACTTATCAAGCGTCAGCAGGTGGATATCTGAGCCGGTTAAGAAATAATATTATTTTTATAAAACAGTTGAAAAAGTCTAAAGGGTGAGCAATATTTATAGTGCACACCCTTTAGGCTTTTCTTTTTATCTAAATATGGCATAAGTCTTCCATCGAGTGGGCAGATAGGGGAATCATTGGAGAAGATCATATCTACCGGTAATAAATTGGTAAAAGAGGTTAGGGAACTTGAAAAGAAGGCAAAGCTGAGACGGGAAACCGGTCTCTTTGTAGCCGAAGGCGAGAGGCTTTGCAGTGAGATCCCTGCGGATTCCATAGTCCGTATATTTGTTACCCCGGATTACAATGGACGGATGCCAGAGGGTTTAGTGTGGGATAAAGTTAAAAATACGTATACAAGAGCCGGAGGAGATATCGCTGTATATCAGGTGTCGAGGCAGATCATGGAATTCATGTCGGACACAAAAACAAGTCAGGGCATACTTGCTATCGTAAAACAGAAACATTACAAATCTTTATCCGGAGATTTCTTTATCATTCTTGATACCCTGCAGGATCCGGGAAACATGGGAACCATATTCAGAACAGCCGAGGCTGCGGGAGTAAAGGGAATAATCATGAATCGGAACTGTGTCGATATTTATTCACCCAAGGTTGTCAGAGCTACAATGGGGGCAATGTTCAGGATGCCTTTCATTATATGTGAGGACCTTTCTGCCGAAATAATAAGAATGAAGGATAAAGGCATAGCTGTATATGCGGCACACCTTAAGGGTGAGAAGAACCATTGGGAATTCGATTACAGTAAACCTACGGCGTTCATGATAGGAAACGAAGGCAATGGTCTCAGTGATGAGATCGCAGCACTGTCGGATGCATATATGCGTATTCCGATGATGGGAAAAACCGAGTCATTAAATGCAGCTGTTGCAGCAACTGTACTGATGTATGAAACGGTCAGACAGCGTATGAACTGATGACAGAGTCGAAAGGGGAGGATATTATGGCAGATTTAACCGGAAGAGATTTTCTAAAGCTTCTTGACTATTCACCTGAGGAGATAAATTATCTTCTCGATATGGCAGCACGTTTAAAGGCTGAAAAAAAGGCAGGTCCGGTAAACGGACAGCCGATGCATAAGACAAGCTTCGAAGGAAAGAACATTGCACTGATCTTTGAGAAGGATTCCACCAGAACCAGATGTTCCTTTGAGGTTGCGGCTTCAGATCTCGGCATGGGGTCAACCTATCTCGGACCCAGTGGTTCCCAGATAGGAAATAAGGAGTCCATCGCAGATACCGCCAGGGTACTTTCAAGAATGTATGATGGTATCGAGTATCGCGGTTTCGGACAGGAGCTTGTGGAGGAGCTTGCGAAGTATAGTGATGTTCCTGTATGGAACGGTCTCACCAATGAGTTCCATCCAACTCAGATGCTTGCAGATATGCTTACCATACGTGAGCACAAAGGGAACCTTAAGGGACTTAAGCTGGTTTATATGGGTGATGCCAGATACAATATGGCGGATTCCTATATGGTGACCTGTGCAAAACTCGGAATGCATTTCGTAGCCTGTGCTCCCGAAGAGTACTGGCCGGATAAGAAGCTTATAGAAACCTGCAAAGAGATTGCTTCTCAGAATGGGGCAGTTCTTGAGTTTACAGAGGATGTTAAAACAGCATGTACCGATGCTGATGTTATTTGTACCGACGTTTGGGTATCCATGGGCGAACCGGATGAGGTATGGGAAAAGAGAATACATGATCTCAGCCCATATCAGGTTAATGCAGAGGCCTTTTCATATGCAAAGGAAGATGCTGTTTTCCTGCATTGTCTCCCGGCTTTCCACGATACAAATACAAGGATCGGCAAGAAGATATATGAGAAGTACGGTTTAAAAGAAATGGAAGTAACAAACGAGATTTTTGAGTCAAAGCACAGTGTGGTATTTGACGAGGCGGAAAACCGTATGCATACTATCAAGGCAGTTATTTACACTACACTTGGCGGAAAGTAAGAGGTGCAGATGGCAAAAATAAATACTGTATCAAGAGGTACAGCAAAGAATCTCGATCTCATACATATCGTTCTTGGAATAGTGATCATCGTCATGTCAGTTATGGCTTTCACGAATCCTGTCGATAATATGGTATTGTTTCCTTTGATATTTTTTGCTGCGGCCGCACTTAAGATAATTTGCGGAGTTACGGTTGTTTCAGGATATGATACCGAACATGACAAGAAGCAGCGTTTTCGTGGTTCGCTTCAGATTGTTGCGGGAATGATCATTTTTGGAATAGGAATCATTTCGGCAGTATCTATTTGGTTTTAAACAGAATAATGATCAAAGGATTTTCGGATGTTTAAACCATAAAAAGGAGTAAAGATGGCTAATAAAAAGGGTGTTGGTGAAAATGCTTCAAAGGCTTCTGACAAGAAGGAGCTTAGCAAAGAGGAACTTGTAAAAAAGATAGAGCTGCTGTGTAAAAAGGGCAAGAGCAATAAAAACTCAATCGATCAGTCCGACATAAATGAGATGTTTGCATCAGATGATATAACTGAGGAACAGATGGAGAATATCGGTCGTCTCATAGAAAACCGTGGCATCGAGATCAATCCGATCGTTGATGAATCTGTTTTGAAGGGGATGGAAAAGGGTGTTCTTCTCGGTGATGCAGATGATGATATCGAACCCATAGATGATGAGCTTGAAAAAGAAGAAGAGGAAAATGTAGATCTGGATGCTGTCAACCTGCTTGAGGGTATAGGTACTGAAGATCCTGTACGTATGTATCTCAAGGAAATTGGAACAGTTCCGCTTCTTACGGCTGATGAAGAATATAGTCTTGCCACACGTAAGGCTAATGGAGATGAGGATGCAAAGCAGCGTCTTATCGAGGCAAACCTTCGTCTGGTGGTTTCAATTGCAAAGAGATATACAGGCAGAGGCATGAGTTTTCTGGATCTGGTCCAGGAAGGAAACCTGGGACTTATCAAGGGTGTTGAAAAGTTTGATCCGGAAAAAGGTTTTAAATTGTCTACTTATGCAACCTGGTGGATCAGACAGTCTGTAACCAGAGCTTTAGCAGATCAGGCCAGAACTATCCGTGTGCCGGTTCACATGGTAGAGACTATAAACAAGATGTCCAAGATGCAGCGTAAACTTACATTGGAGCTTGGATACGAGCCCAGCGTTAAGGAGCTGGCAGAGCATCTTGATATGACTGAGGAGAAGGTTCAGGAGATCATGCAGATCGCAAGAGAACCGGCTTCACTTGAAACACCTATAGGTGAAGAGGATGACTCCAATCTCGGAGATTTTGTCGCAGATTCCAATATCGTATCCCCTGAGGGAAATGTTGAATCTGTAATGCTGAGAGAGCATATCGATTCACTTCTCGAGGATCTCAAGGAGCGTGAACGTCAGGTTATAGTCCTCAGATTCGGACTTGAGGACGGTCATCCGAGAACCCTGGAAGAGGTAGGCAAGGAGTTCAATGTTACCCGTGAACGTATTCGTCAGATTGAGGCGAAAGCTCTCCGCAAGCTTAGGAATCCTGTCCGTTCGAAGCGGATCAGAGATTTCCTTCAGTGATTGAGAAATTTTGTAACAGTTCAGTCGGTGGGCCAGGGGGGACGTGGTTGGTGAACTTAGAGGGACGGGGTTGGTGGTCCACCAACCCCCGTCCCTCTAGTTCACTAACCCCGTCCCCCCCTGGCCCACTGACTGAACCGTCCCCGGTGGATAAATCCGAATAAACATGAGTTGTGAAAGGAAAATGATGGAGTATATAAAGCCGGAACCCAATACTAAAAACTATAAAATGCTTTTGGATAAAATTATTGAGTCATGGCAGAAGGATCCCGAAAAAAAGGGGAGACGGCCAAAGCTGCTCCTTCACAGCTGCTGTGCGCCCTGTTCCAGCGCTGTTTTGGATCGGATGTGCCGGTATTTTGACATTACCCTTTTTTACTATAACCCCAATATCTCTACAAAAACCGAGTTCGATCACAGAATATCCGAGCTGAAAAGACTTATACATGAGATGGGGATAGACAAGGAAAGGATGGATGAAGACGGAGCTTTGCTTGGGAAGGTTTCGGTGGTGGTTCCTGAATATGATCACAGGGAATTCCTGGAAATTGCAAAAGGTCATGAGAAGGATCCTGAACGCGGAGAGCGGTGTCATTTATGTTATCGTCAGAGACTGGAGAAAACTGCAGAATATATGGATACCATAAGGGAAGCTGCCGAGTCCGGCAAGGGAGCCGGTGAAACGACCTATGACTATTTCTGCACAACCCTTACCATTTCGCCGATGAAATCAGCGGAGATCCTTAACAGGATTGGTGAAGAGGTGGGGACTGATCATGGAGAAGCATTTCTCCCCTCGGATTTCAAAAAAAATGGTGGATATCAAAAGTCCATCGAACTTTCCCGGGAGTATGATCTTTACAGGCAGGATTTCTGCGGCTGTGAATTTTCCAAAGCGGCCAGAAAAAAAGAACGGGAAGAACGTATGGCGTTTAGAGATAAATAGAGTTATAATCAACCCGTTAAAATTTAATTCTTTTTTACCCGAAATAATTACTTTAAGGAAGAGGATTACAAATGGTATCAGGAGAAGTAACCGTAGTTAATGAGTCAGGATTACATCTTAGGCCTGCAGGAGTTTTGACACAGACAAGTATAAAGTATAAAAGCAATATTTATTTATACAACGGCGATCGCAAGATAGTTGCCAAGTCTGTTCTTAACGTAATGGCTGCAGGAGTCAAGCAGGGCGCACGCTTAAGAGTAGAGTGCGAAGGACCTGATGAGGAAGAAGCCCTGGAAGCAATTATAAATGCTATTTCTTCGGGGTTGGGCGAAGGAACAGAGTTTAACAGTGAGGATAGAGTATTTTGAGAGATTTCATCAGATGATTCTGATGTTATAGATAGATTAGACTGAAGTTTTTTAAAATGAATATCGGTTAGTGAGCAGATGACTGACACTTTGTAAGGGGTGCGGCTGTCTGAACTGCAAAAAGCGCGGTCGGGAGTTTCCTCCCGGCCGCGTTCTGTTTCCAAAAGCTATTGGATAGTTATTTATAGTGCTTCAATTGCTTTTATTGCTTCTTCCATTTCGGGAAGGTCGATAGCCTCAACAGCACCGGCATCCATATAGGCTGAATTCTTTGGATCCATAGGAAGCTTTGCGAGAACCTTAAGTCCGTGCTCTGCAGCGACTTCATCCAGATGACTCTCACCGAAAACGTGTATTTCTTCGCCGCAGTGAGGACACTTTAAGTAGGACATATTCTCGATGAGACCGATGATGGGGACATTCATCTTCGCAGCCATATTAACTGCCTTTGTAACGATCATGGAAACAAGCTCCTGAGGAGATGTTACGATGATGATTCCGTCAATAGGAAGAGACTGGAATACTGTAAGAGGTACATCACCTGTTCCTGGCGGCATATCTACGAACATGAACTCGATATCCTTCCAGTTGACTTCTGACCAGAACTGTTTAACAGCCTGAGCTATAAGAGAACCTCTCCAGATGATGGGATCGGTTTCGTTTTCAAGAAGAAGGTTGGCGGAGATGATCTCGATTCCGTTTGCTGACTTGTCAGGAATCATAAGCTTTCCGTCTATGGTCATGCCTACTCCGTCATTTGATAATCCAAAGGCTTTCGGAATAGAGGGGCCGGTAATGTCCGCATCAAGTATTGCGGTTTTAAAACCGTCCTTATTGGTGCCGGAAGCAAGAAGAGAGGTTACGGTTGACTTGCCGACTCCGCCTTTTCCGGAAACTATTCCGATAACTTTCTTTACACTGCAGTCTTCTGCAAGCTTTGCTTTGAAGTCAGGTGTGCCACCGTTACGAGAGGGACAATCCGCTCCGCAGGAGCTGCAGTTGGAATTGCAGGATCCCGGTGTCTGGTTTTCTAATTCTGCCATATATATTAACTCCTTTCGGCACCTGTTTACTAGTGTTCATCGGTGCTTTTGAATCATTAGCGTAATCAGTTCTGACAGCGCTTAATATAGGATTTTACCATAGAAAAAGACCATCGTCCATGAAACGATGGTCTTTGGATTGTACAAAATGATAAAAGCGGTAACAGTACAGCCGGTCCACCGGCTGAAACTTTCGAAATGATCCTTTGACTTCGTGTGAATGATTCTCAATCCAGAATACTCAGGAATGCATCAAGGGATTTTGAAGTATTTCCGGAATTGAATACAAATCCGATATTTCTGGATGGGATAGGAAGCTGGAGAGGAATTTCCACAAGTGAACCTTCGTCAAGCTCCTTTTGGACAAACTCACGTACAACACAGCTTACACCGATGCCGATCTTCGCAAACTCGATGAGGAGATCCATGGTCGTTACCTCAAGGATCTGAGCAGGCTCAATGTTCATTGCCTTGAAGTAGTCATCGATATGGCGTCTTGTCATATTATTCTGATCCAGCAGCATAAGGTTTGCTTCCTCAAATACATTGAAATCAGGTCCGCAAATGGATCTGAGATTTTCCAAATATCCCGGAGTGGCAACAAAAACATCATGAATCTGTCTTGAATTAACAAAACGTATTTCCGGACGCCTGCTTTTAGGCTCTGCCGTAAGACCCACATCAATCTTTTTTGCTTCAATAAGGTTCAGGGTCTGAGCAGTTGCCTGTGTATTGATGGATACACGGATATTTGGAAACTGCTCCATAAATCTCTGCAGATAGGGGAGAAGGATGTAGCGGCAAAGTGTAGTGGAAACTCCAAGCTGGATATGTCCGATGTTGAACTCCTTCATGCGCTTGAGCTCAACCTCCGCGTTATTGATATTGTCAAATGCATCCTTTATGTATTTATAGAGGATCTGACCTTCTTCTGTTAATGTGACACCTCTTGAATTACGGTTAAATAACTTGGTATCCAATCCGTCTTCAAGTTTGACTATTGACTTTGAAATCGCCGGTTGTGAAATGTAAAGCTTCTTTGCTGCTTTGGAAATGTTTCCGCAAGTTGCAACTTCGTAGAAAATCTTGTAGCCTGATAAATTCTGATCCATCTGATGTACCTTCTTTCCTTGGGGACATATGTCCACGATGATCTAGCTAATGAATCTTTGAAGAGATGTCGATATTCCTCTTACAAATCAAATTTATGAGTACTATAACATATCCTTGCATCATAACACAAGATTATTTGTTATAGATATTAGTATAACTTCAAAATGCTTGTGACAGTTCATTCCGGATGAACTGTCACAAATACCATGGGGGAAAACGGGAAATACAATAACCTTCGAGCATAATACTTATCAAAAACATATATTAGAATTATATAAAGGGCGATGCTATAGTTGGACTAAAGAAATGCGCGGAGAAAAATCACATATAACAGCCTGTTAAAGCTGTATAGGTATGTCAGGATAAACGGCAAAAGCATGCTTTTACAGAGCAGATCAGATATACATATGAATGTCAGAGGTTAAGACTTCAAAAAGCAGCGTTAGTAAATGAGGAGAAACAGTATGGGAAAAATTTTCAAATACGGAAAGGATGTAGATACCGACCAGATCATTGCGTCCCAGTATCTTTTGTATCCGACTATCGAAGAGATGAAAACACATACCTTTGAGTCTCTTGACGGAGATTTCATCAAAGAGGTGCAACCGGGAGATTTTATTGTTGCTGATGAGAATTTCGGCTGCGGCTCCTCAAGAGAGCAGGCTCCGGCGGTGCTTAAGGCCTGCGGAATCAAGGCAGTACTGGCAAAGTCATTTGCACGTATTTTCTATCGTAACTCAATAAATCTGGGTGTGCCTGTAATAGTTTGCAGCGAGGTTTATGACCATGTTGAACGTGGGGATGAAATGGAACTCAATATGGAAGAGGGCTATGTTTCCGTTAATGGAGAGAAATATGCCTGCACCAGGGTTCCTGCGTATATGAAGAATATACTGGATCAGGGCGGACTTCTGGCATCTCTTGATAGAGTCTGATTTTTAAGCCTTGGTTTATAGATGAGGAGAAGGTTTATGGGAATGACTATAGCGGAAAAGATCATAGCAAGAGCGGCTAAGGTTTCGGAAGCTCATGCGGGAAATATATATGTGGTGGAGTTGGATCATCTTATGAGTAATGACGGAACCACTCACCTTACCATAGATATGTACAATAAATTGAAGAACAGGAAGATCTATGATAAATCAAAGCTTGTTTGGATAGTGGATCACAATGTTCCCTGTGACAGCCCGAAGACAGCGGCTTCACAGAAGAAAATGCGTGATTTCGCGAAGGAAAACGGCATTACCTTCCATGAGGGGGACGGAATCTGTCATGAGCTTATGATCGAGAAATATGTCAATCCCAAGGAGCTTATATTTGGAGCAGACAGCCATACCTGCTCCTACGGTGAGCTTGGAGCCTTCGGAACCGGTGTAGGATGCACGGATTATCTCTATGCTATGGTTACGGGAAAGTCATGGGTGCTTTGCCCCGAGACTCTGAGATTTAATCTTACAGGGGCGCTTCAGAACGGCGCAACCGCAAGAGATCTCATTCTTACCATCATAGGTCGTATCAGTGCCAATGGTGCGAACTACAAGGCTATGGAGTTCGCGGGACCCGGTATGAAAAATCTCACTATGTCAGACAGGATCTGTATCTGCAATCTATGCGTTGAAGCTGGGGCCAAGACCGCGCTTATGGAAGTGGATGATATAGCGAAGGCATATCTTAAGGAGCATGGCCGGGAGGCTGCGGACGGTTTTGTCAGTGATGCGGATGCCGTATTTGAGAAGGTTTATGACATTGACCTTTCGGAGATCGTTCCGGTGGTTGCAAAGCCTCATTTTGTGGATAATGTTTATCCCGTGGAGGAAGTAGGTGAGGTTGCCATAAATGAGGCATTTTTAGGTTCCTGCAACAACGGCAGAATCGAGGATCTGAGACTTGGGGCTTCCATCATAAAGGGAAAGAAAGTGGCAGAGAGCGTGAGATTTCTCGTTTCGCCTGCCAGCCGAGATATCTACGATCAGGCTATGTCAGAGGGAATCATCGAAACCTTTATGGAGGCCGGAGCCATCGTGGTGAATCCGAATTGCAGCGTGTGCTGGGGAAGCTGTCAGGGTGTCATCGGAGAAGGTGAAGTACTGATAAGTACAGGAACACGTAACTTCAAGGGAAGAGCTGGGGATAAGAATTCCTTTGTATATCTTGGATCTGCGGCAACTGTTACGGCGTCTGCTATAGCAGGAAAGATTGTCAGAGCAGATCAGGTTTGAAATCGAAGATTGAGATTTGACGAGATATATAGTTAGTAAGACCTGATTTCAGAGCCGTACGGTTTGCATCTGTATGTCAGATATAAACGGAGAAAAACATGCATTTATAGGTGTTATAAGGTTTTCTGAAAGATTTTTATATAGTTTAGTAAGTATGAATTGACAAGACGTGATTATGAAGGATTTGAATACCTGAGGTATAGGAGGTATTTCTGAATCATGACAGTAATTAGTAATAAAATGGAGGTTTTGAATGGCTTCATTTACGGGAAAGGTTTTTGTTCTTGGGGATGATATCGATACAGACATCATCATTCCCACAGAGTATCTTGCATTAAAATCAATAGAAGACATGAGACCTTATGGTTTCTATCCGCTTCGTCCGGAGCTTCCTTCTCTTATAAAGCCCGGAGACATCATAGTTGCCGGCAGTAATTTCGGCTGCGGCTCTTCGAGAGAGCAGGCTCCGGAGGTGATAAAGGCTCTGGGAGTCAAATGTGTGGTGGCGAAGTCATTTGCACGAATCTTCTACAGAAACTCCATCAATAACGGACTGCTTCTTATAGAGAACAGTGATATACAGGACAGGATCAAAGAGGGCGACGAGCTTACAGTGGAGCCGGGCAGGGAACTGGTGCTTAACGGGGAGGCTTTCAAGATCGGTTCACTGCCGGATAACCTTATGGATATCCTGAATGAAGGTGGGCTTGTAAATGCCATGAAGAAGAGAAACGGGGTAAAATGATGGGAGCTACGCTTATAGAGAAGATCATCAGAAGAAATGTTCATGATGATAATGTTAAGGCCGGAGACATTGTCTTTGTTAAGCCGGATCGCGTTATGATACACGACATTTTCATACCTTTTGTGGCGGACAAGTTCCGTGAGATGGGATTTAAGAAGGTTTGGGATCCTGAGAAGGTAGTCATAATTTACGACCATATGGTGCCTGCAAGCCAGGTGGATGACACCAGACATTTCAGAAAGGGCGATGCATTTGCCAAGGAGCAGGGCATAGAGCATATACATAGAGCTGACGGTGTATGTCATCAGCTTATGCCGGAGCTTCGTTATGCAACACCGGGAGATGTGGTTTTCGGAACAGATTCCCACACGGTTACTTACGGCGGCGTGGGAGCATTTTCAACGGGAATCGGGTATACAGAGATGGCTGGGATTCTGGGAACCGGAGAGCTTTGGATAAAGGTGCCGGAGACCATCAGAGTCAATGTCAATGGTAAGCTGCCTAAGGGCGTGACCTCAAAGGATGTGATACTCACTATCATCGGAGATCTCACTGCAGCAGGAGCTACATATAAATCCATGGAGTTTGCGGGAGATACCTTTGATGCCATGTCCGTTTCCGAGAGACTCACCATGGCCAACATGACTATCGAAGCCGGAGCAAAATGCGGACTTTTCTATGCAGATGAGAAGACCGCAGAGTTTTCGGGAGTTCCCTGTGATGAAGCACACGGATGCTTCAGGGATGAAGGGGACGGAGACTACGTTCAGGTTCTGAACTATAAGGCGGAGGACTTTGTGCCGGTAGCGGCCTGTCCTTCCCAGGTAGATAAGATAAGACCGATTTCAGAACTTAAGGATATTAAGATCGATCAGGTATTTATCGGTTCCTGTACCAACGGTCGTCTCGAAGATCTGAGAGCGGCGGCTGAGATACTTAAGGGTAAGCATGTGGCACCGTATGTGAAGCTTATCATCACGCCTGCCAGCCGCTCCATCTATATAAAAGCTGTGCAGGAAGGTCTCATGAAAATCTTCAATGATGCCGGTGCCATAATCATGAATCCGGGTTGCGGTCTCTGCTGCGGACGTTCCGGAGGAATCCTCACAGATGGCGAAACCGTAGTTGCCACCAACAACAGAAACTTCTTAGGCCGTATGGGTACCAATAAGGTCAATATCTATCTTGCATCACCTGTGACTGCCGCACACAGCGCGGTTAGGGGATACGTGACGAATGGGTGATGTTTTCGGCTTGCCTTTGCATTTGAAGGAAAGGAAGTTCTGATAAAAAAGAATGTGAATTTATAACTAAAATCAGGAAGGTCATGGAATATCCCGCCATGACCTTGATTTTGATGATCCATTAAGATGATTTAATATATAGACTTAACTTGTCAGAGTATATCTTGGAACCTAATCTTCTGATTCCGCCATATAAATGTCGGGTCAGGATATCCTCTATGGAATCCAGAGATGAAGATTCTATAGCATTCATTAATTCTGAATGCTCCTTCAAAACATCCGGCAGGTTTTTCCCACCAATGATATCAAGATGTATAAATCGAGAATATCCCGGCTTTGGCTGACTTATGATATCCCATAAAATGTCTTTGCCCATAAATTGAAAATAGGTTTTATGAAATGAGAGGTCTTTTGAAAGAAGCTCATCAGCCATTGAAATATCAAATTGTGAAAAGTCATGTACTTCATTGACAGCATCTTCGAGGGATTTCTGACAGAAGCGTAGCTTCTCAATCTGCGGAGGAGTCATAGTCCTTATGAAGTCGGTCAGAATTTTGACTTCAATGGCGATTCGCATATAAATATACTGATTTACCTCCTCAAGATCGATAGCGGTGACTCTGGTTCCTACATGGGGGATGATTTCCACAAACCCGACCTGAGATAATCTTTGCAAAGCACTGCGAACTATGGTTCTGGATACGTCAAATCTTGCACACAATGCATTTTCGCTTAAAATCTCGTTTGGTTTAATCTGCAGTGTTACCAATTCGTTTTCTAAAATTTTATAGATCTCTTCAGAATTGAATTTTGTCATAAATATTTCCCCCTCAACGATAGGAAAAGAAATAATAACCTGTACTTATAATTATAAGTTAGGACATAATCTGAGATTTCGCAAGTGAAAGTTTGCCATAAATTTGCAAAACATGTATACAACGGTGGTAGAAATCAAATGTAGTTCATGTAAGTGCTTACCTTAAGCTACAGTATGTGCAATATGCACAAAATATAACAGTAAATACTATGTAAATATAACTTATTGACATAATGTATGATATGCAATAAAATCTAAACAAAAGAGCTTGTATACAAGCGTGACGATGTTTCTTTTTTACAATGGAGGAGAAAATTAATGAGAAAGAGATTATTGGCGACTTTATTAACAGCTACTATGTCTATTGCCATGTTGGCAGGATGTGGTTCATCTGCATCACAAACCCCGACAGCTTCAACTACTGCCGCTGCTAAGGGAGAAACAGCAGCTGCAGGTGAAACAGCAGCCGCTTCTGAAGTAGAAGACCTTGGCGATTTCACCATGATAGTTGGTCATGCACAGCCTGAAGGAAACCCCAGATTTGTTTCTATGGAAAAATTTGCATCTGATGTTGAAGAAAAAACAGGCGGACATGTAAAGGTGACTGTATACGGAAATGGTCAGCTCGGTACTGAGAAGGAGATGCTGGAGCAGGTTGTTCAGGGTACAGTTCAGGGTATGAGAGGCGGTCAGTTTGATTTCTCCCCAAGACTTCTTATGTTCACGGCTCCCTTCCTTACACAGAACAGAGCTCAGGTGTCAGCTCTTTTACAGTCCGATCTTGCTAAAAGCGTATGTGCTGAAGCTGAAGAATCTACAGGAACGGTTATCATCAATCTTTGTGATGCCGGTGGATATCGTCAGTTCTCAAACAATAACCATCCTATAAAAACTCCTGATGATTTAAAGGGTCTCAAGATGAGAACCAATGGTATGAAGACTATTGATCTTACTTTCCAGGAGATGGGGGCATCTACAGTATCCGTTCCTTATGCTGATCTTTACATGGGACTTAAGACAGGTGTTGCTGATGGACAGGAAAACCCTTGGGTAAATGTTGTAGGCATGAAGTTCTATGAAGTACAGAAGTATTTCACAGAGGTTAACTATCAGTTCCATCCGGATCCATTTTATGTAAATGCTTCATGGTGGAATTCACTTCCTGAGCAGTATCGTACTGTGATCAGCGAGTGTGCCGAAGAGATGGGCAAGTATAACGATCAGCTTATCGATGAGAACTCCGAAAAGGCAAAGCAGGATATCATCGCATCCGGAGCAGAAGTTTACACACCGACTGACGAAGAGATCCAGGCTTTCAAGACAGCTGCACAGCCTGTATATGAGAAGATGGTAAGTGAAGGAATCTGCACTCAGGAAGAGATGGATAAGATGCTTGAGATCGTAGCAAACGCGAAGTGATAGTGAGCATAACAGTCAAAACATTATAGTATCAAAATAGCGCACTATTTCTGATGTGCGCTATTTATTTTATGATTGTGCAGTTAATTGCACAGGTTTGTCAGGAGAGTATCATGAACAGATTCAAGAAATTCGGACAATGGATTTTCGAAATTTATTTTGACATCGGAGTCATAGCATTGGCCCTGCTTGCAGTATCAGTTTGTTTTGCGGTAATTATGAGGTATTTCTTTTCCGTCAGCTGGAAGGAGCTTTCTGAGTTCAATGTAACGCTGTTTGCTTTTACAACCTTCTGGGGCATGGGTATCAATGTTATCAAGGGTGAACATGTAGTGATCGATATACTTTACAATTCTTTTAAACCGCCTGTAAAAAGAGTAGTCAATATCATCAATCTGATCATTATGTTGATAGTAGATATCGTTTTCACGGTTCAGGGATTTAATTATGTTGCCATGGCCGGAAAGCAGATCAGTATGGGTATGGAGATTCCTATGAAATATATGTATGGAATCATGCCTGTCAGTGGCGTAATATGCGCGGTGTGCATCATTGTAAAGTTGATTGAAGTAATAGTACCTGATAATAAGGCACTTGAGGCGTAAGGAGGAACATAGCCATGGCAATGGTAATACTTTTGATATTACTGATTATATTTGCATTTTTTGGAGTGCCTTTGGCATTTGCGATAGGCGCTGCCTGCATTACATATATCGAAGCATTTTCACCTAATTTTATAAGTATGCTTCCTCAGAGAATCTGGAACGGAACATTTTCCGAGCTTATGATAGCTATGCCTCTGTTCATGCTTGCCGGAGAGCTTATGAATGTCGGTGGTATTACTGACAGACTCATGAATTTTTGTACAGTGCTTGTACATCCGATAAATGGCGGACTTGGTGAAGTTAATGTAGTTGCATCAATGATATTCGGAGGCATATCGGGATCCTCGGTTGCCGATACTTCTGCTCTCGGATCCATAGAAATTCCGGCTATGGAGGATGCAGGATATCCAAGCGGGACTGCAGCCGGAATCACAGTTGCATCTTCAACTATGGGAATGATCATCCCGCCTTCCACACCGATGATTGTTTATTCTATGATTTCCGGAGGTTCTGTAGGAGCTCTCTTTATGGCAGGAGCCATACCCGGAATTCTGATTGGTTTAACGCAGCTTATTTTGGTTTATATCCTTTCGGAGAAGAATCATTGGCATCCCAAGCGTACCAAAATCACTGCCAAAGAAGTTAAGACTGCGCTTTTTGAAGGGCTTCCTGCATTACTGTTGCCACTGTTCATAATTATTTGTGTATCAGGTGGTGTTTGCACTGCATCTGAGAGTGCCGGTGTGGCAGTTCTGTATTCACTTATAATTGGATTTTTCGTTTATCATGAGCTTAGTTGGAAAAAGATCTGGGAAGCATTAAAGAAGAGCTTTATTCAGAGCTCCTCAATCATGATCATAATCGGATTCACTACTATTTTTACATGGGTACTTACCATGCAGGGTGTTCCGCAGATGGTGGCAGGTTTCTTCCAGGATCTGAATCTTCCCAGGTATTGCATCGCTATAATATTTGTTCTTCTGATCCTTATGATCGGAACCTTTATCGATGTTTCACCTGCCATACTCCTGCTTACACCTATTCTTTTACCTGTAATGCATGCGTATGGATTTTCAACACTGCAATTTGGCGCGATCATAATTACAGGACTTGCTATAGGACTTGTAACTCCTCCCGTCGGAATGTGTCTCAATGCCTGCAATAAGATCAACGGTATGCCGATAATAGAGATATTTAAGCATGCGCTTCCGTACATTACATGTAATATTATCGTTCTGATTGCAATAGCTGTATTTGAACCACTGACAACATGGCTTCCGCTTATGTTGGGTTATAGCCTGAATTAACTTTTGTCAGGTGCAAGCTTCACAAAGCTGGGGATAGGGTTCATATTTTTAACTTTAATTGTTTTATAACTGACCGGAGATATGCTTCGGTCAGCTTTTTATTATCAAAAAGCTGCTGTGAGAACTGAACATAGCAGAGCTTGTCTTTGTATTCCCTGTAAAGAACAGGAGAGAATACAGGCTCCGGTTCCGGTAAAAATAACCCTGATACCCTTTGATAACAGGTTTTCGCTGTGGCTTTCTTTCTGTGGCTCCTGTCTACGAACTCAGCCAGGGATCTGTGTATGGCTCTGTCCTCCATGGGAAGGTAATAGTAGTCGCAGTAGTTCGGGTAGAAGAATTTCAGTTCTCCCTCATAGAGGTCCGCACAGAGATTTAACTCCGAGCCTGTCAGGTTAATGAACCAGTTATCCAGCTTTATATCAAGAGGTACAGGGACGGAAATCGGAGAATATATTTCGTAGAAAAGACTCAAAACACGTTTGTTTTCGGTGGGATGCCCTACGATTTCCTGCGATTTCAAAGAAAAACTTCCCCGGAATGCGTAAAGGTAGCTTAATAGAGGAAGTATATTCGGCATATTTTCAATGTCTTCGAAGTTGTGCAGCAGGAGACAGTCCAGCTTTTCCTGAGAACGGTCTTCCTGCCACTGAAAGTAAACATTGATAAGGTCCCCGCCGGAAAAACGGTCTTCACGATGTATTCCCAGAAATTTCTCACAGGTCTTAAGCTTCATATTCTCAAGTCCCAGCAGTTTCTTCAAAGGACGGATCTTTTTCAGAATGTCAAAGCTCTCAACATTATCAAAAGAGTAGGGGAGCCCGTATTGCTCCGCCATATGTGTAAGAAAGGGAATGTCAAAGCCGTCACCGTTAAATGAAATCAACGTATTTTTTGAAGACAAAAGTGTGAAAAAATTTTCAAGGACTACAGTTTCGTCACTTACATCCTCGCAGAAGTACTGGATGATTTTCCAACCGTCATCATATATGAGAACGCCAATCAGATATAGTCCCGATTTCCAGGATGAAAGTCCTGTTGTTTCAATGTCAAAGAACATAATATCCTCTGCCGGGGCTATCATTGACATGTCAAATTCAGTTGTAAGTTCGATTGATTTTTCTATTCGAAGCAAAATGACCCTTTCTCTCAGCAAAACAGATTAATTCGGGGATTCAGCAGTCCGAATCCGGTATTGATTTAGTTTAAATCGTAAATTATGACGTGAGTGTAATTAATGTTTTCCATTCACCGATTTTTTCCTGACCGATAGACCGAGTCTAACACAGTATTAAATATTGGTCAAAGGAGATATAGCATTTAACAAACGTTTGTGCTACCATATTATATGTGTTCGGTATCAGATGGTTATTTATCCGGAAATACTCTTTAAGGAACCGGATGGATCCTGATCTGTATGTCAGAGATAAACGGCGGAAAACATGCGTTTATAGAGGAGATTAGTGTGAAAAATAGTTTTCATCACTATTTGTACCGCTGAACAAAGACGGCAGAATGGAGATTTATATGATCAGTTTTATACATGGAGAATTGGCTGAAATTCAGGAAGGAATGATAGTTGTTGAGGCATCCGGTGTAGGGTACGGCATCAGGGTTCCTGCAACAGTCATCGGAGCACTTCCTTCCATAGGAGAAGAAGTTAAGATATATACATATTTTTCGGTGACTCAGAATGGCGTGGAGCTTTGCGGTTTCCTGACATCGGAAGATAGGGAGATGTTTACAATGCTTCTGACGGTCAGCGGTGTGGGACCGAAAGGTGCCCTTGGAATCCTCAGTGCCATGTCACCTGATGACCTCAGGATGGCTATAGTAACCGGAGACAGCAAGGCTATCTCCAGAGCTCCCGGAGTCGGAAGCAAAACCGCTCAGAGGATAGTTCTGGATCTTAAGGACAAGCT
Organism: Oribacterium sp.; assembly: GCA_017627595.1. GTDB lineage: Bacteria > Bacillota > Clostridia > Lachnospirales > Lachnospiraceae > Oribacterium. The sequence goes on along the minus strand of JAGAGL010000098.1, from coordinate 56,357 downwards.
GGATGCTTCTGAGGTATTCAATACAGCTTTGGATCATGGAGCTTCCGGCAGCGGATCGACATTTACGGGAGCGGCCATGGCACACAGTGCACAAAGAGAAGCAGTGGAAGCACTGGTTGCTCTCGGATATTCGGAAACTGAGGCGAGCCGCGCGGTGAAGAAGGTTGAGATAAACGGAGACATGACCGTGGATCAGATACTGAAGCTGGCACTGAAGAATCTCAGTTTTCTTTGATATTTAATCGTTTGATTGTTTTTCTGTAAGTTTACAGAATGATATAGCAGCTCAGAACTCAACGAATAAACTATTTAGAGTCGTCGCTTTTTCTGATAAGAACGAAGGACACTGAATCATGATATAAAGGAAAAATTCTGGATGGAACGTCGAATTATAAATACAGATGAAACAGTAGAAGACAGACAGCTGGAGCCGAAGATCAGACCCCAGAAGCTGGATGATTACATAGGTCAGTCGAAGCTTAAGGAGATGATGAAGGTATACATCACGGCAGCGAAGAACCGTGGAGAGTCACTTGATCATTGCCTTTTTTACGGCCCCCCGGGACTTGGAAAGACTACCATTTCAAACATTATTGCCAATGAACTCGGAGTGAACATAAAGGTGACTTCCGGTCCTGCTATCGAGAAGCCGGGTGAGATCGCGGCCATACTGAACGGACTTTCTGAAGGGGATGTACTCTTTGTGGATGAGATACACAGACTTAACCGTCAGGTGGAGGAAGTGCTTTATCCAGCCATGGAGGATTTTGCCATAGACATCATGCTTGGTAAGGATGCCACAGCGAGATCCATAAGACTTGACCTTCCGCATTTTACATTAATCGGTGCAACTACAAGAGCCGGTCTTTTGTCGGCGCCGCTTCGTGACCGTTTCGGAATCATTTCAAAACTTGAGTTTTACAATAAAGATGAGCTCAAGAAGATCGTGCTTCGTTCCGCAAATGTTTTAAATGTTGAGATAGATGATGAAGGTGCAGAGCGCATTGCCCTGAGATCCAGAGGAACGCCTCGACTTGCCAACAGACTTTTAAAGAGAGTAAGAGACTTTGCGGATGTGAAGTATGGCGGAAAGATCACAAAGGAAGCTGCCGATATGGCACTGGATATCCTGGACGTAGATAAGCTTGGTCTGGATCAGAACGACAGAACCTACCTTCTGACCATCATTGAAAAGTTTAACGGCGGCCCCGTCGGTGTGGAGACCCTTGCGGCAGCCCTTGGTGAAGACAGCGGAACCATTGAGGATGTATACGAGCCGTATCTTCTCATGAACGGTCTTATAAACAGAACTCCCAGAGGTCGTGTTGCCACTGCCAACGCCTATAGGCATCTGGGTCTGCCTCACCAGGAGACACTGGATCTGTAGCATTGTAACAAGTTCAGCCGTGGCACAAGCAGAGCCGAGCCGGCGGGCATCCGGTTGAATGCGAGTCGCTTCGTCGGAAAAATCTAAAATTGGACATCTAAGAGGCTCTAGACCCTCGCCAATGTCAGATGTTTTCTTTATGAAAAATCTGACTTGGCGAGGGGGCTAAGGAAAATGGAATCAAGAGCCTCTAAGATGTCCAATTTTGATTTTTCTCGACTCAGCTCAACGCATTCAACCGGATGCCCGCCGGCTCGGCCCTTCATGTGCCACGGCTGAACTGTTACAGCATTTCTTGGCTAAAACAGCATTTCCTCATATATCTCTGTTTTAATGGGGCTGTTATGTGGTACAATATACATGTATTGTAAGGTTCTGCGAGGCCTTGCACATTTGACAAAATCACCGGAGTGTAGTAAGATTCGGTGTATTTTTGGTGTACATATTATAGAAAGAACAGAGAGTAAATCCATGGCAGAAAAAAATACAGTAGAAGTCGTTATCGACGGAAAGATATATCAGCTTTCAGGCAATGCAACAGAAGGATACATGCATGAAGTGGCAAGCTATCTCAATCAGAAGGTTCTTGATTTTAAAAAAATGGTTGCCAATTACAACAAGCTGGATGACAACTTAAAAGCATTACTTCTGGAAATAAATATATGTGACGATCTTTTCCGTGAGCAGGATAAGACCCGGAAATTTGAAAGAGAAAAGGACGAGGCAGAGCGTGAGTGCTACAGTTTAAAGCATGATCTGGTTAATTATCAGATGAAGCTCGAGAATAATATTAAGGAACTTGCTGATACTCAGAAGCGTCTTGCGGAGCTTGAAGCTAAGCTTGCTGCCAGAGATGCGAGAGATAATGCTCTTACAGGGGATGATAAGGTTACTTCCATCACAACAGGAGCAAGAAAAAAGAATTGATTTTAAAATATGAAAATAATCAGAGATAAACGTGTAGAACTGCTGGCACCGGCCGGTTCCTTTAAATCGGTGGTGGCAGCAGTTAATGCAGGCGCCGATGCCATTTACATGGGCGGCAGGAAATTTGGCGCAAGAGCCTATGCGGATTCAGCAACAGCCGAGGAGGAAGATATGGTAATGGAGGCCATCCGTTACTGTCATCTCTTCTCGGTAAAACTTTATATGACGGTAAACATACTCTTTAAGGATCAGGAACTTAAAGAGCTTTTTTCATACCTGAAACCTTATTATGAAGCCGGAGTGGACGGTCTCATAATGCAGGATCTGGGGGCTGTCAGGAAGGTTCATGAAATGTTTCCCGGTCTTCCTGTTCATGCAAGTACGCAGGAGACCATCTCAAGCGTGTCGGGTGCCCGCATGGCGCAGAAATTCGGTATGACCAGAGCCGTGGTGAGCCGTGAATTAAGTCTTGGAGAGATAAAAAAGATTCATGATGAAACCGGAATGGAGCTGGAGGTTTTCTGTCATGGAGCCATGTGTTACAGTTTCTCCGGAGCCTGTTTTATGTCTTCGCTTCTGGGCGGAAGATCAGGGAACAGAGGACGCTGCGCCGGAACCTGTCGTTTGTGCTATGAGAGCATCAGCCGCGGAGAGACTGCTGACGGGGCGAAAGCATTGGCAAATCCGAAAAACGGAAAGACATCGGGAGAGCTTCGGAAAAAGGGATATCTTCTCAGCATGAAGGATATGGAGACTCTGGATTTTTTGCCGGAACTCATCAAGGCCGGGGCTTACAGCTTCAAGATTGAAGGACGTATGAAATCGCCGGTATATACGGCGGGAGTAGTCAGTGTCTACAGAAAGTATCTGGATCTGGCCATGAAAAAGCTTGATGGAGAGATAGAGACTTACAGTGTGGATCCCGAAGATAAGAAGATACTCAGGGAGGTTTTCGACAGAGGCGGCACCACCAGCTATCTCAATAAGCATAACGGTGCGGATATGATCGCCATAGAGGAGAAGAAATTCCGTGAAATCGATAAGGAGGTTCTCAGTTACATCGAGAGTGAGTTTATAGACAAAAACCGCACGATATCTCTGGAAGCAGATATGGTGATGGAAACCGGAGGACCGGTGGTGCTAACTCTGACAGATCGGGGCGGCAGGATGGTCACCGTGGTTTCCGGTGATAATGTTATGGCTGCGGAAAATCGTCCCATGACGGCAAAAGATGTTGAAGAGAAGCTCAGAAAAACCGGCGGAACAGCGTTCAGCTTCACGGACATAAGGGTCAATATCAGCCCTGATGCGTTTTATCCGGTGGGAAAGCTTAATCAGTTAAGAAGAGAAGCACTGGAAAGGTACGAAGAGGAGATTTTAAGTGGTTCGAAGAGACAACTCGCGGAATGATAAAAAGAATACCGGAAAGAATGACAGCAGAAACCGGAATAATGACTATAAAAAGCAGAAACCTCTGAAGGAAAGATTTAAGGAAAACTCCAGGGAGAATCCTAAGGGAAATCTCAAAGAAAATTTCAGAGATAGTTCAAAGGGAAATTCAAAGAATAGTTCAAAGGGAAGTTTAAAGGATAGCTCAAAGGAACGTTCAAAGGAAGCAAAGAGTGAACCTGTAACTTATGGTCTGTCTGCGGAGGACTGGCTTATGCCGGTCAGTGTCTCCGTTGAAACAGAGGCACAGCTTAAGGCTGTGATGGATATAAAAGCTGTCAGTAGAATTTATGTTGACGAAGCCTGCTTTGGGATTCCGGAGATGATTTCCGAAAAAGATGGAATCGGCGCTAAGGGAGCAAAGGAGCTGATTGGTGATATCAGAATACCGAAGAACAAGGTTGAAAAACATGCGGTTACAGAGGATGAATACGAGGCAGAAGCATTCGCGGAAATATTCAAAAGCATCAGAGCTTCCGGAAAAGAATGCGGACTGAGACTCAGACGCATTGAGAGGGATACGGATCCTTTCCTTAATTCCCGGAAGCTTCTCGAAAATCTGGTAAAGCTCGGGGCAGCTCCTGATGCGGTTCTTATCAGAAGCTTTGATGAAGCAATGATGCTTTCGGATACAGAACCTACGGAACATAAGTATTCAGAACAAAGACCTTCAGAAACAGGTAATAAAGGTTTAAATACTATAAAGAAGATTTTTGATTATACTTGTTACGGATACAACACAGAGGCGGTTTCCATGCTTTTGGATCTTGGAGCGGAAGGTCTCACTTATTCCATAGAGCTTACCGGCAGAGAATGTATGGGGCTGAGAAAATCTCTCAAAGAGAATGAATCGGATGAGAGACTCAGGACAGTGCCCTATGAGGCGCTGGTTTATGGGCATCTTCCCATGATGGTGAGCGCCAATTGTATACAGAGAACCTCTGACAGATGTGATCACCGTAACAGGATACTTCGTTTGAGAGACCGTATGCAAAAGGATATGCCGGTGAGATGCTACTGTAAGTACTGCTATAACCAGATCTTCAATGCAGAACCACTGGTTCTATATGACCTTGAGGGAGATATCCGGGCTCTTGAACCGGAAAGTGTACGTTATGATTTTACCATCGAGCCGGAAGCTGAAGTACTGAGGATCCTTTCCGGAGCGATACCCAAGGCTATGACGAGGGGGCATTTCAGGCATGGAATAGAATGAGTTGGTGTTTGAGATCATCCGGTTTTTTGTTATATAGCTCTAAGACGACTATTGCAATTGCATGCTTTAGAGAGCACGTTTTAGCAGGATGGCTCCAGAGCTGGATCCGGGATCGGAATAGCAAATGACTTTGCAGGAGGGATGCATGTTTTGTGCCGGTATCGGTATGGGTGTTTAAATGGTAAATTTATATATTACAGCTACAAAGTATATTCAGTTAATTTTGATAGTTCTTTATACATATTGCAATTTCAGGTATCTTACGATACCTGACGAGGATGATGCGGATCCGCTGTGCTACTGGCAGTTTCGCATCATTTTGTTAGTACATTTTCTTATGAACCTGACAGTTTATCTTAAAACCGGAGAGATCAGTGCTGTGATCTTTTATCTGGTTCAGCTTCTGTTTTTCGCAATTTATGTTTTTGTATCCAAGCGTATATACAGAAACATTAACCGGCTGTTGCTTAATAATACAGTGTTCTTTATGGCCTATGGTCTCATCATGCTGGAACGTCTCGATATGAGTAAAGCTATAAAGCAGTTTATAATCATGGTGGGGGCAGCAGCATTGACGCTTGTCATACCTTATATCATTGATAAAGTATGGGATCTTGTGAGATGGAAATATGTTTTTGCTGCGGTGGGAATACTTATGCAGGGGATAGTGCTGATAATCGGAGCCACCAGCTACGGTGCGAAGATGTCCATTTCCATCGGAGGATTTACCTTTCAGGCTTCAGAACTTGTAAAGATCACCTTTATTCTGGCGGTTTCGGGAATGCTTAGCTGTGCGGAAAGCTTCAGGGATATAGTATATACCTCCCTGGTGGCAGGACTTCATATGCTTGTTCTTGTTTTATGTAAGGATCTTGGGTCTGCTCTCATTTTCTTTGTGTCTTACCTTGTTATCCTTTATATCGCAACCAATAACTGGCTGTATCTGGCTCTCGGTAATGTTGGCATGGCACTGGCAGCGATATTTTCCTATTTTGCTTTCAGTCATGTACGAACCAGAGTTTTTGCCTGGATAGACCCCTGGGCTGATATCGACAATAAGGGCTATCAGATTACCCAGTCACTTTTTGCCATAGGAACAGGCGGATTTGCGGGGCTTGGACTTTTCCAGGGACTTCCCAACAAGATTCCGATTGTTGAAAAGGACTTCATCATTTCGGCTATTTCCGAGGAGATGGGGGCAATAACCGCCATATGCATTACCCTTGTGTGCCTGGGATGCTTCATGCAGATGATGGTCATCGCCACATATATGAAGGACAGCTTCTATAAGTATGTGGCTGTCGGGCTTGCCATCGAGTACATAGTTCAGGTTTTCCTGACCATAGGAGGCGCCATAAAGTTTATACCTTCCACAGGCGTTACCCTTCCTTTCGTGAGCTATGGTGGATCTTCACTGGTTTCAGCCTTCATCGTTTTCGCCATCATACAGGCCCTTTACATCATCCAGGGCAATGAAGACGAGTTCGATGAATACGAGGTGTCAGAGGATGATCCGGATTTCGGAGTGGATACTCTGTTTGAGGATGGTTTTTCTGATGTGGTTCCGGGGTACAGAGGTAATAATGTCAGTGTGGAAGATCTGTGAAGTATAGGATAGATTGTTGAAGTCATTATCTGAAATTTGAAGGAGAAACGACTGAATCAGTGGTTTCCAAGTGAATATAGGTTTTACATCAGATGGAAAAAAATAAATCCCGGTCAAGGGAGAAAATTACAAATAAGAATATAGTGGGGTTCATCTATTTCTTTGCGCTGCTGTTTTTTGCCATGATAGGGTACATGGTGTACTTCATAGGCTGGCGTTCGGATGAGCTTATGGGTAATGCCTACAACCCCAGAATGGAAGTATTTGACAACCGCTTCGTAAGGGGTGCCATAATATCCTCGGACGGAGAGGTTCTGGCGAGAACGGTAGTTACCGACACCAGAAAAAACGAGGATGGATCTGATAACCCTAAAGGCAGCTATTCAGAGAAGAGGGAATATCCTCTGGGGAAAGTATTTGCGCAGACTGTGGGATACTCAACCAAAGGAAAGACCGGCATCGAGTCTCTTGCCAATTTCTACCTTATGGAATCAAATTCTAACCCGGTGATTCAGGTGGCAAATGAGATAACGGAAACCAAGAGCCTGGGGGATAATGTGATCATTACCCTGGATGCGGCCCTCCAAAAGGTGGCCTATGAGGCACTGGGGGATTACAACGGTGCAGTTATAGCCGTGAACCCGAAAACCGGAGAGGTTCTGGCCATGGCTTCCAAACCGAGCTTCAATCCAAACACAATCGTAGAGGACTGGGACAGTATCGTTAACGATGAAAACTCAGAGGCTCCCCTTCTCAACAGATGCACTCAGGGACTTTATGCTCCGGGTTCAACTTTCAAGATCGTTATGGCTCTTGAGTATATAAGAGAGCATCCCAATGACTACAAAAGCTTTTCCTTCAATTGTGACGGAGAGTACCGGGATGATGAAGACAAAGACTATGTGGTGCATTGCTACAGCGGTGAGGAGCACGGGAAAGAGAACCTGAACGAAGCATTTGCCTACTCCTGCAATTCTGCTTTTGCAAAGATAGGCACTATGGTTAATAAAACGAAGCTTGCGAAAACCGCGGAGGAGCTTTTGTTTAATCAGGAGCTTCCCATAGCTCTTTCTTCAAAGAAGAGCAGGTTCAATGTTAATGCAGACTCCGGTACCTGGACCATGATGCAGACCGCCATCGGACAGGGAGAGACCATGATGAGCCCCCTCCATGAGGTAATCCTTGCATCAGCTATAGCAAACGGAGGTGTCCTTTCGGCGCCTCAAGTGCTGAAACAGGTTCAGTCCGCTGAGGGAAATGTTATCAAAGTGTTTGAGGAAGGCGAAAAGATAAGTCTGATGACGGAAGAAGAGGCATCAATTCTTGGCTCCTTTATGCGTTCCGTTGTCACAGAGGGAACAGCCTCGAAGCTTAGAGATGCAGATTATCAGGCAGCCGGAAAGACCGGCTCCGCGGAAGTAAGCAAAAACGGCGAAACCATCACCAATGCCTGGTTCACCGGCTTCGCCCCTTACGACAATCCCGAAATTGCAGTCTGTGTAGTAGTGGAAGAAGGCGAGACCGGAGGCCGCACAGCCGTGCCGGTGGCAAAAAAGGTTTTCGACTACTGGATAAACGGAAGATGATGAAATGAGGGAGATTCTCATCAACGAGAATCTCCCTCATTATATACTCAGATATGCAATGATCAGCCATAGAAAATATATCCATCTTTATCAAAGTTTGTTTATGACATAATTATAGGTGAGCGACTGTATGGCGACAATAATTTTTGTCTATTCGGTCATTTTCAGCGACTATTCGGTCATTTTTTTATAATTCTCGACCGTCTCCTTTATCCTCTGAGCAGGCTTTGTCAGTTTAGACATTGAACCACCCTTGTTCATGGTGTCTATGATGGCGGCGATATATCGTTCCATGTTGATACTGAAATAGTATTCCCTGGAAAGCATTTCTTCTTTTTGGTAGATGAGATTAGTGGTGAAGATCCTGTCAAAATCACCATTCTCGTAGGCTTTATCGAACTTTTCAAATCCACGGGAGAAAAGCCCGAAGGTGGCAAAAACAAAAATCCTCCTGGCACCGCGATCCTTTAGCTGGCGAGCCACATCAAGAATGCTTCCTCCGGAATCGATCATATCGTCTACTACGATGACATCCATTCCTTCAACGCTTCCTCCGCAAAAATCATGGGCTACAATGGGATTGGAGCCGTTCACGATAGTGGTATAATCACGCCTCTTATAGAACATGCCGATGTTTACTCCGAAGAGAGATGCCAGAAATACGACTCTTTCTGTTGCGCCTTCATCGGGAGCTATGAACATGAGGTGTTCTCCGTCTATCCTTAAATCCTCATATTCAGTTAAAAGTCCCTGGGTAAACTGAAGGGCAGGAGATACGTTCTCTATTCCCTTCAAGGGAACTACATTCTGCATTCTCGGGTCATGAGCATCAAAGGTCACCACGTCATGAACCCCCATGGCTTCCAGCTCCTTAAGCATAACTGCGCAGTCCAGGGATTCCCTCATGGTCTTCCTGTGCTGCCTGCTTTCATAAAGGAAGGGCATAATGACAGTTATCCTTGAGGCTTTTCCGTTGCAGGCCGCGATGATACGCTTCAGATCCTGATAGTTGTCATCAGGAGACATGCGGTTCAGGCTGCCGTCCATTTTGTAAGTCAGGGAATTGTTGCATACATCCACCATGATATACAGATCTCTGTCCCGGACAGACTCCTTTACGATCCCTTTTCCTTCTCCGCTGTTAAACCTCGGACATTCACAGGGAATGAGGAAGCTTTCACCGCGCCAGCTCTCCAGAATCTTATCCACCTTCTGGCCTGACTTTATCGCTGACTCAAGAGCTATGATCCCAAGCTTATCTGCCATACGTCACCTCCCGGTATGGTTTCATACCTTCATTTTTTTATTTTCCAATTACACGCTCAAGGCTCCCGGCCTTATACCAAAGAGCCGTATTTATACTTTATTGTAGCATTATTATCGTTCAAAAATCATAAAAACGGTGAAAAATCCTAACGAAAATACATAAATACCGTCACAGTTCTGCCGGGGTGAGCCCTAGGGGCGCCGCACCATTTAGTGATTGGCTTATAGATATCTTAGCGGAAGTGCAATGAGATTCTCACGTAAATAAACATTTTTATCTGTCAGACACAAGATGATGCCATTACCGCGTTGTTTTTCGGATACCTTATCAAGTGTGACATTGGCGGCACCCATTGTGGCCTTTGGATTGCCGGTCATTTTGACCTAGACAGGATATAGGCTCCCGTTTTCCTCTATGACGAGGTCAATATCATTTCAGGCAGCATTTCCGGTGAAATGTGACACATATTGACAAAGGGGTTATAATAGATCTGCTGCGGCAAATGCCGTGGCGGATTTTTTGTTATGGGATATTTTCCTCTAAAAAGGATGGGATGACTTCCATGACAAAAGAAAACAGATTTAGGGAGCCAATTAGATGATTATCTGTATGTCGGATATAAACGGCTAAAAAATGCATTTATAGAGGAGGTAGTTAGTGAAACGACTTTTATCTTATGTAAGTGATTACAAGATCAGGGCGATCCTGGCACCGCTGTTCAAGTGCCTGGAAGCCTGCTTCGACCTTTTGGTGCCCATGGTCATCTCCAGCATGATCGACAAGGGCATAAACAATGATAATCTTCCGTATGTTTTTCAAATGGGAGGGTTGCTGCTGTTACTTGCAGCCATAGGTCTCACCTGTTCCTTTACTGCACAGTTCTTTGCCGCAAAGGTGGCCATCCATACCGGAAAAGGGCTCCGAAATGACCTGTTCAGGCATATAAACAGTCTTTCCTACAAGGACATCGATATCCTGGGCACCAGCACCCTCATTACCAGAATGACCTCTGATATCAATGCTGTGGAAAGCGGCGTAAACATGGCCCTCCGCCTGTTCATGAGATCACCCTTCATCGTATTTGGTGCCATGATCCTTGCTTTTACCATCAATGTTAAGGCCGGAATCATTTTCACCATCACCATAGCGTTGCTTTTTGCGGTGGTTTTCGGAATTATCCTTACAACTGCGCCTATGTACAAAAACAACCAGACGCAGCTGGATAAGATAATGAAGACTACCCGTGAGAATCTTCTCGGTGTAAGAGTAGTCCGCGCTTTCAATCGTCAGGCTTCCGAGATAGAGCAGTTCAAGAGGGAGAACGACAGACTTACAGAAATGCAGGTAAATGTTGGACGTATCTCTGCGCTTCTTAATCCTGTGACTTACGTTATTATCAACCTCGCTGTGGTTTATCTCATTTATCGCGGCGCCAATTTTGTTGATACAGGATCATTAACCCAGGGACAGCTTGTGGCTCTTGTTAACTACATGTCCCAGATTCTGGTGGAGCTTATAAAGCTTGCAAACCTTGTAATTCAGATTACCCGTGCCATGGCAAGTATGAACCGGATCGATGGCATTTTCAGCATACAGCCAAGCGTTCAGGATCATGCAAATGTTTCTGCCGGATCTGTTTCAAACGGTATTTCTGTAAAGGACACAGGCAGCATATCAGCAGAAACTCCGTTTAAGACCGGTATCTCAAAAGAACAATCCGCTGCCAATATTATCAAAGGAGCTCAGACCGGTTCATCTTTGGATGAAGGCAACAAGTTTTCATCTCCCAAGGTTTCCTTCCGTGACGTTTCCTTCGCCTACACCGATGGTGCAGACCCGGCACTTTCCGGAATCACCTTTGATGTCATGCCCGGTGAGACTGTGGGTGTCATCGGAGGTACCGGTGCAGGTAAGTCAACCCTCATTAACCTGATCCCGAGATTCTATGACGTAACCGGCGGTGAGATAGATATAGAAGGAAAGCCGGCAAAAGAATACGGACTTACAGAGCTTAGAAAGAAGATTGGTGTGGTTCCCCAGAGAAGCGTTCTTTTCAGAGGAACTCTCAGGGAAAATATGCAGTGGGGCAAGGAAGATGCAACGGATGAAGAAATCTATGCTGCATTAAAGACTGCCCAGGCTTATGATTTTGTGGAGCAGAAGGGCGAAGGCCTGGAACTTAAGGTAGAGCAGGAGGGAAGAAACTTTTCCGGCGGACAGAAGCAGAGACTTGCCATCGCAAGAGCTGTGGTCCGTAAACCGGAGATACTCATCCTGGATGATTCCGCTTCCGCACTTGATTTTGCAACGGATGCAGCCCTCCGAAAGGCCATCAAGAGAGATACCGGGAACATGACTGTTTTCATCATTTCCCAGAGAGTCTCAACTGTACGTAATTCCGACAAAATCGTAGTTCTCGATGACGGTAATGTTGCCGGCATCGGAACCCATGACGAACTTTTCAACTCCTGCGAAGTTTATAAGGAAATCTGCCTCTCACAGCTTAATAAAGATGAAGCAGGTAAACCCACCGGAAACACACAGAATCCTTCGGCAGAAACAGTTAGTTCTTCCGTAGCTTCAAAGGACGGTTCATATGAAGCTTCAAAGGCAGAAGCATTGGCAGAGAACGGAAAGGAGGCAGAGTGATGGCAAAGGGGAAACCAAGAAAAATGACGGAAGAAGACCGTCAGACCATTGCGAGAATCCTTCGATATATCAGGAAATATATGCACCTGGTTATCATTTCCATCCTGTTTGCGGCAGTGACCGTGGTGCTGACTCTGTACCTTCCGATCCTTACAGGTTCTGCTGTTGACACCATTGTCGGAGAGGGTAATGTTGACTGGGGAAAGCTTATGAGCATTCTGAAGCTCATGGGACTACTCATAGTTCTCACAGCCCTTGCCCAGTGGCTCATGAACCACATCAACAACATCGTTACCTTCAGGGTTGTTGAGGATATCAGAACAAAAGCCTTTAACCATGTGGAAGAGCTTCCCATAAGCTACCTTGACAGGCACCCGGCAGGCGACCTAAGCAGCCGTATCATTACGGACATCGACCAGTTCTCCCAGGGACTTCTCATGGGCTTTACCCAGCTTTTTACAGGCGTGCTCACCATACTGGGAACCTTAATGTTTATGTTCTACATTGAGCCTGTCATCACTGTGATAGTTATCTGCCTTACACCTCTCAGCTTTGTTGTGGCAAGCCTTATAGCAAAACATACCTACAACTTTTTTCAGAGACAGTCGGAAAGCAGAGGAGAAATAACCGCCTTTACTGAGGAAATGCTTGGAAACCTCAAGGTGGTCAAGGCATTTTCTCATGAAAAGGAAGCCCAGGAGAGATTTGAGACTATCAATGACAAGCTGTCCGGCTACAGCTTCAAGGCAGTTTTCATTTCCTCACTGGTAAATCCTGCTACAAGATGCGTGAACAATATCGTATATGCGGCAGTAGCTGTGAGCGGAGCCTTTATGGCAATAAAAGCCCTGATAACAGTGGGAGAGCTTGTATCCTTCCTTAGCTATGCCAACCAGTACACAAAACCCTTCAATGAAATCTCCGGAGTTGTAACTGAGCTTCAGAATGCCATCGCTTCCGCATCCCGCGTTTTTGAGATCATCGACGAAGAGGCCATGGTACCGGACGCTCCGGACGCGAAGGTGCTTGGAGCAAACGGTGAGCTGAAGGGACAGATAGATATAGAACACCTCTGGTTCTCCTATGATAAGAGCAAGAAGCTTCTTACCGACATAAACATTCACGTTAACCCGGGTGAGACTGTGGCAATCGTCGGTCCTACGGGCTGCGGAAAGTCCACACTTATAAACCTCCTTATGAGATTCTACGAGCCTGATCAGGGCGGAATCCTGGTAGACGGCTTTGACAACCGCGCTGTTACCCGCGGAAGTCTCCGGGACAATTTCGGAATGGTGCTCCAGGAAACCTGGCTTAAAGCTACAACCATCCGCAGAAACATTGCCTACGGAAAACCGGATGCAACAATGGAAGAAATAGTTGAGGCTGCAAAGAAGGCACACTGCGACGGATTTATCCGGAGACTTCCTCAGGGCTATGACACGGTTCTCGGTGAAGACGGAGGCTCCCTCAGCCAGGGACAGAAACAGCTTCTCTGTATCGCGAGACTCATGCTGCGCCTTCCGCCGATGCTCATCCTGGACGAAGCGACCTCCTCAATCGATACCAGAACCGAGCTTCATATCCAGCATGCCTTCGACCGAATGATGGAAGGCAGGACAACCTTTATAGTTGCCCATCGTCTGTCCACCATCAGAAATGCAGACCTTATACTGGTACTGAAGGACGGAAACATCATCGAGCAGGGTAAACATGAGGACCTTCTCCAAATAGGCGGCTTCTACTCAACCCTTTATAACAGCCAGTTTGCAAAGGAAGCATGATAAATGAAAAAAATCAAAACCATGTACACAAACCCGAAAGGTTTCATAAAAGATAATATGTACTGCCTCTGGCTTCTGTACCTCCCCTGTTACCTGCTTTATTTTGCATGTTTACAGTTAAGGGAAGTTCCTGCCAGTGTGATCCGGATCATAGAGTCCCCGATTGACAGAATGATCCCCACCATACCCGCATTTTTCATACCCTATGCCATGTGGTGGATCATCTTCCCGGGAGCCCTGGTGTTTTTCCTTTTCTGGGGAACCAAAAAAGATTTCCTGAAGCTCTGCTTCATCCTTTTCGGCGGCTATACCATCTGCATGGTGGTGTATACCATATGGCCAAACGGCCTCGAACTCCGGGAACCTTTGGAGTCATCAGACGTATTCTCAATGGCGGTAAACTGGCTTCGTTCCATCGATCCGCCCCGAAACGTCTGCCCCAGCATGCACGTCTCCAGCACCGTAGCCATCGACCTTGTTGTGCGAGAGTGCCGGTACATAAAGCTGCGATACAAGAACATAGAAACCATAATCGCAGTTCTCATTTGCCTTTCCACAATGTTTATAAAGCAGCATTCAGTAATAGACGTTATTCTCGGCTGGGCCATGAGTGTTCTACTCTGGTTCATTTGGAAAAGATTGTTCGAGAAATAAATATTATTACAGAGTCATCGTAGACGTAACAGTTAAGCCGGGATGCCTTATTTTCGCAATGACCAAGGCATTACATTGACCTATATTCCGGTTACCCGCATTTGGGTCATCCTGAATAGCAGGTTACAATGACTCAATTTTAGATAATCAGGATTTGGGTCATCCTGAATGGCAGGTTACAATGACTCAATTTCAGGTAATCAGGATTTGGGTCATCCTGAATGACAGGTTACAATGACTCAATTTCAGGTAATCAGGATTTGGGTCATCCTGAATAGCAGGTTACATTGACTTATATTCTGAATTCTGAGTTTTAAGGTCAATCAGTGGTTCCAATAACTTCGGATTGTGGGGAAAAGAGCCGACCACGGTCTTCGCGAACCATTGCCGACTGAACTGTTACGCTTCGGAGCCAAATTTAAAAATTTTTTCCAAACTCATTGAACGCCCGAAATATTGATGTTAAAATGAAGGCAGATAGTTCGTGAAACAACATTCCGGAAGAAGGTGACAGTATGAGTATTAAGTATGTGACAATTTCAAGAGAATATGGCTCCGGCGGTAGAGAAGTAGGAAAAAAGCTTGCCGACAAGCTGGGAATCCCATTATATGATAAAGAAATCATCGAGCAGACCGCCTTCAAAACAGGCTTTGCGGAAGAATATGTGAAAAAACAGGGCGAGTATGCCAACGCCAAGAACTGGATCGAATATTCCTTTTCAGCCCGCAATAGCTATGGCATGAGTCCCGAGGATTATCTTTGGTCAAAGCAGAGAGAGGTTATCCTTGAACTGGTTTCAAAGGGACCCTGCGTTATCGTCGGACGCTGTGCGGATTATATTCTGAGAGACAGGACAGATGTTCTTAATGTATTTATCCATGCTGATCTGGAAGCAAGAAAAGACCGTATAACACGGATTTATAAGGATCCCGAGCATACAGATAAGATGTTGAAGGATATGGATAAAAAGCGTAAGTTCAATTATCGTTACTACACCGAGCAGGAGTGGGGCAAATGCCAGAATTATGACATCACCCTTGATGCAGCAACCCTCGGCATAGACAGCTGTGTTGATATAATTTACGACATTTGCAAAACAAAGGATGTAAGTAAAACACCAAAAGTGGATTGAAATCGGGTTCCGTAGATATTCAGGGTCAGACATTGGGTTCTGACCCTTTTTTCATCTTATCTGTTAACGTAATAAACGAGTCATATGAGGAGGATTTTATAAGATGACATCAAAAATCATGTTTCTGGGTCTTGGAGTAGTGCCACAGTCTCTGATAGACATAATTCTGAAAGAAAAATTATTTGTCCCGGATGATATGGTAGTGATGGATAAAAGCGAAAAAGCTCTGGATTTCTTCAGATCCCGCGGTGGAAAAGAAGAAAATATCATTTGTCAGGCTATCGGTAAAGATAATTATACGGAAGTTTTTGACTACCTAAAGAGTGGTGACATATTGCTTGATCTGGCAAATGAAATTGACGATCTTGTGATGACCACGGAATGTACAAAAAGAGGAATTCATTTCATTACCACCTCTGATGGATGGTTCGCATCAGATGATCAGGTCGATTTATGCTATGAAGAACATTTTCAGGAGACACTTAAACTGGCGAGAGCTTATCCCAATTGTCCTACAACTATTATGAATTTTGGAGTAAACTCCGGTGTGATCAATGTTTTACTCAAGAAAGCCATGACAGATATCGTGGAAGAAGATAATACACCGTTTGTCTCAGAAAATCGTGACCACTTAAGAAAACTTATAAAAGAAGATAAATTTGCTCAATTGGCCCAGGAACTAAAGGTTACTTATATGATTGAGTCTGACTATGATAATTCCGAAACGACCATTGCTGAGCCGGAGCCAGGCACCTCTTACTCCACCTGGAATGCCTATGATTTTTATGGTGAAATGAACGATAGGGCCTCAATGGTCGTCGGAACCGAAACCAGGTTATCAGAAGCATTAAAGAGAATGGGGGCAGATGTGGATATGATCCACTCATATGATCCGTTAAGCAGATTGTTGAAGCTCAGGATTCCCGGTAAGCTTTCAAAAGTCAAAGCAGTGATAAATGATCAGGTTTTTGAAGGCTGTGCTGACGATCACGAAGAACTTCATTCAATCCGTGAGTATTTTTCCGTATGGAATGAAGATGGAGAACTGGAGTATGCGCCATCAGTCATGTTTGTTTATAGTCCCTGTGAAATAGCGCAAAGAACCGTTCTTTTAGATCATATCGATAAATACCATGTTATTGGCATGGATGAATTGATCTCCGGTGGCGAAGCCATTGGAATGCTTATTGAAGGGGAGAACTTTACCAGCAGATATATCGGAACCGAGGCCAATCTTGGCGATGGATGTATAGGCACGCCGGCAGCTTTCCTTGTGGCAGTTTCGATATTTGCTGCTTTGAATTACATTTTCAGGCATCCCAATGAAGGAATACTATATCCTGAACAACTGGATGCAGATGAGATTATTTCATATATTTCGCCGTATTTACCTGTGATATCCAAGGAATGCCGGCTTCTTGACACAAATTGATCATAGTAACAATTCAGCTGTGTCATTGTGTCTCCTTAAGTTTTTATAAATTTCTTGAAATATATTAAACAATCTATTAGTATAGTACCATTGCGCCGATGATTCATTTATCGGCGCCTTTCTAAATATATGGCATAGGGGTGCCTGCGCTGTTTACATGTGCCCCATATTCGGAAAGAAATCATAATGCGGAAGGAGATAAAATGGACGTTGTAAAAACTCTTTCAAAGTCCATAAGAGAGTTTAAGAGTGTGGCCTGGAAGTCACCCTTTTTTGTTGTGCTTGAATCTCTTGTGGAAACTATAATCCCATTT
Source organism: Oribacterium sp. (assembly GCA_017627595.1). GTDB lineage: Bacteria > Bacillota > Clostridia > Lachnospirales > Lachnospiraceae > Oribacterium. The sequence continues at coordinate 38,956 of JAGAGL010000098.1, read as the reverse complement.
GTCACTGCAAAACTGATAAATGAGATAAAAGCAGGATGCGGTATGGATGTCATTACGAAATTCGGTATCGTACTTATAATACTTGCCACCATGTCCCTGACCTTCGGAGTGATTGCCGGTAATGCCAGCGCCACAGCCGCAACAGGGTTTGCAAGAAACCTTCGTAAGGATATCTTCTATAAGATACAGGACTTTTCCTTCGAGAATATCGACAGGTTCCAGACCAGCTCCTTGGTTACCCGTATGACCACCGATATCCAGAACGTGCAGCTTGCATTCATGATGCTGATACGTATCGGTTTCAGAGCCCCCATGATGCTCATCTTTTCCTTTGCGACAGCATTTATCATGGGCGGAAGGATGGCATGGATCTTTGTTGCTGTAATCCCTATTCTCGGAGTAGGCCTCGCCACGGTGGTAAGAACAGTTATGCCGCTGTTCCGTGCGGTATTCAAAAAGTACGATGCCTTAAATGACTCTGTCCAGGAAAATGTCACCGGCATGAGAGTTGTGAAGTCATTTGTACGGGAAGAGTACGAAAAGAAGAAGTTCGAAGCTGCCGCAGCAGATGTTCAGAGAGATTTCACAAAGGCTGAGAGAATACTTGCCATCAACAATCCTTTGATGCAGTTCTGTCTCTATGTGGTAATGCTGTTTGTTCTGAGCTTCGGTTCCTACCTTATCATCACAACCAGAGGCTCAGCCCTTGATGTAGGACAGTTCTCGGCTCTTCTTACCTACAGCTTCCAGATACTCATGTCACTCATGATGCTCAGCATGATCTTCGTTATGGTAACCATCTCCGCTGAGTCGGCAGAGCGTATCGCGGAGGTTCTGAGAGAAGAGAGTACACTTACAAATCCCGAGAATCCCGTTATGGAGGTTCCAAACGGTTCCATAGATTTTGATGACGTAAGCTTCAAATATTCAAAGAGCGCGGAAAGATTTGTTCTTTCAGACATTGATCTCCATATTAAGTCCGGTGAGACCATCGGAATCATCGGCGGCACAGGTTCTTCAAAGTCCTCACTCATACAGCTCATTCCGAGATTATATGATGTGACTGAGGGTGCCGTCAGGGTAGGGGGTCTGGATGTAAAGAAGTATGACTTAAAGACTCTCCGTGACCAGGTAGCAGTGGTGCTTCAGAAGAATGTCCTCTTCTCCGGCACCATCAAAGAAAACCTCCGCTGGGGAAATCCGAAGGCTACGGATGAGGAAATCATTGAAGCATGCAGGCTTGCCCAGGCGGATGAATTCGTTCAGAGATTTCCGGACAAGTATGATACCTTCATAACACAGGGAGGTACCAATGTTTCCGGCGGACAGAAGCAGCGTCTTTGTATAGCACGAGCCCTCCTTAAGAAGCCAAAGGTTCTCATACTTGACGACTCCACCTCTGCGGTAGACACAAAGACGGATGCTCTTATCAGAAAGGGCTTTAAGGAATTTATCCCTGAGACCACAAAGATAATCATTGCACAGAGAGTATCCTCCGTACAGGAGGCAGACCGTATCCTCATACTTAAAGGCGGTAATATACAGGACATCGGAAATCATGAGGAGCTTCTTTCCAGAAATGCAACATATCAGGAGCTCTATAGGGCACAAAATAAGACGACCGAGGAGACGGCTTCCGTTCCGGGTGCCGCAGATAAAAGCGAAGGAGGTGTCAGATAATGGAAAAGAAAAGAACACTTCCCAGCAGTAAGGTTATGATCAGACTGATAAAGCTGCTTTATTCATTTTATCCAAAGCTGATCCCTTTTACTCTTGTATGTATCTTCATCAATGCCGTCGTAAGTGCCATACCGTCAATGTTTCAGCAGAGGGTTATCGCTGTCATTGAAAAGAACTGGCAAACCGGAGACTGGAATGCGGTTTCGGCAGAGATACTGGGAACTGTATCAGTACTTGCGATGCTTTATGGCATATCACTTATCGCAGGTGTGATTTATAATCAGTGCATGGCCATCATCACTCAGGGGTCTCTTAAGAAGCTCCGTGTCAAGCTTTTCGACGGAATGCAGGATCTTCCCATAAAATATTTTGACCAGCATGAGCACGGAGACATCATGTCTTACTATACAAATGACGTTGATACTCTGAGACAGCTCATATCCCAGTCCATTCCTCAGCTTATGGTATCAGCCATCTCTGTTATCACCATATTCAGTCTCATGATGTACTACAGCATCTGGCTCACCATCATCGTTGTGGGCGGAGTATTTGTCATGACAAAGGTAGTAAGGAAGGTAGGCGGCGGCTCAGGAAAGTATTTCATGAAGCAGCAGGCAGAGCTTGGTAAAACCGAGGGATTAATCCAGGAGATGATGAACGGACAGAAGGTCATCAAGGTATTTAACCATGAAGATAGTGCAAAGGCGGATTTCGATAAGGTTAATGACGAACTCTTCAGAGTGGCGGAACAAGCCAATAAATATGCCAATACACTGATGCCGATACTTGGAAATATCGGTAATATCATGTATGTGATACTGGCCTTTGCCGGTGGTCTTTTGTTATTCCTCAAGGTGCCGAATATAAGCTTCAGCGGACTTGCCTTAGGCATAAGCATTACAGTTCCTTTCCTTGGAATGGAAAAGCAGTTTGCAGGACAGATAGGCGGTATATCACAGCAGATCAATGCAATAGTCATGGGTCTTGCCGGAGCAGGACGTATATTTGCGCTTATGGATGAGATACCGGAAGAGGATGAGGGTTATGTGACTCTTGTAAGGTGCAAAGAAGAAAACGGACAGATAACGGAAACCTCGGAGTCTACCGGAATGTGGGCATGGAAGAAGACTAAGAAAGACGGCGGTTGTGAATACAGAAAGTTAGCCGGAGACGTGGTTCTCAAGGACGTGGATTTCTCCTATGACGGAAAGCACACAGTTCTTCATAAGGTTAATGTTTTCGCCCGTCCCGGACAGAAGGTTGCCTTCGTCGGTGCCACCGGTGCAGGAAAAACCACCATTACAAACCTTATCAACCGTTTCTATGAGATACAGGAAGGTACCATAACCTATGACGGTATCGACATTAAGAAGATAAAGAAGGCGGATCTCAGACATTCCCTCGGTATCATCCTTCAGGATACAGTGCTTTTCACCGGAACTGTTATGGAGAATATCCGTTACGGAAAGCTGGATGCCACAGACGAGGAGTGTATGGCAGCGGCAAGACTTGCGGGAGCCGATGATTTTATCCAGAGACTTCCGGAGGGCTATAACACAAAGCTTCTGTCCAACGGTTCCAACCTGTCACAGGGACAGAGACAGCTCATTTCCATCGCAAGAGCAGCGGTTGCGGATCCTCCGGTTATGATCATGGACGAGGCTACCTCCTCCATCGATACCCATACTGAAGCGATAGTACAGAGGGGTATGGATGCCCTTATGGCAGGACGTACGGTATTTGTTATTGCACACAGATTAAGTACAGTACAGAATTCAGATGTCATCATGGTCCTCGATCACGGTAATATCATAGAGAGAGGTTCCCATGATGAACTGATAGCCGCAAAGGGAAATTACTATCAGTTGTATACAGGTGCATTTGAACTTGAATAATTGAAGATATGATGGTATAAGTTTAAAGTCCATCTTCCATACTTGATATGAACAAGTGGAAGATGGACTTTAACAGCGCTTGGGGGGATATTATGGAGCGCCGGGAAATGGCTCAGACCATTTAAAACTAATTATCTGAAGAGGTAAGGATTGAGAGAGCAAACGGGGAATGATCGCCTCAGGTCACATTACAAAGGACCAAGGGCTGAGAGAAATATTGGGGAAAGAGATAATGATGCGGTTCACGTAAAAAAGACGGAGCTCGTAAAAAAGAAGGTTCAAATAAAAAAGACGGGCCAAATAAAAAAGACCGGATATGTAAAAAGGAAAGTGACTTCTCCTAAAAGAGTATTGTTGTCTGAGGTGGAGGTTGAAAGGTTTCTGGAACCGGACTATCACGGAGAAAATTCCGAGTATACAGGACCCGGAAGACAGATAAAGGTTGAGAGTATCGGAAAAACCCTGGGAATCGATAAAAGCGAAGAGTATAATGCAGAGAAGGTTGACCGCTCGGAGTTTGGCAGAAGCCGCAGAAAATCCGGAGGCAAAAGGGTTAATAAGAGGAACAACCCGGCCATAAAAAACTCTTATAAGAGGGAAAATACCGATAAGAGCCATATCTATGACAGGGAAGTTGATCTGATATTCGGAGAAGATCTTACAAAGAGTACGGCCGGAAAAAACTCATATGATAGCACAGGTTTTCCTTCGGGCGATGATTCAAAAAGCACTTTAAAGCAGGGTTCCGGCAGCGGTTCAACTGTAGATCAGGACAGAACCAGAGTATTTATCAATACCAGACAGAGCAACTATTCCGGTGCACGTTCCGAAAGAATGCAGCAAAGTCACGAGCGAAGGGAAACAGAAGAAAGATTCAGTGACGTAAGACCTTATCTGGAAGAGGAAGAAGAGGAAGAAAGACTGCAAAGAAGAAGTCGTTGGAAGCTGCTTCTAATGGCGATAGGTTTGTTCTTTGTAATATATGAGATCATTATGATCACATTGGTTACGCTGAAGCCTCAGTCAGGGGACAAGGCAAGATCGGTTATGCTTCAGCTTCAAGGTGCTGTTACGGATAAAACTGAAAGTAAAGATGATGAAACTTCCGATACTGAAGGAGAAACGTCTGAAGCTGCTACAGAGGCTGCGGCAGAGGAATCGTCTGAGCCGGAGACATTAACAGAAGAAACCACAACTCATGTTAATGAAAGCGGCGCCGTTTTTGTGGAAAATCCTGTTATGACTGTGGAGGCCGGAGCCATAGGCGTGTCAGAGTTTGAACCTGTAGAGCTTATGTTTTCGGGAGATGTGTATCTCAGTGATCACGTTATGGAAGCATATCAGGCATCCGGGGACATTACGGGAGTGGTTTCTCAGGCATATCTTGACGAAATGAAATCGGCAGATTACTTCGTTGCCAATGAAGAGTTTCCATTCAGCAACAGAGGAACGCCGGAAAAGGATAAGCAGTATACCTTTGAGGTTGATCCTTCAAAGGTTGACATGATTAAGGAAATGGGTATCGATCTGGTTACTCTGGCCAATAATCATACTCTGGATTTTGGACCGGATGCTCTTCTGGACACGCTGGATACTCTGGATAAAGCCGGTATCAGTCATGTGGGAGCCGGGAAGAATATAGAAGAGGCGGCAGAGCCTGTCATGGTAAGCATTAAAGGCAGGAAGATCGCGTTTATCGGAGCGACCAGAGTTATGCCTGAAGCATATTGGGCAGCAGGAGAGAGTTCACCGGGACTGCTGGCAGCCTACGATCCTTCAAACCTGATCGAGGAGATCAAACAGGCTAAAGAACAGGCTGATCTTGTAGTGGTTTATGTACACTGGGGTGAGGAGCGTAAGGAAATGCCTAATGAGATCCAGACGACACTGGCCCATGATATAGTGGATGCCGGTGCGGATCTTGTGGTGGGGGCTCATCCTCATGTCCTTCAGGGAATTGAGTATTATAAGGATGTTCCTATCGTGTACAGTCTCGGAAACTTTGTATTCGGAAGCTCCATACCGAGGACGGCACTTCTCAGGGTGACCATCGATAATACCAAGGATGGTTCTGAGAATCTGAAGCTCCGGCTGATACCCGGAAAATCATCGGCAGGATATACAAGAACCCTGTCGGAGGCAGCAGACAAGGCGGAGTTTTATTCATATATGGAGAGCATCAGTAAAGGAATCTCCATTGGAGAAGACGGTACGGTGTCGAAATCCTGATGATTCAGCCGGTGGACCCCGGGGTATTGGACACTATAAAGTCACAGACATATAAATTCAGGGCTTGTATTTTTTCTCAGGGAGGGGCATCCGCGGTTGACAAGCCCTTCTAAAATCGGTAAACTTATGTGGCATGAAAAACAAAGGGCAGAAGGAGCTTTCTGCCCGGGTCAGCTACTGTAGCACAGTCGGTAGTGCATCTGATTCGTAATCAGAAGGTCACCGGTTCAAGTCCGGTCAGTAGCTCGATATTCTCTTGTGACAGCAGTATTGCCAACCAAACCATATTGGCTACCGTTAAATCGTAAAGTGAATATTACCGAAGACAGGTCCTGGTTCCGGATGCGAGGAATCAGGACTTTTTTTTGCTATAAATAAAATGTATATCCTGCCTACTTGCATAGATAAAGTAATTGAGGTTAAACTAGGAAAGTCGTTGTTTAAAAAATTTTTTAGGAGACTTATGAAAAATATTAAAGGAATTATAACCGGTATGCTTACAGTGATGATGATCACAGCAGCATCGGGTCTTGCATTTGCGGATAATTTTAATATCACCTGGATGGACGCCGACAGTGATGGCGTTTCAGAGCCCTATTATTTCAATGTTGACGGAACATTGGCATTGGCCTCCGATTGGGTTGATGCAAACGGATCCTTTTCTTTTTCTTTAGGCGATACAGCACAGAATGGAGCTGATGCCGGGAGCACAGATGCAGGACAGAGTGTCGGTGAACTCACAGGCTCTGCAGAGGCAAGCATTTCCACACCGATTGTGGATGTGACCATGGGCGCAACTGTTTCAGCAGGTCAGGCTGAGGCTTCGGTTACTTCAGCAAATACAGCCGGCCGTAAGGATATAGTTGATTTTGCGAGACAGTATGTAGGTGTGGGTGTTTTAAGATACGGAACCGGCAACAGTCTCAGCGGTCCTGCGGATTGCTCCGGATTTACACAGGCTGTATTCAAAACCTTCGGTATATCACTTCCGAGAAGCTCCAGAGAGCAGGCTGCAAGTGCTCCGAGATATGTATCAGAGGCAGAGATGCTTCCGGGTGACCTGATTTTCTACGGCGGAAGCATTGGCAGCGTAAGACATGTGGCCATCTACACCGGAGATAATTCCATTGTTCATGCCACAAACAGCAGTCGCGGATGGGTATTTGAGGATTCCGGCAGCAGTGCCATACATTATGAACATATAGCGGCTATCGGAAGATACTGGTAAATAAAAAAATCTTGATCCACAGCTATGCAGTTTCCTTCGGGAGACTGCATTTTTTGCGTCTTTATATGCTATAATTTTAAGCGTACATTATCTTAAAGAAGGACAGAGAATAATGTTTTTTATCTTTGGAATCAATAACGGCCGTAAGGACCTTGAATATAATCAGCAGATGACCTGCGATGTTTGCGGGAGGATGGGAAGATACAAGGTTTTTATGACCTATATGACTTTGACATTGTTTTTTATTCCTGTTTTCAAATGGGGAAAAACTTACTATGTGGAAACCTCCTGCTGCGGATCCCTGTATGAGCTCAGGCCCGAGACCGGAAGAGCCATTGAGTGGGGAGATAATGTCTCCATCAGTGCAAACGATCTGTATCTCCGGCAGCGCGGAGCAGGAGCAGGGAGCGGGAAGACTGCGACTAAAATCTGTTACGGATGTGCATATGAGACATCTGAGGATTTTGAATACTGCCCGAAGTGCGGGAAGAAGTTTTCGGAAGATTGATGTAATTCATAAGGGAATAAATCCGTAGAAGATATGATTCACGGTACTCTATGGTCAGTTTATACGGGTAGCCCGGAGAGTTTTTTTCAGGTAAAGCTTATATGGTAGGGGATGATGAGATATGGAGTTAAGTTCAGCAGCTTTGGGACCGCTTTTGAACCTGGCGGTTTTTGTAATAGTAGTAGGTTTTATATCTTATAAAATATGGAGATTTAGAAGATCCATCATGGGACAGGCTTTGCAAATTCTGGCGAAGTCCATTGTGACAGGTGAAGGAGTTACTGAGGAAGAGGAAATATCTGCAACACCGAAATCCCTGTCTTCTATGGATTCACTATATATTCCGAGGATAGAAAAAGATTTTCCGGAATTCAGCTGGAATGAGTGGAGGACACGAATCCAGAATGCAGTGGTTCTCAGAATGGAGGCAATTGATGAAAGAGCCCCCGAGCTTCTGATTGAGTATCCGGAAATAATGAAGGAAGTTGAAACGCTCATCACAAATGACAGTAAAGTTTCCTCGGGAATGGCATATTCTGAAGATAAGCTTGAATATAAAAACAGATATGCTTATAAGACCGTAATTTCCGGATATGTCAGGGGAGAGGCCGCCTGCACCATACATGCCCAGACTTCCGCAAGCTATGAAAGAAAAGTTAAGGTGGGCACCAAAACAAATGCTTCCAACGCTCCGGATTCGGTCTGGAAGATGAGAAAGATACAGACTGTTTTCCATACAGAGCTTGTGTATGTTCAGGACGCTGAGAAGACCAAAGGGAAGATGCTGGGGTACAATTGTCCTAACTGCGGAGCGCCGGTTAAGAGCCTCGGTTCAAAGGTATGTCCCTATTGCGGAACCGGACTGGAATCAATGAGTCTGAGAGTCTGGAGAATCAACAAGATATTTGAAGACAGGAAATAACACCCTCGGAGACAGCATCTTTCCGGAAGCTGTTTTTAGCGAATGCATCGTAATCTGCAACAGATATATAAGGGGTTTGGAAAAAACATGCAATAAATCATGGAGGTGACACATGAGATTGAATAAAATTTCAGTAAAATTTATGCTGACTCTTTTGGTTACAGGGTCAATGACGGTTCCGGCCTTTGCAGGAACCAAAACTATAGCAAAGGGCGTTGATTACATCAACAATACTTCCGGTGTTTCTGCACCTTTAAGCATGCAGGAGTCGGAAAATATACCAGAGGCTTCGCAGGCAGAAGCCCCGGGCAGCAGCGATAACACAATCGCAGCGGATTCCGATGCCGGTTTAGTGACCATTATTGATGGGATACGTGTACCGAAATATATTAAGTCGGATGCGGATATTCAGGCGGAGCTTTCACAGCTTTCCGGTGGAGGCGCAAATATGGACTGGGGAAACTATTACCCGGCTGCCAATACAGCACCTGTCGGAAATGCAGACGAAGGGTGGCTCAGATCCTTTGGTGCATATTCAAAGGATATTACCGCGGATAAGGTATGTTATCTGACCTTTGATCTTGGTTATGAGAACGGGCATACGGCTTCCATCATGAACACATTAAAGAAGCATAATGCTCCGGCAACCTTCTTTGTCACCGGAGCCTGCATTAAGTCTGATCCCGGTATCGTGCTGAGCATCGCTCAGAACGGCTTCACGGTTGGTAATCACACGCTCAGCCATAAAAATATGTCAACTGTCACTACAAAAGAGTTGTTCTATACAGAATTACGAACTGTGGAGGAACAGTATGAAGTGCTGACCGGGCACCCTATGAACCGTTATTACCGTCCGCCTGAGGGAAAGAGCTCCGAGGCACAGCTTATGCTCGCCCGGGCTATGGGCTACAAGACCATGCTCTGGTCAGTTGCCTACAAGGATTATGATGAAAAAGCACAGCCAGGCCGCAGCAGTGCACTGGCAACCCTTAATAAGCGCATCCATCCCGGTGCCATCGTGCTTCTGCACGCCACCTCAGCTACAAATGATGCAATCCTGGATGAGCTTCTCACCGGATGGGAAAGTGCCGGCTATACCTTCAAGTCTCTGGATGAACTCCAGTGAAATGATTTTTTGGTAGAATGATAAAAACTCACCGACAGATGCAAGACACATCTGCCGGTGAGTTTTAGTTGATACACGATTTTCTAATTGTGGTAACTTCGCAGCTTTGAGAAAGCGGGGCAAACGAATCCGCCGGTAGTTTTCCTTATTTTAAAGCTGGGGTGTTGTTTCATGCAGGTAACGGATAAAGGTGTTTACCTCATGCTGGCTGCGGAGTTTTGCCACATATCTGGTGATAGCAGTGCCGTATTCGTCTGTTTCTTTCCGGCGCACCATGAGAACGTCATGGAATTTGTCAGCAATGCGGCTTTCCGGATGAACATAAGAAGGACCTTCCTTACGGCTTGCATATACACAGAAGCAATCGTCATCATCTTCGGAAGTATGATGTCCAAGCTCCGCTGAAGTCTGAAGACGTCCGTCCAGGTATCGCCTGTCTGTAGTGATCATATCCGCCCAGATTTTGTAAACATCCACAGAATGAGCGTAATTCATCATGTCGGGAGCATCACCACCGGCAGGACAGATGGAAGCATTAACGGCAACATAATCGCCGGCCTTGCCAAGCTGACCATGATCTTTTGCAAGATGCAGGAACTCGATATGCATAAAGCGGGAACCGGTTCCGATTGCCTTTAAAGCTCGCCGCCCAAGTAAACGGAGTTTTGCGGGCATATTTGGGCAGGTGTAGTAGATTTCTCCGGTATCGATCAATACATCCGGGTTCGTTGCGGGAGCCCATACGGTCATGGATTCGAACAGAGGATTACAATGACTGTCGGCAATGGCATCATATGAACAAAGCTCTGCTTCCACAGGGGCTGCTGTGGCACCAAAAGCATCAAGGTCTCTTGTGAAAACCGGGATGTCGGTTCTTGAAAAACGTTCCATCAGCTGTATGGAATCCTTCACCCCTTCCAGTTCTTCAGTTTTCAGACCGGTTTTGATATTGAAATCGTTACGAAGAGAGGCATCCTGGCTGAGCCAGTATTCATTCATGGACTCAAGGTAGTCAATTCTTCCGTATTTGTAAGTAAAGAATGCAACTGCCCTGTAAACCTGATCGTAGTCGGACAGATCCGAAACCTTGTAGTATTCTGTCAGACTGTCCTGAAGCTCCTGATCCAGCTCAACAAAAGAAGCATCGCCGATTCCTAAAACATTAACGCCATTTTCTCTGAGTCTTTTACAGAAATGCCGGTAGTTATGAGGATAGTTTGGAGATATAAAAACGAAATTCATATAGAAGCCTCCTGGATTGTATTTTTGAGGTGGGTGACGTAGGAATGCTTCGCACAAGGCGCGAACTTTACTTATATTATAACCATTTTTATTCAAAATTAATATGGTAAGGGAGTAAAGAAAGAAAAAACATTTAAAATTTTGTAATAAAATTGCGATAAAATGTCATATTATGGTATAATTCTGATATCTATTTGACAATGTTCGTGAATTTAAAAATATAGGGAGAGACTGATTATGAAACAGGAGCTTTATACTTGGCACAGTAAGCAGTTGGATAAAGATATGTCGCTTTTCGTGTATGGTCAGAAGGGTATTCCTATTTTGGCTTTTCCGAGTGAGAATGGTTCGGCCAATGATTGGGAAGAGCACGGAATGGTTGAAGCAATTGAAGAATATATCGAGAAAGGTCGTGTCCAGCTATTTACGGTTAATACCGTGGATTCGGAAAGCTGGTTTTGTGAGGATGGTATAAATCCATGGAGAACGGCAAGACAGGAAGCCTATTATAATTGCATAATAGAAGAAGTGCTGCCTTATATTCATAAGAAGAACAAGTCAAAGGTCATGCCTATAGTGACCGGAGTCGGTATGGGAGCAAATCATGCTGCCATCATTTTCCTGAGGAGACCGGATCTTTTTCAGTCTCTCATGGCGCTTTCAGGAATTTATGATGTAAGGTATTTCTTTGATGATTATATGGACAGCAATCTTTATGATAATGCACCTGAACGTTTTCTCGAGAATATGCCGCCTGATCATGCATACATAGAGCTTTATAATAAGAGAAAAATGATTTTCTGTGTAGGGCAGGGATATCAGGAGTTTGACGGTGTCAAGACACTGAAAAGTCTTGAAAGGATTTTTATTACCAAGAGTATAGATGCCTGGTGTGATTATTGGGGATATGATGTAAGTCATGACTGGTACTGGTGGAAGGAGCAGATTCAGTACTTTCTCCCGGAACTCCTGGGTGATAATGATAATTTAGACTGACGATAAACGGAGGTTATCTGAAAGGATATCCTCCGTTTTTTAGATTGTAAAGGTGGGCCTTGGGGACGGGGTTCGTGGCCTGTTTTTCGGAAAAAGGACCACGAACCCCGTCCCCAAGGTCCACCTGCTGAAAACGTTTATGCTGTTTCACAGTTTCTTCACATTTTCTCGAAAATCTTTCAGCTTTCTTTCAGTTTCGTCCTGTATGATACAGCCATCCTGAGAGGAGGATATGAACATGGCAGGACAGATTTTTGAAAGAATTGAAAAGAAGTTTATGCTTACAAGGGAACAGCTTGAGAGCTTAAAACCGATACTCGATAAGTATATGTCTCCCGACAAATTCACAGATTATACCATCTGCAACATATATTTTGATACAGATAATTTTCAGCTTATCAGAACATCTTTGGAAAAGCCTAAATATAAGGAAAAGCTGAGACTCAGATCCTACGGGGTTCCGACAGAGGATCAGGAGGTTTTTCTTGAACTTAAAAAGAAGTATGCAGGTATAGTTTACAAGCGCCGGGTGTCAATGAAGATGAGCGAAGCAAGAAAATATCTTTACGAGGATAAGACGCCGGAAATCGAAATGAACTTCGCAAACAAACAGATTTTAAAGGAAATCGACTATGCGAAAAAGCTTTACGGATTAAAACCCAAGGCATTTATAGGTTATGACAGAGTGGCACTTCACGGAAATGAGAACAGCGACCTGAGAGTGACCTTTGATAATGCCATAAGGGCGAGAGAAAATGACCTGGAGCTGACACATGGCGACATGGGAGGACATTTGCTGCCTGAAGGCATGACACTTATGGAGGTAAAGATCCCGGGAGCCATGCCGATGTGGATGGCAAAGGCATTTGCGGAGCTTGACATCAACATGATCTCTTTTTCAAAGTATGGTACCTATTATCAGCAGCATTTTGCTGAGCGTACGGGCCGTGAGGCAAAGATCATAGCACTTAAGCAGTTTAATGCAATCGAACTCAGAAAGAATGGCGAGGCAGAGGCATTGAACCACGTCGGAACAGCAGGCCACAGAGCCATGGCGTGAATATGATCGGAATAATCGGATTATTTTATACGTGCTTGAAGATTTAATGAGAATATATCATACCGGAATATTTTTCGGATATTACAGATAAAAACAGCATCATCAGATGATACAGGTTTGAAAAACTGTTCAGTATGGATTTTGGAGGTATAAAATGTTAGATACAATAATAAACGGAAGCAATATCACATCAGAAGGCTTTATTGTATGCCTTATGACATCGTTGGCTTTGGGAGCGGTCATCGCGGCCTTCCACAGCTTTAGAAATAGATACAGCAAGAATTTTCTTCTTACACTGGTGCTTCTTCCGGCTATAGTTCAGTCGGTCATCATGCTTGTAAATGGTAATGTGGGAACCGGAGTTGCGGTCATGGGAGCCTTTTCTCTTGTGAGATTCAGATCCCTTCCGGGAAACAGCCGTGAGATCGCATCAATCTTTTTGGCTATGGCTGTGGGACTTGCAACAGGTATGGGTTACATCATGCTGGCAGCAGTATTTACTGTAGTCATCGGCGCAGTTACCATGGCCCTTGTGGCAGCACCTATCGGTGAGACAAAGGAGCTTGAAAGAGAACTTAAGGTTGTGATTCCTGAGAATCTGGATTATGCAGGTATCTTTGATGATGTTTTTGCCACTTATGCGGAAGGTACAAAGCTCATCAGAGTTAAGACCGTGAATATGGGCTCACTCTATGAACTGATCTATCAGTTAACACTTAAGAATGCAAGTCAGGAAAAGCAGATGATAGATGACCTCAGGGCAAGAAACGGAAACCTTGAGATAGTTTGCGGAAGAATTCCGGAAAAGACAGAATCACTTTAAAATAAATGAGTAAGAACCTCATTGTTCAGCCGTTGATAAGGCAGGACAATGAATCAGTTGATAATTTTCATGAAAGGATGCCCGGTCTGTTATGCAGGGCATAGTACAAATATGAGAAAATATAATATATCGGAAAGAGTTTACAGAAGAACACTGAAGGGCGCCGCTTCAGTTTTGACAGTAGCATGTGCAGCAGCAATGATTACCACAGGCTGCGGAAATAAACAGACAGAGACAACAGCAGCAGTTGAGACAGAAGCAGTAAAAACTGAAGATACAAAAGCAGAGAATGATAATGTATCAAAGGATGAGACTCTCATAACAGTAGAGTCAGGAGAGATAAAGGTTTCAGGTGCAAATTCAAAGGACGTAAGCATTAGCGGCACCACCGTAACTATAACGGATGCCGGAACCTACAGGTTAAGCGGTGAGCTTTCAGAGGGTCAGATTTCGATTGAGGCCGGAGACAAGGATGATGTAAGACTTGTACTTGACAACTTCAGTATTACAAACTGCGAGACCGCACCTATAAACGTTGTGACTTCCGGAAATTTCTTTATTGAGCTTGCGGAAGGCAGTGAGAATGCTGTTGAGGATAAGCGTGAAGCCCTGAACCAGGAAAGCAGCACAGCTAATGATGGAGGCAGCGGGTCTTCCGAATCCAAGTCGGATACTCCGGACGCTGCTATCTATAGTAAATCAGACATTTACATCACCGGTACCGGTTCCCTTACAGTTAAGGGCGGTTATTGTGATGGTATCCACGGAAAGGATGCGCTGGTAATCTCTGATGATGTAAAGCTCGATATCACTGCGGCAGAGCACGGAATCAATGGCAAGGACAGCCTTGAAGTTCAGGATGGAGGCATTACCATCACGTCAGGAGAGGACGGACTTCATTCAAAGGGTGATGTCATCATAAGTGACGGAACATTGGTGATCCATGCGGAGGATGACGGTATCCATGCGGAGACTGCTCTGATCATCGATGGCGGAACAGTAGATGTGGCTGAGTCCAATGAAGGTCTCGAGGGACTTTCTGTCACCATTAACGGCGGAACAGTCAGAGTCAAGGCTTCAGACGACGGTGTTAATGCTGCCGGAGGATCGGATGAGTCTGATGATATCTTCGCAGTTACCGAGGGTGCAGCTATTACTATAAATGGCGGTAATGTTTATGTTGCGGCAGTTGGTGACGGCCTTGATTCAAACGGTAATGTCGTTGTAACCGGTGGCGAAATCTACATCGATGGTCCTGAATTCGGAGCAAACGGTTCCCTTGACTATAACGGAACAGGAACCATTACCGGCGGAACCTTCGCGCTGACAGGCTCTTCAGGCATGTTCCAGAGCTTCAGTGAGGATTCAACACAGATTCAGCTTGTGGTTTACTATACAGAAAAGCAGGAAGCAGGAACTAAGATTACCGTGACTGATTCCGAAGGTAGTGTTATCTACGAAAATGCTGAGTCAACCCAGGCGTTTGAGGCTTTCCTTCTTTCAAGTCCCGAGCTTAAGCAGGGTGAGACTTACACAGTTAAAACCGGTGATCAGGAAGAGACTGTAACTGTGGAAGGAAACATTGCAACCATCGGTGAAAGAACCGGCGGCATGATGGGCGGCTTTCCCGGACACGGCATGCGTGGTCAGCAGGGAAACGGTGAGCAGGGAGAGATGGGCACACCACCTGAAGGCATGCCCAAGATGAACGGTGCCGAAGGCCAAAACGGCGCTCCTGAAGGCATGCCCGGCGGCCCCGGCCAGGGTGGCCCCGGTGGAATGGGCGGCCCGGGAGGTCAGGGCGGAAACCCGCCTTCTGATATGGGTGGCACTCCTCCCGAGATGCCGGGGGCAGCCGGTCAGGCCGGAACAGGAGAAACTATGCCTGAGACAGTTGCAGCAGCCGGATAAGTGACAGGATATATAGAATGCGGAAATACACATACACAGGTTATAAGAAGAACCATTCAGAACAGATACGTTCCGGATGGTTCTTTTTTTAGTTATTCCAAAGGACTATTTTGGGTGATCAGAGGTGAAACTTTGCTCCGGACTGAACGTATTTTTTCGAATGGGCAATATTTATATTATTTCTTCAGCATGGTTTAAGTTTTGCGAATTAAGATACAGCCATACAGGTCATGAAACGGGATGTAAACGGATGATCTGGATGAAGGAAATTCATTTTGACGAACGTGTGAAACTTTGATAGACGTTCTGAGAGGAGCATAAATTATGTATATAGAAACAGCACTTATAAAGATAGCGGTTATTCCGGCATATGAACCGGATGAGATGCTGATAGAGGTAGCTTCTGAGGCTTCAGCTTCAGGTTTTGAAGTTGTAGTGGTGGATGACGGATCTGTGTCAGGAAACTCTGTTAAAAGCGGAAAAGTCCCGAGGGAAAAATATGACAGGATTTTCGGAGATGTCATGAGCTTTGCCCATGTGATCCGTTACCCTGAAAACCGGGGCAAGGGATATGCCATGAAGCAGGCATTTGCCTACATTAAAGAAGAATACAAATGTGAAGACAGCTATGCGGTAGTGGTCATCGACTCTGACGGACAGCACAGGATTGTTGACGCTGCAAGACTGGTGGAGCATGCAGCAGTTCATCCCGGAACCCTTGTACTGGGAAGCCGTAAGCAGGGACCGGATTCACCGATCAGAAGCCGTATAGGCAATGGAATAACCAGAAATGTGTTCAGGCTTCTTTCCGGAGTCAGCATTTATGACACCCAGACCGGACTCAGGGCCTTTTCCAAAAAACTTATGGACCGGATGCTTTCGGTTCCGGGCGACCGCTATGAATACGAGATGAATATGCTTATGGATTTTGCCCGGGAGCAGGTGCCCATGGTGGAACTTCCCATAGAGACTATCTATATCGACAACAATGCCGGAAGCCACTTTAATCCCCTTAAGGATTCGATACGTATCTACAGGGAGCTTTTCAGATTCAGTCTTTCGGGATTTGCCGGTTTCCTCATAGATTTTGCCATTTTCGGATGCATCGTAGAACTTTTCGGAAAAACAGCCTCTGTCATGCTTTGTGCCAATGTTTTCGCCCGTTTGATCAGTGCCACAGCGAATTACAGCATCAACCGGAATTTTGTTTTCGCAGGTACCGATAATGAATACATTGAGACTGAAAAAAAGAATAAAGAGAGTGTGGCAAATTCCGCAGGAAAGTATATTCTCCTTGCAGTAACAATTCTCGCTTTGAATACAACACTCCTTTGTGCAGTAACAAAATTTATTCCGGTGAACCCAATGATTGCAAAAGTCTGCATAGAGATACTGATGTTCTTCGTGAATTTCACACTTCAGAGAAGATTTGTATTTGCATCATCAGGAAAGGGAGTTGAACAAACTAAAGTTTCTGCACAGCCTATGAGGGTTGAGGCAAAACAGACCGGAGAGGATAGAGAATCGGTAAAAGGAAGTCACAGCCCCTTTCAGGATTACGGGGTAGCATGAAAATAATCAAGGCTGACCTGCTTGATTTCACCCAAAACCCTAATTGAAGCGGGAACAGGCCATCAGATAATAAAAAGAATGATAGGGAATAATATATGAAAAATTTTTTCAGCAGCTGGAAATACAGACTTACATCATTTCTGGCTCTTACAGCGTTTACGGGATATGCGCTATTGGACACATATGTAATCCCAAGAAGCTACACAGAAGGAACAATGCAGCAGTCGGTGGCATTAAATACAGAAGGAACAGTTGAAGTAGATAAAAGCGTGTTTGAAACCGCAAAAGGAACCGGTGCCAATGCTGAGAACCTGGGCAAATCGGAAGAGGATGCTTCAGAAATAGGGAACAGTTCTGAAAGTAATATAGATAATGCTTACGGAACTGAGAATGTATCCGAGAGCAATACAGAAGCTGTTTCGGAGAAGCATCACAGAAAAAACAGACCTGAAAGGCTTGAAGTTAGCAGCGATGGAGAAAGTGCTGAAGGAGAAAGCACTGAAGGAGAAAGCACTGAAGGAATGGGAGAGAAACCATCGGGCATGCCGGGGAAAAAGCCTTCGGGTAAGCCGGGCAGTAAATCTTCCGGAACATCCGAGAATAAGGGAAGCAGCACATCCAAGGCTGAGGAAGCAGTATCAACAACTATAGATACAGTAAGTTCAGATGAAATTCTCGGAACATATACCGACAGCGTTAAGACCATTACCTTAAGTGAATACAGAGCAAATGATACATCAATTTATGTCGCGGATGTACAGCTTTTGGGGGACGCCACCGAGCTTGATGAATCAGCCTTCAGTGCCACTGATCTCATTCAGACCGCCTTTGCGGATAATACCTACGGCAAAAATGTAAAGGAAGTTACTTCTGTGACAGCGGAAGAAAATGACGCCATCCTTGCCATAAACGGAGATTTTTACGGGGCGCAAAATGACGGATATGTTATAAGAAACGGAGTTCTTTACAGATCCACCTCAGGAGGAAATGAGGATCTTGCCATACTCGCAGACGGAAGCTTCGAGATTTTCTCGGAGAATGACCTTTCCGCAGAGGAGGTTCTGGCTGCCGGAGCGGTGGACGTACTCAGTTTTGGCCCCGGTCTTGTGGAGAACAGTGAGATAGCTGTAACAAAGGACGAGGAAGTAGGTAAGGCAATGGCTTCAAACCCGAGAACAGCTATCGGCATACTTGAGGATGGACATTACGTATTTGTGGTTACCGACGGAAGAACAGATGAGTCTGAGGGCTTAACATTGTACCAGCTTGCAGAGTTCATGCAGAGCCTGGGTTGCACGTCTGCCTATAATCTTGACGGTGGCGGCTCAAGTACCCTGTATTTCAACGGCGAGATCATCAACAAGCCAACCACAGGTAGTAACAATATAAAGGAAAGATCGGTCAGCGATATAGTTTATCTGGGAAAAGCAGAGGATTCTGCAACAGAAAGTACATGAGGTGTGAAAGTTAAGTGATACCCTTGTATGAAGTTCGATATTAGATTTAGATGGATATCTGAAAGGATAAAGCTAATGAAAGAAAAATGTATAAATGGAAATGTTTATAAGAGCGGTGTTAAAGGATCAGATATAAGCCAAAAGAATGAAATCATGGCAGCGAAGGGAGAGGATAAACCCGGCGAAGCAACTAAAAAAGTACTGGGCTACGTCTTAATCACCATAGCAGTTGCCCTGTTCGGCGCAGTTTATGAGTATTTCAGCTTCGGAGTTTATTCCTACTATATGATATATGCTTTTGCCATCCCGTTGGTTTTAGGCGTACTGCCGTGGCTTTTTATCGCCTCTGCCCGAATGGGAAGGGGAGTAACTGAAAAGGATTACCCTCCAATGTACACCATAAATCTATGGGGATCCGGCATTGCCACCCTGACAGTTGGTTCGGTTTTTCACGGTATACTTGATATCTACGGAACAACCAGCTTTTTGTCCAAGGTTTATTTCATAGTCGGAGCAGGGCTTCTTCTGATAGCTCTCATGACTTTTATCGGTCATAGGGAGAAGAAAGTGACAGATACCAGAATAGCTTAAAACTGTGCTTAACCCAAAATTATAAATTGCATCAACATATGCCCCCGTTAGTGAAACGCTGATGAAATCAAGTTCACTTCGGGGGTTATTCATTATACAAATCCAGGTTATTTTTTTAAATACATATCGCATATTGTGACAATTTCTGTAAAAAATATGTTATTTTTTTATGCTTTCTATAAAATCACACTATTTTAATAGAGAATAGTGAGATATACTTAAGGGGAATGGCGTTTTTGCAAAGTTCACAAAAACAGAACAGAGGAGAATCAAATGATTTCGATTTTGGTGAGCCTGATAGGAGGACTTGGTCTTTTTATAGCAGGTATGTACATGATGAGTCATGGTATCGAAAAAGTAGCAGGTAACAAGCTGCGAAAGATACTGGAGACGTTTACAAGAACAAGACTGACGGGAGTGCTTGTCGGATTGTTCTTTACAGCTGTTATCCAGTCGTCAAGTACGGCGACGGTTATGGTTGTAACCTTTGTTAATTCCGGGTTGATGGCCCTTTCCAATGCCTGCGGAATCATACTTGGTGCCAACATCGGTACCACAATTACGGCAATGCTGGTAGCCTTCAGGCTGTCTGCCATAGCGCCGATATTTGTTTTCTGCGGTGCCGTGATGATGAACTTCATCCCCAACCCTACGGTGAAGAAATCCGGTGAGATAGTAATGGGATTTGGGCTTTTGTTTGTGGGTATATCCACTATGTCCAGCTCCATGGCAGCCCTCAGAGAGATCCCGGCTGTCATAACCTTCCTGTCAAGCTTCACGAATCCGGTGCTTGGCGTACTGATGGGATTTGTTATAACATCCATTGTTCAGTCATCTTCAGTGACTGTTTCAATCCTCGTTGTCATGGGTTCCATGGGACTCGTTGATCTCAGGATATGTATGTTCATCATCCTTGGATGTAATATCGGAGCCTGCTCAAGTGCGGTTCTAACAGCTATTCAGGGCAACAACAATGCAAAGCGTGCAGCGCTCATTCACCTGCTTTTCAATATCTTCGGCACAGTCCTGATGTTTGTCCTTCTGCTTCTGTTTGCGCCGCAGATTGAAACCATCATCAGAACTATCTCAGGAACCGGAGATGATCCGGGATCCCTGGGACGAAACATAGCGTTTGCCCATTTTATCTTCAAGGTATTCCAGGTAATCGTATTCTATCCGTTTATGGATCAGATCATAAAGCTTACCTATGTTCTCGTCAAAGACAGCGATGAGCCGGAAGAAAGCGAAGATATCTTCAAACTCAGGTATATCAATCTTAACAAGCTTCCAAACCCTGCGGTTGCCATCTATATGGCTAAACAGGAAATGGAGAGAATGGCTAATGCGGCTTTCACAAATCTTACTACAGCCATGGATTGCCTTCTCAACGAAGATGTCTCCGGAGTCGAAAAGGTTTATGAAACAGAGAAATATATCGATTGGCTTTGCGAGCAGATCAATACCTACATGACAAAGATCAACCAGAATGCCATTCCTTTGAGGGATGCAGATCTCATCGCAGGATATTTCCATGTTTGCTCTGATATTGAACGAATCGGAGATCATGCAGAAGATATAGCTGATATAGTTAAGTATTTTAATGAAAAAGACGTTCACCTGTCAAAGGACGCCAAAGAGGAGCTTGCAGGCATGATGTCTATTGTTAAAGAGCTTATGAAGGATTCTTTGGATATGTTTGTTACCGGTGATATGGCAAACATGGAGAAGGTCAGAGATCTTGAGAATCAGACAGATAAGCTTGAACGTGAGCTTCAGGACAAGCATATACAGCGACTCAGCGAAGGTTTATGTTCCGCTCAGGCGGGTGTATTCTTCTCAGATATCATTTCCGGAATCGAGCGTGTAGGAGACCATGCTACAAATATCGCATTTTCACTTTATGATGCGAAGAACCGCAGAAATGAAAAGGCAGGTTAATCAGAATTTGAAGCAGCCATGTGATCGTAGATCATACAGTCACATGGCTGCTTTTTTTTGGGGAGTTTTAATCCACCGGGGACAGTTCTCGCCGTAGAGAACCGTCCCCGGTGGATTAAAACATGAATGGCGCCAAAAAGCGTAGCAGTTTTATGACTGCTACGCTTAAATAGTCTAACTTTTTAGGGGTGTCATTAATTCTACCTCTTTTAGTGTTTATAAATTTATCCTGCAACACTTTCAGCTACATTACCGTTGGTATCGACTCCGGCTGCTGCAAAGTCTGCTGCAGCTGCCTGTGTATCAACAGGAGCTTCAGAGGCTGCGGTTTCTGCAAAAGCTGTTTCCGCAGGGGTTTCCGTAGCGTTTTCTGCTATGGTCTCAGCAACAGTTTCTGCGGCAGCTGTCTCGGTTACAGCAGTTTCTGCTACAGTGGATTCTGCCACAGCAGCTGCAGTTTCTGTTCCTGCAGCAGCAGAAGAAGAAACAACTTCCTTGTGGGAGATTATCTCATTTGCAGATCTTGTAGGAGCAACCTGTGATCTGATACCTGTCTCGGGGTTTCCTGAGTCATCATTTATAACTTCATACCACTCACCTTCGTGATACTCATAAAGTGCACCATCAATATATTTCGTATCGCCTTCCTGATCTCCTTCAGGAACTTCAGCTTCGGTTTCTTCTGAACCGGGACCTCCGGATCCGTTTTCATCTTCGGTTTCACCGAATAACGCTCTGATTTCTTCTGTACTTAACTGATGAATCTCCTTTGTTTCGAACTCATCATAGGACATAGGGAGCTTAACATTACCTGAAACGATGATACCTGCAAAGGTATTGGCCTCGTCAGCTGATCCGAAGGATACGGTTATGGTTTCTGCCGGCTTAAAATCATCGTTAATAAGTGCGATATGCTGCTCTGATTCTGTGCCCTTAAAATCCACTGTGGAGCGTCCGAAAGGATTGCCGTCAACAGTAACGTAAACATCATTGGAGCCCGGAAGATATTCATAGTCGATTGCAAGTAGACCTGAAACAGGATTATCGTTATCATCACGGATGTAATCTGCAAGATACACATAAGTAGTGTCATCAATCTTCTCAAAGTCACCTGCAGATATGTAAGTAAAGTTTTCAAGAGCATCTGAAGCTGCGTTGAGGGTTTCTGACGCAGTATCGAGAGTCTCACAGTTTTCCGAGTGCTCACGGATTGCCTTAATGATCGTATCCGAAACTGCTGCATTACCGTCAGCATTCTGATTTATCTTATCATCAGCAACGGTATCTGCCGCATTGCTGCCGTTTGCTTCCATAAGCTTTGCTACATCTACCGTCAAACCGTAGTAGTGATCTGTGATGTTCTGAATTGCGGAAGCATTGTCATCGGCGTAGCCTTCAGGATTAGTGACAGAAGAAGGCTCGACGAGAGAAATGAGGGTTGCTTCCGGGCATCTCTTTGCAAGAGCACGGATGAGGCCTTCATAGAAAATTCCGAAGCTTGAAGGCTCGTCGTGGTTTCCAAAGCTAAGAATAACCGCATCATACTCCACATCCTCGGGGAGCTGCTTTGCAACAGCATAGCCTGAGTAAACCGTGTTGTCTGAAGGAAGAGAATAGTTGTCCAGAAGAACCTCGGAGCCGAAGGCCTCTGTTATCTTTGAGGAAAGAAGCTCAGCCCATGCTGCAGAGGAATCCTCGAGATTGCTTCCCGCAGCAAATCCATCGCCTATGACTAAAACTGATACAGGCTTTCCGTTATTGAGCTTCGTGTAAAAATCTCCGGTTTCGGCGCTCTCGTTTGTCTCTTTCTGCTGACCGGCAGAGGTTTCGGCTAATGTTGTCTCCTGAGGTGTCACGGCAGAGTTGTTCTGACTGCTGACGGCGGCGATGCCAAGCAGTATAACCGCTAAGCCGGCGGCTCCACCGATACAGGCTTTTTTGTTATTCTCAAAAAAAGTTTTGAAATCCATTGTTATCTCCTTAATACCAATGCTGTGAAAGGCTAATGCTTTGGCCATCCACGGTTGATGCGCAATGTTTTTTATTTGTGCGCAAGGTGCTGATTAACACAGTGATTAATAATACTTTCATTAGCGGTAAAAATCAATTAACTTTATTTGAATATTCTCGCAAAATGAGGTCAAAGGTAACAGTTCAGCCGGTGGACCATGGGGACGGAGTTAGTGGTCCACCGGCTGAACTGTTACGGTCAAAGGGTAATAGCCCGTTCCGGGTACGTGGGGTCATGGCCGGGAGATATACCTTTACTTATGGATTGCCCGAAAAAACAGAGCCTCCGGTCAGCCTTAGCTGACAGGGGGCTCTGAAAGATCGTTATTGAATGATTAAGGAGTGACTGTTATGCCTACGGTTGGACCTGCAGTATTCCACTGACTGATATCTATTCCCTGACCGGCTTCAACAGTGTAGGGGACTGTAGGCACTACGATGGTGGCAGAGTCGGCAGGATCACTGATAACAGCCTGTTCGGTTGCTTCAGGTGTTTCTGCTGCTGCGGTTTCGGGGACTACTTCTGCCTCTATCTGCGCGGATGTTTCTGCGGCAGTAGTCTGAACAGGTGCCGTTTCGGGAGCAGCGGTTTCAGTGGCTTGAGCGGATGTTTCGGCAGGAGCTGAAGTCTGCTTCGGAGCAGCTTTTTTCGCAGGAGCCTTGGTTTCGGAAGCTTTGGTTTCCTTTTTGGTCTCTTCCTGCTTTTTCTTATCCTTTTCTGCTTCGCTTTCGGTCTCTTTCTTTACAGTATCAGCCTTACTTTCTTCTGCAGTTGTTTCCTGAACCTTGGTTTCCGCCGCAGTAGTTTCTGCAACAGTAGTTTCCTCTGCAGTAGTTTCCTCAACGGTGGTCTCGGGAGCCGTAGTTTCCGGTGGAAGAGGAAGCTTCTCGTACTTGTCATGAGGCTGATTGAAATTGAGATTTCCGGTTATGATGAGTCCATGGAAACCGTCTGCCTGTTCCTTCGTGGCGAAGCTGACTGCGATACTGTCATTGATTGAAGCATCATTATCAACTATACGTATATGTCTTTCGGGAGCTGCATCCTCCTTTTCAAAAGAAAGACCTCCGAAGATGTCATTGTCGATAACTACCTGGGCGGTGTTATTTCCGGTGAGATAGTCATAATCAAGGCCGATCATACCGACGGTTTCCGAACCGAGAGCCATAAGCTCCTGTGCACCAATGATGAAGTTGCAGTCATCGAGACGCTGGAAACTGTCTGATGCGATGTAGTAGTAATGATCGTAAAGAGTAGCATCAGGGTTAACAGGTGCTATGGTTCCATCGGCATCCACTGTTGAAACTGTTGAACCCCCGGCATTATCCTTCTCCGGAACATTGTTCCCGGGATTTCTGAGTCTTTCATCAATCTTACGAACTATCCAGTTTGCATAGAGCTTCTGGCCGTCGGCATTGGGAAGAAGACCGTCATCTGTGAAAGTGTTCACATCCTGACCTGTAACCATAAAGGCTTCACCCATGTTGGCAACGATGCCACCATAGTGCTCAAGAAGGTTTTTTGCATAGGTGGCGGTTTCATCTGAATATCCGCCCGGCTCTGTTAACGATGCTGATTCGATCAGGCCAATGATCTCTGCGGAAGGATATTGCAGCTTTATGGAACGAAGCAGGCCCTCATACTGAAGGTCAAAAGTAAACGGCGCATCATAGTAACCTAAAGCTACGATAACCGCATCATAGACAGAATCCTTATTGCCGGCTGCCTCATTCATGAGAGTCACATAGGCAGAGTAGGCGTTGTTTCCGTTAGGAAGAGAAAGATTATTTACCAAAGCCTCTGATCCGAATTTTTCTTTTATATTTAAAGCCAGAAGATCTGTCCAGTTTGTTCCGTCCTTAGCGCCTGCGCCTGTGCCGAACACATCACCGATAACAAGAATGGAAACCGGCTCCCCGGCATTAAGCTTATGGAGAAAGCTGTTTTCCTCCGGAAGAACAGCAGAAGCTGCCTCTGAGCCATTACCCTTTGTGATGATATTTCCGTCTGCATCTGTCTCCGGCTGAAGTCTTTCATTTGCGGCATGGATGCGTTCTGCATTAACAGATTCATCGATGGCATCTTCAGTGATGGCGGTGTGTACCATATAACCGAAGGCACCGATTATGGCAACTATCATCAGTATAAGCACTGTAAGCAGTGTTGTGCCTTTTTTTGTAAGCGTGGAACCGGTGTTGTTACCGGGGCTGGGTTCATTTGGGGAAGCTGCAGCTGACTCGTTTGCTGTTTCAGGAACATTGTTCTTTTCGTCTTTACTCATAATTAAAAATCCCTCATTTTTTCATACTTTCTCAATTATAAAAAGGAATAGGTTTTTTTTCTAGTTTTTTTAATGCTTTTTCAGGCAATGTGGTATCATGGTAGCTATGTTGTACGATAGAGACATTAGAGAACCCCTGTTTTCCTTTCTTGAAGATACCTATGGGAAAACCAGAATAATAGAAGAAAAGATCATGGGCA
This sequence comes from Oribacterium sp., assembly GCA_017627595.1. Classification (GTDB taxonomy): domain Bacteria; phylum Bacillota; class Clostridia; order Lachnospirales; family Lachnospiraceae; genus Oribacterium. The sequence continues at coordinate 13,286 of JAGAGL010000098.1, read as the reverse complement.
GCAGCCGGGCGGATGTGGTTATGGTCACGGAAGACAGCCTTTACGGAATAGAGATCAAGTCGGATGCAGACACCTACGTGCGGCTTTCCGGGCAGGTGAAGGATTATGACAGATTCTTTGACTATAATTACATTGCCGTGGGAACAAGCCATGCCATGCATATAGAGGAGCATGTACCTGACTACTGGGGCATCATAACCATAGAAGAAGTGGACGGAGAACCGGACTTCTACATATTAAGGAAACCAAAGGAAAATCCCCATATCAGATATGAAGAAAAGCTGAGTCTTCTGTGGAGACCTGAGCTCCAGCGCATAGTGGGCCGAAACCTCGAACACAAGTATGATTACCTCAGTAAAAAAGAGGTGATAAAAAGAATATCTGCCCAAATTAGTTATGATTGTCTAAGAAAAGAGATATCGACAGAGCTGTTTGAGAGAGACTATAATACTGTTTTAGATGAGATCAACCGGTTCCGTGTTGAAAAAATGAAGGCAAAACCCAGGCGAAAGAAGAGGCGTCTCAAGGGCAGCTCTGCAGTTTTGACTTCTGACGGAAAAACGATCAAAAAGCCGGATCTTAAGGTATCGCACATCGTGAGACCTAAGAAGAAAAAAGCATCGAAGAAGAGGTAGGTTCAAAATATGGAAAGCTTTTTTATCGCAGCCAACGCAGTAATACCGTTTATTTGTTATATGATGTACGGATACATCATAAGACATTTGGGATTCGGGGACGAAGCTTTCTATAATAAGCTCAACCAGATCGTGTTCAAGGCATTTTTCCCCTTACTGATGTTCAACAATCTCTATACTGCGGACGTGGACATAGGGGGTAATGCTTCCCTCATAGCCATATTCGCAGGCGTTCTCATAGCCATTATCCTTTTATGTATCCTGCTGGTTCCGGTTTTTGTAAAGGAAAATCCGAGAAAGCCGGTAATCATACAGTCAATCTGGCGAAGCAATACTCTTATGTTCGCCTATCCTTTATGTGTCAGCATGTATGGAGATGATTATGGAGCACTGGCAGCACTGGTTATAGCCACAATTGTACCTATATATAATATCGGTGCGGTTATCATTTTTTCCCTTTTTGACAGAAGTACAGGTTCAAAGGTGGATGTCAGAAAAATCGTCATTAATATCCTTACAAATCCTCTGATAGTAGGTGCCATTGCCGGAAGTATATTTAAATTTGCGGGCTGGCAGATTCCGACATCTGTAATGAAACCCATCGGTGATTTTGCGTCCATGACTACACCGATTTCCATCTTCATACTGGGTGCAACACTTTCACTGCCTGATATAGGCAAGAATGTCAATGTTATTGTTACTACCATATTCTTAAAGCTTATAGCAGTGCCTGCATTTATACTTGTGCTGATGTATATGATCGGCTACAGGGGACCTGAACTCTTCATCGCTTTCAGTCTTTATGCCACCCCTATTGCCGGAGCTTCTTTTCCTATGGCTCAGAACATGGGCGGAGACGGGGAGCTTCAGGGTCAGCTTCTTGCCATAAGTACTGTTTTATCACTGTTCACCATATTCTTCTGGATAATGAGTCTCACAGCGGTGGGCATTTTCTGATGCTGCAGATTTTAAGGTGACAGTTCGGTCGATGGACTATGGGGACGGGGTTGGTGGACCATGGTCCACCAACCCCGTCCTCATAGTCTGTCACAAAATGGTTGATTTTGATGGCTGCTATCATTTTCGACTATATCGAAAGCATAAATCATCAAAGATATAATAAACCGTGGGAAATCCATGAAAATATGGTAAATTAGTCAGGTGGATCATGATATTTCAGCGGGACATTAATGATACATGAATGAAAGAATATCTAAGAATTTCAGATGTTTTTTCGCGTTGACTACGAAAGACATCATTTCTATAATGTTCCATGAAATAATGACAGATTTTTATCAGTTTATATTCGGTGGGCTTTTGGTTCCCGGACACAGGAGGATATACCAATGGATCTTTCATTTAAAGAAGGCGTTTTAAAAGCATTTGAAGAGAAATTCGGCGCATCAGATGGCGTAAAGTGCTATTTTGCACCAGGACGTGTAAATCTCATCGGAGAGCATACCGATTATAACGGAGGTCATGTTTTCCCCTGTGCACTTACTATAGGAACTTATGCGGCGGCAAAAAAGAGAGATGACTGTAAGCTTCGTTTTTACAGTGTGAATCTCGACAAAACCGGTGTTATAGAAACATCGCTTGATGAGTTCAAACCTTTAAAAGATGATAATTGGACATCCTACCTGAAGGGAGTTATGTGGGCCTTTGAAAAGAGAGGCTTTAAGATGGATCAGGGTCTGGATATAGCTATCTATGGAAACATTCCCAATGGATCAGGCCTTTCCTCCAGCGCATCCATCGAGGTTCTTACAGGCTTCGTTTTGAGAGATCTTTACGGCTTTGATGTGACAAATGTTGATCTTGCCGTCATTGGTCAGGATGCGGAGAACAACTACTGCGGAATGAACTGCGGAATCATGGATCAGTTCGCAAGCTCCATGGGTAAAAAGGATAATGCTATCTTCCTGGACTGTGCCACACTGAATTACGAATATGCTCCCGTGGTTTTAAACGGAATGAAGCTGGTGGTTACCAATACAAACAAGAAGCATAAGCTGGTGGGCTCAGCTTACAATGATAGAAGAAGAGAATCCGAGGAGGCAAGAGAGATACTTGCTTCCGTTGCAGGGATAAAGACACTTGGTGACCTCAGCAACGAGGATTTTGAAAAGCATAAGGATGCCATCAAGGATCCGGTAGTTCAGAAGAGAGCAAAGCATGCTGTATATGAGAATAACCGTACTCTGACAGCTGTTGCTGCATTAAAGGCCGGAGACATTGAGACCTTCGGAAAGCTTATGAATGCTTCACATGTTTCCCTGAGAGATGATTTTGAGGTTAGCTGCGAGGAGCTTGACATCCTTGTGGAAGAGGCCTGGAAGGTACCGGGGGTTCTTGGTTCACGTATGACCGGCGGCGGATTCGGCGGCTGTACTGTTTCCATCGTAAAAGATGAGGCGGTTGAAGACTTCAAAAAGCTTGTGGGTGAGGCCTACAGAAACCGTGTGGGTTATGACTGCACATTCTATGTTGTAAGCATTGGCGACGGTCCACAGGTGGTTTAAATCAGTGATGTTAATGCTGATTAAAGTGCATTTGTTTTGTGGATAGATTTATATATGACGAATATGCTTTGAATAGAGCCGATTCTGTTGACATTTTATGTCAGATAAAAGTGGCGAAAGACAAGTGTTTGTAAATGAGAGGAGACCATATGAGAATTCTTGTAACAGGCGGTGCCGGATATATCGGAAGCCATACATGCGTTGAGCTTCTTAACGAAGGCTACGAGGTAGTTATCATTGACAATCTTTACAATTCAAACCAGAAGGCAGTTGACCGTATCGAAGAGATAAGCGGAAAGAAGGTAAAGTTCTATCAGGAGGATCTTCTGGACAGAGCAGCCGTTAAGAAAATTTTCGATGAGAATGAGATAGATGCAGTTATCCATTTTGCGGGACTCAAGGCTGTAGGTGAGTCAGTTCACAAGCCGGTTGAGTATTACCGCACAAATATCGGTTCAACCTTGAATCTTGTTGAGGAGATGCGTGCTCACGGAGTAAAGAATATCATTTTCTCAAGCTCCGCTACTGTTTACGGAGATCCTGCCGAAATCCCTATCACAGAGAACTGTCCTAAGGGAACCTGCACCAATCCTTACGGCTGGACCAAGTGGATGCAGGAGCAGATCCTTACAGATGTTCATACAGCAGATCCTGAGTGGAATGTTATCCTCTTAAGATATTTCAATCCTATCGGAGCTCATGAGTCAGGTCTCATCGGTGAGGATCCTAAGGGCATTCCTAACAACCTTCTTCCTTATGTTGCACAGGTTGCCATCGGAAAGCTTCCGGAGATCAATGTATTCGGAAATGACTACGATACACCTGACGGAACCGGAGTTCGTGACTACATCCATGTAGTTGACCTTGCAAAGGGACATGTTAAGGCTATCGAGAGATTTGAAAAGAATGACGGTGTATTTGTATGCAATCTCGGAACAGGACATGGTTATTCTGTTCTTGATGTTATCCATGCTTTTGAGAAGGCTTGCGGTAAGGAGCTGCCTTATGTTATGAAGCCAAGACGTGATGGTGATATCGCGACCTGCTATTCAAGTCCTGCTAAGGCAGAGAAGGAGCTCGGCTGGAAGGCGCAGTTCGATCTCGAGGATATGTGCAGGGATTCCTGGAACTGGCAGCAGAAGAATCCTAACGGGTATAATTCGTAATTCGGTGAAATGGTACAGAAAATGCAAGGGACGTGTGGCGGCCCACGAGATTGAAAGAACATCGCGGCTGTTGTGTTCGCCCCTGTCGCACTCACGTGCGCCCGGATGCGAACACAACAGCCATGATGTTCTTTCAACTCGCAAGCCTAGCCACCCATCCCTTGCATTTTCTTCCGATTGTGGCTTAATAAACGTTTTTGAAGGTGCAAATATATGGATTTACAGTGTGGAATAAAAAATTTAGTTGCGTATGCGTACAGAACTACGCTTATAGAGGAAGAAGACATTACATGGGCGCTTAATACGGTTGCGCTGAATTTGAAGGTGGATGAAGTGACATGCACCAAAGACGAGGTCATGGAAGAGGCAGAGAAGATTCCGTTTGATGAGGTTGAGGCAGAGGAGTTCAGGACAACTACGGAAACCGGGATTGTTGATGATGGGTCATATCTTGAGAATGTTCTGAAGGTGCTCAATGATTATGCGGTGGAGCATGGTCTTACGGAGGGGGATTCCGTTGTATACAGAGACCTGTTTGATACAAAGCTTATGGGGGCTCTGACGCCCAGACCTTCAGAGGTTCAGGCGAATTTTTCGGATCTTTATGAGGAGGATCCGAAGGTTGCTACTGACTGGTACTATACATTCTGCAGAGATACTGATTATATAAGACGCTACAGAGTAAAGAAGGATCTGAAGTGGAAGACTGAAACAGAGTATGGGGAGCTTGACATTACCATAAATCTCAGTAAGCCGGAGAAGGATCCGAAGGCTATTGCGGCAGCAGGAAAGGCAAAGCAGACGGGGTATCCCAAGTGTCAGCTTTGCTGTGAGTGCGAGGGTTATGCCGGACGTGTTGATTATCCGGCAAGAGAGAATCACCGTATCATCCCTATCGAGATCCAGGGCCAGGAGTGGGGATTCCAGTATTCACCATATGTTTACTACAATGAGCATTGCATCGTTCTGAATACCAAACATACTCCGATGAAGATCGATAAGAGCGCATTTTTGAAGCTTTTCGATTTTGTCCGTCAGTTCCCGCACTATTTTGTGGGTTCCAATGCTGACCTTCCCATAGTCGGTGGTTCCATCCTTGCACACGAGCATTTCCAGGGTGGAAACTATGAGTTCGCCATGGCAAAGGCTCCTGTAGAGAGAAGCTTTGTTGTACCGGGCTTTGAGGATATTAAGGCCGGAGTTGTAAAATGGCCGATGTCGGTTATCCGTCTTACCGGTGAGAATATTGCAAAAATAGCTGATCTTGCGGATCATATCCTCGGGGCATGGAGGGGCTACACTGATGAAGCTGCATTTATCTTTGCAGAGACTGACGGTGTTCCTCACTCAACCATCACTCCCATAGCGAGAAAGGTTGGGGAAGAGTACCAGCTTGACCTGGTGCTTCGAAACAATATCACCACCGAGGAGCATCCGCTGGGAGTTTACCATCCTCATGCGAAGCTCCATCATATAAAGAAGGAAAATATCGGACTTATCGAGGTTATGGGTCTTGCTGTTCTTCCAAGCCGATTAAAGCAGGAGATGGCAGAGCTCAAGGAAGCATTCCTTTCCGGTAAGGACTTAAGGGATATTCCTGAGCTTGAGAAGCACGCAGACTGGTTCGACGAGTTTATGGAGGAGTATTACAGACGTGACATCGAGGTCAATGCCGAGAACTTCGACGATATCCTCCGGGATGAGATCGGAAAGGTCTTCATGCATGTCCTTGAAGACGCAGGAGTTTACAAGCGTACCCCGGAAGGACAGGCTGCATTCGACAGGTTCATTAAAACACTTTGATATGAAAAAAAGAAGCTTCATGCCATTGGCATGAGCTTCTTTTTTCGTCCGGTTAGATCATAGAAACACCAAAGGAGTTCACGAGACCGTCGATGGGCTGGCCGGCTTTACAAAGTGGGCATTCGTTGTAGTCGGCATAAGCATAGTCCGGGAGATCGTTTTTGCCGTAAACTGAAACTACCGGGATACCGTTGTAGGCAGTGATGGCACTGAATACAGCCGTAACACCGCTTAACTTGCCGCCATAGTACTTTACAGCCTCGATAACCTTGTTTATGGATTTTCCGGTGGAGACGGAGCCCTCAAGTATGAGAACATTCTTGCCCCTTACCATAGGCTTAATGTTGTCTCTGAAAATGATCTGGGAGTTGGTGTTGAACTCCGGCTTTATGATATAGATGGTCTTGTGGGCATTGGTATTCATGGCGCCGCTTTTTGTAAGTTCTTCTGCGATAAATGCGCCTATGACCTCTGTGCCTTCATCGCAAATTATGGTATCTACGACCAGACCGAAAAGGTATCTCTCCACAAGCTTAGCAGCTACAGTATGAGCTTCGGAAGCTCTGGTCTTGACTGTAGTAAGGTCTATATAATAGTTGGTGTGAGAGTGGTTTGTGGCGAAATGTCCCCTTGTAACCTTCAGTGGTAATGATATTCCCGTAACTTCGATTTTCTGATAGCTGTTTTCCATTTTTACTCCTTATCCTGTTTCCAGATGAAACATAATTTGATCATATTCTATGATCCGTGTCACGTAACCTGATGAATTCATTATATCATCTCGGTTAATAAAATAAATATTATTTTCAAAAATACATAAATTTGGAACATCATATCCCTGGATGTGATTTCGGATGAAGGAGACCGACGGATATGTAAGAAAAACGTAAGTATAAAAAAGAACGTACGTGTGGAAAATTCGGAGAAGAGAGGGTATTATTAAGAAAGCAGGTGGTTTTGATAAAATGCCACAGCTTGATAAAAATGTCATATTTATGATATAGTTCAAGAAATTGCGTGCAAAAAAGCAGCGGGATTTTGCTGTATTTTGATATCTGCGTACCGCTGAAATGAAGATATCAGCTTCGCGGATAGACGGTCTGCAGACAGGTAGGGGGAAAGCATTCCCTGCCTGATTAATAATAATTATTGCATTGCATTTTGCAATGCACGAGTTTTAAGGAGTTTTAAATGGCAGAGAAATACGATGCGTCGAGTATCACGGTCCTGGAGGGACTTGAACCGGTTAGAGTGAGACCCGGTATGTACATCGGTTCCGTAGGTTCCAGAGGTCTCAATCACCTCATCTACGAAATCCTGGACAATTCGGTGGATGAGCATCTGGCGGGATATGCCAAGAATATATGGATAACATTGGGAAAGGATGGCTCCTGTACCGTTCGTGATGATGGTCGAGGAATCCCTGTAGGCATGCATCAGAAGGGAGTTTCCGCAGAGCGAGTAGTCCTTACAACCCTTCATGCCGGCGGAAAGTTCGACAGCAAGGCATACAAAACCTCCGGCGGTCTTCACGGTGTAGGTTCATCAGTTGTTAATGCTCTGTCATCCTACCTGAGAATCCGTGTTTATCAGGACGGAAAGATTTCGGAAGATACCTATGAGCGCGGAAAACCGACAACAGAGCTTGTTAAGGGACTTCTCCCTGTTGTGGGAAAGACAAAGGAGACAGGAACAGAGACAACCTTTATCCCCGATCCGGAGATATTTGAAAAGACAAGATTCAAGGAGGACTGGCTTCAGTCAAGACTTCATGAGACTGCATACCTTAACCCGGAGCTTACCATCCATTATCGGGATAACAGAGATGAAGTTCCTGTTATTAAGGAATTCCATGAGCCTGAAGGAATCATTGCCTTTGTCAAGGATGTAAATAAAGAGAAGGAAAAGGTTACTCCCGAGATTTACTTCAAGGGTGAGTCTGAGGGAACAACCCTTGAGTGCTGTATCCAGTTTACGGATGACTTTGAGGAGAATGTTCACGGCTTCTGTAACAACATTTTCACCCAGGAGGGCGGAACCCATATCACGGGCTTCAAGACCAAGTTTGCCCAGCTTATAAACAGCTATGCAAGACAGCTTGGACTCCTCAAGGAAAAGGATGATAACTTCACCGGTGCCGATACCCGTAACGGTATGATGGCTGTAGTTGCCGTAAAGTATCCGGATCCTATTTTTGAAGGACAGACCAAAACCAAGCTTGCAAGCCAGGAGGCAGGAAAGCATGTTGCATCCATAGTGGATTCCGAGCTTCAGCATTATTTTGACAGAAATGTAGAGGTTGTAAAGTCTATCATAACCTGCGCAGAGAAATCAGCGAAGATCAGAAAGCAGGAACAGAAAGCCAGGAGCAATATGCTCAGCAAGTCAAAATACAGTTTTGACTCAAACGGAAAACTTGCGAACTGCATTTCCAAAAATCCGGAGGAGTGTGAGATTTTCATCGTAGAGGGAGATTCTGCGGGAGGTTCTGCAAAGAATCACAGAGACAGACGCACCCAGGCCATCCTTCCCCTTCGTGGAAAGATCCTGAACGTAGAGAAAGCTTCCATAGATAAGGTCCTTGCCAATGCTGAGATCAAGACCATGATCAACACCTTTGGCTGCGGATTCTCAGAGGGCTACGGCAATGACTTTGATATCACAAAACTCCGCTATGACAAGATCATCCTTATGACCGATGCGGATGTTGATGGTTCACATATCGATACCCTGCTCCTTACCTTCCTTTACAGATTTATGCCTGACCTTATCACAGAGGGACATGTTTATGTTTCCATGCCTCCGCTTTATCAGGCTATACCTCACAATAAAAAAGAGGCACCGGAGTACCTTTATGATGAATCTGCACTTGTAAAGTATCAGAAGAACCACAAGGTTGGAAGCTATGAGCTGAAGCGATTCAAGGGTCTTGGTGAGATGAATCCGGAACAGCTTTGGGAGACAACCCTCAATCCGGAAAACAGAATTTTAAAGAGAGTTGAGATAGAGGATGGACGTCTGGCATCTGAGGTTACCAGCATGCTTATGGGATCAGAAGTTGGACCGCGCCGCGATTTCATTCACGATCATGCTGATGAGGCTGAGATTGACGCCTAAGAAACAGTTCATCAGATATATTTTTCGTATATGGCGGTTTTGTAAAAAACGTCCTATGTAAGCAGAATTCACAGGCATCACACAAATGATGACTGTGAGCCCCAAAGTAAAGAGAATAGATATAATTAAGGATTAATTATGGCAGAACAGATTTTAACAACCGAATATTCGGAGGAGATGCAGAAAAGCTACCTGGATTATTCCATGAGCGTTATCACGTCAAGAGCGGTACCGGATATTCGTGACGGGCTTAAGCCGGTACAGAGAAGAGTACTTTTCGACATGGATCAGCTTCATGCTAACCATGACCACCCAACCTACAAGTCAGCCCGTATAGTGGGTGACACCATGGGTAAGTATCACCCTCACGGAGATGCATCCATATACGATACACTGGTAGTCATGGCACAGGATTTCAAACGTATGCAGCCGGTTATCCATGGACAGGGTAATTTCGGTTCCATAGAGGGAGATTCCGCAGCGGCTCCACGATATACAGAGGCGAAGCTTGAAAAGTTTACCGACGACTGCATGCTGGCAGATCTTGATAAGTCAGTGGAGTTCCAGGCGAACTATGACGAGACATTGACTGAGCCGGTTGTGCTTCCTGCCAGAATCCCCTATTTCCTTTTGAATGGTTCCGAGGGTATCGCAGTAGGTATGGCTACATCAACACCAAGCCACAATCTGGGAGAGATCATTGACCTTATCCTTGCTTATCTCAGAAATCCTGCCATGGGAACTGCCGATATGATGGAGTATCTTAAGGGACCTGATTTTCCTACAGGCGGAATCATCGCCAACAAGTCAGAGCTTGTGGATATTTACCGTTCCGGAACGGGAAAGCTGAAGCTCAGAGGAAAGCTTGTATTCGAAAAGAAGGAAGGAAGATCCGACAGAGATAAGCTTGTGGTGACTGAGATACCATACACCATGATCGGTCAGGGTATCATGAAGTTCATGCAGGATACAGCACAGCTTGTGGAGAACAGAGTGCTTCCCGAAATCACAGACATTTCCAACCAGTCAGATAAGAACGGTATCCGCATCGTACTTGACCTTAAGAATGGCGCTGACATTGAAAGAATACAGAACGTCCTTTATAAGAAAACAAAGCTGGAGGATACCTTCGGCGTAAATATGCTTGCCATCAATGAAGGACGCCCGGAGACCATGTCTCTTCGCGGAATCATCAAGGCATACCTTAAGTTCCAGTATGAAATTCTCGGAAAGAAGTACAAGAATTTACTTGATGCCGAGATAGACAAGAAGGAGATTCAGGACGGTCTCATCAAGGCAGTTGACCTTATTGATGCCATCATTGCACTTCTCAGAAGCTGTAAGTCCCAGGCTGATGCAAAGAAAGCTCTTATGACGGGAGACATTGAAGGCATTAAGTTCCGTGACAGAGATAAAGAGTTTGAAGCAACCATCAGGGAGTTTACATTTACAGAGCGGCAGGCTCAGGCAATCCTGGACATGAAGCTCAGCAAGCTCATCGGTCTCGAGCTTATCGAACTGAAAAAGCGTCATGCAGAGACTCTCAAGAAGATAAAGGAGTACAGGGGTATCCTTGGAAGCCGTGACCGTATGAATGAGGTTATCTCCGAAGACCTTATGTTCATAAAGTCCCAGTATGCAAAGCCCAGAAGAACTCTTATAGAGGACGGCAGGGAAGCGGTATTCAATGATAAGGAAGTCCAGGAAATAGACGGATACTATGTTCAGGACAAGTTTGGATACTGCAAGATGATAGATGATGCTACTTACCAGCGTAATCAGGAAGCTCTTGAGTCCGAAAGCAGGTTTATCTTCAAGTGTAAGTCGACAGACAGAGTGCTTATATTTACCGATAAGGGCAATATGCATCAGATAAAGTGCCAGGATGTGCCTCTCGGTAAATTCAAGGACAAGGGTATACCTATCGACAATATCAGTAAGTACAATGCAAATGACGAAGAGATCGTTTATGTAAATGTCAAATCGGTACTTAACGGCAAGACTCTTGTATTCGCTACAAAGGACGCTATGGTGAAGCTGGTTGAGGCAAGCGAGTTTGAAACCGCGAACAAGCTTGTGGCTGCCACAAAGCTTAACGATGGTGATAAAGTGGTAAGCATTCAGGTGATGGGTTATGAGACGGACATCGTATTCAGAACCGGAGACGGTTATTTCCTGAGATGCTCTCTCAGTGATGTACCTTTACAGAAGAAGAACAGTAAGGGAGTTGTTGCCATCAAACTCGGAAAGGGTGATGAGCTGAGAGATGTCTACCTTATGGGCGTTGATCCTGTGGATATAAAGGTAAACGGAAAGATGCTGTCACTTAACAGACTTAAGCTTGCCAACAGGGCAGGAAAAGGGACTAAACATTAAACATAATCGCGGGTTATGGTAAAAAAATCGACATATAATTCACGTTATAGCCATAGCTTAAACTAGATATAATTAAAAGTTTATTGATTTACATAGCTTTTAGTAATATAAAAGAGCAAAGGGATATTTTTTGCATTAATCAGAAGGGCTGAATATATCGGCATCTGTATGTCGGAAATAACCGGTGAATAACAGGCATTTATAGAACCGAGATGCCAGGCCTTTGTTTGTCAGAAGCAATCGGTGAAAAGTGCGTCTATAGAAGAGGAGAAAACAGTTATGGAGAAATTAAAAGTTGGCGTTCTCGGTGCAACAGGTATGGTTGGACAGAGATTCATCACACTTCTTGAGAATCACCCATGGTTTGAGCTTACAACACTTGCTGCTTCACCAAGATCTGCAGGACAGACCTATGAGAAGGCGGTTGAAGGAAGATGGAAGCTTGATGTTCCGATGCCCGAGTCGGTTAAGGGCATGATCGTAAAGGACGTTTCCAAGATTGATGAAGTTGTAAAGGACGTCGATTTTGTATTTTCTGCAGTAGATATGAAGAAGGATGAGATCCGTGTTTTTGAGGAGGCTTATGCCAAGACAGAAACTCCGGTTGTCTCCAACAATTCTGCTCACAGATGGACACCGGATGTTCCTATGGTAGTACCTGAGATCAACCCGGATCATTATCAGCTTATCGAGGCTCAGAAGAAGAGACTCGGTACAACCCGCGGATTTATCGCTGTTAAGCCTAACTGTTCCATTCAGTCATATGCACCGGCTCTTGCCGCATGGCGTAAGTTCGAGCCATACGAGGTTATCGTTTCCACATATCAGGCTATTTCCGGCGCAGGAAAGAACTTTGAGTCATGGCCTGAAATGGAGCATAATATCATTCCATATATCGGCGGTGAGGAAGAAAAGTCAGAGAAGGAGCCTTTGAGAGTACTTGGTACCTTTAAGGGTGATCATATCGAGCTTGCTGAGGATATCAGGATCTCCGCACAGTGCATCCGTGTTCCTATCCTCAATGGACACACTGCAACAGTATTTGTTAAGTTCCGCAAGAACCCGACAAAGGAAGAGCTTGTACAGGCGCTGAGAGAGTATTCAGGTGAGCCTCAGGCACTTAAGCTTCCTTCAGCTCCCGAGCACTTTATACAGTATCTTGAGGATGATAATCGTCCGCAGGTTGCTCTCGATGTTAATTACGAGAGAGGTATGGGTATCTCCATCGGGCGAATCCGTGAGGATTCCATCTATGACTGGAAGTTTGTAGGTCTCAGCCACAATACACTTCGCGGCGCAGCAGGCGGTGGAGTTGAGGCGGCAGAGTACCTTGCAGCCAAGGGATATATTACAAAGAAATAAAACGGATTCTGAATTAAGTAGTTCAGCCGGTGACATGTAATTCTGATCCGGCAGACATCCAATATAAAAAACGTCAATGATTAACGTTTTATATTGGATGTCTGCCGGATCTTTTTTGTAACAGTTCAGCCAGGATGCCTTATTTTCGCAGTGAACAAGGCATTACATTGACCCATATTCCGGTTACCAGCATTTGAGTCATCCTGAATGGCTGGTTATAATGACTCAATTTCAGATAATCAGGATTTGGGTCATTCTGAATAGCAGGTTATAATGACTCAATTTTAGATAATCAGGATTTGGGT